>NZ_BAAFSK010000001.1:0-790672 GCF_054767315.1 Aurantivibrio infirmus
GGTCACGATTACGGTCACTGCTGTGAACGATGCACCGGTTGCGACAGATGATGCAATTACCGCAACAGAAGACACGGTGTTCACATCAACCATTGATTTAGATGCAAACGACACCGACCTTGATGGCGATGCACTCTCTGTTGTTGCTGGCACCTTTGCAACGAATGCAGGCGGATCAATCACGATTGCGAGTGATGGCAGTTACACCTACACGCCTGCCTTAAATTACAACGGCGCGGACTTTGTTGATTACACGGTTACCGACGGAACGCTAAGCGATGTGGGTCGCTTAAACATTACTGTGAATGCAGTGAACGATGCACCGGTCGCGAACGACGATGCAATTACCGCAACAGAAGACACGGTGTTCACATCAATAATTGATTTAGATGCAAACGATTTAGATGTTGATGGTGATGCACTCTCTGTTGTTGCTGGTACGTTTGCAACAAACGCCGGTGGTTCTATTACGATTGCCGCCGATGGCAGTTACACCTATACCCCTGCCTTAAATTACAACGGCGTGGACTTTGTTGATTACACAGTAACGGACGGCACCTTAACGGATGTGGGTCGCTTAAACATTACTGTGAATGCAGTGAACGATGCACCCGTTTTAGATCTTGATGCCAACGACAGTACGGCGGCGGGTTCTGATTTCGCAACTGCATTTACTGAAGGCGGTTCACCTGCCTTTGTTGCAGATGTCGATGTCAGTATTACCGATGTAGATGGTGGCACAATTAATAGTGCGACTATTGTCGTGCAATCAGTTGAAGCGGGAGATTTGTTGACGGTTGGGACTTTACCATCTGGTATTACAGCTAGCGCATATAATCCGGCGACCGGCACAATTACTTTATCTGGTAACGCGACCTTAGCAAATTATCAAACTGCGATCAGAGCAATTCAGTTTACAAACGATGGTTCCTCCTCAACTTCATCTCGCACGGTTGATGTAACTGTTAGCGACGGTACAAATGTTAGTAACGTTGCATCAACAACAATTGCGATTACTACGTTGCCGACGGTTAGCGTTACGGATGTTTCTATTCAAGAACCTACGTCAGGTACAACGACGCTGACATTTACCGTAAGCGTTGATGAAATACTGGGTAGCGATTTAAACTTCAATTTCAGTACTTCTGACATAAGCGCGTTAGCTGGTTCAGATTATGTTGCGCAAACCAGTGTCGGAACAATCACGGCGGGGCAAAGTTTCGTTACCATCGATGTTGTGATTAACAGCGATACTAATAATTTCGAAGGAGATGAAACATTTAATCTTAATTTAACTGGCTTCGATCAGCCCGTTAACTTCCCGTCTTCGGCGCATACCATCAGTGGTGGAATTCAAGCGATCGGAACAATTGGCGCAAACAATGGTGCGCCGGTTGCGACTGACGACTCATTCATTACTCAACCCGATACTGTGCTGGTCACTGGTAATGTTCTTGCGAATGATCAGTTAGTTGACAACGCCGTAATTAATTCTTTCGATGCTACAAGTGTTGGTGGCGGGACCGTTGTTAATAATGGTGATGGTACATTTACCTACACACCGCTTGGCGGCTTTAGCGGAACGGATTCATTTACCTACACCTTAATTGACGATGATGGTGAAATGAGCACGGCAACAGTGACTGTTGAAGTAACGGCAGCTGTGGTTACACCACCAATTGTCGCCGGGGTACCTGATTCATCTTTCACTGAAAACGGAACGCCTATTTCGCTATTGGCGGGCACTTCGTTAACTGACGCTGACAGCACAACATTATCGTCGGTAGTTGTCGAGATAAATGGTTACATTGGATCGCAAGATGTATTGGACTTTTTAACATCAGGTACATCAGTAAACGCGAGCATAAACGCGGTTGGCAATACCTGGACATTAACGCTAACCGGTGGCGTAGACATTAATGAGTATTTAGCTGTTCTGAATACTTTGACCTACGAGAACACTTCTGAAAATCCAAGCACTGCAGCGCGAACCATAAATGTCACTGCTTATGACCAGCAATTTAATAATGTTTTCGATAGCGATAGCGGATCGATAACAGTTGTTGCAGTAAATGACGCGCCTGTAGTAACAGATAACGATGTATTTACGGCGGAAACAACCAATGATAATCCATTAGGAATTATCGCACCGACAGATTTTGATAATGATGATGCGACATTAATAATCACTGTTACTGGAATCCCTACAACGATTGGTACGGTGATGATGGCTGATGGTGTAACGCCAGTTACTAATGGACAGCAACTAACAATCGCAGAATTAACCTCGCTTGTGTTCGATGCTAACGCAGTGCAAGGAACGGAAACGTTAACTTATACCGTCGACGATGGCACTGCTGTTACGATTGGTACAACAACAATTGATGTTGGTACAACGAATCCGGATTTCAGTACAGTCTACGAAAGTGGACTAACCGATGGCACTCAATCGGGCCCTGCAATCGTTAGTGGAAATTTATTAACTAACGATGCAATAGGAACTACCGCCATTGATAGCGTCGATTTTGGTGCGAGTAATTTTACTGCAGTTGGTGGCGTGATAACGGTTGATACACCGCTAGGTTTGTTAACAGTTTATGCAGACAATTCAACACCAGGTCGCAACATTGGCGATTATGATTATCAACTAGAAGTTGCGGACGGTAGCGGTAATGATGTTACCGAAACGTTTACCTACAACTTCACCAATGGCACAACTTTTTCAGATGATCTGACGATCACCGTTGTCGACGATCAGCCTATTGCTAACAACCTTGTTGAAGACATCCCTGAGTCTGAAGAGAAGATTTTCAATCTTGTTTTCACCCTTGATGTTTCAACTAGTATGAATGCACAGGTCGGTGCCACTGGTCAAAGTCGATTAGATCTTGCTAAACAATCATTGGTGGCTCTAGCGAATGAATATTTCAATCAGTCTACACAAGTGAGTTTAACCGTTCTTCTATTTGCGAATGGCGCTCATGAGTTAGGAACCTATACAACCTTTAGTGCCGCACAGGCGGCAATTAATGGCGTTACTGATAATACGCAAACCAGTTATTCGAATGATGTTGGTACCGGAAATTTAACTGACTCTACAAGCTATGTTGACGCACTTGATTTGATTGATGATGTTTTTGCTGCGGATTTAGGTGCGCAGAATCCTGCAGATAATGTGCAGAATATTTCTTACTTTTTGTCTGACGGAACAATTACTGCTGACGGTTCGCCAATTGGAAATGGCTTTAACAGTTTCGTAAATAACAACTCCATCGATTCGTATTCAGTTGGAATTGGTACCGGATTACCTAGTGATCTATCGGATCTTGATTACATTCATAATATCGATTCACTTGGCAGTGGCAATGTTGATCCTGCATTAATCGTTTCTAATGTCGCATTGTTAGAGTCCGAGTTATTAAGTACGGTCCCAACCGCCTTCGGTGGCAACATTACTTTCAACGGATCGATACCGAATATTTTATTTGGCGCTGATGACGGTTTTGTTCAATCGATCATTTTGGATTTAGACTCCGGCACAGAAACATTCACCTTTGATGGAACTACCATTACAGCACCTGGTGGCATCGGTAGTATTAACGGTTCGCAATTAACGTTGAGCAGCTCTGCACCTGGTGACGGTTTTAATTTTGGAACTTTCACATTTGATTTCTCAGATGGTACTTATTTGTTTAGCGCACCGAATGGCACCGCGCCTGAAACGTTTGACTTTAATTACACCGTTCTTGATGGCGATGGAGATACTGCATCGGCAATGGCAACAATTAATATTGTCGATGACAAACCTGATGCTCGCGACGATCTTGATTCCTATCAAGCGATCGGTGAATTGGAAGGCAATGTTATTAATGGCTTAGGCACCGATGGCGGCCCTCAGTTTGGAACTGGTTTTACACCTTTTGCCAACCAGGGCGGTGGCATTGATAAAATTGTTGATAATGCTGTTGTGACGGAAATTACTTATCGTAATACGATTATTGATTTAGATATTTCAACAGTATTAACGCCAACAACTATTTCTGCAGACGCTGCAATAAACAACGGCACCGATTTTAGTTCACTCGATTTTTCATTGAGCAGCGCCTCAGGTGTTGGTTTTAATGGAAATGGAGCAGGTGTTAGTGGTGGGCGTGCAGGAAGCACTATTGATGATAACGATGGCGGTACACCACTGACAATTACCTTTGATCAAACCACTTTGACGGCGGGTGTTGATAATCTCGTTCTAGGAATCAACGACTTCCAAAGCAACAACGCAGATCAATTAACAATACGTATTTATGATCTAGCTGGTGGTCTACTCGGGACCGAAGTTGTTTCGGCGCAAAACACAGGAAATTTTGAGAGCGTTGATTTATCTGCATATACCGGAGTCGGATCAGTTGATATTTCATACTCAGGTGGTGGGTTTGATGCTCAATTAAGTAACGTTGCTTACGACGCTAACGTTGTTACGGTTTCTCCAGACCCTGCTTCAGGGTCCAGTGGCACACTATCTTGGGTCTATAGCGTCGATACAGACTTAGATGGTAACCAAATTAATCAGGCAGTTATCACTGATTCGAGCGACGATACCCAGTTAATATTCCGAAGCAATGGTTACTACAACTACAACCCAGATACGACCGTAGTCGATCCTAGCCCGGTTACTATTAACACGACCTCAGCTGGAAATGTTGCTGCAGGAGACTTCACCTTAACGACGCCTGCTTCCTCAGTGGGCTTCGACACCAACGGAGCGATTATTGTTGGCGGCCCTTCATTTGGCGACGGCGATCGAATCTCCGAAGGCGAAGTGATGGAAATCAATTTTGATACCGTTGCGATGACTAACGGCGTCAACGATGTCAGCCTGACAATTGGAAGTTATTCAAATGGTGAGGCAGTACAAATCGATGTTTATGATGTAAGTGGTGGTGCCTTAGTAACGGGTCTAATTATTGACAGCGGTACGATTGATCTCAGCGCGTATGAGAATGTTGGACAAGTTGTTATCACTGGGCCGAATGCTGCTGCCGGTAACAACGGCACAGCAACAAATGTTGGGTTGTTAGCAGTTACTTACACACAGGCTCCCGTATCATCGCCTGCTGGTACGGCTCCGGTCGTTGTGGACTACACTCTTACAGATACTGATGGCCAAACTGACACGGCGCAATTGGCAATTTACTCTATTGATAACGAAATCTTCGGTACGACCGGTGCCGATAACATCGCTGGTGGTGCGAGTAACGATGCTATCGTAGGCGATGATGGCGATGACATCCTTGCGGGCGGTGCAGGCCACGATAATATTTCTGGTGGCGCGGGCCTTGATCTGCTCGTTGGCGGAACGGGTGATGATTACCTCAGCGGCGGTGACGATGCTGATGATTTACAAGGCGGAGTTGGTAGCGACCACTTAGCCGGTGATGCTGGTGATGATTTGCTTGACGGCGGTGCCGGCGACGATATTGCCCTAGGTGGTGATGGTGATGATCAAGTCTTTGGTGGTGCCGGAGATGACAGAATCGAAGGCGGCGATGGCGATGATGCACTATTTGGAGGCGCGGGCAATGATCAGGTCGATGGTGGCGATGGCGATGACCTTATCGTTGGCGGGACCGGTGATGATGTTCTCTTAGGTGGCCTAGGAGTAGATGTCTTTAAATGGTCTTTTGCGGACGGTGGAGCTGCCGGTACACCGAATGTGGATACAATTAGTGACTTCAATGTTACTGCGACTAGCGGTGGCGGGGATGCGCTAGACCTGCGAGATCTACTGGTCGGTGAAACCACAGGGACCTTGTCAGATTTCATGTATTTTGAAACTCAAGGCTCAGATACCGTTGTTCATATCAGCTCTGATGGAGGCTTCAGCGGCGGCTATGACAGTGGCGCAGAGGATCAGACAATTGTGATCGAGAATGTCGATTTACTAAATGGCTTCGCGGATCAAGCGGCCCTGATTCAAGACCTAATAACTAATGGTAAGTTAATCACTGACTAGGCCATGATTGAGACCCGAAATACTCTAAGTTGGAGTGTTTCGGGCTGGTTTTCCCCTGCTCATGTCGGTCTCTGTTCCAGTTCATTATTTCCAGATTAGAATGAGACTAAAGAAAGCGAGTCTCATGCCGTAAAAAACTCACAAGCCGATAATTTGCCTGCTAGGCTTTTATTAAGGCGCGCTAACTATAGATTTAAGCGCAGAGGAAATATTACGAGTTTGGGAGCAGTATCGTGCCCTACATTAGCCGTGACGATAGCGGAAAAATAAGCGCAATTAGCCAAATTAACATGCAGGGCTTCGGTGAGCAGTTGGATTCTGAAGATCCAGAATTGCAAGCTTTTGTGGTGCAGTTTGGCGGGAATGAGAGTGTACTTCGAAAAGCGGACTTAGATTTTATTCGAGTCGTAGAAGATCTAATTGAGTTGTTGGTTCACAAAAATGTTGTTTGTTTTACTGACCTACCTCCAGAAGCTCAAGCTAAAATGCTAGCACGACAACAGATTCGAGCAGGAATAGGTAAAAAAATTGATCTCATCGATGACGACTATGGTTTGATCTAATTTTCGAATTGAAAAACCCCTATCTGTTACGGCAATTTTTATTTAACTCCCGGCCCTGTAACCCCCTCAAAACCTAACTCAAATAAACAATCATTCTCGGCTTTTGTGCGCACGCCTTCTGCGATCACTTTGACACCCATCGTATTCGATATCGAGCATAGCCCCCGCAAAAATATTTGATTACCGGTATTGCTATCAATATTGGAAACAAATGCACTATCAATTTTTAAATAATCTAAGCCAAGATCATGGAGCTCGCCGAGTTTTTCTATTTTATGTCCCGCGTGTTCGATCCCTAATTTACAGCCTTTGATTTTTAGCGCGCTACACAATTTTCGAAATGCAGCTAAGTTGGAATACACTCCCCGTTCAGGAACTTCCAACCATAATCTGTCGAGTGGCGAGGAGTGGTTTGTAATCAGCGCAATCACAGAATCCATCGCTTTTTCGCTAGTTAACAACTGGCTGGAAATATTAATTCCAATATTTTGCTTTGAATTTGAGAGTAAAACTAAGGCGCGTCGAATCGCTATCGTGTCTATTTGCGTAATTTTATGCAGACGCGTAGCCCAATTCATAAACTGACCCGCCGCTAATAATTTCCCTTCTTTGGTTTTTAGTCTTAAGGGAGCTTCATTATGAATCGTGTTGCCCTGACGATTATTAACAGGGAATGAAGCAAGTTCAAAACTTTCTGAATCGATCGCCTCGTCGAATAGGCTGAGCCAAGAATCTCTGTCGTTAGGCAGAGATTTATCTTGATCTGCGCTAATGGTTTCTAATATTGATGAGCTTCTTTGCTGGATTGAAGAGAGGCTTAGATCGACACGAGCGATTACCGTTTTCGCTTTTTCACCTGGAAAATACTTGCTGGCACTGCCGTGAATGATAATACTCTCAAATTCTTCCAAAGCACGCGCAGCGTTTACCAGGCGGATATGTAATAAGCTAGCTATTTCATCTAGATCATATTTGTCTGGCAATAACAAACCGAAATCTGAGCCGTTTAATTTTCCAGAAATTGAATCGTCGAACTCGCTTTGAAATTGATGAATTTTCTTCGCGACACTAAGGAGTAGATTGTCAGTATTCTCTCGGCCATATTGATCATTAAGAATATTTAAATCAAGAATGCGAAATATTATTAATATCCCAGAAGCCGAAGCATCATCTCGATTTAAGGTTGCATTGACAGAATTATGAAAATAATCCGCAGATAATAATTGCGTCACGGAATCGGTTGAAGATTCCGACTTTACACTGGCTAGTTTGCTGGTCTCCGATTCTAAGAGTTGTTTAATTCTCAGGGACAGCTTATTCATCGACTGAACCAAAAATTTAAACTCCAAGGTTTTGGGTTCCGCAATGGTGATAAAGCGTCGGTCGCCAATGGCCTGAGCTTGCTCAACAACATTGTTGAGCGGCCGGATAAGTTTTTGAATAAGTACGGTGCCGATAAATCCACATAGAAGTCCGGCAATAACAAAATAACTTGCGAGTTGGATTCCATTACGCCATAGGGCTGAATAGGCAAATTTTGTATGGCTCATTACTTCGATGTCACCGATTTGTTGCCATCCTTTGGTCACTCGGGCATTGCCTGGTTCAGGATCAATGGGGATTAAGTTTACAAACCAACTCGGTACACCTGGTGTATTTACAGTTTCACTGCGTTCAACAATAATATTTTTTTCGAGATCGCGTAAACGGATTGACTGATAAAAACCGGAATCAAACTGAGAAGCAATCTGTAGTTCTGCGGTTACAGGTTCGTAATTTGCACCGCCAACTATGAGCGCTAATGCGTTGGCGCTATCAATATTTTTTTGATAAAGCTGATCGTTTAAGTAATTTTTTGCGGTTAGCGCACTGACAATAACGCTGCCCCCTATTGCGAAAACAATCAGTAAAAGGATGGCGACCCATAGCTGTTTAAAAAGCGACATGGTTAAACCTCAATCGATTAAAACTATCATTGTAAAACTTCGTCGTTGCGCGAAACTCGGTCATTGTATAAATCCTTCGGCGCGCATACGTGCTAATAAGTCTCTGAGTGTCGATAGGCGCGCTTCTGGTTCAGAAACTTTTTCGCTCGAACCACTCACCCAGAGCCCTTCATCATTAAAACTAAATACAGGTACTAAGTCAGCTCGACGCGAACCAGGTCTGAGATCATCAATTAAATTATCGAGAATTATTGGATCTGCAGCTGGTTCTGCATAGTAGGCCAGTACCATGTGAGCCTGAAACAACTTACTATGCACGCCACCGATCTGTGCTTGTACATAAGTCATACGCAATTTTTCGATGGGGACACCTAAGGATTTTAAAGTGTAATATTTTGCGATTGTGAAGTCCTCACAATCGCCTTGCATGCGGCCTAATGTCTCAAGGGGGGTCGCCCAATAATCTGACAAATTCCAAATATCTTTGTCATCCATAAAACGAACGTTTTTATTAATAAAATCATTTGTTGCTCGCAATTGCTGTTCAGTATTTTTATCTTTTAGTTCGTCAATCAGTGTTCGCCAAGCATCGACTCGCTCAGCGGCAGCAAGGCCATAACGATCGCGCGCGAGATCGACCAGTAGCTGAAAGCTTGTATCTGCAATGGTCGACAAGGCGAGTAAGCCGATGATCGAGACCACTGAAAATTTATAAGATCGGCGCGTATTCACAAATAGAGCAATACCACAAAGAACCCTGGTTATTCGGAGGCTTGAGCGTGTCACCACAGCGATTTTTAGATAAATCCAGCGATTCCCGTCTGGGGCGAATAAATGCTCACTCCTTTAAGCGTAGCTGCTCTCGTTCAGGAGTGCTAAGTCGTTGACAAATAAGTGTAAATTGAGAATTTGTTACACAAAATATGCTACCTAGTCGACGAGTGGGCGAAGTTGTTCGACCAGGCTCCCTGTTTTATTCAGCATTGCAGTTATAATGCTCTGCAATAGCTGGTGCCAAAAAACCGTCTGTGAGTGTGATCCGGTCGACGTTTTCAACCAGGTGACTAAATAAGGAGTTTACAAAAGGTGAAATTTGAAACCTTTAATAGCAGCCAGGAATTGCGGCCTCGAAAACGAGGTTTGTTAAGCCCTAGCGGACCCAAAATCCTGGTATTAGCTGCATTAAGTCTTGGGCTCGGTGGTGTGACACAAAATCTTGTTGCGCAAGAGATCAACACGATAGAGAAAGCGATTGTTGAAAGCATAACAAACAACCCAGAGGTTAAAGCAAGCTGGTACACCTTTGAGTCTTCGCGTGCTGAGCAACGAGTGGCAAAAGGCCGCTACTATCCTTCAGTAGACTTTACAGCGCAGAGCGGACGAATCGATTCCGATGCACCGCAATTTGGCGGCGACGATTACAATGCAACGACAGGTCGATTATCGGTTACGCAAAATTTGTTTCGTGGTTTTGAAACGCGAAATCTTGTCAATCAGCTTGATAAATCAAAATTAGCCAGTTATTTTTTATTGCGTGATACTTCGGAAGGTATCGCACTTGATGCTGCGGTAGCTTATTTAGATGTGTTGCGTTTTCGTCGCTTGGTAGAACTCGCGGAAGAAAATTATGTTCAACATCGTTTGATATACGATGATATTCAAAGTCGAGCGCAAGCCGGAATAAGTAGACGCGTTGATTTTGAGCAAGCCGAAGCGCGATTAGCCCTAGCTGAATCAAACCTGTTAACGGAAACGACCAACCTTCACGATGTCTCTGTGCGTTTTCGTAGGATTGTCGGCGTTTTTCCATCCGAAAATTTAACTGTACCTACGATTCCAGCGAGCTTGATTCCAACGACACGCTATTTAGCGCTATCGAATGCTTACGAAAATAATCCTCGATTATTCGCAGCGGCTTACTCACTAGAGGCGGCAAAGGCAGAATTAAAAACTAAAAATTCTCCTTTATACCCCACTGTTGACTTGCGTGCGCGCTTTGATAAGGCGGATGACAATAATAGCCTGGTTACCGGAGCCTATGATGAATCCGCTGTTGAAGTCGTTGTGAGCTACAACCTTTTTCGCGGTGGTAGTGATTCTGCGACTAAGCGCCAATTTTACGAGCGCGTGAATAATGCGAGAGAATTAAAAGACAATGAATGTCGTAACGTTACGCAATTAGTTTCAATTGCTTTTAATGATATTAATAGCTTGCGCAAGCAAAGAGAGTTGCTCGATCGCAATCAAATCGCTACAGAAAAAGTTCGCGTTACGTATCGTAATCAATTTGATATCGGCCAGCGAACGTTACTCGATTTACTTGATACTGAAAATGAATATTTTGATGTACGTCGCGCTTATGTTAACGCGGATATTGATTTGCAAATTGCACAATTTAGAACACTTGCCGCGAGCGGACGCCTAATTGAAGCGTTTAACGTACTCGGTTTGCAGAATGACGCAATTCAGTACTTGGATCTAGATCAATCAATCGATGGTTTATCTAATCATTGCTCATTAATTTCTGTGCCGGATATCGCAGTGGATCGGCAGCAAGTGTTGGACAAAGCGATCCGTGAGGAGCGCCGTCGTCGTCAAGAAGCGCGTGTTGTTGCGCTACCTCAAGACGAGCGAGTGACGAGAAATGCAGATAACAGCATCTCTTTTCGACTCGATGTTCAGTACCAAAATGGGTCTGCGCAATTGGTTTCGTCATACGATAAAGATATTAAGGACGCGGCAGAATTTTTGAATTCCTACGAAAATGTTCGCGGTATCATAGAGGGCCATACCGATTCGGTAGGATCGGAATCCTATAATCTTCAACTCTCTCAAGCCCGCGCTGACACTCTTAAATCACGCTTGATTGCTGATTACAACATAGCGCCAAGTATATTGACCGCCAAAGGATACGGTGAGGCCGTTCCGATCGCTGATAATAGTACTGATGCGGGAAGACGAAAGAATCGGCGAGTTGTTTTGGTTATTGTTCCGAACGAATAGCATTGAGGTCTAAGCCAATTTGATGTCTGCTTAAACTCAGTGCGATTTCCTAGCCCACCTGGCAAGACCAATAAGTCTCGCAAAATTCACGAAACAGCAAATCTAGACTAAACTTTTCATATCTCAACGCGTTTTGCTAGCGTACCGTGGTCATAATCAATGTGAGCATTGTCGCCACTAATCACTTGATCTTGTTATAACGGGTGATTTTAACGGTTGTTTTTAAGGTCTATTTTTGGGAATTGTTTATCGGGTATGGTTTCGTTCGGAATGGATTACGCATATAATGCGCATCGCTTAGCTCGAAGCGATAAATTCGATAGGTTTTGATGAGGATTGGATAGTGAACTTTGGAAAAAAAATCTTAGTAGCAATATCTGTAGCAACAGTTTCCGCAGTGATGTTCATGGCCGCAGGTGCTATGGCTGCGGGTGATAAGGGTGGAGAAGCCATTGCTGAACGCCTAAAAGCGGTGGGCAAAGTTTGTATGGCGGGTGACGATTGTGCTGGCGGTGCAGTAGTTGTCGCTGCTGGTGAAGCGCGCAGTGGTGAAGAGTTATATACAACGAAATGCTTTTCTTGTCATGGTACTGGCGTAGGTGGTGCACCGAAACTTGGTGATACCGAAGCATGGGCGCCTCGATTAGAAAAAGGCATGGACGAAGTATTTAATAACGCTTGGAACGGTATGGGTGCAATGCCTGCGAAAGGTATTTGTATGGATTGTTCTGAAGAAGAAATTAAAATAGCAATCGACTATATGATTAAAGGCGAATGAATTAATTTTCGCGAAGATCGTTAAAAAAAGGCCGCTATTTCTAGCGGCCTTTTTTATTTATAAAATAAAATATTAGGCAGTCAATCAAAAAGATTTTTAAGATTTGACAACGTTTCCGTTCCCGCAGCTTGGTTGGCTTCTATCGATGTTCCGCCGAATCCTTCTTTCACCAAGTCTTCTTGTGGTAGCTCTTCGATAAAGCGGCTAGGTGTCGTTTCTATTATTTCGCCGAACTGTTTCCGCTTTGCGGCAAGTGTTAAGGTTAATGCTTTTTGTGCTCGGGTGATGCCGACATAAGCGAGGCGTCGCTCTTCTTCGATGTTGCCTTCTAATACACTATTAGAATGGGGCAAAATATCTTCCTCGAAACCCATCACGAAAACGTAGGGAAACTCTAAACCCTTCGAGGCATGTAAGGTCATAAGTTGTACCCTATCAGTAAGATCTTCTTCTTCCTGGCGGTCGAGAATATCCTGTAAGACAAGCTTGTTAATGGCGGTTTCTAGAGTAACCGAATCATCCTCTTCATTCTTCGCGAGCATCTTTTCTATTGAGCTAATCAAAAAGTAAATATTCTCCATGCGTTTTTCCGCAACTTTTGCATTGCTGGTGTTCTGATGCAGCCAGCCGGAGTAATCAATATCATCGATCAGTTCGTGTAGTATTTTGATTGGATCGTGCTGCTCACAAGCTTGCCTTGTATATTCAATTGTATCGACGAATTTGTTGACACGTTCGAAGGCTTTTTTAGACAGCAGTTGTTGCAAGCCAAACTCTTTAGCAATTGCACAGAGACTTAACCCGCGTTCATTCGCGTAGTGACCCATCGTTTCTAAAGTAGATACGCCGATTTGTCTTCGGGGTGTATTGATAATACGACGAAAAGCACCGTCATCATCGGGGTTCACTAACAATCGTAGGTATCCCATTATGTCTTTGATTTCGGTTCGTGCGAAAAACGATGTTCCACCGCTAATATTGTAAGGAATTTGGTGTTGTTGTAATTTGAGCTCAAGTAACTTCGCTTGATGATTACCTCGATACAGTACCGCAAAATCGCGAAACTTTACGCCTCTACCAATACGCTGATGCAGTATTTCTGTTGCGACGCGTTCCGTTTCTGCATCATCGTTGGTGTTTCGAATAATACGAATTGGCTCACCGGAACCTAAACGGCTCCAAAGTGTTTTTAAAATTTCGTGAGGATTCTGTTTTATTAAGGTGTTGGCTGCTTTTAGAATCGTTGTTGTTGAGCGGTAGTTTTGTTCGAGCTTAATTACTTCCAAACTCGGAAAATCTTTATGCAGCTGCGATAAGTTTTCAGGGTTTGCACCACGCCACGCGTAAATAGATTGATCGTCATCACCAACGACAGTCAAACATCCACGATTGCCTACCAGCTGTTTTACCAATTGATATTGGCTGTGGTTGGTATCTTGGTATTCATCGACCAAGAGATATCGAATCTTCGATTGCCAACGCTCTAGTATTTCAGGGTGGGTCTCGAAGAGCTGAGCTGGCATAGTAATTAGGTCGTCAAAGTCTACGGCGTTGTAGGCCAAGAGCGCTTGTACGTAATGTTGGAAGACCAACGCGATGGTTTGCTCTCCGCCGCTCTGAGCAATATTTAAAGCGGCTTCGGGAGAAATGCCATTGTTTTTCCAGTTCGATATTTGATGTTGGATTTGATCGAGGTGATCGCTATCGAGTTCGTTATCGCGAATCAGTATTTCTTTCAACAACACTCGGCTGTCTTCAGAATCGAAAATTGAGAAGCCAGGTTTGTAGCCGAGTGCGCGATGCTCTGCTTGGACAATTCTTAATCCCAGCGTATGAAAGGTGGAGACCAAAAGCCCTTTACCTTTTGAGCCTTGAACTAAGTTTGAGGCTCTTTCCTTCATTTCCTTCGCGGCCTTGTTAGTAAAGGTGACAGCGGCGATTTGACGGGCGGGAATATTACACTTATCGATCAAATAAGCGATTTTGTGAGTGATAACACTGGTTTTACCGCTGCCGGCGCCGGCAAGCACAAGGCAAGGGCCATCCACGTAGTGGACGGCGGAATTTTGCGGTTGGTTTAGCTGAGTCAAAGGTGCGGCTACAAGAAATAACGGGGGTGAAGAACGACGCGCATTGTAGCAATTTGCTCCTCCCAGCTCTACGCATTAACTTGAAGAAATCGTTGAATGAGCCAAGATAATTCGGCAAGTCTCACTTAGATCGAATTGTGGGCCACCTCTTTTTTTTGAGTCATCGGATCTACCCTAATTTTGGTGTCATTTAAAAAGCAAATTCGCTGATAGATGCTAGAATTCCAGCAGAATGACAATAATTAACCACTGTCTAGCACGCAATTTATATAAGATACGGGTTCAATGTATTGTGCCATCGTAATCTTTTGACGAGCGTATATCTGAAATTAGGCCAGGGCTCCCCACAACATGCAGCCAATCATTCAAGTTCTCCACATTGGTGAAAGCAAAGAGTATCTAGAGATTAGTGATCTATTCGCTCAGATACACCATCGTGACTACCGATTATTTAACTGCGATAGCGCCACCGATGTGTGGGTCGAGATTTTGTCTTCAAAATATGATGTTGTGTTACTTGATTATCATTGGGCGCCTGAGGGCGCAGCGAAACAAATTTTAATTAGTGCGAGAGCGCAAGGTTGTGAAGTACCTATTTTGGTGATGACTGATGAAATGGAAGCTGACGTAGATCGAGAAGCGATTAGCGTAGGCGCATCGGACTACTTAATAAAAGGCCGTATTGATAATCAATTATTAGAAAGAACAATTCGTTATGCGATAGAGCGGAAATTAACAGAAAAAAAATTATCTAAACTCGCCCACTTCGATCCCCTAACCAGCGTTCCCAATCGTATTTTATTTCGCGACCGTTTGGAGCATGCCCTACAGCTCGCTGAACGCGGCCAACAATCATTTACCTTGATGTATTTAGATCTTGATGGTTTTAAAAAAATAAACGATACCTTCGGGCATGGGACCGGCGATCAACTTCTTCAGTCTTGCGCATTACGCTTGCTTGCCTGTATGAGAAAAAGTGACTCAGTTGCTCGGATGGGCGGCGACGAGTTTACTCTGTTGTTAGAACATACTGAAACAACAAGCGCTATCGCAACCACCGCGCAAAAAATTATCGATACTTTACAACAATCTCATACTATAGATGGCCATGAAATAGTTATCGGATGTAGTGTGGGAATAGCAGTGTACCCAGAAGCAGGAAGGGATATAGAAACGCTGCAAAAAAATGCTGATATTGCGATGTACCAAGCTAAGTCAGCCAATGGCAATTGTTTTCGTTTTTATACTGAAGCGATGAATGTTGAAACACGAAAACAAACGCTCATGGAAGCGGATCTAAACCGAGCGTTAGAGCATCAAGAATTTACGGTTTTTTATTTGCCTAAAATAAATTTATCGAATAGAAAAATTACTGGTTTTGAAGCAAAGGTTCGCTGGTATCATCCGGCGAGAGGTTGGTTGGAGCCAGAAGAATATATGCTGCACGCCGAGCATACAGGTTTATCTTTACCGTTGGGAAATTGGGCATTTCAGCAAGTGTGCTCAGATCTATTAAGGCTGGCTGATCAGGACTTAACTGATATATCTGTTTCGATCCCGGTTTCGACGAGACAAGTGAATGAAAACAATTTTGTTGAATTTATTAAAAAGCAGCTCTTGGTGCTCAGCAAACATAGCAATAAAATTGAGTTATCAATTACTGAGCCGGAACTGATGAGCAGTACGAAATCGTACCAAACATTTTTTACTCAATTATCTAAGTTGGATATTTCCTGTAATTTAACGCGCTTTGGCGCCGGAGAAACATCATTTCAGTTACTAAAAACCATTCCAGCCAAGCAATTAAGTATTGAAATAAAAGACATATTGCCGACGTCATCTGACGACGAAAATCCTATTTTTGAATCGACAAAAAATGAGCAGATCAATATTGGTACTCGGGATTGTGTATTGGCTGCGCTAATTGCGGCGGGCAATATTATGGACAAAAAAATTATTGTCGAAGGGATTGAAAACTCTTGGCAGCTAATGACTGCCAAATTAAATGGTTGCGAAGAAGGTACAGGAGAGTATTTGGCAGCCGCAGTGAACTTTGATGGTTTGCTGGATCAATTAACGATGGAGCAAAACGAACTCGCCTAAATCTGGAACCTTCAGACAGCCTTTTTTACAATGACAACAATAGTTCCTGAAAAATAAGGTCTAAGCCACGTAATCAACTTAGGGATCTGGTAACGAAAAACTTTATAAAAGTAACGCTTTCGATACCATTTTTCTTTGTTGGTAAAAATGATCTTTTCTACTCTAAGTGGGAAGCGATGGATTAATTGAGTAATTGTTATCGGATCATACCAACAAGTGTGATCAGGGTGTACTTTCACCGTATTCCGTTTTAGAACGCGAAAAAAATTACTGATACAAGTGGCGTTTGGCGTGGTGATTACCAACACGCCATCATCACTTAAATGCTCACTCATTGCGGTCAAAAACAAACCAGCATTGTTGACGTGTTCGATAATCTCTCCTGCGACAATACAGTCGAAAGTTTGATTTAAGCGCATGTTTTCTGCATTTGCACAAACCACGTTGTAGCCTTTACCCTGCATTTCTTTGACGCCCTCGGCTTCAATATCAACGCCTAACAAAGTTTCGGCATGGCTCTTCACAAATTTATGGAGCCCAGTCGTATCGTATTTGCGGATTGACCCGGGGCGTGCGTCAACGCAACCGATGTCTAAGACGTTCTTACCCTTAATATATGGTTCGATAAGCGAAAGACGGTCGACAGCCCTTTGATATTTCACGGTTTCTCCCGAACGAAGAATATTAGGAATGTAAATTGAAATGCAAACTACACAGGTAAATGTGGATTATTGTGTTGAGCACAAGAAAAATTAACGTTAATTATTATGTAAGCAAGCATAACAGGCAAGCACCAAATTGGCATCTAAATCGTGATCGCATGATATTTAGTTGTGATGCAGGTATCTACAAATTTAGGTTTTGCCTTGCCGCTTGAGGACTTAGCAGTCTACACTACGCACTTTTGTAAACAAAGATTGTAAAAACTCGAAATATGAATCGTAATCATATACAAATGATGCAACCGACAACAATCATTTCATTTCCCCATGAATAGAATTCTTCAATTGGTGATTAATTGGACTCTGTAACCGTCATTACCGCAAATTTCAATGGTAGTAAGTACCTGGGTCGCGCCATTGAAAGTGTTGTGCAACAGTCCCATCACAATATTGAATATATTATTGTGGATGACGGTTCTAAAGATGTCTCTAAAACCATCATTGAGCGATGGGCCAATCAAGATAAGCGAATTACGCCTATTTATTTAAATGAAAATGTAGGTGTGGCGAGCGCTCGCAACATTGGTATCGAGAAGTCGTCTGGAAAGTATATTGCTTTTCTTGATGCAGATGATGTGTGGGATAGTAACAAAATTGAAAAACAGGTTGCTTGTTTTGAAAGCCATCCGAAAGCGGGAGTAGTTGTTACGGGCACCATCGTTATAGATGAAAATGATGGCAAGATTTCACTCAAGAAAAATTCAAAAAAAATTAAACAAGGTAGCGTTAATCTGTACGACTACGTTGCAGGAAAATTTCCCATGTCGATCAATGCAATGACTCGACGGGAATGTCTCGAGAAAGCCGGCTATTTTAATCCCAACTATATAATTGGCGAAGATTACGAATTATGGATGAGAATAACCCGTGACTACGAATATTATTTTATCGATGAACCGCTCCATTTTTATAGAATTCATCAGTCGAATGCGACTAAAAATAAATTATTAAATAGAGAGTCGAAAATAAAAATACTAGAAGAAATGGTCGACAACGATAACTCTATAAGTGGAAAGCTTGCGAAGGATTTTAATGTCATAATGCAAAGAAAATATAATTCATTAGGCAAAGCTTATTATTTGGATAAACAGTTCGATAAGGCGCTAAATTGTTTCAATAGTACGTTAAATCTCCGAGGTAGCTCCGCTCAAATTTTAAAGGCGAAACTTTGGATTTTTCTGTTAAAAACCAAAGTCAAGTAGTTAAATAGTCGTCATAATGGTAGAAGATTTTTTTCTATCTAGGTTTCGATATCCTAGGGCTTCAGTCAGATGCTCGAAATCCACATCCTTTGATTGTGCCAAATCGGCTATGGTTCGCGCTACTTTCAGGCAGCGGTGATATGCGCGAGCGGATAGACCAAGCTTATTCATGGCCTGCTTCAGCAACTCTTCTTGTTCTTTCTTAAGTACGCAATAAGTTTCTAGCTCTTTGCTCGTTAATTGATAGTTGATTTTATTTTGACGTTGTTTCTGTTGAGTCCGTGCGAGCATTATTCTGCTTCGAACTTCAGCAGAGCTTTCTTCCATATTCTGTTTTTGAAAAATTTTGGTGTCGACAGGCTTAACTTCAATATGAAGATCGAAGCGATCTATCAATGGCCCGGATATTTTCTGCCGGTAGCGTTTTATTTGCTGATCGGAACAATGGCAGCGCCCGTCTCCTGAACCCAAATAACCACAGGGACAGGGGTTCATAGCGGCTACAAGTTGAAACTTTGCGGGAAACACGACCTGCGCATTGGCTCTAGAAATACAAATTTCCCCAGACTCTAAAGGCTCGCGTAGGACCTCTAAAACTTGGCGCTGGAATTCTGGTAATTCATCTAAAAATAAGACGCCATGATGAGCTAATGAAATTTCTCCGGGTTTCGGATTGCTTCCGCCACCAACTAATGCAACCGCAGAAGCGGTATGGTGTGGTGACCGAAAAGGCCGTACAGAAGCGTTTTCGGGTACGCGTCCGTTTGCCACTGAGCTAACAGCCGCCGCTTCCAGTGCTTCCGCTTCATCCAGTGGTGGCAAGACACCGGGTAATCGGCTGGCGAGCATCGTTTTCCCGGTTCCCGGCGGACCATAAAATAAAATATTGTGGCCACCGGCAGCGGCGATTTCTAGTGCTCGCTTCGCGAGGTTTTGGCCTTTCACGTCCGCAAGATCAGGGTAGGATGTAGAGATTTTTGATGTCGCGGGGCTGGCTATCGGTAATTGTTGGCGCTGATGGATATGGGCGCAAACTTCTAATAGAGAACTGGCAGAATAGACTTTGGTGTGCTTGCACATCGCCGCTTCGGGGCCATTATGTTTTGGCACTATGAGGCTGCGATCAACATTGCCAATGGCAATGGATGCGGGAAGAACACCTTTAATTCGTCTCAATTCACCTGATAGGGCGAGCTCTCCCAAAAACTCTGCTTTTTCTAATTCTGCCGACGGGATTTGATCCGAAGCTGCGAGAATTCCTAAAGCTATTGCGAGATCGTAACGGCCACCATCTTTTGGTAGGTCTGCAGGTGCGAGATTAATAATGATTCTGCGTGCGGGGAATTCAAAATGACTGTTAATCAGTGCGCTGCGAACGCGGTCTTTGCTTTCTTTAACGGCGGTTTCTGGCAAGCCTACGATGGATAAACTGGGCAGTCCATTTGAGAGGTGAACTTCGACGGTAACAGGTGGGGCGTCTATTCCTGACTGGGCACGGGTATAGACAATCGCGAGTGACATAAGCAATCCTTGCTATTAAGTGTTTAATTTCAGTTACCTAAATAAGATGATTCCATTTCACCGTGTTTAGGTTTGTCCGTACTAATTGTTGCCCTTCTCGGTTTGCAATAAATGACGGTAGATCTTACTAGGGCTTTATTCAGATTTGCCTGCTTGCTCTAATTTTTTAAGCTGCTCTTCTAGTGCTTCCAGGCGTTCACGGGTTCTTTGCAATACCTGTGTTTGAGCATCAAATTCTTCGCGAGTCACTAAATTCATTTTAGATATCATCGATTCGACAATCATTTTGATTGAGCGCTGTAGCTCGGCGTTCGATTCGGTTTGACCGAATAGCTGCCCAGCGCGATCTAATAAGTTATCTAAGGGAGTTTTAGGCTGCAAAATAAAATTCTCTGAGACTTTGTGCTACTGATAAATTGTTGGTAGTGTAACGCAGATTTCTAGTAAAAACATAAGCCATCGAATTCTACGTGTGAACCCTCGAACAAGTTTAAGCGTGCCTCGGTTTTTAACTGAAGGACTTGAGGAAGGGCGGACGCCCAATCTTGGTGCTCGAATTTTGAATAACACAGTACATTTATTTTTCTAACGACATGACCCAAGCTATAAAAATCAATGATTCTACGCATGAACCAGAATCTCTCGTCGTTCAGCCGACCGATGGAAATATGCCTTCGAACGATAAGAAAAGCCTGCCTTCGAGGCATTGGCTAGCAGAACTATCTTTGAGTTTTAAATTACGCGGAACCAAAACTACTTTGAGTAGAATAAAGCACCTGGGACCTTTGCGGGTACAGCGGCCTTTCTATCCTGAAGACGATTGTTGTCATGTTTATCTGCTGCACCCTCCTGGGGGAATTGCAGCGGGAGATAAACTCAGTATTGAATTTAATGCAGAGCATTCAACCCGAGTGCTATTAACGACGCCGTCTGCAGGCAAAGTATATGGCAGCGATGAACAGTGCAGCCCTCAACGACAGGTAGTCAGAGGGAGGTTGGCAAAAGGAAGTTGTTTAGAATGGTTTCCCCAAGAAACAATTATATTTTCAGGCGCGGAAATTAATTTAGAAACGCATTTCGACCTGGGAGAAGATGCGAAGCTCTGTGGTTGGGATATTCTTTGTCTCGGACGGCGTGCGAGCGGAGAGCGTTTTGAAAATGGAAATTGTACGCAATTAATTACTGTTACTAAGAATAGCCAAACGCTAATGCGCGAAAGAATGCAGTTGCGTGGAGGTGAACAAAGTTTGCAATCACCTTGGGGTCTGGGCGGTAATGTTGTTGTCGGCACATTTTATGCGACGATATCGGCGTCCCGGCAGCAAATTGATGACTGGAGACAAGCACTGGCAGAGCTCGAGCTATCAGGTGAGTGGGGAATCAGTCAAAAGCCAAATTTATTTTTGGCGCGTTATCTTGGGCAATCCGCAGCACAAGCAAAAAGCGGGTTCGAATTATTGTGGAAATGTTTACGCCCAGATCTAAATGGACGAGTAGCCTGTCGACCTCGTATTTGGAATACCTAAACTCGAATAAATTATAGCGTTGTACAAAACTGTAAATCTTAGATAAATAGAGTATTTTTTATGGAACTAAGCCCCAGAGAAAAAGATAAATTATTATTGTTTACTGCTGCCTTAGTCGCGGAAAGGCGAAAAAATAAGGGTTTAAAATTGAATTACCCCGAAGCCATTGCGCTAATATCGGCGGAAGTGGTTGAAGGTGCAAGAGAAGGAAAGACCGTTGCCGAACTGATGGATTATGGTCGTACGATACTCAGCGTTGATGACGTGATGGACGGTATAGCGGAAATGATCCATGAAGTACAAGTTGAGGCAACATTTCCAGACGGTACTAAATTGGTTACTGTCCATAACCCTATTGTCTAAATAAACTTCCTAGACAAATTATTTGGTTTGATTTTAAAAAAATAAGGTAAAGGTCATGACTCCAGGTGAATTTGAAATCCAAGCTGGCGAATTGGAATTAAACGCGGGCCGCAAAATAATAACAGTCCTTGTTGAGAATTCCGGCGATCGTCCGATACAGGTTGGTTCCCACTATCATTTTTTCGAAACCAACCCCGCATTAAAATTTACACGCGAAGACACAAAGGGTTTTCGATTGAATATTGCGGCTGGAACGGCTGTTCGGTTTGAGCCTGGCCAAGATCGTGAAGTAGAGCTCGTAGAGTTAGCAGGCGATAAAAAAGTCTATGGTTTTCGCGGTGACGTGATGGGCGCTTTGTAAATACTTATTAGAATAATCTTTTTTTTCAACCAAGAATTTCTCAACACAAAGATCAGCAAAGGAATTTTTCATGAGCAAAATTGATCGTCGAGCCTATGCCGATATGTTTGGCCCCACTGTTGGCGACCGCGTGCGCTTGGCCGATACTGAGCTATGGATACGCGTCGAAAAAGATTTCACCACCTACGGAGAAGAAGTTAAATTCGGTGGGGGAAAAGTTATTCGTGATGGTATGGGACAAAGCCAACGACCAAGCGCGGAAACTCCCGATACGGTAATTACCAACGCTTTAATTATTGATCACTGGGGAATCGTTAAAGCAGATGTGGCAATAAAAAATGGTCGTATTGTCGGTGTTGGTAAAGCTGGGAATCCAGATATTCAATCTAAGGTTGACTTTATAATTGGCCCCGGCACCGAAATTATTGCGGGTGAAGGCCAAATTCTCACCGCTGGCGGGATAGATGCGCACATTCATTTTATTTGTCCACAACAAATAGAAGAAGCGCTCATGAGTGGTGTGACCACCATGTTAGGTGGCGGCACTGGCCCCGCGACCGGAACCAATGCAACAACCTGTACACCAGGGCCATGGCATATTCATCAAATGTTGCGAGCCGCAGAATCGTTCCCAATGAATCTGGGGTTTCTTGGAAAAGGCAATGCAAGTTTACCGGAAGGGCTAAACGAACAAATTGAAGCCGGGGCCATGGGGTTAAAGTTGCATGAAGATTGGGGAACGACGCCTGCTTCCATCGACAATTGTTTAAGTGTCGCGGAAAAGTACGATGTGCAAGTTGCCATACATACCGACACGTTGAACGAATCTGGATTTGTTGAAGATACCTTAGCGGCCTTTAAAGGCAGAACTATTCACACTTATCATACCGAAGGCGCTGGTGGTGGACACGCTCCAGATATTATAAAAGCCTGTGGTGAATCCAACGTGTTGCCATCGTCAACGAATCCAACGCGGCCTTACACGATAAATACCGTCGATGAACATTTGGATATGTTGATGGTATGCCATCACCTTGATCCTAATATTCCAGAAGACGTTGCTTTCGCCGATTCCCGAATTCGAAAAGAAACTATCGCGGCAGAAGATATTCTTCATGACCTCGGTGCATTTTCAATGATTGCATCAGATTCACAAGCAATGGGACGAGTTGGTGAGGTGGTTTGTCGCACTTGGCAAACGGCACATAAAATGAAAGTTCAGCGCGGCGCTTTACCCGAAGATGACGATAAGTCGGATAATTTTCGCGTAAAAAGATACATCGCGAAATACACGATTAATCCGGCGATAAGTCACGGCATTGATCATGAGGTCGGTTCAATTGAAAAAGGTAAGTTGGCAGATCTAGTGCTTTGGAAACCGGCATTTTTTGGCGCAAAACCTTCGCTAATTTTAAAAGGTGGCGTTATTGCCGCTGCGCCTATGGGTGATCCAAACGCATCCATACCGACACCTCAGCCGGTACATTATCGATATATGTTCGGCGGCTTTGGAAAATCGATGACGGCGACCTCAGTAAACTTTGTCAGTCAAGCAGCGATTAAGAATGACATCGGGAAAACACTGTCGTTGCAACGCAATCTAGTTCCGGTGAGAAACTGCCGTAGTATTCAAAAAGCCAATATGATCCATAATGCCTATCAACCAAAAATGGAAGTACACCCAGAAACGTACGAGGTTAGAGCAGATGGGCAGTTATTGGTTTGTGAGCCCATGGCCGTGTTGCCTTTGGCGCAACGCTATTTTCTTTTTTGAAAATTAAGCCAAATAAAAACGAATTTTTTTAAAAGTGAAAAACTATGTACACCCTTCATATAGCTAACAAAAATTATTCGTCCTGGTCTTTACGACCTTGGGTGTTAATGAAAGAGCTCGAAATTCCGTTTGCCGAGATCGTGCATCCTTTCGGTGAGGAAGATTTTAAAATTTTTTCTCCGACCGCTACAGTGCCTTGTTTGCATGATGGCGATATTGTGCTTTGGGATTCCTTGGCTATTACTGAATATTTAGCAGAGACGTATAAACAAGTTTGGCCAATCGATAAGGCTGCGCGAGCTTGGGGGAGAAGCGCAACGTCGGAAATGCATTCTGGATTTACAGGAATACGCAACACATGTTCTATGACTTGTGGGCAAAGAGTAAGCTTGCCGAAAATTAATGAAGCACTACAAAAAGATTTGGATAGGCTGAATAGTCTATGGAGTGAGGGCATTAAGCAATTTGGTGGCCCCTTTTTAGCAGGGAAAAAATTTAGTGCGGTAGATGCATTCTTTGCGCCGGTCGTATTTCGCATCCAAGCCTATGGCTTACCGATAAGCGCAATCTCAAAAACCTATGTTGAAACCATGTTGGCGCTTTCTGCTATGCAAGAGTGGTATGCGGATGCGCTGCGGGAACCTTGGCGAGAGCAAGCCCATGAAGACTGGATTAGCCAGGCCGGGGAAGTTACCAAAGACTATAGAAGCTAGTGTGTTTGACTAGTGTATTTATGTGGTCGATAAGAAATAAATAGTTTGTTAAGAGAGCATTGTTGATGATCGAATGTTTTTCCTTTACCAAAAAGTCTGATGTCGTGGCTGCAAGTGCGGCAGATTTATTTATCGCTTTAAATTTTGAACAAAGGCAAAAAAGCCGTGCTCAAGCATTAGCCGATAGCGGCGAAAAAATTGGCTGGTTTTTAGAACGAGGCCATGTTTTATCTGATGGAGATATCTTAATCGGAAGAACCGGTGAAACGGTTCGCGTTAGCGCGGCTTTGGAAAGTTTGTCTGAAGTACGTTGTGAAGATCATCTCTTGTTGACTCGTATTGCTTATCACCTCGGTAATCGTCACGTCCCGCTGCAGATAGAAAAAAATGTTTTGCGCTTCCAACACGACCACGTTCTTGATGACATGGTTCGCGGTTTGGGTTCAGAGGTGGTTTGTGTAGAAAAACCCTTCTCCCCCGAATCTGGCGCTTATCATGGCCATGGCGAAAAAAATCAAGCTGCAAATAGTCATTCCTCTCATAGCCATCACCACGGTGAACATGAACATGTTCATAGATAGCAATGCCTGATCTTCCTAGCGAAAACCCCGAGGCGCTGCTGCATTTATTTCAGCTGGTGAGCCCAGCGCTTCCCGTGGGGGCTTACGCATATTCACAAGGTTTGGAAACGGCAATTGAGAATCGTTGGGTAAAAGATTTTGAAACTGCAGGTGATTGGATCGGTAATGTGATGAGCCATGCGATTGGCCAACTAGATTTACCGATATTATTGCGACTTCGAAAAGCATGGGCACTTAATGACTATCAACAAGTTAACGATTGGAATGAGTTTCTAATTGCATCCCGCGAATCGAAAGAACTGTTGTTAGAAGATACACAAATGGGCGAGGCCTTACATCGTCTGTTAATGGAATTAAATATTCCTAATGCAGATTCTTGGTCTTCAGATGACCAGCCTTGTTTTGTTACCATGTTTGCTTTAGCTGCGGACCATTGGAAAATAAGTTCAGCAAGTATGGCCCACGGTTTCTTATGGAGCTGGTTAGAAAACCAAGTTGCTGCCGCCGTAAAGTTGGTACCGCTTGGGCAAACTGATGCGCAAAAGCTTTTGATACTATTGATGCCGAAAGTAAATACTGTTGTTGGCGATAGCCAAAATATTGAAGACGCGGATATTGGAAATAATTTACCTCGCTTAGCCATTGCATCGATGCAGCACGAAGTACAATATTCCCGACTGTTCCGTTCATAGATATCCACAAAAATATTGAGAAAGAGATTTAATAAATGAAAAAACCACCACTTCGCTTAGGTATTGGCGGTCCAGTTGGATCAGGAAAAACCGCTCTAGTAAAATCTTTGTGTGCAGAAATGAAAGACCTGTTTAATATCGCTGTAATTACCAACGATATTTATACACGCGAAGATGCTGAATTTTTATTGCGTCACGAAGCGCTTGATGAAGATCGGATTATTGGGGTGGAAACAGGCGGCTGTCCTCATACCGCTATTCGTGAAGATGCATCAATGAACTTATCTGCGGTCGCGGAATTGCAGAAAAGATTCCCGGACCTTGACGTCATTTTTATTGAAAGCGGCGGTGATAATCTTGCCGCCACTTTCAGTCCGGAACTTTCCGATTTAACTTTATATGTCATCGATGTTTCTGCGGGCGATAAAATTCCACGTAAAGGCGGTCCTGGAATCACCAAGTCCGACTTACTCATCATCAACAAAACAGACCTGGCGCCCCTGGTTGGCGCTGATTTGGGGGTGATGGATCGGGATGCAAAGAAAATGCGTGGTGACAAACCTTTCGTTTTTAGCAATTTAAAAACCGACGAGGGCCTGCAAGATATAATTGATTTTATTACTGAACAAGGCATGTTGACTGCTGAAGTCGCCTGATGGATTTACTTCTCCTGACAGACAATTAATCAACTTGCGTCAGTATCTTGAAGAGTGGCAATACCATCTCGTACATGATTGGTGCGCCCGCTAAAATTTGTCGCACATAATCGGTGCGCAACGCATCAATTCGATGCACCGCGTATATTGTTAAGCTGTGTAAGAACATCTACTTATCCTCCTTTTATTTTATTCTGACTTTGTTATTGTTTTAAAAAACAATAACTTATGCTTTCTCAAGCCGGTGCGAAGAACATTGGCACCATATCTGCTATCCCCTTGGCTACGGCAATATTTGTCGTAACAAATTCACCATATGGGGGCTAACAATGAAGAAGAATTTATCAACTTGGGTACAACGTGCGGCTATGACCGCTGCCGTTGCCACTCTTTCTCTCACAGCAGCAATCGCACAAGCGCAAGAAACTATTAAAGTCGGCGTACTCCATTCACTTTCAGGAACGATGGCGATCAGTGAAACAACATTAAAAGATACCGTGTTGATGATGATCGACGAGCAAAATAAAAAAGGTGGTTTATTAGGAAAACAATTAGAAGCAGTTGTCGTGGATCCTGCGTCTGATTGGCCACTGTTCGCAGAAAAAGCCAAAGAGTTATTGGATAAAGAAAAAGTAGATGTTGTTTTTGGATGTTGGACTTCGGTTTCAAGAAAATCCGTATTGCCGGTTTTCGAAGAACTTAACGGATTACTTTTTTACCCCGTGCAGTATGAGGGCGAAGAAAGTTCTAAAAATGTTTTCTACACCGGCGCCGCACCGAATCAACAAGCGATTCCTGCAGTTGATTACTTAATGAATGATGAAGGCGTGACGCGTTGGGTTCTTGAAGGAACCGATTACGTTTACCCTCGAACGACCAATAAAATCCTTGAATCATATCTTTTGTCAAAAGGTGTAGCGAAAGAAGACATATCTATTAACTACACACCATTTGGACATTCCGATTGGCAAACTCGTGTTTCTGAAATTAAAAAATTCGGATCTGCCGGTAAGAAAACCGCTGTTGTATCGACCGTAAATGGTGATGCGAATGTTCCATTCTATAAAGAACTTGGCAACCAAGGCGTCAGCGCAGAAGATATTCCAGTTGTTGCATTCTCTGTTGGTGAGGAAGAGTTGTCAGGTTTTGATACTTCTCCACTTGTTGGTCACCTAGCTGCATGGAATTATTTCATGAGCGTTGAAGATGATGCGAATGCTGAATTTATTGAAAGCTGGTTAGGTTTCATTAAAGATGACAAGCGTGTTACCAATGACCCAATGGAAGCTACCTACATTGGATTCAATGCCTGGGCTAAAGCAGTCGAAAAAGCGAAAACTACCGACGTCGATAAAGTCAGAAGCGCTATGTACGGTATTAAGGTACCTAACTTGACCGGTGGGATTGCTGAAGTATTACCAAACCATCACTTCACAAAGCCAGTGTTAATTGGTGAAATTCAAGAAGATGGACAGTTTGAAATTGTTTGGCAAACTGAAGCCGAAGTTCCTGGAGATGCTTGGACGGATTTCTTACCAGAAAGCGCAAAAATTATTTCTGATTGGCAGGATGCTAACGTTAATTGCGGTAACTACAACACTGAAACCAAAAAGTGTTCAGGTCAGAACTACGAATAGCCATTAAGGGTTAATCGAAAAAAATAACTATCCCGAAAGCAGTTGGCCATTTGATGCTAAATGACAACTGCTTTATTTTTATAATGGTTTTACTCCTGGAAAATTTCAAATGAAACAGTATAGCTTTCTGCTGGTCTTGCTGTTGTCCGCAGTTTTGTCTATCAACAGTTACGCGGATGATTTTGTTGATGCGGTGAAAGCGCTTAACGTAGGATCGTTTAATAACAAAATTGAAGCGGTTAATGATCTTCAATCATTAAATGATGAGCGTTCTTTACTTGTGCTTTATGCGATGCTCGAGGGCCGCTTATTGACCAACGATGAAGAAGCCGAATTTATTATTTACGATGAAAACACTGATACCAACACGAATCCCTTTACTCTGGAAATAGTCACTAATGTAAGCTCAGATTCTTTTAAAAAAGTACGTACTAATAATCGTCTGCGAAGAAATATACGTACCGCAATTGCCAGTTTAGAGCTTTATGCTGAAGATACCGGTAAACGGATGTCAGCAGCAAAAAACCTTATTAATAATAGCGACGCAAGCTTAGTCGAAATCATTCGAGATGCGTACGAGAAAGAATCCGTAGCAAAAATTAAATCAACACTCGCCATCGCGCTCGCATTGATTGATGTTAATTCTGATGACCAATCTGTTCGTCTGCAATCAATTGACATACTAAGTGAGGCTGTGGACTCAGAAGCTTTGGCGGTCCTAAATCGTTTGTCCGCCCTAAATGACGATGGAGACTTTTTAGAACAAGACGTGGTCGTGGCAAAGGCCGCTGCGAATGGTGTGAAATCTATCGAGAGAAAATTGAGCACCTACGGCACGATGGAAAATCTATTTTTCGGTCTGAGTTTGGGTTCGGTGTTGTTGTTGGCGGCTGTCGGCCTCGCCATTACTTTCGGTGTAATGGGTGTAATTAATATGGCCCATGGCGAAATGATCATGCTGGGCGCGTACACAACTTACGTTGTACAGCTAATCATGCCAAATTTTTTGGAATGGTCTTTATTAGTAGCCATTCCCGCCGCTTTCTTAGTAGCTGGCGCCGTTGGTATCTTGATAGAACGGGTCGTGATTCGTCATTTGTATGGCCGGCCGCTCGAGACCTTACTCGCAACTTTTGGAATTAGTTTGATACTGCAGCAGGCAGTTCGTAGCATTTTTTCTCCATTAAATCGCCAAGTCATTACGCCTGATTGGATGAGTGGATCTTTTGAAATTAATGCCGCTCTATCACTCACCTACAATCGTTTTTATATTATTTGGTTCAGCTTAATTGTTGTTGCCGCGCTGATGATACTTTTGAAAAACACGCAGCTAGGGTTGCAGATGAGGGCGGTAACGCAAAATAGGCCGATGGCAAATGCGATGGGAATTCGCTCAAGCTGGGTTGACGCATTAACCTTTGGTTTGGGCTCGGGCATCGCGGGCATCGCTGGCGTTGCGCTTAGTCAGCTGACCAATGTAGGACCAAATCTCGGTCAGGCATATATTATTGATTCATTTATGGTCGTTGTTTTTGGCGGCGTTGGTAATTTATTCGGTACAGTCTTCGCGGCAATGAGTTTAGGCGTCATAAATAAATTCATTGAGCCATCGATGGGTGCGGTACTTGGCAAAATATTAATTCTAGTGATGATTATTCTATTTATTCAATGGCGACCACGCGGCTTGTTTGCGCTAAAAGGTCGAGCGGTGGAAGATTAATGAAAAACTATCGATCACCTATCGCACTTTTATTGAGTAGCGATGTTGCAGGCCAGCGATTGTTTTATGTTTTGATTGCTTTATCTGTAATTGTACCCGTTGCTAACCTAGTGATTCCGGAGTCGTCTGTTTTTCATCTCTCCAGTTATTGGGTTGCGTTGTTAGGTAAGTATTTATGTTTTGCAATTCTAGCCTTAGCTCTCGATCTTATCTGGGGATATTGCGGCATCTTAAGTCTTGGCCACGGCGCATTTTTTGCCCTCGGCGGTTATGGCATGGGAATGTATTTAATGCGGCAAATTGGCGACCGAGGGGTTTATGGTGATCCCATCCTTCCCGATTTCATGGTGTTTTTAAATTGGGAACAGTTGCCATGGTTCTGGTATGGCTTTGATAATTTTTGGTTCGCCATGTTAATGGTGATGTTTGTTCCGGGTTTATTAGCTTTTGTGTTTGGTTGGCTAGCATTTCGTTCAAGAGTAACTGGGGTATATCTATCCATTATCACGCAAGCATTAACCTACGCTCTAATGCTTGCGTTTTTTAGGAACGATATGGGCTTCGGTGGTAACAACGGCCTGACCGATTTCAAAGATTTACTGGGGTTTGATTTGCAGTCAAATAGTACGCGTTGCACTTTGTTTGTGTTGTCGGCGCTGTTTTTGATGTTCGCTTATTGGCTAAGCCAACGTATTGTTTCTAGTAAATTGGGACGAGTATTGATTTCGATTCGTGATGCCGAGAGTCGTACCCGTTTTATTGGTTATCGCGTAGAGCATTTCAAACTCTTTGTTTTTATTATTTCTGCGGTGTTGGCTGGGATTGCTGGTGCACTGTATGTCCCGCAAGTCGGCATAATTAATCCAGGTGAATTCTCTCCCATTAACTCAATCGAAATTGTTATCTGGGTAGCGATCGGCGGTCGCGGTACTTTGTACGGCGCGGTGGTTGGTGCGGTGATAGTTAATTATGCAAAAACTTATTTTACCGGCGCTTTCCCAGAAATTTGGTTGTTTATGCTTGGTGCGCTGTTTGTTATTAGTACTTTATATTTGCCGAAAGGTGTTGTCGGCGTGATTGGTGAGTACCGGCAAAATAAAGCCAGTAAAACGGCCCAAAAACAACATAAGGAATCAAAAACAGATTCTGAAATAGCCTCCCCAAATCAGTAAACTAGCAACATTCAATTGAGTAGTTTGAAATGGAAGAAGTAAAGAGTATTTTATATCTGAACGGTGTCACGAAAAGCTTCGATGGGTTTAAGGCATTGAATAGCTTGTCGATTGATATTGCCGTTGGTGAAATGCGCGCGATCATTGGTCCAAATGGTGCTGGTAAAAGCACAATGATGGACGTAATAACCGGAAAAACTAAACCCGACGAAGGTGAGGTAAGGTTTCGAGATAATATTGATTTAACTCGTCACGATGAGACTGACATTGCAAACTTAGGAATTGGTAGAAAATTTCAAAAGCCAACGGTGATTGAAAGTTTAAGCGTTTGGGATAATTTAGATTTATCTTTAGCGGGCAGTCGAGCCGTTTTTTATTCTCTAATTAGCAAATTAAACAGCCAACAAAAAGATCGAATTCAAGAAGTAATAGAGCTCATTGGTTTGAAGGAAAAGTCGCGTGCTTATGCCGGTGATCTCTCACACGGGCAAAAACAATGGCTAGAAATTGGCATGTTGATTATTCAGGAACCTGAATTGTTGTTAGTCGATGAACCCGCGGGCGGTATGACAGATCAGGAAACGATGGCAACTGCGGAACTATTGAAAGAAATTAATAAAAACCATTCCGTTGTAGTCGTAGAACATGATATGGATTTTGTGCAAGCTTTAGATAGTCGCGTAACAGTTCTACACGAAGGCAGTGTTTTAGCGGAAGGTCCTTTGGATAAGGTGTCGGCAAATCCACGCGTAATAGAAGTTTATTTAGGGCGGTAATTAATGTTAAAGGCCGAATCAATCGATTTACATTATGGTGCAAGCCAAGCCTTGCGCAATGTGTCCATTAGCGCGAATACAGGAATGATCACCTGTGTTCTTGGGCGTAATGGTGTGGGAAAGTCTAGTCTGATGCAGGCTATTACTGGGCGACGAAAAATATCTTCGGGAAATATTCTTTGGCAAGGTGTAGATGTTACTAAAATGCCGCCCGCTGAAAGAGCCCGCAAAGGCATCGCTATTGTTCCTCAAGGTCGAGAAATTTTTTCGCAATTGACAGTACATGAAAATTTAAAAACCGGTTTTGCTGCATTACCAAGAGATCAGCGAAGTATTTCCAATGAAATTTATGATTTGTTTCCCGTACTCAAAGATATGTTGCGCCGTCGTGGTGGGGATTTATCTGGAGGACAGCAACAACAATTGGCTATCGCTCGTGCATTGATAATGCGACCGAAGCTGCTAATACTCGATGAACCGACCGAAGGTATACAGCCTTCAATTATCAAAGATATCCACAGCGTCATTACCATCCTAAAGCAGCAGGGTGAAATGGGAATTTTATTGGTAGAGCAATATTTTGAATTTGCCCGTGCTTTAGCGGACGAGTATATTGTCATGGATCGGGGCGAGGTCGTATTGGCGGGGAAAGGCTCAGAGATGGAAGAAGAAAAAGTCCGTGGTCATATGACCGTTTAATTTTCGCCAGAATTTCGTCGTTGCGATCTAATCTCTGCCAAAAAAAATAATTAAAATTGTGAGCATTCAAATGAGAAAACCTCTTTTTCGTCATTTTTCAAAAATATTGTTCATCGCCTTAAGTTGCATAATTTTCGCCAATCAGACTTTTTCGCAATCCCGATCTGAGGCTCCCGGTTCAATGACTGAATTGATCATTGGGCAAGGCGAGACTTACCTTGTTACACAGTCCCAATCAGTGCTTAAACTACAAAAACTTTCTATTGGTGATAATGCAACGATACGCTTTAGCGAAGATCTTGATCACTGGTTTGTCGAAGCCCTGGAAACACAGATTGGTGACAATGTTACGATTGATGGAGTCGGATCGTCAGGAGTGAATGGTGATGACGGGGCCGAATGGACTACAGAAGCTTTGAATTGCGGGGTTGGTAGACCTGGTGCTAAGGGCGGCTCCGGTACTCACGGTGAAAACGGCATCCGAATTCAAATGCGTTTAGGTCTGACTAAATTTGGCGCGCTAGCAATTGACACCAGCGGTGGCCATGGCGGTAAAGGTGGTCATGGCGCAAGCGGCCAAAATGCCGGGCAAGAAGCTAACTGTGATCAGGCCGATGGTGGCGATGGAGGGCAAGGCGGTAATGGTGGAAATGGTGGCGATGCCGGTAGCGTTAGGGTTTCACTATGGGATGCAAGTACAAGCACTAAGATCGCGCACGAATCGTTAGCGAATATAACAGTCACTGCAAATGCGGGTGAAGCGGGTCAAGCTGGTGAGGGCGGAGCACAAGGGCAAGGCAGCGAAGGACGTTATGTTAATAGACGCTCGCTCAGCGGTAATAAGCGCTGGTCCCCAGGTGGTAAAAACGGAGTCCAAGGCATACAAGGAAAACCAGGTGAAGATGCCGCTGCAGGGCGAGTCGAGATCGAAGAGCTGTTCCTTGGCAGTGCATCGTTAGCGCCTGCTCCTACTATGGCCCAGGAAAATCCTGAACAAGAAAGGCCTTCCAAGCAAGGATCAAGCACCAATAGCGATACTGAAAGCGCTGAAATTGCAGCGATGAAGAAACAGATTGAAGCCCTCCAAAAGCGTCTAGACGAAATGGAAAAAGCGAACTAGTTCGCTTCTTTATCGTTAAACCCATCCAAAATACTGTCAAATCGCACTGTATGGGTGCAAAAAAACAGGGCATAAATTTATATTTGCCCTGTTTTTGAGCCTCTCCTCTCTTTCCCTAAGATATATTCACGCTCGTTTTTGAGCTAACTCCTTGAAATTGAAGCTAATTAGTAGACTGGCACACTGTGTGCTATCCCTTAGTTCGCAGATTCACTGTACGTCCTGAATTTTGCAGCCGCACCAGTGCGACGCAAATTTAGGGGGAATTAACAATAGAGCTATTAATTAAAGCTAAAAAACAATTATTTTTTGGAGACTAAGAGATGAAGCTTACTAAAAAGTTAACTACCACAATCGCTGCCTCGGCTATTGCAGCAACTATGAGCTTCGCTCCTGTTGCGAATGCAGAACTTGGTGCAAGCGTCAGCGTTGCCAATATGTACCTATGGCGCGGTTTTGATTTAGGAGATGGCTCTGCGGCCGTTTCTGGTGACATCGTGTTAAGTGGCGCTGGTTTTTACGGCGGCGTTTGGGCTTCTTCAGGTGATGATGCTCTTGGTAGTGAATACGACTTATTCGTTGGCTACGGTGGCGAAGTGGGTATTTTTTCTTATGACCTTAGCGTTTGGAACTACAACTACCCCGATGCCGGTTTGAATGGAGCGGGTTTTGGTGCTCAAGACGGAACTGCTGGAGAATTATCAGAAGCAATTTTGTCTTTAGGTCTTGGTCCAGTAAGTTTAACTTACTATGACAATATTGCTGGCGGATCAGGTTATACCTACATTACTTTGGGCGCTACGTTTGGTGCTTTTTCGGTAACGCTTGGCCAACACAGTGACGAGCTTGTTGGAATCTCTGGTGAAAAACCAACTCATTTAGATTTGAGCTATGCGTACAACGACAACGTTTCTTTCACTGTTAGCAAGTTTATTGCAGATGAAGATTTCGTAGATGACGATGCGCAATTCGTAGTTTCTTACAGCCTTCCTATTGAATAAGACAAGCGACAAAAACTGGTGGAATTTTCCACCAGTTTTTTTTGACATTTAATTTTTCAATAGTCTAGGAAAGTTAAGACACCTTTGAGGATATTTTTATGAAACTTGTAACAGCAATCATTAAACCATTTAAGCTCGATGCTGTTCGTGAAGCGCTTTCTGAAATTGGCGTACAGGGAATTACAGTAACTGAAGTAAAAGGTTTTGGTCGTCAGAAAGGCCACACAGAATTATATCGAGGCGCAGAATACGTTGTTGATTTTCTGCCAAAGACAAAACTGGAAGTTGCCGTTGGTGATTCCCAAGTTGATAGCGTAGTAGAGTCGATTAGCAAAACTGCACACAGTGGAAAAATTGGGGACGGCAAGATATTTATTTCTCCACTTGAGCAAGTTGTACGTATTCGCACCGGTGAGACCGGCGAAGACGCTCTATAAAAAACTAATAAATTCCTTTGGAGAATTGCAATGGAAAATCAAATTTTTGAACTCCAGTATGCGATGGACACCTTTTATTTTTTGGTGTGCGGCGCGCTGGTTATGTGGATGGCCGCCGGCTTCTCAATGTTGGAAGCGGGGTTGGTGCGATCCAAAAACACGACTGAAATTTTAACTAAGAACGTTGCCCTATTTGCGGTGGCTTCAACCATGTATATGGTTTGTGGTTACGAGTTTATGTACGGTGGAGGTTACTTTTTATCGGGTGTTGATTCTGTCGAATCTCTTGATGTTGCTGCGGCCTTGGCGGCGAGCGCCGAAAATGGTTTTGATGGCGATTCAGTTTATTCAGGCGCATCTGACTTTTTCTTCCAGGTTGTTTTCGTAGCAACCGCAATGTCTATTGTTTCAGGCGCGGTTGCCGAACGAATGAAATTGTGGGCATTTCTTACTTTTGCTGTTGTTATGACTGGCTTGATCTATCCATTAGAAGGTGGTTGGACTTGGGGCGGTAATAGCGTGTTCGGATTATTTGAGTTGAGCTATAGCGATTACGCTGGATCTGGCATTGTACATATGGCGGGTGCCGCTGCAGCATTGGCTGGTGTATTAATTCTTGGAGCTCGTAAAGGTAAATATGGCCCGAATGGTGAAATAAATGCGATCCCTGGAGCGAACTTACCTCTAGCGACCTTGGGTACTTTTATTCTTTGGTTGGGTTGGTTTGGTTTCAACGGTGGTTCTACCTTAAAGCTGGGTGGAATCGCAGTGTCAAATGAAGTCGCTAATGTTTTTGTAAACACAAACGCAGCTGCGGCTGGTGGATTGATTGCGGCTTTAATTGTGGCTCGTATCATCTTTGGCAAAGCGGATTTGACTATGGCTCTTAACGGCGCCTTGGCTGGCCTTGTTGCAATTACTGCAGAACCGGCAGATCCCGTTGCTTGGGAAGCTACATTAATCGGTGCCGCCGGTGGCGCAATTGTTGTCTTCAGTATCCTCGGTCTTGATAAGTTAAAGATTGATGATCCCGTCGGTGCAATTTCCGTTCACGGTGTTGTAGGCCTATTCGGTATCTTTGCTGTACTGTTTACCGATGCTGACGCCACCTTTATGGGGCAGTTAATAGGCGCGCTCACTATATTCGTATGGGTATTCGCGGCGAGCTTGGTAACTTGGATAATCATCAAACTTGTTATCGGTATCCGAGTCTCTGAAGAAGAAGAATACGAAGGTGTTGATTTGGCAGAATGTGGAATGGAAGCTTATCCTGAATTCACTAAGTCATCTTAATAGTCAGGCGGAGCGTGGAGTTTAGTATTTTTTAACACTACGCGATGCCCACTATCTAGAACTAAATACCCTAAAAAATCGAAAGCCCAAGGTTAGCAGTTGCCAACCTTGGGCTTTTTTGTTTTGAATTCAAGCCGTTTTGATCGCCTTGCTTTGGCATCGCAATCGAGCAGATGATTTTTGCGGGTATTGCGTGTATCTTTAGCCGAAAATCGGTTCCGCAACTTCGTTGGTTTTCGGATTGCGCCCGGTGCATATTTAGCGGTAGAGTCTACGGCCCTGCTTGAAGTAGAGATTAAGAACTAAAATTGATCGAAGAAGAAAGATAATAAAAGGACAACTCCTAATGAAATTGATTACTGCAGTAATAAAACCCTTCAAATTAGATGACGTTAGAACCGCTTTGTCTGAAGTTGGCGTACAAGGCATGACAGTGACAGAGGTTAAGGGCTTTGGTCGTCAAAAGGGTCACACTGAACTTTATCGAGGCGCTGAATACGTCGTCGATTTTCTTCCTAAGGTTAAAATCGAATTGGCCCTCGACGACAGTATTGTTGATCAGGTTGTTGAAACCATCACTAAGGTTGCACAGACTGGCAAAATTGGCGATGGCAAAATATTTATCACGCCCTTGGATCAGATTATTCGCATCCGCACCGGCGAAACAGGCGCTGACGCTGTATAGGGCACGGGTCTAAGCTTCGAAGTATTCACTAAGCCGCCGACACAAGGCGGCTTTTTCGTTTCTGATGGATGAAAGCTCTGGTAGTGGTTTTTCCAACTCGCGTAAGCTCAACAATATCGCTAAACCTTCGCCAATCCCATCCCTTAACGTTTCTCCATCGCCAGACGGCTGACCGGTGATGAGTGATATTAGCTCAGGATCCACGTGTCCTGAAAACTCTTGGCCCCGGGTGAGGATGACCGCCGCTAGGAATAAGTAACACTGGCCTTTGTCGCGAAGCCAAGTATCTTCGACACAAATCAAATAATTTAGCTGGCTATGAATGAAGCCTGCAAAAATTCCATTACCAAACGCCAAAGGCTCCCCTGGCTTAGCGCCATAAATAGGGGTTGATTGGAAGCCACAGCTTGGTGATCGGCTTTGAAAGATAAAGCCACAAAGCTCCGAACTTATTGCGTATTGGAGATAGTTTGTACTTACTTCAAGTAGTCTCTCAGTCACATCAATCCCGCTGTCGGCTACCCCTATAGCGCGCCGCGCATTGTCAGGGCTTCCAACTAACCTGACAGGGGGGCGAGGAATCCCCAAGCCCGCAGTGACTTCGGGGCAAAATGACTGAAGCTGAAGATGAGGAGCCAATACCTCATTTAACAAAGCATGTTTTTTGTCAGCACCGTCATAACGAACGGCCTCCCCCATTAAACAGGCACTGGTACCCACTACGGGCTTTGTGGAGTTGTTTTTAGAAATTAAATACATACAAGGCCCTCAAAAGGCGTTTCGTAGTAAACGGCGTTAATAGGGTTTCTATGATGGGTGGTAGATAAGTTCATCTGCGGTATTCAATTCTGCCTGTAGCGCAATGAAATCTAAGTATTAATTTGAAAACGGAAGCACTCGATATAACGATTGAGATAAACGCCTCTACTCTAAGAGCAAATAGGCCTAAAAAAAACAGTGGTCATCACTGGCGAGTCAAAACCCTTGAACTATAAATAACTTCGCTACGAAATAAATGTGACGTAGTTTACGTAGCCCAAGAATTTTAATTGAGTGATTGCACCAACATAGGTCAGTTTGCTCAAACATTTTAAAAAATGAATCGGACTGTCAGTCAGCCTATTAGCCGATACTGGTGGTCCACATTCAAAACTTTTAAATAAGTATTTTGTAAACCTAAAAACTTTGGAGTTCCATAAATGGAAAGCGCAGAAAAAGATTTTTTCGGCAGTCGCGACGATCGACCAGAAGATCGCACCGTTACTTCTAGAGCAGTAGTTCGTACTGAGCTATCAGATCAAATTGAACATTTTTTACAAATGGGTGGGGCGATCAATGAAATTGCGCCAAACGTTGTTGCAGACCCTCCCAAAAAACCAACCAGTAATTACGGCGGCCGACCTATCTAACTAAAGTCGCTAATCGATTTATAAAGAAAGAACGTTAATTGTCATCCGTCGTCTTACGTTGAGCTCGAGGGTGAGCTTGGTCGTAGACCTTGGCAAGGTGCTGGAAATCTAAGTGCGTGTATATTTGCGTTGTGGATATATTCGCGTGGCCCAATAATTCTTGGACAGCCCGAAGATCACCGCTCGACTCAAGTAGATGACTGGCAAAAGAATGTCTTAGCATATGGGGATGTAAGGGTATCTCGATTCCTTGTTTTACACCAATACTTGCGAAACGTTTTTGAATCGTTCTGGGATGTAAACGATTTCCTCGCTTGCTAATAAACAACGCTTCCTGATCGTTTTCAAACGCCCCTTCTTTTATATTTTTCGATTTTTTTGCTAGCAGTAAAAAATTTTCTCGGACTTTTAACCAACTCGTTACCGCATTAATCGCATAACTGCCAATGGGCAGCATTCTTGTTCGATTGCCCTTGCCTGTTACTGAAATTTGAGCGGCCTGTAAATCTATATCTGATAAATCGATATTTATTATTTCCGCCAGCCTTAATCCGCAAGAGTAAGTTAATTCTAATATTGCTCTATCGCGGATATCCAAATCTGTATTGCCTGTGATGGTGACGAATTGAGAAACCTGATCAACGTCGAGTGTTTTAGGTAATGACTTAGATTTTTTTGGACCACGAATACCTAGGGCAGGATTTAGTGAGAGCCAGTTTTTCTCCAGTGAAAAATTAAAAAACGAACGGCAGGCGCTTAACCAGCGTTGCAAGCTGGTAGGAGATAAACCTTGTTTGTGAAGTTGAGTTAGCGCGTGGCGAAGATTGTGGGCTTTGATTTCAGAAATTGATTCGAGTTTTTGTAGTGAGCAGCTCGCAGATAATTTTTCCAAATCTCGTCGGTAACTGTTAACTGTATGAATCGACAATTGTCTCTCGACTTGCTGAGTTTGAAGAAATAATTCTATTGCTTCGGCAATCTTCATTCTCGCTATCAGCCTTTAGATTAAAAACTCATTAATTTGTCAAATGCGGAGGGATGACTCGATTAAGTACGTCGCCGATATGGCTCAAAAATAAAGTCCCCATGCTGGAACGATAATGTTGGGGGTCGGTATGCCCCACAGCGAAAAGCCCGAAACAGTTTCCGTGCAGCAAGGGCACTAATGCCGCGGAGCCGATGTCTTTTGCTTGTTCGCCAAATAAAAATTGCAGTTCTGCTTCGGGAAGCCCACCACAAACAATTTTGTTAGCGCTTAGTACCCGGCTTGCTGCTTGTTTAGCTTCTTGAATAGGAACGACTCGCGCAGGGGATGAAGGTAGCCGCGAGACATCACCGAAAATAATTAATGAAACGTATGGAATTGAAAAATCACGATCAAGATTTCCATACAGTCCATCGACGATTTCCGTTAGTGAGCGGGCCTCAATAAGTGTTAATACTAGACGGCGAGTCTTATCAAAAAGCTTATCGTTTTCACGGGCGTTGTCGAGTAACTTGTTGAGTCGGTGTCGCATATCAATATTGCGTTCACGCAGCAACGAAACTTGTCGCTCAACTAATGAAACCGCCTCGCCACTATCGTGTGCAATAGTGATGTCTTCAAGTAAATCTGGGTGGTGACTAAAAAAATCGGGATGTTCTTTTAAATAACCACGAACATCGCGATCTGATACTGCATTTGTTTTGTTATTCTTGTTTGAAGAACCGTTGTCTGAATTTTTCATATCGCTTTCAATAAAATAGAGTTGTGATGCGTCTATATTGTTTAGATGTAGGCTTGTCCGTGGAAAACCGTTGTTGCTGGCCCTGTTTTAATAACGGAAGCTCCTGGTTCAGGCCAAGTTATTAATAGACGACCACCCGGTAAATTAACTTTTACCTCAGTGTCCAACAGGCCACAAAGGATCCCTGCAACTACAGCGGCGCAAGCGCCAGTGCCGCATGCTAAGGTTTCACCGACGCCCCGTTCGAGCACGCGTAAGTTTATCTCATCGCGGGATAATACTTGCATAAAGCCCACATTAACACCTTCAGGAAACATGGCATGTGCTTGTAACTGTACGCCAGTGGTTTGCAAGGGCGCAGAATCAATATCATCAACCAGAATCACCGCGTGGGGATTACCAATGGACACCGAAAAAATCTCAAGCGTTTTGTCATCTAGCTGAACCGGATATTTAATCGCCTGAGAATCGGCAAGCATAGGAATATCCGCCGGGTTTAATATTGGTGCGCCCATGTCGACGCTAATGTCTCCGTTGGCTTGGACGTCGAGTGTCATCAAACCGTTAACGGTTTCAACTTTGATTTTTTTCTTAGCCGTTAGCCGGCGATCGCGAACAAATTTTGCGAAACAGCGAGCGCCATTTCCGCAGTTTTGAACTTCACCGCCATCTTGGTTGTATATGCGATAGAAAAAATCGACATCAGGACGACGCGGCGCTTCAACAACTAAGAGCTGATCGCAACCGATACCTTTGTGTCGATCGGCAATGAAACGAATTTTTTCCGGCGATAGCTTCACCGATTGACTGATCGCATCAATCATCACGAAGTCGTTGCCGCAACCGTGCATTTTAGTAAATCGTAAGCGCATTTTCGTCCCTAATGGGGCTTCCTATGTTTAGCATTGCTGATAAAAAAAATATTACAACGCAGTTTAATCTTTAAAGACTTCCTCTCCGCGAATCATATCGTCGAAGGATTCTCGTTGTCTGACGATTTGAAAACGATCGCCGTCAACCATAACTTCGGCTGCTCTACCGCGAGTATTGTAGTTCGAACTCATTACGAAGCCATAGGCGCCTGTCGACATAATTGCCAATAAGTCGCCTTGCTTTAGCTTTAGTGCTCTGTCACGACCAATAAAATCGGCTGATTCACATACCGGACCTACGATATCCCAGTTTTTTTCATCAATTGCCTCATCAGTTTTATCGACGGGTAAAATATGTTGCCAGGCTTGGTACAGGGCGGGACGAATATAGTCGTTCATCGCTGCATCAATAACCGCAAAGTTTTTCGTTGCGGTTTCTTTTAGGTATTCAACCTTGGTCAGCAACACCCCGGCATTGGCAACGATGGAGCGTCCGGGTTCGCAATAAATTGCCAGTTTGCGATCAGCAATCTTTGCTTTTAGCGTTGCGAAATATTCAGCAATTGGCGGTGCCGTTTCGTCTTTATATACGACACCAATACCGCCACCTACATCAATATGATGAAATTCGATACCTTGTGCTGCTAAGCGATCATGTAAGGCCAGCAAGCGATCACAAGAGTCCTCTAATGGCCGCAGATCAGTCAACTGGGAGCCGATGTGCGCGTCTATACCAACAATTTTTAAACTGGGTAATGATTGTGCGTGTTGATATGTTTGCTCGGCAATATCAATAGAAATACCAAACTTATTGTCTTTTAAGCCAGTGGAAATATAAGGGTGTGTTTTTGCATCGACGTCTGGGTTAACCCGCAGAGAAATCGGCGCAATTTTGCCAAGGTCTTTTGCCACTTCAGCCAAGCGATCAAGTTCACTGGTTGATTCCACATTAAAGCAAGATATTCCAGCGTTTAAGGCTTGGCGCATCTCCTCGCGTGTTTTACCCACACCAGAAAAAATAATCTTATCTGGAGACCCACCGGCTTTTAAGACACGGCTCAATTCGCCACCTGAAACAATGTCAAAACCGGCCCCAGCTTTTGCTAGGGCGTGTAAAACCGCTAAGTTTGAATTCGCCTTCACCGCGTAACAAACCAGGCCGGGATGATCACCTAAGGCGTGCTGATACACTTTTAGAGCGTCTGTAATAGCCGAGCGACTATAGATATAGCATGGCGTTCCAACGTGCTCGGCGATATTTTTTAGCGGTAATTGTTCGATATGTAACTCATCGTTACGATATTCAAATGCTGTCATTGGGAAACTCAGTTAATTAGATGTAGATAAAAAATAGAGGCGTAGAGATGACCGAATAAACTATAACTCGGTAGGTTTATTGTTAGCGGGTTTAGCGGTGCCCATCGTCAGTGCTTGCTCGTCCTGTGGGATGTAAAGATCGCCTTTTTGACCGCAGCCACCCAAAAATAAAGCCACAACGAGGCAACTCGCAATCGAGAGAATTCTAAGGGCAAGACTATGTTGCTGAATTGCTACATTCATCATGGTTTTGGCGACAAGGGTAATTAAGTTCTTAGTATTGGCTTAAAGAATCGACTCCGTTAAGCCAAGCGATGGCAAGTATACGGTTGTTGGGCGCTGGCCTCAATGATCGCGTTTGGGTCTAAAGATATGATGGTAAAAATACATACTGAGGTGCGCCGCCGAATTAAATCAAGCGGTCGCCGATCAATGATGCTTCCACTCTTTTGGTGGCGAAATGTGACTGTCGAGAACACAAGGTGTGTGGCGATTATTAAAGAATTTACGTGTGCGCACTAAGTCGCTGTAGTTTGCTAGATGAGTAAACTCGAATCCACCGAAATTTCGCGATAAAGCGTAGTACCCGCTGCCTACCGCGAAGAAAAAGCTTGGTGTCGTATGTGAGGAGCGAAATAAAAAATGTTCGAACAAATCGCCGATCAAACTCTTGAAACGTCTTTCGATTGCGAGGCCATAGTTGGGAGTGTCGCAATAAACATGAAACCCTGGAGGAGTTTTCGACGCGCTTTTGTCGATTAGATCTAAAATGAATTGTGCGCAATCGACTACTGCATTTTGGTCGAAGCGATGTACAGTCACTTCGCCCCAATTGTTTCGCGTGACAAGATCAATAGTTGAAATAAGATTTTCATGAAATACACCATAACTAAATGCATCGTCTTGATCGCTAATTCTGGCCATCTGCTTTAGTTCACTATTGCCTGATTTTTCTTTGGCGAAATTAACCAAAAAAATCAAGGCCTCGGTAGAAGCATTTTTCTCAAATGCCTCATGAGCAATTGTTGAACGCCTCGGTAGTTGGTGGCGAAGAAAATTACTAACCTTTAGGATTTCTTCAACCGAGGGTGTGTTATTTTTGTGAACGACTTTAAACTGACTTCGATTGGTAAGAACACCATTCCAATGAGCCCAGACAATCAAAGGTAATACTTCAGTGGATTGTTGAAGTGCTTGGCTACGATCGTATCCTAATGTGATATCTCCACTACAAAGGGCCCATGGACGTGCTGAGTCTTTTGAGTTCTCAGAATGTAAAAAACAGAGGATCGTAGTGCCTACCTGATCCGATAAATCTTTATGGATCAGCGGAATTTTTCCCTCGCGGCTACCGAAGTTAGCGGCAAGTTTTCGCCCTAAAACGTCAAACTCATGTTGGGTGATTAATGCCGTGTTAGACGATTCATTTTTTGATTCAAGAAGTAATTGATAGCTTTTTTTAAGCTCAATGATAAGATTTTCACTCTCTGATATTGATTGTTTAATATTCCAATGTTTTCGATTATCCAAAAATGAAACATACTCGGAACTCCAACACCATTCAGCAACTACTTTCTTAAGTAAACTAAACTGCCAAAGAATTTCGCTGTCCCTGCTTGGTTTGGTCAGTTTTTTATCCGTTTTAAAATATAGACAGCGTCGAGCGAGCTGTAGTCTATCAATCTGCTTTTGTTGGTTAAGGCAAAGTTCTATTTTCCGTAAAATAATAATGTAGGGGTCTAGGTCGTCGGAGTTTGGCTCGCTATCATAAATTTTTTGTTTGAAATCGAGGCAAAGCGGGTGCGCATGATCGCGATGAGTAGATTCGTGAAGATAGGCTTCTAACAATAATAGCTTTAACAGAGATTTATAAGGCGATTCGATGGCTTTATATAGCTGCCAAATACCGGCGCCAATAAACTCTTCTTTCGGTATCTGCGCAACGGGACCGAAGTCAATAACTTCGGCTTCGCGTATAAATCGTTTTTCTAATAGTATTCTCGAATAGCTCGAGTAATTGTTTTCGCAGTTGCTAGGAACGAACCACCATAGTGGTAATTTACCGGCAAGATAAATTGCTGTTCGATAAAACTCATCGAGCAATAAAAAATGTTGTGCACTGCCGCTGGACTCCGTTGAAAGGCTGGAAACTTCGCCACGTTGAAACACATCGGGATCCATCAAAAAGAAATGAACATCTAGCCCAAGTTGCGCTCCCCAGGCCTTAACTTTATCGCATCTTAGTTGCAGTTTTTGATGTTGTTGGTGAGTTAAATCTGGGGAGTAACAAATCCAGATATCTAGATCGCTGCTGTCACTATGGGCGATTGTTCCAACACTACCCATCACATAAATTGCTTGAATATCATCTTTGATCTTGGCGCGTTTGTTATAGCGAAAACTTTTTGAAATTGATTGAGTAAGTTTTATTTCGTTTTGATTTGGCTCGTACTGATTAATTCCAAAACAATTAAGACCACTTACGTAACCCGGTAACATGGGATGGTTGATATGAAATATTAGTGGTAATAAGTCGAAGAATATTCTTTGGCGATTTGCGAGTACAGAGCGCGCGCGGGTTTTCCTTTCTTCATTTACGTGAAGGAAACGTCGCTTAATGATTGTAAGGTGTTTTCGATCTAAGCCATCTTCAATCGATTGGTTGGTGATTTTGAGCCCTGGCATTCACGGTCTTATCAGTTTGTTAGCATCATCTAAAAGCGTAGCCGCTAAATAGTAGCCCTGCACATGAACTTGGCGCTAAATCTCCGTTTTTTTGGTGACAATTGAAGAGCTTGTAGTTGCGGTTTTGGAGAGAAAAGTAGTAAGTCGAGGATAAATAAAGATAAACCATTCACTGGTATTATTTGTTTTTATTCTAGATAGAAAGGGTTTCAGCTCTCGGCGGTATATTTCGCAATGGTTTCGTAGAGCAGGTCGGGCTTGACCGGTTTAGGTATGTGATCATTCATGCCCATGCTAAGACACCGGGCTCTGTCTTCCGGCATTGCGTGAGCGGTTAGCGCGACAATAGGGAGGTTAGAAAATTGATTTTTGCTGCGTAGTACCCGCGTTGCCTCATAGCCATCCATGATCGGCATTTCCATATCCATCAACACAATATCGAATGTTCCAAGTGGAGAGGCTTCCAAAATTTCCACCCCTTCTTTGCCGTTGTTAGCAATTGTCACTTTTACACCCTTGCGTTCTAAGATGCCACGGGCGACTTGTTGGTTGATAGGATTATCTTCGACTAATAATATTTTTATTTTAGAAAGAGATTCATCTATAGGTTGCATAGCGGCAGTTTGATCGTCCATTTTTATTATTAGAAGTTGCTGATATCGAAGTAAATCTATATTAATTCCGACACAACGCGTTGGTTTTCCAGCATTATTCCACTCTGTGTATTTGCCACGCAACAAAATTGGAATTTTATTTCCCTTACGGTGCCGCATGATTAATCGTCGTTCGATTTGATTAGGATTCTGACTAGACGCGGACCCCTTTAATGAAAAAATTGAATTAAGGTTGTCTGGTTTCGTAAAAAATTGGTTAATTTTTTTCTCTGTTAGTGGCAGATACTCCTCGTCATAACCGAGCATATACAAGAAAGAGGGTGAAACGTAAAATTCTTCTGTGTCTATATTCCAATCCCAAAGTCCGTCTTGCGTAGCATCTAATGCATTTTGAAAGCGTATTTCATTTTTTTCAAATTCTCGCGTTAGTTTTTTCCGAGCGGCAACCATTGCCAAGGTGTTGCCGATGATTTGAGCAATACGAAGTACATTTTTGGACCAGGATCTCGTCCTGTTCATACAGATGACGGAAAGGTAATAATCAAACCGGCCTTGATAAAAGATGGGTAGTACCATGTAGGAGGTGATTTTTCGTGATGTTACTTCCCTATCTATAAAAGATGGCAAGTCGTGATCTGGTATTAAATTTTCTACTATTTCTGGTTTGTTATCTTGGATTGAGCCAAACGCCTGGGAAAATTCTTCGAGTGAAATATAGGGTGGAATATCGTCCATTGGCGAGCAACTAGGGTGGTTTCCGTAAGCAGCGAGCCTCAACGTTTTTCCAGTTCCATGAGCTTCCCTCAGCAGTGCGTGATCCGCATCCAAAAACTGACACAAGGCATCAAGACATTTATTTTTCGCGTTGTCTTCTTCCATGAGGAGATCGCTTATCGTTTTATTTATCCATTTTTCCGTTTCAGCATGTTGTTCCCAGCGCTCCATCGCTTTGGTAATGAAATCTATATTTGTTACGCTACCCAGTGCTTTGCATATCTTGCCAGATTCATTTTTCTCAATGACCCGCATCGTTAGTTGGAACCACTGCGGTTCTCCTGACTGCATGTGCATACGGAACTCGATGACGAAGTCGGTTCCTTGCGCATAGGCTTGAACAAACTGCCGGCGAATCCTTGGATAGTCTTCTGAATAAATATGTGCAGTTATATTATCTGCATCAAGCGGAAGTTGGCCGTCTTGATATCCGAGGAGTTTTGCTAAACTCTCGCTGTAGATAAAATCTCTTTTCGGTGGAAACCATTCGAGAAAGCCTACACTGGAGGCTTCTGAAATCAGGTGAATAAAATTATTTTTTATCTCTTCAGAATCAATACGTGAGTACGAAGGTTCATCGTCCCAGGAAAAATCCTCAGTTTTGTTTATGTCGCCTATGGAGTTCTTTTTGCGGGTCATTGGCTATCCAATATCACCGAGGTTGTCGATTGGTGTTGAGAATTAATATCGCAATTATGAAATTTTATTAATTCAGTAGGTTAAGGATAGACTATTTATCGCGGAGTACTCAAAAACTGAATCTGAAATATTTTATCTATAAGAATTGGTTATATCGAGAGGGGAAAATCATTCGTGTTTTGGACAAAAAATTATCAAAACCCAAATGATTTTTAGTGCGAGCTGTTTAAGATGAAATACGCGACGATAATTTTTTTAGAGCCGCCGTCGCTGCTTGTTTAACTTGTGCTGGCGCTGTGCCACCGACATGGTTCCTAGCGGCAATTGAGCCTTCTAAAGTGAGAACTGCAAACACGTCGTCGTCGATCTGTTCGGAAAAATTTCGCAATTCTTGAAGGGACATCTCGGACAAATCCTTGCCAGTGCTCACACCATAGTTAACCGCCTTGCCAACAATTTCATGGGCATCTCTGAAGGCGATACCCTTACGAACGAGATAGTCTGCAAGATCAGTCGCAGTAGAAAATCCTGAAATCGCTGCCGTTCGCATGTTGTCGCGTTTGGCTTCTATGGCTGGAACCATATCCGCAAAGGCACGCAGACAATCGCTGACAGTATCGATGCAATCAAACAGCGGTTCTTTATCTTCTTGGTTATCTTTGTTGTAAGCCAAAGGCTGTGATTTCATTAAGGTTAGCAAACTGACCAAATGGCCGTTCACGCGCCCTGTTTTGCCGCGCACAAGTTCGGGGACATCGGGATTCTTTTTCTGCGGCATTATCGAAGAGCCAGTACAAAAACGGTCAGGTAAATTTACAAAATTAAATTGTGCAGACGACCACAATACAATTTCTTCACTGGCGCGAGAAAGGTGAGTCATTAACATCGCGGCGAAGGAACAAAACTCGATGGCGAAATCACGATCGCTGACGGAATCCAGCGAATTGCGTGTTGGATTTTCAAAACCTAAAAGAGAGGCGGTAAGTTCTCTGTCGATTGGATAGCTAGTTCCCGCCAAAGCGGCAGCGCCAAGAGGCGATTGATTGACACGCTTGCGACAATCCATCAGTCGGTCAAAGTCGCGCTCGAGCATTTCGTACCAGGCTAAAAGATGATGTCCAAATGACACCGGCTGCGCAGATTGCAGATGGGTGAACCCAGGCATCACGGTATCAGCTTCTTGTTTTGCTAATTCTGCTAAGCCTTGCTGTAGACGTGTAATTTCTTTCGCAATATTGTCAATTTCATCACGCAAATAAAGGCGAATATCCGTGGCGATTTGATCGTTTCGAGAGCGGCCGGTATGTAACTTTTTACCGGTAATACCAATGCGTTTCGTTAGCTCAGCTTCAATATTCATATGAACATCTTCCAAGCTGACGGACCAACTGAATTGCCCTGCTGCTATATCTTGTTCTATCGCGGTGAGCGCGCCGAGGATCTCGTCTTTTTCTTCATCACTAATTACGCCCACCTTAGCTAACATCGTCGCGTGTGCGATCGAACCTTGAATGTCATGGCGATATAGGCGCTTGTCAAAATTGACGGAGGCCGTAAATCGCTCAACAAAAGCGTCGGTTGCTTCGGTAAATCTACCGCCCCATAGTTTGTCAGCAGGGTTTTTATCGCTCATGTTGGCTTCCACATTGATTTTTAACTAAAAAATTTGAAATTCTTGAACGCGTCAAGGCAAAAATAATTGACTCTATGACTCGGTCCAACCTAGGATGACGCCTATTTCATGGTCAGTGCTTACTTTATTTTGTAAGCCATGAAATTTACCGCGCGCCATTATAGCTCAGGCGAAAGCAAATAATGATAAGGGATGAGAGGGTAGCGCTATTAATTTGCGGGCATCAAACAAATCAATGAGATCTTTGGAAGCCGGTGGTGGCTTTCTCCCTGATTTATGTAAAGTGCAATCGGTCTTTACTTTGATCATCGGTGGAGAACTTCTGGCAGTGGCACTAGTGTTGGCAGACGTCGGTGTGTATCCCGTGGATTGGCAGCAGCTAGGCGCGGTGTCTTTTATGGTGCAGTGGATAATTCTGTTGAGTGCGGCCTTATTGTGTCCACTGCGGTCTTATCTCGGCCGTCACTCCCTGCCTTTCGCGGGATCAATGAGTTTTGGCCTGGTGCTGGTGGTAACACTTTTTGTTTCTGTGCTAGGTGAATGGGTGTCAAGAAGTGATGAGTTTGATTATTGGCAAATTCTTACCAATCTTTTATTAGCGGCAATTTTTGCGGGAATTGTTCTGCGATATTTCTATATTCAGCAACAATTGCTGGAGCAGGAAGAGGCTGAGCTAAAAGCGCGTATTCAGGCTTTACAATCGAGGATACGGCCACATTTCCTGTTTAATTGCATGAACAGTATTGTCAGCTTAATTGGTTCTGACCCAGAGCGAGCCGAACATGTAGTTGAAGACCTATCGGATTTATTTCGCGCGAGTTTGGCAGAACCTGGTTTAGTGCCGGTGGGTCATGAATTGGCATTGTGTAAGCAATATATTAGTATCGAGCAACTGCGATTGGGGCCGCGCTTGAAAATGGATTGGCAAGTAGGCAGCTTTCCGAGTGAGACGAAAATTCCTAGCTTACTGCTCCAGCCGATTATTGAAAATGCAATTTATCACGGCATTCAGCCGCGGGTAGATGGCGGTACTGTTGAGATATCGGTGCAAGCAACGGAAAATTTGCTTACCATTGCCGTTCGCAATCCTTTACCACAAGGCGCTGAGCAAACTTCAAAACCCGGTAATCGTGTTGCGCTCGATAATATTCGCCACCGTTTGGCGGCTTATTATGGCGATGCCGCAAGTTTTATCGCTGGGCCCCGCGATGAAAACTATATCAGTGAGATTCGCTATCCAATGTCTTGAATATAAACGCTTATAATTTCGAAACACTAATAACTAACAATAGGAACATTTTTTATGGATGTCATAGTTGTCGACGATGAGCCTTTAGCCCGCGATAGATTGGCGCGAATGGTGAGCAAGCTAGAAGATTGTGAAGTTGTAGCTCAAGCAGAAAATGTTGAGCAGGCACTTTTAGCAGTTGCAGAACATGATCCCGATGTTGTGTTATTAGATGTACGCATGCCGGAAGAAGATGGAATCAGTGCAGCGAAAAAAATAACCAATATGGAAGACCCCCCGGCGGTAATTTTTTGTACTGCCTACGATGAATATGCTCTCGATGCGTTTTCTACCGATGCGGTGGGTTATTTGCTAAAGCCGGTTAAACAAGAAGACCTTGAAGCGGCATTATTAAAAGCGCAAAAACTTAATAAAGTTCAATTAGCAGCGTTATCTGAACGCAAAGCGCCAGCTGATCAGCGAAAACATATTAGTGCTAAAACTCGTCGTGGTGTTGAACTCATTCCACTCGACGACGTGCGCTTTTTTATCGCCGACCACAAATATGTCACGGTTTATCATATTGAGGGCGAGACGCTAATTGATGACACCTTGAAAGAATTGGAAAATGAATTTACCAATTTGTTTGTACGTATTCATAGAAATGCATTGGTGGCGATAAAAGCTATCGAAGGAATGGAAAGGAATGCGCAGGGTCAGTACCGAGTTCGCCTTAAAGATATAGAAGAAAAACCCATTGTAAGCCGTCGACACGTTTCTCGTTTGCGTGAGCTACTGACTTCCATGTAGTTGTCAGTTGATGTCAATGTAGCTATCAGTAAATAAAGAAGCAAAGCGTCATTAAGTTTTAAACAATACAGTTTTCATCGGGAATATCCAATGCCAAAAGTTTTACGTATCGCAACGCGCAAAAGCGCCTTGGCACTTTGGCAAGCTAACGATGTAAAACAGCGTTTAGAGCAGGCGCATCCTAAGTTAGAAGTAGAGCTTGTGCCGATGACTAGCCGGGGTGATCAGGTGCTTGATATTCCATTAGCGAAAGTCGGTGGTAAAGGCCTTTTTGTTAAAGAGCTCGAACACGCTTTATTGGAAAACACCGCTGATATTGCGGTTCATTCCATGAAAGATGTGCCGATGGAATTCCCCCCCGGTCTAGAGCTTGCAGTTATTTGTGAGCGCGAAGATCCTCGCGACGCTTTTGTTTCCGAACATTTCAATAGCCTCCAAGAATTACCCGCCGGTAGTAAAGTGGGCACCTCCAGTCTGCGCCGTCAATGCCAACTACTTGCGCTGCGTCCCGATCTCAAAATTGAGTTTTTACGAGGTAATGTAAATACTCGCTTGAGCAAATTAGATAAGGGTGATTTTGATGCAATTATTTTGGCGGCGGCAGGATTAATACGTTTGGGTTTTGAGGATCGCATTCGCGAAAAAATTGTTGTTGAAACGAGTTTGCCTGCGGGTGGGCAGGGCGCTGTCGGTATTGAGTGTCGAAGCGGTGATAAAGAAACTCAACAACTGTTAAATATCTTGGCAGATAAAAAAACCACCGAAACTGTTACCGCGGAACGAGCATTAGTGCGTCGACTGCAAGGCGGTTGTCAGGTGCCCATCGCCGCTTACGCCATCCATGTACGAGAGGGTGAACAAGAACAGCAGTTGTGGTTACGTGCTTTGGTGGGTGATCCGAGTGGCACGCCAATAATTCAAAAAGAAATTAGAGGTGCGGTTCAGGACGCAGACCAGTTGGGTACGACATTAGCGGAGCAATTGATTGCAGCGGGCGCTGATAAAATTCTTACGGCTTTCGCCCATTAGTCGTGTCTGATTTATCTGGCCTGCATATACTCATCACACGGCCTCGCGAACAAGCGCTTCGCTGGCAAAACTTACTTCGGTCCTTAGGCGCAGAAACACTTTCTATCCCAGTTCTTGAAATAATACCCGTAAGCGAAATCGAGCAAGAGCAAGCAATTAAAAATAACATTCAAGAGCTTGATCAATTCCAACATCTTATTTTCGTTAGTCAAAATGCCGTGAATTATGGGATGACGTGGGTCGAGCATTATTGGCCCCAACTACCAGTTGGGCAAAATTATTACGCTATTGGTAGCAGCACAGCCTCCTCACTACAAAACCTTGGTTTGAAGGTTGAAGCGAATACGCAGGCCATGGATAGCGAGGCGCTATTGCAACTGCCCCAACTCCAGTCGGTAGATGGCTCCAAAGTTCTTATATTTCGAGGCGTTGGTGGGCGAACTAAAATCGCTGAAGTACTTGAGCAACGAGGCGCAGAGGTTCGATATTGCGAACTATATGAACGAGCACTACCCGATAACCTCGATGAGCAGTTAATGTCTTTTCAGCAGCGTCATTTAGAATCGCGGTGGGTAGTCAGTGTTCATAGCGGTGAAAGCTTGGAAAATTTGCTAGTTGCGGTGAAAAACATCCAGTTTTCAACACTTTTCCAATCGGCCATATTGGTGCCGAGTATTCGGGTTGCAGAAATTGCAAAAAACTCGGGATTTAGCAAGGTTATTGTCGCAAGGAATGCAAGTGATGACGCAATGACTGAGGCGCTAATGAAGTGGCGGCAGTCTTAAATTTGGCGCTCTATTGGCATGATCCCCGTGCTAATTACTAGAGCTTCGTCTTCATTGTAGAGATGTTGAGCTTAGCTCATTTAATGTAGAATGCCGGATCATGTGTAAGCAGAATTGGCGAGTGCTATTGTGAGTAAAAACAAGAATCCAGATCAAGCATCAAGTTCCGAAAAAGAATTATTGAAGTCCGCTTCAAATCCGGAACATGATCCTAGCTTTCCCGCTGGCAAAGAAGAACTCCCAAAGACCGCCGCATCTGAAGATGGCAATGAGCCGACGAGCGACGTGCAATCTTTAACTCCGACACCCACTTCTACAACTTCAACTGAAAATACCGTCCAGGCGAATAAAAAATCTAGTGGTTTAACGGCAATACTTGTGCTGTTTATAGTTGTGATACTTGCTGCTGCGGGAGGCGCGGGATATTTCGGTTGGCAGCAATTTCAATTAGAGCGACAAAGCGTTGCGGATTTAGATAATAAAATTAATCAACAAGCGCAGCTGTTATCTCAACAGTATTCGAATATGTCAAACGCACTGCTTGCCGTTGAAAATAAAATGCAGGAGCAGTCGCAAGACGCTTCTAGTTATGATCAGCGCGCACAGCAACTCGAAAGTTATTTGGAGCGACAATTAGAAGGTTATAGAGAACAACTATTAACCTTGTCAACGACGAGTACCGACGATTGGAAATTAGCGGAAGCCTATTATTTAACACGCTTAGCGGTACAGCGATTGCAAATGGAAAAATCGACTATCGGTGCATTAGCATTATTGCAGGCAGCTGATGATATTGTTAAGGCGCAAAAAGATCCTGAGTTGTATCGCGTGCGAGAAGCTTTGGCGAATGATATAACTGCATTGCAATTAGCAGGCACTATTGATCGAGAAGGGATTTACCTGCAGCTCGCGGCGATTATTAAACAATTAGACGGGCTGCCCAATTCTATTCCTGAAAATTTTCAAGATATTAAAGAATCAGAACACCCTCTTGTGGAGAGCAGTAGGGATGCCAAAGACGGGGCGATAAAAAATAGCTTCAAAAAATTACTAAGTCATTTTCAAAGTTACTTTCGTGTTCGACACATAGAAGACAACGTGGATATTTCAGTTGCCATTCAGCAGAGCGAAATAGCCAAAGTGCGATTAACAATGCTATTGGAATCAGCACAATTGGCTTTGTTGCGAGAGCAGCAGGAAATTTATAATTCCAGTTTAACGAAAGCAAAAGAACTAGTGCTGATATATTTTTCTGCGGGAAGCGCCAACAGTGACGAGGCGCAAGCTGAAAAATTATCGGCGTTAATTGAGAAACTTCAAGCCGAGCCGGTTGAGCAGTCTATTCCCGATATCCAGCAATCACAGATTGTGCTTGGTGATTACCTAGAGAAATTGCATAAGATAAAACCTACTGAAGTAAAACCCACTGACTCCAGTGTCGAAAGCTCATCTTTAGATCAGCCAGTTCAAACGGTGACACAGTAATGAAACGTTTGTATTTATTGCTTTGTCTTGGTCTGGTTGCAGGCGCATTTCTGTTTCAGAAAATATCTGAAGGCAGTGGATACATCTATATTTCTTTAGGTGGCACTAGCGTTGAGATGAGTTTCTGGACCGGTGTTTTTGTACTGATCGTCGTTTGTGCCACCTTGTATGGCATTGCCCGCATAATTTTTGGTTTGTCTGGTATTTTGGGTAGTGGCGCAAATCACTTTTTAGCGCGGCGCAGCAAACGAACTCAAAAGTTAACGGCAAAGGGATTAATTGCTTTTATCGAAGGGAATTGGAAACAAGCAAGGGCGAACCTCTTAAAGTCAGTAAAAAATACTGAGTACCCATTAATAAATTACCTCGCTGCTTCACGAAGTACTTATGAATTAGGTAATCATCAAGAGGCTTTTTCTCTTTTACATGAAGCTGAAAAAATATCACCACAGAGCGGTCTTGCGATTGCTCTAACTCAGGCGAGAATGTTTTTAGTAGGGAAAAAATACGAGCAATGTATTGCAAATTTAGAGCGTGCAAAACAGCTAGTGCCACATCATCCAGTTGTATTAGATCTATTGCAGCAGGCTTACACCTCTCTCTCAGACTGGCGAGCGCTGAAGGCGCTAATACCAGAACTTAGACGTAATAAAATACGTTCTGATGCGGAGATAGATGACTTGGAACACACAATGTATTTGTCATTGCTAGATCAAGTCGCTGAGAAAGCAAAAGCGTTGCCTGATGATAAATCTAGACAATTATTGGAAAAAGAGTGGGGCGAAATACCCAAAGCCATTCGAATTAATTCAGATATCACTACTTTATATGTTAGTCAGATGATAAAGATGGGCGATGAAGAAGGCGCGGCGACTTTTTTGCGGCGTGAACTCAAGAGACAATGGAACGACGAGTTAATTTTGTATTTTGGCAAAGTTAAGGCCAGAGATACTAAAAAGCAACAGTTAACTGCGGAAGGTTGGCTTAAGGAGCGTCCCGGGAATCCATTTTTATTGCTTACGCTCGGTCGCTTATGTTTGCGAAATGCTGAATGGAAAAGCGCGCGTGATTATTTCGAAAGTAGTTTGAAGTTAAGAAAAGAACCTGAAACGTATGCGGAATTGGCTCGATTATTAGCTCATCTGGGCGAACATCAGCTAAGCACTGACTATTATCAACAGGGATTACTGTTGACCACCCACAGTTTGCCAAAACTACCCATGCCTCCACTCAGCGAAAAAATGACGATGTCCGCGACCGGCTGATTGTGCAGAGGTATTTACGCGGCATTGTTTGGTTTCCGAGTTTTAATAAAAAATTAACATTTTAGTATTAGACTTCATAGGCCGCTGTGTCGGCTTAACTATATCGAGTTAATTTTATCCAATAGTAAATACCGATTCCTAAATGAACTTAAAATATGAATATTATTACGACGGAGTTAAAACGCTTAGCTAATGCGGGTCGATTTTCCTTCCAAGGTTTTAGGCATGCGTGGAAAGGTGAAGCGTCATTTCGTTTTGAAGTTTTACTCGCGGTGATTATGTTACCCACGGCAATGTTACTGAACGTGTCAGGATTAGAAAAGATTGCTTTGGTTGGCAGCGTATTGTTGGTATTGATCGTGGAGTTATTGAATAGCGCTGTAGAGGCAGCAATAGATCGTTTTGGTGGAGAAATACATCCGATTAGTGGCAAAGCAAAAGATATGGGATCTTCGGCAGTTTTTGTCGCGTTAGTATTTGTTGCTTTTACCTGGACGACTATCGTGTCGACTTTACTTTTTTCATAAAGCTAATAGACAAGGACTGACTTCAGTCGATTTTAAATTGTTTCACTAAGCCGTCTATTTCTTGCACCTGTGTACTCATGCTCTGATTCGATTGTTGATTCTTTTCATTGTCATCAAGCGTTCGTTTTGAATTCTGGGCAATTTTCTGGCTGCTCTCAGCTATTTCTTGTGTCGTTTTAGATTGCTGAGCTACTGCGGCTGCAATATCAATATTCATTTGTGAAATTTCTTCTACGTAGGCTTTTACTTGCGTCAATACCTGATTAGATTCCGTAGCCGTAGTCACACAAATTTCAGAATTTCTTAGGCCATCCTTCATCGCATCGACGACTTTCTTTGTGCCTGACTGCAAATTTTCGATTATCGTATGAATTTCTTCGGTTGATTTCTGTGTTCTTCTGGCAAGCGTTCTCACTTCATCGGCAACGACGGCAAAACCTCTTCCCTGTTCTCCTGCTCTCGCTGCTTCGATCGCCGCATTCAAGGCGAGTAAATTTGTTTGTTCGGCTACACCGACAATTACTTCTAGTACGGAAGACACTTTATCGCTAAAGGCTTCCATATTTTCAACTTCTCCTTGAGTATTCAATAGTGCGTCGGTGAGTGCATTAATCGCTTTAATGTTTCTCGTCATTACCTCAGCACTTTGATCCGATGCCTCTTGCGCGGAGCTTGCCGCTTTCGAAGAATTTTGCGCTCGTTCGGCCACACTTTTCAAAGAATAAGAGAGTTCATTGGTCGCACTAGCAAGCATCTCTGTTTCAGCGAGCTGTTCGTCCGCTAGGGAAACCGTGCGCTCCATAGATTTCGATAAGTCAGAAGAATGTGCGGAAACGGATTGTGTGGTGCGAGATACTTTTTGAACAATGTCAGCAATTTTTTCGACAAAGGTATTAAAGCTATCGGCGAAATGCGTAAGTTCGTTGTGACCCTTCGAGCTTAGTCGTTTGGTTAGATTTCCGCTGCCGCTTGAAATGTCTGTCATTAATGTAGTGATAGACTGTAAGGGCTTAGAGATTGACGACGAAATCCAAAATCCGAAGAAAAGTAATATGGAAATAGTGATGCCAGCGGCAGTCAAAAGATAAGTAAGCCAGGAAGCAAATGAGGCTTCCTCTGCATCTAGATCGACGCCGGTAAAAACAATCCAATTCCATGCTTCGAAATGTTTACCATACGCTCCAATACGGGTCGCAGAATCAGTTGGTTTTTCAGCATTTATTCTGCTTACAAAAGGAAAGTTCTGCTCCCCTAATTCATAATACCAATATTCAATTAATCCAGATTCTTGTTCTGGGTAGGCTTCCAAAAAGAGTGTTCCTGAATTTAAACCCGATTCGATGATGCCAAACTTATCCGTCATCGTTTTTGTTCGAGTTTTTTCAAAATTCTGAGATAACCGATGAGTAGTTTCAGTATCATCATTGTAAGTAATCAATCTAGGATGAAAAACTAACAATGTTGAGTCGGAGTTGTGGATAAAAAATTGATTATGCTCGTCTAGACTCATTTTTTTTAGAGCCGCTTTTGCCGCTTTCTTGGCGTCGACTTCGCTGAGCCTACCGTCGGCAAATTCTTGATAAAAATACTCAATATTTCGGACCGCGGAGCTGACTAATCTCTCGTATTGTTCTTCTTTTAAATCGGTAAATTGTTGTTGAGCTTTTAGGATAGTCACGGCCGAAATGAATACCAAGCCGAAAATTGAGCACGATAAGAGAAGCCATATTCGCTGGCGAATATACAGTTTTTGCATGAGGGGTGTAGCCATTAATTCGTCCTAGCGATTTGCCTTGTTCTAGGTAGAGCAATAACAATAAAAAAAAAGCGGGTCATTGTATAAAGCCTAGACCAAATAATTCAGAACTACCAAGGTGAGGAAGACGTAAAAGTTCTGGAAAGAACCAAATTAACTAGCGGAGTTTTTTTGACTAAGGGGTCAATATATTGGGTTTCTAAGCGCAGAGGAGATATTAGGGGGTTTTATAACACCGTTAACTATTTACGTATTGTTATTGATGTTTTGTACCTTAGCCTGGGCTTAATCAATCTTAAATTGCTTAACCAGATTATCGACGTCCTGTACTTGCGTACTCATGCTCTGGTTTGATTGTTGGTTTTTCTCGTTATCATCGAGCGTACGTTTAGAGTTGTCGGCAATTTTTTGACTACTTTCCGCAATTTCTTGTGTTGTCTTCGATTGCTGCTCTACCGCCGCAGCGATGTCGATATTCATTTGTGTGATCTCTTCTACATAGGCTTTTACTTGCGTTAACACCTGATTGGATTCAGTCGCTGTTGTTGCACAGATTTCAGAATTCTTTAAACCATCTTTCATTGCGTGAACCACGCGTTGTGTTCCGGATTGTAGGTTTTCAATAATGGTGTGAATTTCTGAAGTAGAATTTTGTGTTCTGCTAGCTAGGGTCCTTACTTCGTCAGCTACGACGGCGAAACCTCGTCCCTGCTCGCCAGCTCGTGCAGCCTCAATCGCAGCATTAAGTGCGAGTAAATTAGTTTGTTCGGCGATACCGACAATCACTTCCAGCACTGAAGAAACTTTATCGCTAAAGGCTTCCATATTTTCGACCTCGCTTTGGGTATTTAATAACGCTTCGGTAAGCGCATTGATTGCTTCAATATTTCTGGCCATAACTTCAGAAGATTGATCAGAGGCTTCCTGAGCAGAGCTTGCTGCTTTTGAGGAGTTTTGCGCGCGCTCCGCAACACTTTTTAGCGAATAAGATAGTTCGTTAGTGGCGCTCGCAAGCATTTCGGTTTCCGCTAATTGTTCGTCAGCGAGTGCAACGGTACGCTCCATTGATTGTGAGAGGTCTGATGAGTGACTTGCTACTGATTTTGTCGTGCGTGAGACTTTCTGAATGATATCGGTAATTTTTTCGACAAATGTATTAAAGCCGTCGGCAAATTGAGTTAGCTCGTTGCGACCCTTCGAGCTTAATCGTTTCGTCAAGTTACCGCTACCACTCGATATGTCGATCATCAATGCGGTAATAGCTCGCAGAGGTTTAGAAATGGAGAGTGAAATCCACAGACCTAAAACCAAAAGTATTAGAATCGCAATGGTTGCATTTAGGACAAGAAACTTTAACCAAGAAAGAAATGTGGCATTCACATCATCCATGTAAACCCCGGTCATAACTAACCAATTCCAAGGTTCGAACCGCTTTCCATAAGAAGCTTTGTGTTCCGCTTCAGAATGCGGTTTTTCATCTGTATAGGGAACCGTTAGCGACGTGGTTTCTCCTTGCGGTAAGTACAGCCAATATTCTATAAACCCCGAATTATTATTCGGGTAAGTATCAGACCAGAGTTTCCCGGCGCTGGTCAAATTAAAACTATTGCCGTATTTTTCAGTCGTTTGTTTAGATAAGTTTTCGTAGATCGCCCTACCGAGTTGTACACCTGCCTCGGTATTATCATTGAAAGTGTTTATAAACGGATGGGAGACCAGTAAGTTAAAACGCGTTTCGTGGATGAAAAAATATTCTCGTTCGTTAATGGCCATGTGTTGCAAGGCCGCCTTTGCGGCTTGGCGAGCCTCGATCTCGGTCATTGTTCCTGCTTGCGATTGTTGGTAATAGTAATCAACATTTTTAACCGCAGCACTGACGAGCTTCTCGTATTGCTCTAGCTTCATTTTGGTGAATTGCGTTCGAGCTTCCAGAAGATCAAGAGTGGCAATACCAGCCAACGCCGCGATTGAGCAGAATACTAAGAGCCAAATGCGTTTGCGAATCGCTAAATTATGAAGAATTGAAACTGCCATCTTTCGCGTCCATCGCTGGGAATTGTCAGGTATATCAATAATGCCCCTAAAAACTAGGCGTCATTAGAAAGGCTAGACGATCGGCAGAAAATTGCGAGACAGTAAGAAAGGCTTGGTGCTTTGGAATATGAACAACAGATTAGCGATGGTGCAAGAAAATTTCGAAAAGTACTAAGCAGGATTTTTATTATTTAGTATTGATTAAGTGAGGCGAGTTTTTAGGGCTCAATGCCCAATTCATTCCAAATACTATCGATTTTATCTTTTACCGATTGATCCATTTCGATAGGCCGACCCCATTCCCGAGAAGTTTCACCAGGCCATTTATTGGTTGCGTCGAATCCGACTTTAGAACCTAAACCAGCAACAGGCGAGGCAAAATCTAGATAGTCGATAGGTGTATTCTCGACGAAGACACTGTCGCGCGCGGGATCCATCCGAGTTGTCATTGCCCAAATCACGTCTTTCCAATCCCTCGCATTGACATCGTCATCGGTGACGATAACAAACTTGGTGTACATAAACTGCCGCAGAAAAGACCACACTCCCATCATTACGCGTTTAGCATGGCCGGGGTATTGTTTCTTCATCGTGACAACGGCAACGCGATAAGAGCAACCTTCCGGAGGCAAATAAAAATCGACAATTTCGGGAAATTGTTTCTGTAGGATGGGAACGAACACCTCGTTTAAGGCGACCCCTAAAACAGCGGGTTCGTCTGGTGGTCGGCCGGTGTAAGTACTGTGATAAATCGGATTCTTGCGGTGGGTGATGGTATTGATAGTAAACACAGGAAATTTTTCGACTTCATTGTAATAGCCGGTATGATCGCCAAAGGGACCTTCATCGGCGAGATCATTTGCAGCGATGCTGCCTTCCAAAATTATTTCCGCACTAGCGGGCACTTGAAGATCGTTACTCAGGCTTTGGATAACTTCTGTTTTGTCGCCACGTAACAAGCCAGCAAAACCATATTCAGATAAAGTATCGGGTACCGGTGTTACCGCACCGAGGATGGTTGCTGGATCAGCACCGAGCGCAACGGAAACAGGAAAGGGTTGATCGGGGTATTTGTTTTGCCAATCGCGAAAATCTAAAGCACCACCGCGATGACTCAGCCAGCGCATGATGACACGATTTTTTCCTATTACCTGCATTCGATATATGCCGAGATTTTGTCTTTCTTTCTCGGGGCCACGAGTAATAACTAATGGCCATGTAATTAATGGGCCGACGTCACCTGGCCAACAGGTTTGAATAGGTATTTTACTCAGATCGACATCATCGCCTTTTAAAACAATTTCCTGGCAGGCCGCCTTACTAACAACTTTTGGCCCCATGTTGAGCACTTGTTTAAAGATGGGTAATTTTTCCCAGGCGTCTTTAAGACCCTTTGGTGGTTCAGGCTCTTTTAAAAAGGCGAGTAGCTTGCCGACTTCGTGTAAGGCTTCTACAGATTCCTGCCCCATACCCATGGCAACACGTTTAGGCGTGCCGAATAGATTGCCTAGGACGGGTATGTCGAAACCAACGGGGTTTTCAAAAAGCAAGGCTGGGCCGCCAGCTTTTAAAGTGCGATCGCAAATTTCCGTCATTTCAAGAATTGGATCAACTGGGTGAGAAATACGTTTGAGTTCACCCATGGATTCTAATTTTTCAATAAAGTCGCGAAGGTCTTTATATTTCATAAGTTAAAAAATAACTCTCTAGATCGCACTTTTGAATCTTGGAATTTCGAAAACAAATACTTTATTGTTTTTTATTTTCGCTTCATCGACATAAAAAACTCATCGTTAGTTTTAAAGTCTTTCAGTTTTCCAGCAAGAAATTCTGTTGCTGCGACGTCTTCCATGTCATGTAGCAATTTACGTAGAATCCAGACGCGTTGTAATTCATCTTCCTTCATCAGTAATTCTTCGCGGCGGGTGCCAGAACGACGAATATTAATTGCGGGGTAGATACGCTTTTCCGCTATTTTTCGATCAAGATGTAGCTCTAAGTTGCCCGTACCTTTAAATTCCTCGTAAATAACCTCGTCCATTTTTGAACCGGTATCAATCAGCGCGGTAGCAATAATCGATAGGCTGCCACCTTCTTCGATATTTCGTGCAGCACCGAAGAAACGTTTTGGCCTCTCAAGTGCGTGGGCGTCAACACCACCGGTTAGGACCTTCCCAGATGAAGGTACGATAGTGTTGTATGCTCGCGCTAGTCGAGTAATTGAGTCGAGTAAAATGACGACGTCTTTTTTGTGTTCTACTAAGCGCTTCGCTTTTTCAATTACCATCTCAGCGACTTGCACGTGACGGGTAGGTGGCTCGTCAAAAGTAGAGGCGACAACTTCTCCGCGCACGGATCGTTGCATCTCTGTTACTTCTTCAGGACGTTCGTCGATTAACAAAACGATCAAGTGACATTCGGGGTTGTTACGAATTATTGATTGCGCAATATGCTGCATCATGATCGTTTTACCGGCCTTTGGCGGAGCAACGATCAGTCCGCGTTGCCCTTTTCCGATTGGTGATACTAGATCAATAATGCGACCCGTCAAATCCTCAGTAGAGCCATTACCGGCTTCTAAAGTTAAACGCTGATTTGGAAAAAGAGGGGTAAGGTTTTCAAAAAGAATTTTGTTTCTAGAGTTTTCAGGTTTATCGAAATTGATTTCCGAGACCTTTAATAAAGCAAAATAACGTTCGCCTTCTTTAGGAGGACGAATTTTCCCCGCAATGAAGTCACCGGTACGTAAATTAAATCGTCGAATCTGACTGGGTGATACGTAGATATCATCGGGCCCAGCCAAATATGAACTATCTGCAGATCGTAGAAATCCAAATCCATCTTGTAAAATTTCGAGTACGCCATCCCCGGAGATATCTTCGCCACTTTTTGCATGGCGCTTTAGGATGTTGAAAATAACATCCTGCTTTCGAGACCGGGCCATATTATCTAGCCCCATTTCTTTAGCGATGCCAATTAGTTCTTCAATAGGTTTGGTTTTTAGATCAGTTAAATTCATAGGGGTAACGTTAGCTGGTTAAATGGAAGTTTGAGTTAAAGGAATACGCGAAAGACTTTAGAAGTAAAGTCAAAACGAGAAGAAAGATAAGTATTGGTTTCCGAGCGTGTTGATTGTTCTAATTAATTGATTAATTTACTGTTCAAATATTAGTGCAATATTTTAAGCATAAAGGTGCTTGTTTAGGTGCGTCTCGATTTCTCGAACGCTAGCTGCACTGAATTACTTTATGTGTATTCAATATGTAGTCTTATTTGCAAAAAAATACAAATAAAACACCGTCATTTTATTAAGTTAGTTTTTACAGCTCAGGTTGCAAATGCAGTAAAGCGAAATTGCCTATATTGCATTTTCTGTTTCTTGTTCTATCTGCTTAGTTGATAGAGGTTTAAATTAGAAGCAGATTAATTACTAGTTAGCTCGCGATAAATTCAGGCCAGTTTGATTCGAGTATTCGCCGTTCCTAGGTATCTGCTTATCAACAGATGGCGCAACACATAACCTTATCATTGATTACTTTCCGCTTGGATAGAATACGATTATTGTTGGTAACAACGATAAGGGGAACCAGAGCTTGGAATGAATCTACGCCAAGGAATTAGCGAGATATTCGCGAGTATAGCGGCTATTTTTCGGCAGTGCAAAATAAAATGCCGCGGTTTTTAGACCAGCGGCACAAAAAATAGAGGTTTTCGTTCAAATTAGGTATTTGTTTGGATGAAATCCGTTAATTGGGTTTTCGATAGTGCGCCAACTTTCATTGCTTCCATGTTCCCGCCTTTAAACAACATTAGGGTAGGGATGCCGCGTACATTGTATTTCGCTGGTGTTTCGGTGTTGCCATCAACATCCATCTTGCAAATCTTTACTTTTCCAGCAAGCTCGGTTGAAAGCTCATCAAGTACCGGCGCGATCATTTTACAGGGCCCACACCATGCGGCCCAGAAATCCACTAAAACTGGTTCACTAGCGTTTAATACATCGTCTTCGAAACTAGAATCAGTAACATGAACAATGGCTTCACTCATAGGGGTGGTCTCCAAAAAAGATAAATTTAGTTTAATCGAGCAGCCTGTCTTATGTTGATCTTGTTGAAGGAAGTATCAGCAAGGTAAAACGACTTACGTTGGCCTCGGTTAGTTGCATAAGTATATGGGGATGAAGATAGGAATCTCAAGCCATAAATTCTTCTAGAGCATTATTCAAAAATCGACGCCCTAGTTCGGTGCTTGCAATTCTTTCTGAGCTTTCTGCCATCAGGTTTTGCGCGCGCAGTCGTGTGAGAGCGCCTTCAATTTCCTGCAAAGGTAATCCGGTATAGCGTTGAAAATAAACGCTGGGAACGCCATCCACTAGCCTTAGGCAGTTCATCATGAACTCTAGAGGCAGGGCTGAAGTCTCGACGGTTCGCCATAAACCTGCAGATTCGTCGGTTGTTTTGATTGTTTTACTGAGATGATCCATGTAGTCGTCGGGAAGACGAGTTTTTTGATTGCGGATAATGGTGTTGGTAGGCGCATGGGTAATCTTGCTATGGGCGCCAGCACCAATTCCAATGTAATCGCCAAAGCGCCAATAATTTAAATTGTGTTTTGACTGGTGATTCTCTGTGGCGAAAGCTGAAATTTCATATTGTTGATAGCCTTCTCGCGCTAACAACTTGAAGCCCTCACTCTCGATATCAGCGAGTAAATCGTTGTGGGGTAAGGTAGGCGGTTGTTTGTAAAAGGCGGTATTTTTTTCGATTGTGAGCTGATACCAGGATAAATGCTTGGCTCCCAGTTGCACTGCTTGGGCGAGATCGTCGATAGCCTGCTCTAGGGTCTGATTTGGCAGTCCATGCATCAAGTCCAAATTAAAATTGTCAAAGCCCTCACTTTTTGCCGCTTTGACGGCTGAAATGGCTTGCTGGCTATCATGTATACGACCGAGGGCGTTCAGCTGTGAATCGTTCAAGCTTTGAATACCAATAGATAAGCGATTCACACCTGCTTTTAAATATTCCCTAAACCGTTTTTGCTCGGTTGTTCCTGGGTTTGCTTCCAGGGTTATCTCAATATCAGGGGCGAAGTCGATATGGTCATTAATACGACTGAGAATACTCGCTATGCCAGAGCCAGAGAATAGACTGGGGGTGCCGCCACCAAAAAAAACACTGCTTACTTTTCTGTTTTGAATATGTGTAAGTTGTTGTTCGATATCCCTTACTAGGCAGTCAATGTAAAGCGCTTCTGGAATTTGATGCTGTGTGGTGTGCGAATTAAAGTCGCAGTAAGGGCATTTTCGCTCACACCACGGGATATGCACGTAGACGCTGAGGGGCGGTAACGCTAAAGGGCGAAGAGCAGACGTTATAGAGGTATTTTTTTTAGTCATCGTGATGATTTTCTTTTCGGTACTTAATAGGAATATTTGTTGGTGGTTTAACAAGGATAAAACGGTAAACTGCGGACCTTTAGTGTGTGGCAACAGCTTGTTCAAATGGTCTTTTCAGCGGAAGCAAACTTAGAATTTAGTGTCTTCAATAAACTTATGTTCGAAAAGTATAAATTAGTCTTACTTCTTTTCTTGCTGAGCAGTCTTAGTGCTCACGCTGATCTTGATGTAAAGATTAATGGCCTTAGTGATCCTTTGGAAGAAAATGTCCGTTTACATCTAGCACGATGGGATAACCTTTCGGGAAGCTCAATTCTAGAAATAAAAGAAATGTTACAGCCGGCAATTGATACTGGATTACATGCTTTAGGTTATTACCAGTTTGAAATTGAATACCAACTTAAAGAAGAAGAACTGACATTAAATTTTAAACTAGCGGATCCGGTGTTGTGGGGACGAGTTGACCTAAAGGTTTTCAGTAATAATAAGCCTGTCGGAGAGGGCTTTCAAACCTTAATCGATAGCCATCCATTTAAAAATGGAGAAAAGCTCGACCATTCACGCTACGAACGTTTTAAGCGTGAAGTATTAATCTTTGCAAATGATCAAGGTTATATGGATGCAAAACTATTGCGTAACCAATTGCGGGTTGATGTCGAAAAGAAAACCGCGGACGTTGTTATACATGTAGACATCGGCGAGCGCTATCGGCTTGCTGATGTTCAATATACCGGGACAGCGTTGTCCTCCGAATTGCTTGAGCGCATTTCTGAAGCGCCGGTTGGTGATTGGTTTAGCGCGAGTATTGTCGGCGATATTTACAATAAACTACTCAATTCTGAATACTTCCATAGCGTGGCGATCGATGTTGAAAAACGTCCCCCCGATCAAACTCAATTAACTGTAAATTTACAAGATTTGGCATCGCATCGGGTTTCAACCGGAATAGGTTATGGAACTGATACCTCAGTACGGGGGAAGGTTCGTTGGGCTATGCCAAGGATTAATAGTCGAGGAGACAGTATTAACTCTCAACTAAAGTTATCTCCAGTCGAGCAAGAAATTACTTCGCAGTACAAGATTCCTTGGGATCATCCGCAAAATAAATATATTGGTTTGGACACCGGCTGGCAGAGAAAGGTAACTGAGGATTTTGAAATTAAAAAATTTACCACCGGACTTTCTTATAATCGTGTGGTAAATGATTCTTGGCGCTACAGTTACCATATTGATTTGGAAAACGAGACATCGATACAGGGTGACGACGACGCCAAGAGCGGTACGTATCTGATTCCAGGTGTTCGTTGGTCTTATCGAAAATATACTGGAGCGGCAAGTGATCCAATTGATGGTTTTCGTGTTTGGGTAAACTTCTCTTTTAGCGCTGAAGCCTTAGGTTCAGATTCAAATTTTCAACGCCTAAACACGGGTCTAAGCACTATAAACACATTTTTTGACAGGCACAGTGTTCTAACACGCGTAGAACTAGGTGAAGTTAGATCCGATCGTTTTTTAGATGTGCCTCCGTCGCATCGTTTTATTACCGGCGGTGATCAGACGGTGAGAGGTTATGATTTCGAAACTATTTCCGCTCTCGATTCGAACAATAAACTAACGGGTGGAGAATCCCTAGTAGCCGCAGGAATCGAATACCGATATCAATTTGCAAAAAATTGGAAAGCTGCTTTTTTTGTTGACAGTGGTCGATCCGCTGTAAGTGATGAAACATCAAAAGAAGATAGTGAAGGCTTGCCGTTTTTGTATAAAGGTGATGAATTTAGTACGGGCGCTGGCGTTGGCATACGATGGCGCTCTCCCGTTGGATATATTTCTGTCGATGTTGCTACGCCAATAAATAATGAAAGGGAGAGTGGCGTTAATTTCCATATCTATATCGGTGCGCCGATATGAAGAAGTTTTTTTCTTCAAGATTACGTTGGCTGTTAGTTATCCCTGCCGTTTTACTGACATTGTATTTTGTTGTTTATTTTGTACTTTATTCTGCAGCCTTTTCGCGTTTTGCCGTTTCCAAAGCAGAGCAGAGTCTATCTGGTTTAGATATTCGTGAATTGAAAGGCAGTTTTGTTGAAGGTTTGTATTTTGACTTGAGCTACACTGCAGCGGAATTAAATGTAAATTTAAAAAATGCAGCAATTAAGGTTTCGCCAAGTTGTTTACTGCGAATTTCGCTTTGTATTAAATCGATTGATATTGAAGTTTTACAAGTCGATTTAGTCAGCAATGAAAATGAAAAAGACGATTCGGCACTAGTGCTGCCCGAGATATCTTTGCCGTTAAGGGCTGTCGTCGAGAGGCTTTCGATTACAAAACTGGAAATAATGCAAGATGGTAATGAACTTTATAGCGCAGAAAAAATAAATGCCGGTGCTGAGTTTGAGGGAAGTGATGTAGACCTGCGTTATTTTTCGAGTAAAGACCAATTTTGTAACTGGGATATCACTGCTGACGTCGAATTACTCCAAGATTACCCACTGAATGCTGCCATTGGTTGTGAGGGGGGAGATCGGTTCGGACAAGTATCAGTAATATTGTCTGGCGATTTAGCCCAGTTAGAAGGAAAGGTTAATGCTCTCATTTCCGGAGATTTAGTTGACGCTTATATTCAAGATTCCGCAAAAGTGTCGTTATCATTTAATTTAGAACCGTTGCATCCAGATTTGATGTTGAGCGCAAAACTAAACATCAATGAAACCATCACCTTTATAAATGCCGACAACTCAGTTTCCGTGTCAGAAATGTTGGTGAATATTGATGGTCCCGCCTTAGCACCAACTCTACATTTAAAATCTACTTTTGAAAATTCGCTCTGGCCTGGGCTTAACGAACTAAATGCAGATGTTCAGCTAACAAGTGATTCGGCTCAAATTGATGCATTGCAGCTTTTATTACCAAAGGGGCAAGTGAATGCCCTGGGTAAACTGAACTACAGCGATACTTTACACTGGCAGGGAGAAGTCGCTTGGCAAGAGGTGGATATAAATCAATGGCAGGCTGCAGCGACCGGTATTGTTTCAGGACGAATAACAAATGAAGTTCATCTTGAGAATGAAAAATTAACTATCGCTATTAATTTAGACGAGTTTAGCGGCGATCTTATGGGAGAGGCTCTGTCGGGGTCGGGGCAGTTGATTTGGCAAAATGAGGAATTAACGGCAGAGCAATTCTTAGTTCAGCAGGGTGAAAATAAATTAGTTGCTAATGGCATTTTTTCTCCTGACCGAGATTCAGATCTAAGTATCGATATTACTTTACCTGTATTAGATAAATTTATCCCTGATGCAGAAGGGGCGCTTAGTGGTTTTGTAAGGCTTTCAGGGAGATTAAATAATATCTTCGTCAACGGTGAATTGGAGGCTAACCAGTTTATCTATAGTGATTTAGAAATCGCACAAGCTCGCGCTAGTTTTAATTGGTTTGGCACCAGTCAGCGCGATGGGGATTTCGAAATAAGCGTGAATGGTTTGCAAAAAGCGCAGCAACTTTATGGAAACTCATTGCTGAAGTGGCGAGGTAATGTAGATCAGCACAGTATGTCGCTGAGCTTTGAAGGTGTAGAAGATTTCGATCAAGTAGCCGTTCTGCTTTCTTGTTCCGGTGGTTTTAATTCGAATCAAAGCACAGCGTTTGAACAATGGTCCGGTGAATGCGGAGAATTAAACCTCGATTATGCTCTCGCTAATGAAATACATGGATGGAAGTTGGATTCACCATTGGGAATAGATTTCCAAGTTCCAAGTAAGGCGGCCCAGGTTTCTAATTTTTGTTTTATTTATGAAGAAGCGCGACTTTGTAGCGTAACAGCCATTCAGTTTTCAGCTGGCGACTTACACGAATTATCTTTGCAAGGGTCCGGGTTGCAGATTCAATGGATTCAATCCTTTTTAGATGCTGATATGGAGTTGTCGGGTGATTGGGGCTTCTCCTTATCTGGAAAAAAATTGTTAACAACACCTACTGCTCAAGCAAAAATTTTAAGCGATCAAATTGGCTTCGTCTGGAAAAGAGAGGCGCAAATACCGGTAAATTTAGATATTACCGAAGTCGATGTTGATTGGTCTTGGCAAAACAGCCAACACTTACTTGCGTGGAATTTTGAAAGTAAAAAAAGCGGCACAAGCAATGGTCAGGTAACGTTAGCCGGAGAAAATTTATCTGGCAATGCAAAAATAAATGCTCTGCAACTGATGAATTATTCGGGATTTATTTTTCCCAACCCTAGAGATAAATTAGATGGCAGGGTAGATGCGAATATAAACTTATCGGGTAATCTAGAATTTCCTTTGATTAACGGCGACATTACTTTGCAAAAAGGTGAGTTTGTGTCGAGCGCGCTCCCCGTACCCTTGTCAGCGATTGAAATGCAGTTGACTGTTAAAAATTCGAATGCAAATGTTAAAGGTTCATTTCAAGCGCTAGAAGGCAGTGGACAAATAGAAGGAGAGTTCGAATGGCGGCAAGATGCTTCTTGGCGCGGTGAACTTGATTTGAAAGCAGAGGATTTCACTTTAAAGCCTGATGTAAATTCGATTGTACGGGTATCGCCGGACTTAGTATTCAAAATGTCACCAGAGGCGCTTGTTTTGAGTGGTGAAGTCGTCGTACCGATGGCTCGTATTTTAATTAAAGCGCTACCAGAACAGGCCCTGTCTACTTCTGCAGATACGGTGATAGTCGGTCAAGAAAAAACACCGAATGAGCGTACCATTTCGACAGAATTAGCGGTGAAGTTAGGTGATGATGTGAAATTCACCGGTTTTGGATTGGAAACCAATTTGAAAGGTGAGCTTAGGATTAAACAAGAAAACGGTGGATTGTTGCGAGGCGACGGGGTCGTACAACTAGTTGAAGGTCGTTACAAAGCCTATGGACAGAATTTAAAAATCAATAGTGGCGATTTGATTTTTGTGAGCGATATAGAAAACCCACAAATTCGTTTAGAAGCTGTTCGAGATAACATTACTAACGATATAGAAGTTGGCCTAAGAGCGTCAGGCGCCGCGAGCAAACCAAATATCACTTTGTTCTCTAGGCCAAATATGTCTGACCAAGAAAAATTCAGTTATCTCTTAACGGGAAACCCGCCGGGATATGAAGATGGTTCAGAATTTGACCCAACACAAGCCGCTGCCGAAGCGGCCTTGAGTTATGCCCTAGAGTCCAATACGGGTTTGAGCATGACACGTCGGGCGGCGGAAAGGCTCGGTATTAAGGATTTAAAAATAGCAACAAGTTCGGGAGATGACGGCACGCAAATTGGTTTGAGCGGATACCTCACACCTGACTTGATGGTGAGATACGGCGTCGGCGTTTTTGATGCTGTCAATACTTTAACGCTAGATTATCGCTTGAGAAAAAATTTAACCTTAGAGGCAGTTAGCGGCGAAAGCAGCGCGCTGGATTTATTGTGGTCGTTTGAACGCGACTAACGCGATGAATGTTATTGGAGTTTTAATTTATTTTTTTAAAGGATCATCTGTTAATCAAGCAACTAAAAATATACAGTCACACTTTTCTTACTTAGACTCCCTTCAGTTTTCATTTTCAAAGACAGACTTAAAATAAATTTCTAGTCGTTAGGAGACCTTAATGTCCGACATCATCCTTCATCATTACCCCGCTTCACCTTTTGCTGAGAAAGCGCGTATTTTGCTAGGTGCGACAAAACTTTCTTGGAAATCAGTGACCATTCCAAATGTAATGCCGAAACCAGATGTAGTGGCCTTAACGGGAGGGTATCGTAAAACACCTATTCTTCAAATTGGTGCAGATATATATTGTGATACCGCATTGATCGCTAAAAAACTTGATCAGTTGTCGGATGAAGCGACTTTGTATCCTCGTGAAAATGCATTTACTTTGGAGTCTGTAGCGACTTGGGCAGATAGTATTTTGTTTCCTATCTCGGTTGCGCTTGTTTTTCAGCCTCAGGCCTTAGCGCAAAAATTTGCTGGTGTTCCAGAAAAAATGATACAAGCCTTTGTCGCTGATAGAGCAGCGCTTAGAAAAAATGGCGTGCAACGTAAAATAAGCGCGGATGAAGCAAGAGCTGTTTATGCGACTTACCTAAGAAAGTTTGAAAACCAGTTGGCTGATGGAAGAAAATATCTCTTTGGGAATAATTTAACTATTGCGGATTTTTCTGTTTATCATCCAATGTGGTTCGTTAACGGTGTCCAAGTTTTACAAGAAATATTTAAACCCTTTCCAAATGTACTCCAGTGGCTTCAAAGGATGAAGGAAATAGGCCATGGTGTAAGTAGCGAAATTTCCAGTGCCGATGCTATTAGTATCGCCAATGCAGCAAAAACTATTGTTAGCCCTGGTGGTTCCGATTTAGAAGGCATCGCCGTCGGGGATGAAGTAGAGGTAACGCCCGCTGACTATGGGATGGATATTGTTGCTGGTAAATTGCTGTTGAGTAACGAAGAAGAGATGGTCGTACAGCGAGTTGATGAGCGTGCTGGAGCAGTGGCAGTCCATTTTCCGCGCTTTTGCTATTTTGCTAAAAAAGCGCAATAAAAATAGTATCGGTCTCGCAGATTGTATTTGGCGAGCCAAAAATATTTAGGCCTCGCTTAAAATTGCAAATTAGAAAACTCTGCTAAAAGTTTTTGCATCGCCATGCCACGGTGGCTAATTTTGTTTTTTTGTTCGGCACTTAATTCGGCAGAACTGCAGCCACTGTGGGGTAGGTAAAAAAGCGGATCATAACCAAAGCCGTTTTTACCTGCGGCTTCAAATAAAATTTGTCCATGCCAAGATGCCTGACAAACTATTGGTGATGGATCATCTGCATGTTGCATAAATGCGAGTGCGCAATGGAAGTGAGCAGCGCGCTGGGTTTCAGGAATATGCTTTAAATTCTCCAGTAAAAGCGCATTGTTTGCTTCGTCATCTCCTTCTTCTCCCGCGTAACGTGCGGAATAAATCCCTGGAGCACCACGTAGCGCATCTACTGCTAAACCGGAATCATCGGCAATTGATGGCAAGTTGGTTTGCTTGCAAGCATGGCGTGCTTTAAGAATTGCATTTTCAACAAAGGACAAGCCGGTTTCTTCAGCGGAAGCTAAACCGAAATCTGATTGTGGGATTACGGTGTAAGGTAGATTTGCTAATAGTTGCTGAAATTCCGCTAACTTACCTGAATTGTTACTGGCGATGACAATACTTGGATAATTAGTCATTGGTATATAGGGTCTTGGTGAATTTTACGGTGTGCGTTTTTGTTGAGTTTTCAATTAAAGGTTCGACTTCGATTGTAAAATGAATTATCTCTTCGTTATTAAATCGCAGCGATGCTAAATAATAGACAATATCGTTCTCGCGGATTTCCTTAAATTCTAATGCTCTACGCTGCTGCATCAGATTCGCTGCAAAGCCCTTCAGCTTGGCAGGTTTGCCGCCGCTTTGTGGGCTTTTATTGTCGATAACTGCGATATTGATTAAGACGGTATTCGAAGCGCGTTTTAAATCATGAAGTTTAGCAATGTCCGCTTGTATTTGGGTGCTATTAAATACACTGAAGTGCACCGTGACATCTTCAAATTTTTCATAGGGCGGTTTTTTTTGCGCTAGCATTTGCGGTGTTAATGTTTCTTGCTGAAAAGAACTCTGCGCGAGACAAAATATAGGCGAGCTTAATAAGAACGTAGCGAAGACATAAGAAAATAACTGACTGGGTTTTATCATGATTTATTGTTTTGCGTTGTTAGGTGCTTAATCTAAAGAGGATAGCAAGATTGTGAGCTTAAATACCGCTCGCTGTGGCGGCTTTTCTAGCAGCGTCAAGACTAATGACGTTATGAGATTTTGTTAGGCTCGCAGGAGTACAAGCATTAATATGTTTGACGATTTCAGTCAGTTTTCTGAGTGCTTGTTCTTGAGAAACGATATTGGTGCGTAATTCTTGCAATTGCGAATCCGCACCGCGATTTTCATTGTTTAAATTCGCTAGCCGCATCATATGGCGTTCGAGCAATTGTTTTTGGTATAGGTTGTGATGTGTCAGCGGAGTTAGTGCTTGAGATACCCAATGTGTGACATCTTCTTCAAGTGCTGTATATAAGGCGCGGACTTCGCGAACGAGAGATTGTACGAAGCGATCAATGACTTTACTTTTACTAGCGAAAAGAGTGTCTAAAGATAAACGAAATTGATTCGCTTGGTACTTTAATTGGCCCAAATGTTTTTGATAAGGCGCAATAGCAAATAAGTGACGTTCTAAGGAGTCTTTACCGCCTTCGCTATGTTCGGGTCGTTGGTATATCGCCGTCAATACACGATTAGCTTGTTGCGCCTCGCGGCCCATGTTTTCAATATTTTTTTCTAAAATATCAAAAAATTCACTAATGCACTTTGATAATCCGACAGTGGTCCAACTCTGATTAAGTTTGTCCGTGGTTGTGCTAATTAGCTGTTCTAATAAAAGAGAGCTAACAGGGGCAATAAGCGAAGATTTTTGACGGTCTAATAGACGTTGGCTAGAGCGTAAGGCTAGCGATTGTTTGTGATAGCCAGTGTGAGCATCTTTAATATTGCGACGCAATTTCTCCAAAGTTTGTAACTGCGCGTCATTGCTTGCACTAGCGCTGAGCATCGCCAATTCATTTTTACACTCTTGATTACGACGTTGTAAAACACGATAGGTGTTATTTGCGATTGAAATAACATCACCAATCGAGCGGTGATTAACAATTATTCTTTGGTTTTCGACAATTCTTTCGGCGAGTAACATTTCCATTTTTAATAAACTACTGCGCAGCAGGCGCGGTTTATCGTTGGAAGCTTTTGCTAATAAACCTTCTTTGGCAGAGATTGGCACCACATGCTCGATGGGCAGTTTTAATTGTCTAGCAGTTGTTTCTCGCACGGAACGAATCGCGCGGGCCACTTCTTCTTGCGAATATAAATCATTCCAGAGCGTATCAATTTTATTTAATAACACTAATACGGAGATACCCTGATTCTCGCGGAGCACTTCAATATGCTCGTTCCAAATCGCCATGTCACTGGCACTCACACCAGCATCAGCTGAGAGAAGGAAAATAACCGCATGGGCTTTGGGTAAAGTATTGAGGGTTAACTCGGGTTCATTACCTAAGGCGTTGAGCCCAGGGGTATCAATGATTCTTAAACCTTGGCGGAGTAGTGCGTGATCTAAATTAATCAGTGCGTGTCGCCAAGCGGGGATCTCAACCATGTTGCGATCTTTGGGGTGCCGCGTCAGCATGCGATTGTCAAAGCCCATTTGACGCGCTTCGCGTTCCGTTACGGCTTTGGTTGCTGAAATTTGCGCTACTGCTTGCCCGACTTGTTTTGGGTTCCGAGGATCAAAATAGATACACACCCATTTTTTTGGTATGCGTCTAAAACTCTCAATACTTGTGGTAGTGCGGCGAGTTTCAATTGGTAACAGGCGTACACAGCACCGCTCGGTATCAGGGTCGTAGAAGATTTCAGTTGGACACATAGTGGTGCGTCCAGGGTGGGATGGCAGTAGACGTTGGCCGTATTCCGAATACAGCAAGGCGTTAATGAGCTCGGTTTTACCCCGGGAAAACTCACCAACACAAGCCAGAGTGAAATGATTATTTGCTAATAGTGCAGAAGCGTGGGCGAGGGAATTTTGTGCCTCAGTGCTTTTGATGCGGTAGGTGCGGAACCAGGCTTGGAAGGACGACAATTGCCCTTCTAGCTCGCTTTTCCAGCGATCGTAACTCGCCATTTGACGGTAAAGCGATCTTACATCCATCGTTGTGCCCAAGTGAGTGAAAATAGTGTCTAAAGGCTTGTATTAAAACCGAATTCTCGTCTTGAGGGAAGGCGCTGAACGGCGCAAAGAATGCTTTGTCTCGGTAAATTTCTCGTCTCGTTAAATCTTATGTTGTCATCAAGATCTCCAGCCTGATCAAAATTCCCGCGTATTTTCAGCGACCTGGGAAGATCTAGTAAAATCATCCGCACAATTCGGCTTCTATCTTTAACTCGGCGGGCAGCATTTTAGGCTCGACGATCGCAATGGTTTTCTGACGACTGGTTAGGCCCTTCACAATGTTCGCTCGAGAGCTAGGCACTCCACACCAGCGGCTAAACAGCGTTATCAAGTGCCTATTTGCCTTACCTTCTGTTGCTGGGGCAGTGATCTTAATTTTTAGGCGGCGATCGTGAATACCGACAATCGCGTCGGTTTTGTTCCCAGCTTGAATCAAGCAGTTGATGAGCAGTTGAGAGTCGGCGTGCCAGTTGAAATGACTCATTTAATTATTGCCGGGTACCTTTGCGTTCTGTTTGCATTTGTCTTTTAAGGTATGACCTGTAGGTTGAACGAAGTACGTATAAAAAATAGAAATAGCAAAACAATCATCGCCGATAGATCAAGCATTCCAATCGGAGGAATGAGTCGTCGGACTGGACCTAAAAGTGGTTCCGCCATTGATCGAATTACGCCGGCGATAGGGTGATAGGGGCTGCTAATCCAACTCAATATTACTGTAGCGAAAATCACTACCAAGAAAAAATTAATCACCGTGCCTAACGCAGACAACAAAACTAAAATTCCAAATTGAGAGCCAAAACCACCCCTGCTAAATAATAAAATCCAAAACACTAATTTAATTATGACTAAAGCCAAGAATAAAACGATGGAGGCCGTGTCGGTTCGGCCAAAAGCAGGGATAACTCTTCGCAAGGGCGTCAATAGTGGCGACGTCGCTTTGAAAATAAATTGCGAAAGCGGGTTATAGAAATCACCTCGTCCTATCTGTAAAACAAATCGCGCAATCACAATTAATAAATATAAATTAAACAAATTTAAATATAAGAACTCGAAGCCACCCGTGAAATTCATCTTATTAATCACCAACTTTATAAAAGATTAAAATCAAAATTGTTAAAAAATATTAAATCAAAAACTAAAACTCTTCAGCCAATGTTGCGGCGCGATTCGCCGCGGCAGCCATCGCTTTTTTCACACTCGCAGTCAGGCCATCTTCTTGAAAAGACTCTAAAGCCTTTAAAGTAGTTCCCCCAGGTGAAGAAACTCTTTTTCTCAATTCTGCGACATCAACGTCACTAGATTGTGCTAATAGACCGGCACCGAGGCAGGTTTGTATGGCGAGGTTGTTGGCGATTGTTGGCGATAAGCCCTGATCAATTCCGGCTTCGATCATTGCCTCCATAAGCAAGAAAAAATACGCTGGACCACTACCTGATAAAGCCGTGACTGCATCAATAAGCCTCTCTTCATCTAGCCATTCAATAATGCCGATGGCTTTAAGAATATCTTCTGCTTGCAGTTTTTGTTCTTCGCTGGTTAGTGAATTGGCAAATATACCTGTAGCACCGGCTTGTACCAACGCAGGTGTGTTGGGCATGCAGCGAATTATTGGTAAATCAGCATTTAACCAGTCAGTAAATTTTGCGATAGATATACCAGCAGCAATCGAGATGATAAGTGGTTTATGTTCGATATTTTCTCGAATTTGTTCGCAAACAATTTTCATAATTTGCGGCTTCACAGCCAACACAACTACTTGTGCTTTCGCGACGCTAGTAGCGTTGTCTGTACTGGTGTTGATGCCGTAAGAATTGCTTAATGCTGTTAAGTTTGTTTCCAGAGGGTCGCAGGCAATAATTTTTTTGGGGTCGTATGCTTGCGCCACCAATCCACCAATAATACTGTTAGCCATGTTGCCACCGCCAACGAATGTAATCGTTGCTTTACTCATTTGTCCTCTCTGTAAAATTTCTTTAAATAAATATATCTAATTAATTTCAAATGCGTTGGATGCTGACTAGAATCGCTAGCCTGCAAGTGTTGAGTAGATTATTCCTAGGCTTTACATTTTGCCCGCACGTTCGCCAAATATATCGGTACCGATACGTACAAAAGTCGCGCCCGCCGCAATAGCTGCTTCCATATCACCCGACATCCCCATTGATAGAGTATCCAAATGTTCGCCTCTGGCGCCCTGCGCTAATAGATCAATTTTGAGCTGCTGGAAGGCCTGTTGAACCCGCTTAAAGACCGCGAATTGCTCGGCGTATGTATCGTGGGCTACTGGGATCGCCATTAAGCCTCGTAAGCGAATATGAGGCAAGTTTTGTATGGCTAGCGCCAGGCTCAAGAGATCTTTTTCTACGACGCCGCTTTTTGACGATTCTTCATCTATATTTACTTGTATACAGACGTTGAGGGGCGCCAGTTGCCTTGGACGCTGATCGTTCAGTCTTTGAGCAACTTTTAGCCTGTCAACACTGTGAACCCAGTCAAAATTCGTGGCGATATCGCGGGTTTTGTTGCTTTGGATCGGCCCAATGAAGTGCCATTCAATAGCTAAGTCGCTAAGCTGTTGCTGTTTTTGTAAGGCCTCTTGCAGGTAATTCTCGCCGAAGCGATCTTGGCCGAATTCAAATGCAGTTCGCAACATGCTTGCCGGGCGGGTTTTGCTCACGGCAATGACGCGAATATCATCGCTATCCCGATGGGCTTTGTCAGCCGCATGCTGCACTCGGTCGTGGACTTTGCTTAGTTTGTCGCGCAGGTGATTCATAGACTTTTAAAGCGTATCTGAATGGGTTACAAACATTGCTTAATTATGGCTTCAAAAAGTTGTTAACAATACAGCCTAAGCTGCTGACTTTAAATAAATAAACTATGTGAGCAATATTGTTCACAGATTGATCGTATACATACTAGGGTAGTCGAATGGATATTACGGAACTGTTGGCGTTTAGTGCCAAACAAGGCGCTTCGGATTTACATCTTTCCGGAGGCTTGCCACCGATGATTCGTGTTGATGGCGATGTGCGACGAATTAACTTGCCGCCTATGGAGCACAAACAGGTTCATAGTTTGATCTACGAGATCATGAACGACAAACAGCGTAAAGACTATGAAGAGTTCCTCGAAACCGATTTCTCTTTTGAAGTACCTGGTGTCGCCCGATTCCGTGTTAATGCCTTTAATCAAAACCGCGGTGCGGCGGCAGTATTCCGAACCATTCCGTCGAAAGTGTTGACGATGGAAGAGTTGGGCATGGGGCAGGTTTTCAGAGATATCTGTGCAGTGCCACGGGGTTTGGTTCTGGTTACCGGTCCGACGGGTTCCGGTAAGTCGACGACGCTTGCGGCGATGATGGATTACATCAACGACAATAAATATGAACACGTCCTCACTATCGAAGACCCCATCGAATTCGTTCACGAAAGTAAAAAATGCTTGGTCAACCAACGCGAAGTTCATCGCGATACCCATGGCTTCTCGGAAGCGCTGCGTTCAGCACTACGTGAAGATCCAGATATTATTCTGGTTGGTGAGATGCGTGATCTCGAAACCATTCGTTTAGCATTAACCGCAGCGGAAACAGGCCATTTAGTATTTGGTACATTGCATACAACCTCCGCAGCAAAAACTATTGACCGGGTTGTTGACGTATTCCCCGCTAATGAGAAATCCATGGTGCGATCTATGTTGTCGGAATCGCTACAGGCAGTAGTGTCGCAAACATTGTTAAAAAAGAATGGTGGTGGGCGAGTCGCGGCGCATGAAATTATGCGTGGTACCTCAGCAATTCGAAACTTAATTCGAGAAGATAAAGTGGCACAAATGTATTCTGCAATTCAAACCGGTGGATCGCATGGCATGCAGACCATGGATCAATGTCTAGCGGATATGGTAGAGCGTCGAATTATTAATCGTGACGTTGCGAAAGAAAAAGCAAAAATGCCGGAAAACTTTTAGGAAATTCCGAATAGATTCTTATTTTCAAGTTGGCGTAGAAAGTTTTCATTCAGAGATCTCCTAGAATAATTTATGAATTTATAAATGCAAAAAACAGGCTTGGTGTCGCAGAGGATTAGTTGATGGATTTTGATAGACTTTTAAGTTTAATGGTAGAAAAAGGCGCGTCGGATTTGTTTATAACCGCCGGCGTACCACCATCAATTAAGTTACACGGAAAAGTTGTTCCGGTAACCACCTCGCCGCTGTCTCCAGAGCAAGCTCGTGAAACCGTTTTGAGTGTGATGAACGAGCGCCAACGCGCTGAATTTGTTGATGCTAAAGAATTAAATTTTGCGATTAGCGCGCGCGGTATTGGGCGATTTCGTTGCAGTGCTTTCTACCAGCGCAATTTGGCTGGGATGGTATTGCGTCGTATTGAAACAAATATTCCGAAACCAGATGAGTTAGGTCTTCCTGAAATTATTAAAGAGCTGGCGATGACTAAGCGTGGCTTGGTTATTTTTGTTGGTGCGACCGGTACAGGTAAGTCCACTTCGCTAGCGGCGATGATTGGTCATCGCAATCGCAATAGTAAAGGCCATATTATTTCCATCGAAGATCCCATCGAATTTATTCATCAGCATCAAGGTTGTATTGTTACGCAACGCGAAGTGGGGATCGACACAGACTCTTTTGAAGTTGCGTTGAAAAACACTTTACGACAAGCGCCAGACGTCATTCTTATCGGTGAGGTTCGTTCGCGAGAAACGATGGATCACGCAATTGCTTTCGCAGAAACTGGTCATTTATGTTTGTGTACCCTGCACGCAAACAACGCTAACCAAGCCTTGGATAGGATCATCCATTTTTTCCCGGCTGATCGTCATTCGCAATTGTGGATGGATTTGTCATTAAATCTTCGAGCTATTGTAGCGCAACAGTTAATTCCAACACCGGACGGAAATGGTCGTCGAGCGTGTATGGAAATTATGTTGAACACACCATTAGCGCAGGATTTAATTCGTAAGGGCTTAGTTCATGAGCTTAAAGAGTTGATGAAAAAATCAACCGATTTGGGTATGCAGACGTTCGATCAGGCCTTGTACGAACTGTACGATCGCGGCGAAATTACTTATGAAGATGCTCTGTCCTATGCTGATTCGCCGAATGACTTACGCTTAATGATTAAGCTTGCGTCTGAAACAGATGCTTCTTACCTTAGTAATGCAGCGGACGAATTAACGATTCAGGAAGATGAGAAAGATACAGGGAAACTGTTTTAGTATTTTTAAGTTTAAGTTTGTTTTCGAGAGCAGAATTAGTTTGTAGAATTATTTTTCTCAAACCAAGATTCAAGAATTAAACGTGCTGCAATTGAATCGACAGGGTTTTTGCTAAAGTCTAGCGTTTGTCTCCTATCCATGGCTTCGTTTTTTGCAGAATAAGTTGATAATCTCTCATCGATTAATTCGACTGGTAATTTATATTTTTCTCGTAGGCGATTTGAGAATTTTCGCGCGCGCTTAGACATTTCACTATCGCTACCATCCATATTTAATGGTAAGCCCACCACCAAATTATCTGGTTCCCATTCTCTTAGTATTTTTTCTACATTCTCCCAGTTTGGAATTCCATCTCGCGCTTTAATTGGCGTCAATTCAGTTGCGGTACTGGTAATAGTTTGGCCGACAGCCAAGCCAATGGATTGAGTACCAAAATCAAATGCAATGAGAGTTTTAGACATGGGTTGCAGCTTAGTTTGTTGGTATAGCTAGGCGTGACCAGCCATCGTATGAATACTATTGATGTCGATGCCAAGATAATTAGATGCGCTAGCCCAACGGCGTTCGAAAGGCACATCGAAAATTATTCGGTCGTCAGCAGGAACCGTAAGCCAGCTATTCGCGGTGATTTCTTCTTCCAGTTGGCCAGGATCCCAGCCTGCATAACCCAAGGCGACAAGCGCTTTTTCTGGCCCTCTATTTTCAGCAAGAGCGACCAAAATATCTTTTGAAGCAGTAAGACTAATTGTGGAGGATATTTTTAGTGTGGACTCCCATTCTTGCCCTGCACTGTGCAAAATAAATCCGCGATCAACATTCACAGGTCCGCCAGCCAGAACCGCTTGTTCACCAATGTTTTGAACACTCTTTGTTAAACTTTCATTCTCAATCGCGATATTTTTGTTGTCACTGATGTTGAGTTGCTTAAATATTTCACTGACTTTCACATCGAGTGGATTATTCAGGATAATGCCAAGTGCACCATTTTCAGTGTGATCGCAAATATAGGTAACGGTTTGAGAAAAATAAGAGTCTTCCAGGTTTGGCATCGAAATTAAAAAATGATTGCGCAGGCTATAAGGACTGAAATCTCTGGGAGATTTAGTCTGCCCGTCAAGAGAGTGTTGGTTTTCTTTTTGCGTGTTTGAAGTCATAAAAAGTAGTATTGGGTCATCTAGATGCTATTACAAGGGCTTTCGCGGTTTCTATGCTATCTAGCGGGAAAGATTCGCCAGAAATTACAAATAGAATTAAAGGTGTCTAGATTAGGGCAATCGTTAATTAGACGTTGATAGCCCAGTGATATCAAACAACCATGTGCGAATGATTTCTAGTTGATCAACTTCTTTAGCGATTTCAGGAGGGAAAGGCGGGAAAGGTGCTGCCATGTGTACAATTTGCAGGGCGGAATGGTCGAGTAAGTTGTGGCCGGAGGATTGTAACAAGTCAACACTAACAATAGTGCCGTCGGCTTTTAACACGGTGACCAATCGAAGTTGGCCAAAAATTCTTTTGTCGAGCGCTTCTTGGGGAAAATTTTCGTTGCCAATTTTTTTAATTCTTTGTTCCCAATGATTTAAATACTCAGCATCTGTCGACGAGGTTGTTGAAACTGAAGTCAGGCGTCTTATTCTTGGCTTGCTGGCATAAGCTTGTTTTTGTTGATCTCTTTTTGCCCGTAGACTCGCTATTTCTGATGTGGTCGCCTGTGCTTGCCGGTCACGACCTTCTTGCGGTGTTCGTTGATCAATTTCCTCTGGCTTAGGGACTTGGCTGACTTTAATGTTTGAGCTTGCTTCACTTGATAGCTGATTGAGCGGCTGAGATTCGCTGGCTTTAATGGCCAGCGTTTCGGGAAGCGGATTTACATCGCGGATTTGTGTATCCGTAAACGGTGCGGGATCTCGCGTCGTTAACTCCCTGACTTCATCCAAAGTACCGCTAGCTTCTTGATTAAACTGCGCCTGAAAGTCGGCCTTGTCCGGCGCTTCGGCGCTTTTAAACGTCGCGATCGTGACTTCAAACGTGGCGGGGATATTTGGCTTAGTGGCTATATTGAAACCGATACCCAGTATTAGTAAACCGTGTAAAGCGGTCGCCAAAAAAATAGCGAAACTTAGGCGATCACCCGCACCAACGGCGTTCTTTGCAATGATTGCTTGTGTTTCTAACTGCGACATAGTTTCCTAAATTTATCCGCTGTGTTTTGTCGGCTTTCGAACTAAGTATTAGCCGCTTGATTTAGATAATAGAGCGGTAATAGCGTCCATCAACCGATCACCGATCTTAGTATCGTATTTTTTATCGATCTCTTTGGCACAAGTTGGGCTCGTGACATTTATCTCGGTTAGGTATTTGCCTATCACGTCTAAACCAACAAATAGTAGCCCTTTTTCCTTTAGCGTTGGCGCGACTTGGGCCACAATCCAGCGATCTTGTTCACTCAATGGCTGTGGTACGCCGGTGCCACCGGCTGCCAGATTGCCTCGCGTCTCGCCCTCCGCCGGCACTCTCGCCAAGCAATAGGGAATAGCTTCGCCATCAATGAGCAAAATGCGCTTGTCACCTTGCTTAATTTCGGGAATGTAGCGTTGAGCCATGATGGAGTTTTGGCCGTTGTTGGTTAAGGTCTCGATGATGGCTCCGAGGTTCCTCCCATCCGGACCACAATGGAAAATCCCGGTGCCGCCCATGCCGTCGAGCGGTTTATAAATAACGTCTTTATGTTTTTTGTGGAATGCCCGTAAGCCTTGAATATCGCGACTGACTAAAACGGGTGGGCAGCATTGCGGAAATTGTGTGGCGAATACTTTTTCATTGCAGTCTCTTAGGCTCTGCGGCTTATTGACGATAAGAGTTCCCAGGCGCTCAGCGGCTTCAAGAATATAGGTCGAATAAATGTATTCGCTATCGAAAGGAGGATCCTTTCGCATCAGTATTACGTCCAGTTCATCGAGATTTATGGTGCGCCTGTCATCCAATGCAAACCACTGGTCGGGATCATCAAAGACCGCTAATTTACTGGAAAAGGCTCTGGGCGAGCCGTGGTCGAGGAATAGGTCACCCTGTTCCATATATTCGAGGTCCCAACCACGTTTCGCCGCCGCAAGTAAAAAGACAAGTGTCGTGTCTTTGCTAAAATTGATGGAGGAGATTGGGTCCATCACAACCCCTAGTTTGATACTCATAAATAGCACGTCGTCCGATTAAGTGATTGGTTCGACTGAAAAACAGTGATTTTAAACTCGCGTGACTCTAGATTATTTGGCACCGAAAGAGAATTAACTTTCCTTCGCTAGTTGAGCCTGAATTGTGCGATCAGCGATTATAAACAGAAAAGTTAAACGCTGCTGTTTTAGCGCGAAGTGAGTACTACCAGAGCAGCTCAATATCCAATTTTTGCCGTTGATTCAGGCGGTTATAGATAATACCTGAAAACTGTGTTAAAAGATTAAAAACTGAGCGGTTAGTTAAATAAAACGAATATACCGCGTAAATACATGTAGTTATCAAACGCGAATTGATCCTATAAAAAGGTCATAAAAAGGTAGAGATATGAACCTAGAAAGTCTGAAGGTCATGGTAATTGACGACAGCAAAACCATCAGGCGAACTGCTGAAACTTTGTTGAAAAAAGCAGGGTGTGCGGTCGTCACGGCAACCGATGGTTTCGATGCCTTGGCGAAGATTGCTGATACGCGCCCGGACATTATTTTCGTCGATATCATGATGCCGCGACTCGATGGTTATCAGACTTGTGCTCTGATCAAAAACAACAGCGAGTTTAAATCTACTCCGGTCATTATGTTATCGAGTAAGGATGGCTTGTTCGATAAGGCGAAGGGAAGAATCGTCGGCTCTGACCAATATTTAACGAAACCATTTAGTAAGAGCGAGCTACTGGGTGCAATTGAAACCCATGTTAAACAACAAGCGCAGGCTTCTTGATTCAACGTTAAGCGCAATTGCAAAGCACAAAATTAAAAAGCTAGAAAAGTAATCGTTTTTAAGAACATAAATTTAAAGTAACAGGACGCTTCGGAGTTTTTTTATGGCTAGAGTACTAATCGTCGACGATTCTCCAACCGAAACCTACAAGCTAACTAGCATGTTGGAAAAGAATGGGCACGCCGTTATCACGGCGGAGACGGGTGAAGATGGCGTTTCGACCGCTAAAAAAGAATTACCCGATGTTGTTTTAATGGATATCGTAATGCCGGGCTTGAACGGTTTTCAAGCCACTCGTCAATTGCGAAAACACGCCGAAACAGCTGGAATTCCAGTGATTATCGTAACCACCAAAGATCAAGAAACTGATCGTGTTTGGGGTATGCGCCAAGGGGCTAAAGCCTACCTTACGAAGCCAATCGAAGAAAAGTTGCTGATGGATACCATCGGGCAAGTCATGGCTTAAGTAAGTATTTCGCTAACGATCAAAGATAAAAACTATGTCCAACCAATTAGCCGCATTTAATGCTCTACTCGATCTTGCGCAGAAAAGTAAACGTTCTGCGAAAGGTTTGCCTTCTCAGATAGAGACGGTTCAGCAATGGAGCGGTATTGGCTTTAACGTGCTTGATCGCTACTTCGTCGCGCCAATGGGCGAAATTTCAGAATTGTTAGAGTTGCCAAGTTATACCAAATTACCCGGTGTACAACCCTGGGTTCTGGGTGTTGCAAATGTCCGTGGCCGCTTATTGCCGTTGTTCGATTTGGCGGTATTTTTAGGTGGGCGACTCAATTCTGCACGAAAAAAACACCGTGTATTGGTTCTCGAAGCCAACGGTTTGTATTCCGGTGTAGTGGTAGATGCCGCTCTCGGTATGCAGCATTTTCCTATCGATTCTTATTCAAATGAAATCAAAGAGCTGCCTGAATCAGTTCGGGCGTTTGTTGAGGGCAGTTACTCGCAAAATCGCGGTGCGGTTGGCAGTGATGATGAGCAGTGGTTTGTGTTCAGTCCTTCGAAGCTTGCAGAAGAACCCAGTTTTGTGAATGCAGCAAGTTAATTGTTCCCTACAGGATTGATTTTCATCGGGTCTTGAAGCCGGTCGAGCAGGGAATGGTAGGTATAACAGTAAGTTAGATAGTAAGTTAAAACGAACAACGTGGGTGGTCGATTTTCGCTAGTTTGGCTCAAGTCCTCCCAAAACGCACAGACGCTCAGGAGCGCGTAGCATGAAAACTGAAACTAAAAAAACCTCCTCCTCCTCACAGGGAAATAAGGGGACACTGGTCTTAGTCGGCCTGTTGGTCGCCAGCCTTGTGTTGATGGCGGGTAGCATCTTCTTGGTATTGCGTAACAGTGCGCAAGATCAGGGTTATTTGCAGCTGGTCAACGAACTTCGCGCGTCGTCATACCAGTTAACGGGTCTGGCCCGTGATGCTACAAATGGTAATGAAGCATCGTTTATCGAGCTGCAGAGCGTTGTCGATACGATGTCTCAAACTTGGTTAAGTTTGCAGTCGGCAGATGCGAGAACGAGAACGCAAGTTGCGGGCGAGTTCGCAAGCTTTAGAGCGGTATGGGAAAAAGTTCGAGAGAATGCTCAAACCATCGTAAATAACCGAGAAAGAATTACCCTCCTGACTGATGTGGCATCGACCCTAAACCAATCACTTCCCGAGCTTCAGGCTGAACACGAAAATATTAAAGATATCCTGCTAGAAAATGGCGCACCAGCGGATCAGGTTGCGACAGCACAAGAACAAACTTGGCGAGCTGAGCGTATTGGTCGAAACGTAGAAAAGATGTTGGCGGGTGGTGCAGATTCATCATCAGCAGCTGACCAATTTAACTCGGATGCGCGTTTGTTTGGTACGTTCTTAGAAGGGATGCGTTCTGGTAATAACACCTTAGGTATCTCGCGCGTTTCGGATACGGACGCAGCGGACAGTCTTGATGTTATTGGCGAATTGTTTGATTTCGTAAATAAATCGGTACGCGATATCTTTGAAGCGTCTCCTTCATTATTCGGCGCACGACAATCCTATAACCAAATTCTTGATGATTCACCTTTGCTTCTTGGTGCACTCAGTAATCTTTCAAATCAAATTAGCGCGCAGGCATCTTCGCGGCAACCAAACAATATTACGATTTTACTTTTTGGTATCTTGGCGGTTGTATTGTTGGGTGTGATCGGTTTGAAAACTTATGCCGGTACACGAAAAACCTTGGTGGATACTGCAAATACCAATGAAAGAAACCAATCGGCAATTTTACGTTTACTCGATGAGTTAGCCGATCTCGCAGATGGTGATTTAACAACGACCGCTACGGTATCGGAAGATTTTACTGGTGCGATTGCTGACTCTATTAACTACACGATTGACCAATTAAGAATCTTGGTTTCGCGAATTAACGAAACAGCTGTAAATGTATCGCGCGCTTCGCAAGACACGCAGCAAACCGCATTGCATCTTGCTGAGGCTTCGGAGCATCAGGCACAAGAAATTGCTGGGGCATCGGCGGCGGTAAATGAAATGGCCGTAACGATTGACCAAGTATCTGCGAACGCATCTGAATCAGCAGCGGTTGCGGAGCGGTCGGTATCGATCGCGAACAACGGTGCGAAAGTGGTACAAAATACTATTCACGGTATGGATACAATTCGTGAACAGATTCAGGACACTTCAAAACGTATTAAACGACTCGGTGAATCTTCACAGGAAATTGGAGACATCGTATCGTTGATTAACGACATTGCTGACCAAACCAACATCCTCGCACTTAACGCTGCGATCCAGGCATCGATGGCGGGTGACGCGGGTCGAGGCTTCGCGGTGGTAGCGGATGAGGTACAGCGGCTTGCGGAACGTTCAGCCGCTGCGACCAAGCAGATTGAAGCATTGGTTAAAACCATTCAGAACGATACTAACGAAGCTGTTATCTCGATGGAACAAACAACGGCGGAAGTGGTACGCGGAGCTCGCCTAGCACAGGATGCGGGTGTGGCACTGGAAGAGATTGAGAACGTATCGTCGTCTCTTGCAGAATTGATTAACAACATTTCGAACGCCGCACGTCAGCAAGCTTCTTCAGCTGGCCACATATCAAATACGATGAACGTAATTCAAGAAATTACATCGCAAACTTCTGCGGGTACCAGTGCAACGGCACAGTCGATTGGTAACTTGGCAGAGATGGCTTCTGACTTACGTGATTCGGTTGCGGGTTTCACCTTACCGAAAGATTTGGCAATGACATTTGGACCTATGAATACAGGGCAAATGCAAGCAGTTGCCGTTGATGAAGATGACGTTGAAACCTTAGAAGAAGCGGTTGATTTATCAATGGATAGTGCAGTTGACGATGAAGACTTTGCTTTGAGTGAAAACGACGATGATCTAGAAATTAATATCATGTCTGATGATGATTCAGAAGATAATCGCGAAGCAATTGCTTAATAGAAATTTAGATTTGTTCGAGATTAAAGAAGGATGCTAAATGGCGTGGACTTTACAAACTGCCGCTGCGTTAACGGAAAAAGAATTTGATCAGTGGCGAAAGCTGCTAGAAGAACGTACCGGGATACTGCTAAATCCACAACAATTAGCATTTTTACAAACCCAGATAACCATGCGCATGCGTGAACTTGGGTTTGAAAATTATGAGGAATACTTTGACAAAGTAACCGATGGAATTTGGGGAAAAGCAGAGTGGTCGGTTTTAGTTGACCGGCTCATGGTTAAAGAGACCAGCTTTTTTCGCCATCGACATTCGTACGAAGCGGTTAGAAAACTACTTCAAGACAAAATAAGTAATAAAACATTGGAAGGGAGTTTTGATGTTTGGAGTGTCGGTTGTTCTACAGGAGAAGAACCGTATTCCTTAGCGATGATTCTCAACGATTGTTTTGATTGGGCGCAGTTAAAGCCCTACTTTGGAATTTTTGCGACAGATATCAGTATGCCGGCATTGAGCAAAGCTCGGGCAGGTATATACAACGAGCGAAAGTTAGAGCGCATCAGCGAAAACGAAAAGCTGCGCTATTTTAAAGATCTTGGTGATGGTCGCTACAAAGTAGCAGATAAGCTCCAAGATCGATTATGTTTTTCTCAAGGCAGCGTACTAGAAATCAAATCGATGCCAGTTGAAAAAATGGATGTAGTTTTTTGCCAAAATTTATTAATTTATTTTCGACGCTGGCGTCGACGTGAAATACTACAAGGCTTTGTTGATCATTTAAAACCTGGCGGACTTTTAATTATTGGTCTTGGTGAAATGGTTGACTGGAAGCATCCAGAGCTGAAGCCTTTAGTAGACAGTAATGTTCAGGCTTACGTAAAAGTATAAAGTTTGCTTTTAAGTGGCTTTTGACAGTTATACAAAAACGAAGTTGATAAACGAAACAAGCTTAGGGTGAAATTTCAAAATTTTTTAGTTAAAGATTAATTTTAAAAATTCCCTTAACAAGATGTGTTCATTGATTTTTTACAACAATCGATTTTGGCAAAGCAAGCGTTAATGCAGCAACTATCGCAGCGACACATGCAGTCAAAAACAAAACGAGAGATGCGACGGTATGGCTGATAATCGCAGCTACGCAGCATTAGAATGGGTAATCGGTGAAATAGGGGAAACCCTAAAACAAGCTCGTCAGGCCTTGGAAGCTTATGTCGAGAATACCGAAGATACTACCCGAATTCGCTTTTGCTTGACTCATATTCACCAGGTGCACGGTAGTTTGCAGATGGTGGAATTTTATGGCGCCGCATTGTTAGCGGAAGAGATGGAAAATCTCGCCCAAGCATTAATGAATAAATCGGTTCGCAATGAATCTGAAGCGCAAGAAGTTTTAATGCGCGCGATTCTGCAAATGCCGGTTTATCTCGATCAAGTTAAATCTAATCGTAAAGACCACCCTTCTTCTGTTCTTCCTCTACTTAACGACCTGCGAACTGTTCGCGGTGAAGCGTTGTTAACAGAAACCAAATTATTTACGCCGAACCTTGCTCCCGCTCACCATATTGCTGATAAAAATGCAGCTGGTGCGATTGATGCAAATCAATTCAGTATCATTATTCTGAAACTTCGTAAAATGTATCAGGCGGCCGCCGCGGGTGTCATTCGTGATGTTGCGCGCGCAGATAATATTGGTTATTTGTATAAGGTTTTTGGCCGTTTAAGAAAACTAACCCAAGGGACTGCTCGGCAGCCACTCTGGGATATTTCCTTGGCACTGTTAGAGGGTTTGGAGTCTGAAGCCATTGAAGCCAGCGCTTCGGTTAAAAATTTGTTACGTCAGATAGATAAAGAAATTAAAAATTTAGAAGTGGATGGTGTTTCCGCTCTCAATAATTTTACCAATGATGAATTAATTAAAAATTTACTCTACTACATCGCGCGCGCGCCAGAAGATGGCAAGCATATTCGCCGAATTAAAAGCGCTTACAATTTAGAAACAGCATTACCGCCCACTGACAAGCAATCTGTCGATGGCGTCGACGAAGAAATTATTGCACCCGATTTAGACGCAATACGATCTGTCGTTACCGCATTAAAAGATGAGTTGGACGCGATTAAGCATGCTCTTGACGTTAGTTTAACTGATAAAGAAAAAGCAGATGTTACCGAAGCCTTGCCGATTATTAAACGTGTTGCCGATACCATGGCAGTGTTGGGCATTGGTGATTTGCGCAAACAAATTTTAGCGCAAGGTGAAAAATTAGCGGCGGTTGCTGAAGACGAAGAAATTCCTGCCGATTTACTGATGCAAGTTGCCGGTAAAATAATTGAAATCGAAAGCTCCTTAGAACTTATGGCGAGCGGCACCGGTCGTGGTGACGCGAATGCTTATGACCCAAGTGTTAATGCACTGGATCAGGCGCAAGAATCTGTTTTACGCGAATCCCGCAATGGTCTAGAGCAGGCTAAAGACGCAATTATTGAATATATTGCATCGCAATGGAATCGCGATCATTTGATCAGTGTACCTAATCATTTACGTGAAATTAGTGGTGGCCTCGACATGATGCCATTGCCAAAACCCGCTGCAATTTTGACTTCTTGTGCAAGCTATATAGAGCAGCAGTTGTTGGCAAAAGAAGCCACTCCAGAATGGCAAACCCTGGATACTCTGGCAGATGCCATAGCGAGTGTTGAATATTATTTAGAGCGCCTTAGCGGCGATCGTGAAGAAGACGACGAATTGTTACTCGGCGTAGCGGAAGAAAGTGTACAGTCCCTTGGTTATCCAATCCCTACGGCGTTACGCAGCGGCGGCTCAATGCGAAGCCACGATGATGCTGATGTATCGAGTGTGCTTGGGAAGATGGCGTCGCTTGAAGAAGTTGAAATCGGTGAGCTTCCAGAGCGCGATGAATCTGATCACGCAAGTGTACCAAAACTGGATGACGAATTAGATATTGCGGCGAAAGAACTCGACAACTTAGCGGTTCAAAAACCTGAAGAAACACAAGTCGATGAAGCATCGGCTGAAGCCCAAAACAATGAAGTTCCGGCGAGCGATGTAGTTGAGCCGGCAAGCGTAAATGTTGCCGAAAGTACGTTGGCAGAAGATGATGAAGATAATCTCATCGACGATGAAATTCTCGAAATTTTTATCGAAGAAGCAGCAGAAGTTCAGGATACGATTAATGAATTTTTCCCACGATGGGCTGCGGATTTTGATGATCAAGAAGCGCTGATTGAATTTCGTCGCGGTTTCCATACCTTAAAAGGTAGTGGAAGAATGGTTGGCGCCAATGATGTTGGTGAGTTGGCTTGGGCCGTTGAGAACATGTTGAACCGAGTGCTCGACAATACAGTTGCTGCGAGCGACGGTCATGTTGCATTAATTCAAAAAGTTCTTCCCCTGTTACCTGAATTAGTTTCAGCCTTTGAACATCGACAAGCTAACCCGCATCCAGATGCGTGTGAAAAACTTTCGGCATGGGCAGAGCAACTGTCGAAAGGTGAAATGCCTGCCGCGCTAATGGAAGATGATTCTGTCGTTGTTGAGACGGCAAGCACTGCATCAAGCGATGAAGACGACGATGCAACCGATGCTATGCTGTGGTCTATTTTTGGATCAGAAGCGATTACTCATTTAGAAGTCGTGCAACATTATATTGCGGAGATGGATGATTCCGCTCCACTATTTACACCCCCTAGCGAACAAATGCAGCGCGCATTACATACATTAAAAGGTAGCGCGCACATGGCTGATGTGAAACTCATCGCCGAGCTCGTGACGCCCCTTGAACATTTTGTAAAAGAATTAAGAATTTATCAGGTCATTATTGATACTGATATATTGCAGTTATTGAAAGACGGTGTTGAATACATTCAAAGTGTTCTTTCGCAAATTGAGTTAGGGCAAGAATTAGAAATTCCGCGTTTATCTCAATATTTAGCGAGAGTTGCAGAACTTAAAGATCGCTATGTCACACCACTGGTTCGACAGCGACAAGAAGAAGATGGCGCTACGGCGAAAAAAGTCGACCCAGAATTGCTGTCTATTTTTATGGCCGAAGAGGTCAAGTTGCTGCTTGATGCTGATGAAATACTTTTGGATTGGCAGCAGGAAAAGTTCGACAATCTTCAAGCGCAATCAATGGTGCTTGAATTGGCCACACTGGAACGCGGATCTGAACACGCTAACTTGCCGCCAATGGCGAACTTGAGTCGACAGCTTCGACAAGTCTACGAATTGGTTATTGATTCGAAATTAACTGCTGATGATAAAGTTTATCGCGTGCTGACACTTGGGCATTCTGAATTACTCGATATGATTGATTCAGTTGCTGTTGGTCAAAACCTAAATGCGATTAGTGAAACGACACAAACCGATTTAGCAGAAGTTATCAATTCCGCAGACGACGTCGTGAATACGATCCCGAGCTTTGGGCAGAGTCGCTCTAATCAAGAAGAGATTGAAATTGCTGACTTTGAAGCAGTAGATGACCTTGCGGAAAATCAAATTTCTGAACTAGAAATTACTGATCTTGAAAATGTCGATTCAGAGAATATCGAACCAGAAGTTATCGACGTTAATCTGAACAATAGATCTACTACTGCAGATGAAATCGAAATTAATATTTCTCAAGATGAAATAGTAGAACCTGTTTCTTTAGAAATTGAAGAGCCTACTCTTGAACCGACAACGCCGGAAGCTACAGAAGTAGCAGAAGTTGATGAGTCTGATGATAGCGAAGAAGTTGATTTAGAAATCTTTGAAATCTTTATTGAAGAAGCCGAAGAATTACTTGAAGAGATCGATGGCGCTGTGCATCAATGGGAAGAAGATTGGTCTGATAAAGAACAAGTCGAATCATTAAAGCGCTCTTTGCATACCTTGAAAGGCGGCGCTCGCTTGGCGGGTCTAATGGGTTTAGGCGAACTGGCCCATGAATTCGAATCGTTTTTGATTACGAAAGGCGAGAACGTTGATGTTGATGCGGACTTCTTCGCGATCGTGCACGATTACCAAGATAAGCTGATCAATGGCACCGATAAAGTAAAAGCCCGTGTCGATGGTCATATGCCAGATGGCTTACAAGAGATTATGTCTGCGTCTGCGGAGTTCGATGAAAAATCCCTAGATAAACCTGCAGAAGTAATTGAAACCGAAGAAGTGCCGCTTGAATCAAAACACGACGTTGTGGCTGAGATTGAGCAAGACCAAGAAGTCTCTAGTTCAGAACCTTCTATTGAAGACGCAACGCCAGATGCTGATTTAGATGATAAGTCTTCACGTGCAAATATTTTACCTTTCGCACCGAAGCCAAAGATGCCGGCAACACCAAGTGGTGCAACAACAGCAGCGGGCAGCAAAGAATTCACTGTTAACAAACATAGCGGGAACGGACCTAAACCATCGGTAGCTGCACGTCGTGCAGGCCCGCAAGAAGTGGTGAAGGTTTCTGCGGAATTATTAGAAGAGCTGGTTAACCTTGCCGGTGAGACATCGATCAGCCGTGGCCGACTTGAAGAACAGAATTCTGAATTGGGCTATGCCATTGACGAAATGGAAGCCACGGTGCAGCGTGTTCAAGAACAACTTCGACGCTTGGATATTGAAACAGAAGCACAGATGATCTTCCGTCAAGAACAGATGGAAGAAGCAGAGGATTTCGATCCACTTGAAATGGATCGCTACTCACAGTTACAACAATTATCGCGTTCATTAATGGAGTCCGCGTCGGATTTAATGGATTTGACGGGAACCTTAAACGATAAGACTCGCGATACAGAAACTTTATTGCTGCAACAATCACGGATTAATACCGATCTTCAAGAAGGCTTAATGCGTTCGCGTATGGTGCCCTTCTCTCGATTAGTGCCTCGATTGCGTCGTATCGTTAGACAAATTTCTACGGAGTTGGGTAAGCACGTAAGCTTCGAGCTTGATAACGTTGAAGGTGAATTAGATCGTTCCGTATTAGAAAGAATGATCGCTCCTCTAGAGCATATGTTACGAAATGCGGTTGACCACGGTATTGAACCTGGCGAAGAGCGCATTAAAAAAGGCAAAGCTGAAACAGGTCGAATTGTTTTAAGTCTTGGACGAGAAGGCGGTGACGTTCTAATGCGTTTAGTCGACGATGGCCGCGGCTTAGATTTAAAACGTATTCGCGAAAAAGCAATTGAACGTGGACTGATGAGTGAAGAAGCACAACTCAGCGACCACGATATTATGCAATTTATTTTGAATGCAGGATTTAGTACCGCCGATAAAATTACCCAAATTTCAGGTCGTGGTGTCGGTATGGACGTCGTGCATTCTGAAATCAAACAACTTGGCGGCTCGATGTTTATTAATTCGCGCGAAGGCCAAGGCACAGAATTTATTATTCGCTTGCCATTTACGGTTTCTGTAAACCGCGCGTTGATGATTCAAATCGGCGAAGATAATTATGCGATTCCTCTTAATACCATCGAAGGTATTGTGCGCGTCAGCCCATTCGAGCTAGAGCATTACTATCAAGATGAGAATGCACGTTTCGAGTATGCCGGTGAAAATTATCGCGTGCGTTACTTAGGCAGCATGTTGGACGCTAATAATTTACCGCGACTAGCGGGCCAAGCATTACCTATGCCGGTAGTGCTTGTTCGTACTGTTGAGCATGTTATGGCGATCCAAGTTGATAAGCTGATGGGTAGCCGTGAGATTGTTGTAAAAAGTTTAGGGCAACAATTCAGTGCCGTAGAAGGCTTGTCCGGTGCTACGGTAATGGGTGATGGTAGCGTGGTTGTTATTCTTGATCCTCACGCGATGATCCGTAAAGAGATGGCTCTGTTAGCGCCTACTGGCCAACAAATTAATGTTCTACCTTCTGTAACTGAAGAAGTGAATAAAGCACAAACTATCATGGTGGTAGATGATTCAGTAACCGTGAGAAAAGTAACGACTCGTTTCTTAGAGCGGGAAGGTTACGAAGTGATTACTGCTAAAGATGGTGCCGATGCCTTGTTAACACTACAAGATCAAATTCCAGATCTAATGTTGTTGGATATCGAAATGCCACGCATGGACGGGTTTGAAGTTGCAAAAAATATTCGCAGTACTAGCCGCCTCAAAAATATTCCCATTATTATGATTACTTCCCGTACTGGAGAGAAGCATCGTGATCGCGCACTTAGCTTAGGCGTGAACGATTACATGGGTAAGCCTTATCAGGAAGAAAAACTTCTTAGTAATATCAAAGAGCTAATTGGCGAACAGCCGGACTTATAGTGGCGAGTTCAACTTTGTGTATTGGTTTGCTAGCTTATACGCAATTACAACATCGCACTCTACGATTCTTAATTGAAGAATTTGGTTATCAAGTCGGTACCTGTTTATTAATATCAGATTTGAAAAACCAATTAAGTAATTCGGCAAATTCCGGCGCTTTAGTAGAACAAAAAACTCAAGCCGATAAGCTTTCGCAAACGAAAAACGAAGAAAATTCGCCGCGAATTGATGCTTGGGTAATAGACGTCGATACCAATGCTGAAATTGATGATCACGACAGCGACCATCTTGATGCATGGTTAGACACCTTAGATGCACCGGTATTGTTCTGCGATGGTGAAATACCCGTTGCACATGAAGAAGCATACCGAGCATGGTCCCGGCGCTTGATGGATAAGCTCAAGCAATTAAGCGGCACGATAAATTTAGAACAATCTCGTGACGGAATAGCACAGCGCGTCTGGGTATTAGCGGCATCAACTGGAGGTCCTGCGGTAGTAAAGCAATTTTTGAGTGAGCTACCACCGCGATTGGATATTGGTTTCGTCTATGTCCAACATATTGATAAAGGTTTTGATGGCACACTCGCGCAGGTAATGAGTAAACATACCAACTATCCAGCGCATATTGTTGAGCATGGCGACGTAATTCGAGCGAATCATGTTGCCATTGTGCCCGCGGATAAAAATACTGAAATTGCAGCAAATGGTACTTTTGTTGTTGGTGAAGAAGGTTGGGCGACTCGCTACAATCCTTCGGTCGATAGTATTGTTGCTGATGTGGCTCATTGCTACGGTGAACGGGCTGGCGTAATTATTTTTACCGGAATGGGCGATGATGGCGCGGCGAGTTGCCGGATGATGAGTAGAAAAGGTGGCAAGGTGTGGGTTCAAACCCCGAGTAGTTGTACGAGTGACTCGATGCCAGAGTCAGCATTGGCAACGGGAAGTGTGGAATTTAAGGGATCTCCCTACTCATTGGCTCAACAACTTGTTAAAGAGATACAAAATATTCGTTATTCGAGAGCAGCAACGGGAAGTTAAACTTTGCTTGATCTTTTTGTTAAGGCTCGAGTAAAAAATTTAATGTAAATAAATAGTTTAGTCGCTTTTTAAAATACGAAACAAATATTGCAGGTAATAACATGAACGAACCACAAGCTTTAGAAAACCAAACGGCGACGGAAGTAGCCAGCTTGATGATTCCCATTGCTGGTGGTTTATTGTTATTACCCACTGTTACCGTGGCCGAGATGGTGCCATTTAAATACCCAGAGCGCAGTGACGATATGCCTGATTGGTATTTGGGTAATTTTTCGTGGCGTGACCAAATGATTCCACTGGTGAGTTTTGAAGGCCTAAATGGCGAGGCAGTACCCGATTATTCTGGCACTTGTCGAATCGCAGTGCTTAATAATACCGGCGTTGACGAACGTCTGCCTTTCTTAGGTTTGGCAACACAAGGTATTCCAAGGTTGTCGCGGGTTAAATCAGACGAGATTCATCAAACCGAAGATGCTGAATTAAAAGCGTTTGATTTAATGTCCGTTTACCATGCTGGTGAGTCAGTCATTATCCCCAATACCACCGCAATCGAAGAAGCAATTATTAAACTTGCTGGTTGATTAGTGCCTTATCTAGATCATCGACCTATTATTTTTAGCTAAACTATACCGCTTAAATTTTTCTAAGCGATATCTTGTACAGATGAACTTTCAATTTCTATAAGCTTGATGCTTGTTTTGTTCAAGAAGCTTGGCTAAATCTTGGTAATGCCCGATTAAACTGGGTAGCAGAATTTCTATTTCGTCCTGAGTATTAGAGTTAGCGGCTATTTCAATTTTGCTCGCAGTTTCCTGTAGCTGTAACCCGCTTATATTTCCAGCTGAACCTTTGATTGTGTGTGCGATCTTCGCGACATCAGTAATCGCTGATTTTCCTGCGTGATCCTTTAATTGTGAAATTAGCTGTGGCGTGTTTTTAAGAAACAATTCGATTAGCATATCTAGGCGTTCCTCTTTACCACGGACGCGATCTAACACCAACTTTTTGTCCCAAATTTTGTCTGCGTTCGTAAAAGTAGGGTCCTCATTTTTCAAAAGCTCAGCTTCTTCATTTAAAGGAGTTGTATCGCAAGCAATCATGCTAGGCAGAAATTGACGAATAAGTTTAATCAACGAATCGCTATTGATCGGCTTGGGGATATATTCATTCATTCCCGCATTAATACATTTTTCCCGTTCTCCCAATACAGCATTAGCTGTTAAGGCAATAATGGGAATATTTTTGTAGCGGTCGCCATGGAGCTTGAGCTCGCCATTACGAATCTGTTGAGTCGTTTGATATCCATCAAGCACGGGCATTTGGCAATCCATGAGAACTAATTCAAAAAACTTATCACTCTCAGCCCTGTCTAATTCATTCAGGGCGTCTAGGCCATTGTTTGCCGTGACAATTTCTAGATTGAAATCTTCCAATATACCGATTACTACCGCTTGATTTGTTGGATTGTCTTCAACCAACAAAACTTGAATCATTTTTTCCGGTCTGGATTTCTCGATGGGTGTCGCTTTCATTTCGGACACTTTTACGCGTTTGCGAGATGCTAGTTCACGTGCTACACCGACCAAACCGCCGCGAGTAATCGGCTTAGAAATTGAAAAATCAAAATCAGTATTTGTAGATTCCTCAAGAATATTTAAATCGGCAAGTCTGTTCATTAACACTAAAACACTTTGACTTTGTTTGGGAATCTTACGGATCTTGTCAGCCAGCTCAAAACAAGAAAAGTCACTGAGGTTTTGATCAATAAGGATTAGCGAATAAATATCATATTCAGCCTTCTGCAATGCACTAGCAGCATCTTCGACCACATCAACACTCGCACTTAGAAGCTCGAGCTGCTTATTGATAACACTTCGACCAGTTCCATTTTTCTCGGCCACAAGTATTCTGGTGTCTTTAAAATTAAAGTCTTGGAAATCTGCTCTGGTTTTTTCACAGCTTGATAGCTGAGCACTGAAAGTTACCGTGGTGCCCGTTCCGATTTCACTAGTGATACTTACATCGCCACCCATAATCGAACATAGTTGTTTAACTATGGCCAGTCCCAAGCCCGTGCCGCCATACTTTCGAGTAGTACCGGCGTCGATCTGTGTAAAAGATTCGAATAAATTTGGGATGTTTTCTTGTGGAATTCCAATACCAGTATCTGAAATACTACAACTGAAGTTCAATTCGCCACCGGTAGAGATATTGGTGGATGCCGAGACTATAATTTCCCCCGCCTCGGTAAATTTTATAGCGTTTGCGACTAGATTCGTTATTATTTGGCGTATACGATTTGGGTCACCCATTGCATACTGACTGTTAAGTGAAGTGGTATCCAAAATCAGTTCAATGTTCTTTTCCTGTGCTTTTATGGCCAAGGATTCGACGCAGTTTCCAAGTAGTTCAGGAAGATCAAAATCGATAAGCTCTAATTCAAGTTTGCCCGCATCAATCTTAGAAAAATCCAGAACGTCATTAATTAACTGTAATAAGGATTCGGCACTACTTTTCGCAATCTGAGCATACTGTAGTTGTTTTTCATTTAGCTTACCTTTTAATAACAGGTTAACCATACCGATAACGCCGTTCATCGGTGTTCGAATTTCATGACTGACACTGGCGAGAAACTCAGATTTCAATCTGGCGGTTTCCTCCGCCTTAATTAACGCATCTTCTCGTTGCTTAGATAACAATTTTTGCTCAGTAATGTCGAATAAAGTACCGACCAAGCGAGCTACGTTCCCTTGATTATTACATACTGTTTTTACGAAGGTTCTTACCGTACATATGGTGTTGGAGGGTTGAATAACCTTGTACTCGAAAGTAAAACTTTCACCTGTTTTAATCGCGTGTAATAACTTCGCCTCTACAATATTTTTCTCGTCGGGGTGAATACAATCGGACCAGCTAGATATCGTCGGTATAAATTTTTCCTGGTCAAGACCCAGTATTTCATACATACGGGAATTCCAAATATGGGTGTTAGACTTCAAATCAAATTCAAACACACCTAGATTTGTGGCATCTAGTGCTACTTCCATTCGCAAAGAAAGTTGTCTTAATGTGTTTTCTTTTAAGTTTGTCTGCGCCGCAAGTTTGTCATACTGCTTTGCAAGTAATCCGAGTTCATCATTAGTATCGATGCCAATTGTTAGGAGTTCATCAGATTCCGTTTGCCTTCTTATCGTGTGAATAATTTTCCGCAAAGGTTTTAGCAACACAAAATATTGAACGAGGAATGCAAGGGAAAGTAGTGAAAATAAACCGATTGATAGAGCGATAATAATATTTAAAAGGCTTCTGTTGGCGATTTCGAGATCGAAAGTTTTATCGTAGATCAGAAATACTAGATAGGGTCTTAGGCGATTAGCGCCGGGGCTTATCAGATTGACGCGTTCAGCAATGTATTCTTTGCTTCCATCACTGATTATGCTGCGAGTTTTAGACCCGAGATGTATTTCTATAGTTTGCAATTGTTGTTTAGAGAGAGTGCTATTGTAATGTTTTCCCAGGTGCTGGTTTTGTGTGTCCGCGACAATGGTGCCGCTGTATTCCTCGATTAGTATTAAGCGCTCGATAGCCTTTCCAGAGCCTAGCGCATTAATAACTCGTCTAAAGTCGCCAGTAGTCGTGTTTCCTTCAAGGGCAATATTCAGAGTGTTCTCAATGTAAGATATTTCGTTATCAATATTCTTACGAATAAATTCGGTGTTTTCATGATAGAAAAAAGATGCAATCAGTGAAAATACAACTACGCATACCAACACCGTAGGAGCACCGATTTTGTACGGCAGCGATCGGAAATCGATTAATTTATTCATTGCAATTCGATTTGGCAGAAAATCTATTCATTGCTATATACGATATTGGGTAGGTCTTCGCATTGTGTGGTTAGCGACCCAATATTCACGAGTACTTGGCAAACATTTTTTAATGAACTTTGAATATCTTCGGGCTCGCTAAATAATTCTCTCTGTTGCGCTTTGTCGAGAATTATCAAGTCGGCGAGCACGTCTTCAAAATCACTGGTAGAAACTCCTTCTCTCTCCGCCATTATTTGAATCGCCGTTTTTGGATCATCGCGATAAAAATCTAAAGATAATTGCCATGCATCGTGAATTTTCTCAACGATTCCTGGGTTTTCTTCAATGCTTTGGACGGATAAGCTAATCGTATCGATTATTTCATAAGGGATATCAGCGCTAGAAAATATTGAGTGAAATTGATCGTGTTTTAATAGATTGATAGAAACAGGTGGATAGGAGACGAAGGCATCAATTTTTCCTTCGAGAAGAGCTTGTTCCCCATCAGCTTGAGTAACATTTATTACCACAACGTCAGATATAGAAAGCCCTTCTGAAGCTAAGGTCCGCTGTAGAAAATAGATACCGAGACTTGAAACTTCGCAACCAACCCTTAATCCTTTTAAGTCACTTACTGTATTAGTTTCTTTGCCGGCGATTACCACATCACCACCGTTGGAATAATCGGGAATTAAAATAACATTTAAAGGCTCGCCGCCGAGTAGCTCAGCTTGCACAGATTCTATCAGCGTTCCAGCCAGGCCATCAGTTCTGCCGCCTATGTATGCCGCTTGCGTATCTGCTAGAGATGCTAGTTGCACTAGTTTGATATTCGCGCCTACTTGTTCAAAGAAGCCTTGATGTTCGGCCAAGTACAAAAACTCATAACCAGGCCAAGGGTTAATAGCAATGGTGAGAGGCGGTTCTGGATTTTTAGTACAAGCACTACATAGCGTTAACGCTATCAATAAAATGATTTTCTTCCTCAAAATTACGCACAGTGCGATACCTACATTTTTCAAAAATTTTCTCCCAGAAATCCCGATAAACCCACCTAACTTAAGCATAGCTGCTTAGGATTAAGGGTCAAAAGATCAGGCTAAAGAGTTGAAATTATCGAACGGGTAAAGGCATAGAAGTAGGAAGGGAGAGTGGTTTTATACTGAAAAATTCTATATATCGCCCCAGCGATGCTGCAGCAGGCTTAAAGCCGCAATCGGTGCAGTCTCTGTGCGCAGGATCCTTGGCCCTAACTGCCAGGCGAGAAAACTTTTTTGCTGACAGATTGCAAACTCGGTATCACTAAATCCTCCTTCGGGTCCGACCAAGAAAGTGACATCGCGCGGTTTTTCGATGTTATTGAAATTAAGAGCACTGTTATTGGTGTGTAAGATGAGTTTCAAATCGTGTTGAGTGCTACCAAGGTAATCACTTAGGGAGATTATGGGGTTGAGCGTTGGCAAAATATTTCTCTGGCATTGCTCACAGGCACTTATGATGACTTGTCGCCAGTGATTTAGTTTTTTGTCGCCGCGCTCACCAGATAATTTAACTTCCGTTCTCTCGCTAATAATCGGGGTTATTTTAGTGACACCTAGTTCTGTGGCTTTTTGAATAAGCCAATCCATGCGTTCGCCGCGAGAGACACTTATCGCGAGTTCACTGATCAATGGCGATTGTTTATTTTCGGGAATGAATTTATCGAGGACAAAATGCACTGATTTTTTCGATACTTTCGTTAGTCGACCAGAGTACTCTCCACCCTGACCGTTGAAGATTACCAGCTCGCGACCGGCGTCCATTCTTAACACCGTAGCGACATAGTGAGACGCTGAGGTATCAAGCTCGCTTTCGGATTCAAGTTCAAGTAATTGATCACTGAAAATTCTTGGGATACGCATAGGAATCGCTTCGCCAGTAGCCGCTTAGATTTGATTTAAGTTAATTATTATTTTGCAGTATATTTTGTGAAGCCAAAAAAAGCACGGGGATGAACAATGTTAATCATTCATCCCCGTTTTTTGGTGTTTAGAATAAGAATTTTTATCTAAACAGGCTGAAATCAGCCAGCTAGTATTTGTAGCTCTCTGGTTTATAAGGTCCGGCAACAGGTAAGTTAATATACTTACTTTGTTGGTCAGTCATTGTTGTAATTACACCGCCAAAACCTTCAACCATGTAACGTGCGACTTCTTCATCGAGCTTCTTGGGCAGTATTTTAACGTACAGATTATTAAAGCGCTGATCTGTAGGAAGTTCTGCGAACCTATCTTCGTACAAATAAATTTGTGCAAGCACTTGGTTCGCAAAAGAACCGTCCATGATTCGTGAAGGGTGACCCGTTGCATTACCTAAATTCACCAAACGACCTTCTGAAAGCAAAATCAAATGATCTTTAGTCGCTTTGTTACGATGAATTTTGTGAACTTGTGGTTTAATTTCTTCCCACTCCCAGTTTTTGCGCATGTAAGCTGTATCAATTTCGCTATCGAAGTGACCGATGTTACAGACAACACAACCATTTTTCAGGGTTTGCAACATCGCCGCATCACATACGTCGACGTTACCGGTTGTGGTAACAACGATATCTGTTTTTCCGAGCACTTCTAGATCAATGTCTTCAACCTTGCCGGTGTTGTTTCCGTTTTTATACGGAGAAACTACTTCAAAGCCGTCCATACATGCTTGCATTGCACAGATGGGGTCAATTTCAGTGACTTTTACGATCATGCCTTCCTGGCGCAGTGAAGCAGCGGAGCCTTTTCCAACATCACCATAACCAATCACAAGCGCTTTTTTACCCGCCATTAAGTGATCGACACCACGTTTAATCGCATCATTTAAGCTATGACGACAACCGTATTTATTGTCATTTTTAGATTTAGTTACCGCATCGTTGACGTTGATCGCAGGAACTTTTAATTCACCTTTTTCTAGCATGTCGACTAAACGGTGAACGCCGGTGGTGGTTTCTTCAGAAATTCCATGAATATGATCGAGAATCTGTGGGTATTTTTCGTGAGCAATTTGGGTTAAGTCGCCACCGTCATCAAGAATCATATTGGCGTCCCAAGGTTTGCCGTCTTTTAAAATGGTTTGCTCGATACACCACCAGAATTCTTCTTCGGTTTCGCCTTTCCATGCGAAAACGGGAATGCCAACGGCGGCGATTGCAGCAGCTGCGTGGTCTTGTGTTGAGAAAATATTGCAAGACGACCAGCGAACTTCAGCGCCAAGTTCAACCAAGGTCTCGATTAAAACGGCAGTTTGTATCGTCATGTGAATACAACCAAGGATTTTGGCGTCCTTTAAAGGCTGTTCCTTTTTATAGCGCTCCCGCAGCGCCATTAGTGCGGGCATCTCACCTTCGGCAATTTCAATTTCCTTTCTTCCCCAGTCAGCTAGGGAAATGTCAGCAACTTTGTAGTCGCTAAAGTTTTCAAGATTTTTTGCGTTAGCAGTCATGTTAATTCCTTAATAAAAGTCGAATAGTTGTTAAAGCGCACTTTTCAAAAGTTCAGCTTTGTCGGTTTTTTCCCAAGTGAAGTTTTCTTCTTCACGTCCAAAATGACCATAGGCCGCAGTATCTCGGTAGATGGGTCGTTTTAATTGCAACATTTCAATAAGGCCGTAAGGTCGTAAATCAAAATGTTCACGAACTAACTGGCTAATTTTCTCATCGCTAATTTTGCCAGTGCCGAAAGTCTCAATTGAAATTGAAGTCGGTTCGGCGACGCCAATAGCATAAGAGACTTGAATTTCACAGCGGTCGGCTAGGCCAGCCGCAACAATATTTTTTGCCACATAACGCGTAGCATACGCTGCTGATCTATCTACTTTTGAAGGATCTTTTCCAGAGAAGGCTCCCCCACCATGACGTGCCATGCCGCCGTAAGTATCAACAATAATTTTACGGCCTGTTAAACCACAGTCGCCAACGGGACCGCCGATAATAAATTGGCCAGTTGGGTTGATATGATAGAGAGTGTCTTTATGCAGCCATTCTGCGGGAAGCACATTTTTTACGATTTCTTCCATAACGGCTTCGCGAATATTCGCTTGGCTAACTTCAGGATTATGTTGTGTAGACAGTACAACGGCATCAATGGCAACAGGCTTGCCATTTTCATAGCGCAAAGTCACTTGGCTTTTCGCGTCCGGTCGCAACCAAGGCAACACTTTTTCTTTGCGTAATTTCGCTTGGCGCTCAACTAAGCGATGAGAATAGTAAATAGGCGCTGGCATTAAAACGTCTGTTTCATTTGTAGCGTAGCCAAACATCAAACCCTGGTCGCCGGCTCCTTGCTCTTTCTTTTCTCCTTCATCAACGCCCATGGCAATGTCGGAAGATTGTTTACCAATAGCATTGAGGACCGCACAAGAAGCGCCGTCAAATCCAACATCACTAGAATCGTAGCCGATGTCTAAAATGACTTCGCGAATTAAATCCTCTAGGTCGACGTAAGTAGAGGTTCTAACTTCACCGGCAACAATTGCCATACCGGTTTTAACCATGGTTTCTACCGCGACGCGAGATTCGGGATCGTCTTTTAATATTGCGTCAACAATCGCATCAGAAATCTGATCAGCCATTTTATCAGGATGACCTTCTGAAACTGATTCAGATGTAAAAACAGAATAATTTGCCATGTTGAATTGTTCTCCGTTTAAAAAATGATAATAAGTAATTTAAGATTTAAAAAAATGTCGAAATTGAATTTGAAAACCATTACGTAGTGCGAAAAAATTACTTTGCCCTTCTTCAAGCCCAGCGGCCTTAGCCCAATTTGAAAACTCTGGCGGTTCAAAACCTAACCATAGATCACCACAAGCGTCTGATGCCCATTGCTGATCATGGCGACATAGGTCGGTAACAATAATGTTACCGTTTGTTTTTAAGATTGAGCTTAGGTCTTGAAAAATATCACCAGGTGAGGGCGTGTGATGAAGCACCATATTCATTACCACGCAATCAACTTTTATCGCTGAGGCTTGGGTAGTTTTGAGATTGGTGTTCGCGACGGATTGTGTGTCGCCGAGAATAAAAGAAATATTATTGAGTTGTTGCGATTCCGCGAAGACCTTAGCCTTATTTAGCATGTTAGCGGAGTTATCAAGCGCATAAACTTTTCTAAAACGCTTACTGAGTACTTCTAAAAATTCACCTTCGCCGGGCCCGACTTCTAACACTGAATCAGTATTGTGGGGATGAATCTTAGCGAGCATTTCTGAAACATGGTCGCCATAAATCGGATAGCTGGCAATGAGATCCTGTTGGGCACGAAATTTATCAGCATTTTCCGCAAAAAAAACTTTTGATGCTTGCGCTCTTTCTTGTTGGATTTCAGCGAGGCGGCTGCGAACTTCATTACTGAGATCCAATTGATCTGCTGCAGAATATAGAGCGCTTTGTAAACTGTGATGAGGGTGGTTAGCGGCGAAATGCGCACGGCGATAATAGATCGAATTGCCTTCGCGCCGCGTCGCGACCAAACCGGCATTGGCCATGACTTTTAAATGGTGGCTCATACCTGATTGTTTGATATCAAAAATACGACAGAGCTCCAATACGCCGTAGGAGCCTCTGGATAAAACCCGTAATACCTCAATTCGCAATGGATCAGCGGCCGCTTTTAGACGAGCACTAAGTTCTGCCAAAGGCTCTGCCATCGAATTCTGATGATTTAATTGTGCTCTGGACATGGGTGGTCTGAGAATTTTGGAGGTTAGTAGGGCAAAGACGCAGGATTCTAACAGCTAAGCTCATCTATATCAAAAAATATTGATATAGATTGCGGTGACTGTCTCAATCCCCTCTAATTAACCGCGTGCGTTATCTGCAAGCTGTTGTTCCATCAGGAAAAAGACACCCTTTAATGGGCTTAATTGAGATTTTTGGGAAATATGATCAAGAACAGGGGAATGGTCGCTACCAGAGCTTTACGCTACTCCGTCCGTAGGGGACAATACGCCACTTTTTTGAGGCCCAATCTGACCAAGAAGCAGAAGCAGCCAATTCGCCGTTCTTGCCCCCCTAGGAGTTCGTATTCATGCCAAGCCGTAATCAATTAGCCAATGCCATTCGAGTACTCAGTATGGATGCTGTTCAGCGCGCGAATAGCGGTCATCCAGGTGCACCCATGGGCATGGCTGATATTGCCGAAGTGTTGTGGAATGATCATCTGAAACACAACCCTAGTAACCCCGGCTGGCCAGATCGCGATCGTTTTATCCTTTCCAATGGTCATGGTTCTATGCTGCTTTACTCGTTGCTGCATCTAAGCGGCTACGACTTGTCGATCGAAGAAATCAAAAACTTCCGCCAATTGGGATCTAAAACGCCAGGTCACCCTGAATACGAAGACGTTCCTGGAGCAGAAACGACAACTGGCCCACTTGGCCAGGGCTTTGCGAATGCAGTGGGTATGGCGATAGCGGAAAAGGTTCTTGCCGCGCAATTTAATCGCCAAGGTCACGATATCGTTGACCACCATACTTATGTGTTTTTAGGCGATGGCTGCTTGATGGAAGGTATCTCACACGAAGCGGCTTCGCTTGCGGGTACTCAAGGCTTAGGTAAGCTAATCGCTTTTTACGACGATAACGGCATTTCAATTGATGGTGAAGTAGAAGGTTGGTTTACCGATGACACACCGAAACGTTTCGAAAGCTATGGCTGGCAAGTGCTAAGCAATGTTGATGGTCATGACAGTGCAGCGATTAACAATGCAATTAATGCTGCGAAACAAGATACTACAAAGCCGACTTTAATTTGTTGTAAAACGATTATTGGCTTTGGTTCCCCCAATAAGCAAGGAAAAGAAAGTTGTCACGGAGCCGCCCTTGGTGAAGAAGAAGTGGCACTAGTAAGGAACACGCTTGGGTGGACTCATCCAGCATTTGAAATCCCTGATGATATTTACCAAGCATGGAACGCAGAAGAGAAAGGTTCAGAACTTGAAAGTTCTTGGCAGCAAAAATTTGCGGAATACAAAAAAATTGAGCCGGAATTGGCTGCTGAGTTTGAGCGCCGCGTCGTCCGAGGGCAATTGCCTGAGGATTTTTATTTAGCCTCTGAGCATTACGTTCAAGAATGCCAAGAAAAAATGGAAAAATTAGCCACACGCAAAGCCTCACAAAATTGTATCGAAGCTTATGGTGCTTTATTGCCGGAATTAATTGGCGGCTCTGCCGATTTGGCCGGATCTAATTTAACCAAGTGGTCGAAATCAAAACCCATTACTCGAGAAGATGCAAACGGAAATTATATTTTATACGGTGTGCGAGAATTCGCGATGAGTGCAGCGGGCAATGGCATTGCTTTACACGGTGGTTTTATTCATTACAGCGCAACCTTTTTGGTGTTTATGGAGTACGCACGTAACGCAGTACGTATGGCGGCGTTAATGAAGCAAGCGCATATTTTTGTCTATACCCATGATTCTGTTGGTCTTGGTGAAGACGGCCCGACGCATCAGCCCGTTGAGCAATTGACAGCATTGCGTTCTACACCAAACTTATATACTTGGCGGCCTTGCGATACCGTTGAATCGGCAGTGTCTTGGAAGTTTGCGATTGAAGAACGCAATGCGCCAAGCGCGTTAATTTTTTCGCGACAAGGATTGCCGGCACAAGAAAGAGACGGCAATCAATTACAAAATATCAGCAAAGGCGCATATATCCTGAAAGATAGTAGTGGCGAACCCGAAATTATTTTAATTGCGACGGGCTCAGAAGTTGAGATCGCCATGGCTGCAGCTGAAAAGCTAACGAATGCTCGAGTTGTCTCAATGCCCTGCGCTGAATTGTTTGCAGAACAAGATGGTGATTATAAAGAATCAGTGTTGCCGAGTAGTATGCGCAAACGCATTGCAATTGAAGCCGGACATGCCGATTACTGGCATAAATATGTTGGTCTCGACGGTAAAGTTATTGGCATGAGAAGTTTTGGCGCGTCTGCTCCCGGCGGTGTGCTGATGGAGAAATTCGGTTTTACCGTGGACAACATCATCGACGTCGCTAACAGCTTGCAATAAGGGCATCTTAATTAGGCCTTTGAAGTAGTACATTGCTATTTCAAGAATTTATTTTTAGAGAAAGAGTATGTCGACGCGTATAGCCATCAATGGTTTTGGTCGTATAGGCCGTTGCGTTTTACGCGCGCTCTACGAATCTAAAAAAACCGATCAGCTTGAAATTGTTGCAATAAACGAATTAGCCGATTGTTCGACGATTGCCTATCTTTGTCAGTACGACTCTACTCACGGTAAGTTTCCCCAGCAAGTTCATCTTGATAAAGATTTATTAATCGTTGGCGATCATAAAATTCGCTTGTTGCATGAAGCAGAGCTTGAAAGTTTGCCTTGGCGGCAACTCGATATTGATATTGTGCTGGAATGTAGCGGTAGTTTTTCTGATCGATTGGCGGCGGAAAAACATCTCTCTAGCGGTGCAAAAAAAGTGTTATTTTCTCAGCCTGCAAATAGCGCTGAAGATGTCGACGCGACCATCGTCTATGGCTTTAATCATCATACTCTTCGTGGCGATGACAAAATTATTTCTAACGCGTCTTGCTCCACCAATTGTATCGTTCCAGTAATTAAATTATTGGATGATGCTTTCGAGGTTGAAAGCGGTGTACTCACGACGATTCATTCGGCGATGAATGATCAACCAGTTATAGATGCTTATCATCATACCGATCTTAGAAAAACTCGATCGGCAATGCATTCGATTATTCCGGTGGATACCGGTTTAGCTTTAGGGATTGACCGTTTACTGCCGAAGCTGTCTGGATGCTTTGAAGCCCAAGCGATGCGAGTGCCCACGATTAATGTTTCGGCGATTGATTTATCACTTACTGTGAAGCGTGATGTAGACGTGGATGCAGTGAACAAAGCACTAAAGCAGGGTTCTAAAGCGCATTTCAATGGCGTTTTATCTTATAGCGAAGAACTCCTGGCATCTTGTGATTTTAATCATGACCCTCATTCAGGGATAGTTGATGCGGGTCAAACAAGGGTTGCAGGTAAGCGTTTAATTAAAGTTTTAACCTGGTTTGATAATGAATGGGGTTTTTCCAATAGAATGATCGATGTAGCCATCGAAATGGCGAAAAGATAACAAATATAATTTACCAACATAGTTTGTGAGAATTTTCAGCGAGGAAGTATGTCAATAAAATTGATGCAAGATCAGCCCTTAGCGAATAAACGAGTGCTCATTCGTGAAGATCTTAATGTGCCGATCAAAGACGGCGTCGTCAGTTCGGACGCACGTATTCGAGCGGCTTTACCCACTATTGAATTGGCGAGAAAAGCGGGCGCAAAGGTTATTCTGATGTCTCATTTGGGCCGCCCTACCGAAGGCGAGTATGATCTTGAGTATTCCCTCGCACCGGTTGCTGAACATCTTGGTAAATTACTTGGCGATGATGTTCGTTTAATAAAAGATTGGCGAGAGAATTTTAATGTTGCAGAGGGCGAAGTCGTATTGTTAGAAAACGTCCGCTTTAATATTGGCGAGAAAAAAGATAACGATGAGTTGTCAAAAGCCTATGCGGGCCTTTGCGATATTTTTGTAATGGACGCTTTCGGAACCGCCCATCGCGCTCAAGCTTCAACCCATGGCGTCGCAAAGTATGCGCCACTTGCATGTGCAGGACCGTTATTGGCGGGTGAGCTTGATGCGCTAGAAAAAGCTTTGGCGAATCCCGCACGCCCAATGATTGCGATAGTAGGGGGCTCCAAAGTATCGACGAAATTAACGGTACTCGAAACCTTGTCTGAGAAAGTCGACCAGCTCATTGTTGGCGGTGGCATTGCCAATACATTTTTGGCGGCGGCGGGAAAGTCAGTTGGTAAATCCTTATGCGAAGAAGATTTAATTCCTAAAGCGAAAGCGTTACTCGAAAAAGTAACCATCCCATTACCAACGGATGTTGTGGTTGCTAAAGAATTTTCCGAAGGTGCGAAAGCGACGTTAAAATCGGCGGACGATGTCGCGGCGGACGATATGATTCTAGATATTGGCCCAAGCTCAGCGAATGCTCTCGCTGCATACATTAAAGAAGCAAAAACAATTATTTGGAATGGCCCTGTCGGAGTATTTGAATTTTCTCAGTTTAGTGAGGGCACTCGAATAATTTCTAAGGCAATCGCAGAAAGCGAAGGTTTTTCGATTGCTGGGGGTGGCGATACATTAGCAGCAGTCGATCAATTCGATATTGCAGACAAGGTCTCTTATATATCAACAGGGGGCGGTGCCTTTTTGGAATATGTTGAAGGTAAAGCTTTGCCGGCGGTTGAGATATTAAAAAATAAATAAGAAATCGCGCTTGCTGAGCCCCCACATGCTTATTTCGCTTGTTTAAATCTTGATGAGCATGATACCGTGCGAAACATAATTAATTGTTGTAGCCAAAGTCCTCAGCAAAGGCAGCTCGTATGTTTTCAAAGGAAGCAAAGATAACATCAATAATATTGGCGGCCTTGGCTCTCAATCTATTATTTGTGCTAAAAGCAAATGCCCAATATAGCAATATATACGTTGAACTTTCCTATGGAAAACAGGAAGTCAGTGATTTTGAATTCTTTCTCAATTTTTCAGATTTTAAAGATGAAGGTGAAAACGACAAGGTTGCGGGCTTGGCTGTTGGTCGAAAGTTTAACGATAACCTTTCGGCGGAAATTAGTTATTTCAAATTTGATAATGTTACGTCAGAAATAACATCATTTTTTCCCGTACCTGTTTTCGATTCCATGGGAAATATAGTTTCGACGATTCCGAGTGTTCCCGATTTTGCTGAATTTGAACTGTCGTCTGTTCAAGTGAGTGTTATAGGTAATTTAAGACTTGGAAATCGGTTTAATGTCTTCGCCAAAGGCGGGTTATCGCAAGGCAATATAACCGCTAAATTTACTGACAATAATTTCGGTGGTGTAGGACGCGCTAGTGAAAGTGGAAGCGGAATCCATTTTGGTGTTGGCATAGTATTCAATGTTACGCGTTCCCTTGCCTTGGAGTTTGAATATCAAACTTTCGATTTCGGTAATAATTTATTCGTCGATAATGTGGACGTTGATACTACCACTTTTGGAATTCGATATATTTTCTGAGTGACAGCCGCTGGCACATTTATTTCCCCCTTAGGTTTACTGGTAGCTAAGCATTTTTCTTAGTTGTTTGATAACTTTTTTTGCCAAAACACCGCTTCCCCTTTTTTCGGATCGAGTATATAACTCGCAAAGCCAAATTTTTGATAAGCAGATTTGGCGATATGATTTCCGCTTAATACCTCGAGAGTTAATTTGCAGCAGCCTCGTTCTGTGGCGATCTTCTCCACTTCATCAAGCATTTTTATACTGAGCTTTAGACCTCTAAATCCCTTAAGTACTACGACATCGTGGATATTGACCAAAGGTTTTCCCTCGAATGTCGAATACGCTTCAAAGCAATTCACCATCCCGGCGGGTTTGTCTTCTACATATGCTAATACGGTAAATGCGTAACTACGTTTTGCAAGTTCGTGCGCGAGATTTTCCGTAATCTCACCGGGTAGCGCAGCATTTCCCCCCATCGGGTCCAAGGCATATTGATTAAGCAGGAAGCCCATGTCCTTTGCGTGCTGAGGGCTTTGGTAATCGGCCGATATAATTTTTATGCTCATAACGAATATTTTTCTTTTAATGGTATTTGCAAAAAAGATATTGATTCCAGCTGAGTAGTTAAGCCTGGCCAGTTTAACAAGCGATGCAATTTTACGGGGCTTTTGCGATTTTACTACTAGCGGTTTAATCGAAGCAAAAATCTCGCTACTATAGACTCCAAAATCTAGTAGGCTCCAAATTCTAGATCCTATTTTTTACAGGCTAAAACAAGTTGAAGTCAATCCAGGAGGCTGAATGATAACAGGCGGCTGTCGATGTGGTCAGGTGAGCTTTAAGTGCGAAGCTGAGCCGAGCTACGTGGGAAATTGTCACTGCATGGATTGTCAAAAATTTAATGCCGCTCCGTTTGTTACGTGGGCGACGTTCAAGTTAGAGCAAGTAGCCCTAGAAGAAGGAAGAATAAAAGAAATCTCCTGTACACCAGGGGTTACTCGCGGATTTTGTGGCGAATGTGGAACGCAGATTTTTTGGCGTAGTGAGGAGTCATCTGCGTGGTTAGATATAACCGTATTGAGTCTGGACAACCCCGTGCCTTATTGGCCAAAAGGCGAGGCCTTTGTGTCTCGCAAGCTACCTTGGGTGACGTTGAATGAGGATATTCCTCATTACCAACGCGGCCCATTTGATGAGGGAAAGCAAGAGTGAGTCAAGCTAGAAGTTGATGAAAAACTTTAAAGATCATTTTTCAGATGCGTCAAGTGACTATAAAACTTATCGCCCTCAATACCCTGACGAATTATTTAAATTTCTCGCGGAGCTCGCGCCTACAACACAACATGTTTGGGATTGTGGTTGTGGCAATGGGCAGGCAAGTACAGCCTTAGCTGATTTTTTTCAAACGGTTTCTGCCAGTGATGCTAGTGAAGAGCAAATTAAGCAGGCAGAAAAAAAGATAAATATTCAATATTCTACTAGCCCAGCGGAAAGTATTGCCGCGCCCGACAACTCCCTTGATTTGATAACCGTAGCCCAGGCGGTTCACTGGTTTAATCATGATGCTTTCTTTAGTGAAGTGAATCGGGTATTAAAGTCAGATGGAGTGCTGGCAGTCTGGGGGTACCAGTTAATTTATACTGATTCTCCTTTGGATTCGATCGTTAAAAAGCTCCACACTGAAATCGTCGGGCCATACTGGCCGAAGGGACGGGAGTTACTTGATGACGGATTCAGTAAAATAACTTTTCCTTATCCGCGCTTGGAAGCGCCAAAATTTTTCATGTCAGCAGAGTGGAATTTCTCGGAATTGTTAGGTTATTTAAATACTTGGTCAGCAGTAAAAAGATACCAGCAAGAGCAACAGGAAAATCCCATCGAACTTATTTTGAATGAGTTAAAAATGGCTTGGGGAGTGAATGAAAATGAACGAAGGCGGGTTTCTTGGCCGTTGATTCTTTATCTCGGTAAAAAACTTTGAACACGTTTCTGCGACGAGTAATATCTTAATATCCAATCAAACATTAATAAAGGCAAGTAATTATGGCAAACGAAGGTTTTCATGAATCCCCAGACGAATTGTCAGATGCAACCAAAGACATGCATCGCGCAATAGTATCGTTAATGGAAGAGTTAGAGGCCGTCGATTGGTACAACCAACGGATGGATGCTTGTAAAGACGATGAATTAAAAGCAATTCTCGCCCATAACCGTGACGAAGAAAAAGAACACGCCGCCATGGTGCTAGAATGGATTCGTCGCAAAGACCCGAGATTCGATAAAGAATTGAAAGACTATTTGTTTAGCGACAAACCTATCGCCCACAGGTAATAAATAAAATATTTTTCATGCGGTTTTCTTGAAAAAACGCGACCTCATAGATTTGCAGGCGAATCAACGGTCGCTTTTTCGAGAGTGGTGAAATGATCATGTCGAGTAATGCGCATTCACTTTGACATAACCTTCGGTTAAATCGCAGCCCCAGACGGTTTCGCTAAATTCCCCTTTACCTAGTTTTATTTCAATAAATACCTTGTCGTTTTTTAGTAGATTTGCAATCGCATCCAAGGGCACCGTGTTGTTATCCAACATTTTTGCGTTAATGCTGAGTCGATCATCACCCTCGCCAAACCAGATTACTAATTCTTTAATATCTACTTTGTAGCTAAACACTTTGCCTATCGCCATAACAAAGCGGCCCCAGTTTGGATCTGCTCCATAAATTGCGGTTTTTACCAGGGGGGAATTAACAACAGCTTTTGCCGTCAACAAAGCTTGTTCTGCAGTGCTGGCGCCGGAAATTTTAAGTTCGATTAATTTTGTTGCACCTTCGCCGTCGCGCGCAATTTCTTTGGCTAAATGTATCGCAATTTTTTCTAAGGCCTTTTCAAAATCGATTTCGTTGACGGAGCCTTCGGTACCATTCGCTAAAATAACTACTGTGTCGCTAGTCGAGGTATCGGAGTCGACTGAAATACGGTTGAAAGATTTATTCACCACGCGTTTCAGCATGGCGTTTAATTTGTCTGCGGAAACGTACGCATCTGTCATAAAGTAGCTCAACATGGTTGCCATGTTAGGCTCAATCATTCCTGCGCCTTTCGCAATACCGAGGATAGTTACGTTGCCAACTTTGGCGCTAACAATTTTCTGCCGCGTATCGGTAGTCATGATGCTTTCTGCAAAATCGCAAACATGTTGAGCGCTTTGCCCAAATTCTGCAGAGACGGACTTGCAGCCGTCGCGAATAATATCCATGGGTAAACGCCGACCAATAACACCCGTCGAGCTTGGGAATACCAAGTCTGCCGCAATTCCGCAGGATTGGCCCACAACATTGCAAATTGTTCTCGAATCTTCGATCCCAGACAATTCAGTCGCTACGTTGGCATTTTTTGAATTGACAATCACCGCTTGCAATTGGCCGTTTTCAATGTGTTCTTTTCCTACAATAAGCGGAGCGCCAGGCATCGTATTTTTGGTAAATACCGCAGCTGCAGCACAGGGTGAATGAGACAGAATGCCGCCCAAGTCTTTGCTGTTATCTTTAATGCCGATATTTTTACCAAACCAAGAAAAACCTTGTGGGATGTCAAAAGAAGCTTGTGTCATGGTGTCCTCAAATTACGCCAGCGCGAATTGCGCTATCTCTTTATAGGTCTACATTAATCACTTTCTACAAAACGTCGAGCAGGCGAAGACTTGCGCTCGCTGGGCTGGCATCTTACCATCGTTGCCGATTAATCGAGACCCCTGTTTCGTCTTCATCGTTGTTCCTATTTCAACTTTCTTGTGAAAATTAAATTGACTATGGCTACAAAATTAGCGCTTGTTGTTTGTTGTCTAACACGTTATGCCACCACGCTGATAGTCGCCACTTTGGTCACGCTCAGTGCCGTTGCGGAGGAGAATACGAACTTAGAAAACTGCGCCAAAATTGAAAATGGCGGCCAACGATTGGCTTGTTACGACAAAAGCCAAAAACGCCTCGGCAGTGAAAATCAGGAATTAATTGAGGTTGATAATATAGAGCCTGCCAAAGAAGGCGTGCCAACGACGGTATTAGAGAATCGCTATATGGCTGAGCAATCGCTATATGAGAATAGCTTTGGTATTTTGCCTTACCGCCGCTCTTACATTTTGCCGCTTTCTTACCTGGATGAAGTTAACGAGGAGCCCTACAGTGAATTGCTTATGGAGGCACCGGGTGAGGAATTACAACAATATGAAATAAAATTTCAATACAGTTTTAAAGTGCCCATTGGGCGACGTTTTTTATTGGGTGACGATCAGCTTTATTTCGGCTTCACACAATTGTCTTTATGGCAGGCATATAATTCGGATTTATCTTCCCCGTTTCGTGAAAACAATTACCAGCCCGAATTGTTGTGGGCAATACCCTTACAAGAACCGATCTTTAATGGCCGCTTAAACCATATTGTCTTGGGCTTGAATCACCAAAGTAATGGCCAGGCTGGAGAGTTATCTCGAAGTTGGAATCGGGTGACGTTCGATACTGCTTGGGCAGATGAGGATTGGGCTGTTGGACTGCGCTTATGGTATCGCTTAAAAGAAAAAAGCGCTGATGATGATAACCCAGATATTGAGCGTTATTTGGGTTATGGGCATATTCAAGTTGGCTACCGCTGGGATAAATATCGCTTTACCGGAATTTTCTTTAATAACTTAAGACGCGATGAAAATCACACCTCTGTCGATATTAGTTTTAGCATGCCAATTAGCAGTAAATTACGCGGTTTCATCCAATATTATGACGGCTATGGTGAAACACTGATTGACTACAATCATCGCAATCGACGCATAGGTATAGGCGTTGTACTCAGCGACTGGTTTTAGTGATGGCGTCGGCTATTAGGCGTGGCGGACTTGCACTGTCTGTGTCGGCACCTTAAGATTCTGAAAATATTCGATTAACCATTCTCAATAACACAAAATCCCACAAAGGAACGATTCATGGCTCTGATTAGTCTTCGCCAATTGCTCGACCATGCCGCCGAGCATGATTACGGTGTCCCCGCATTTAACGTTAATAATCTCGAGCAAATGCGAGCCATTATGGAAGCTGCTGACGAAACTGGCAGCCCCGTCATAGTACAGGCCTCCGCAGGCGCGAGAAAATACGCGGGTGCACCATTCTTGCGTCACTTGATATTGGCGGCAATTGATGAATTCCCTCATATCCCAGTGTGTATGCACCAGGATCACGGAACTTCACCGGCAATTTGCCAGCGATCCATCCAGTTAGGGTTTAGCTCAGTCATGATGGACGGCTCTTTGCGAGAAGATGGAAAGACCCCAGCCGATTATGATTACAACGTTGCGGTCACCCAGCAGGCCGTCGCCATGGCCCACGCATGTGGTGTCGCTGTTGAGGGCGAACTGGGTTGTTTAGGTTCTTTGGAAACTGGCCAGGCCGGTGAAGAGGATGGTGTGGGGGCAGAGGGCTGCTTGACCCACGATCAAATGCTTACCGACCCCGAAGAGGCGGCGCAGTTCGTCAAAGCCACCGAGGTTGACGCCTTGGCCATCGCTTGTGGAACTTCCCACGGTGCCTACAAATTTACTCGGCCTCCTACGGGTGACATTCTGGCCATTGACCGTATTAAAGAAATTAACAAGCGTATTCCAGGAACGCATTTGGTCATGCATGGAAGTTCCAGCGTGCCGCAAGAATGGTTGGCGGTGATCAATCAATTTGGTGGTGAAATCCCTGAAACTTATGGCGTTCCTATTGAGCAAATTTGCGAAGGTATCAAGCACGGCGTTAGAAAAGTAAATATTGATACCGATTTACGCTTGTCATCAACCGGTGCAATACGAAAGTTTTTAGCCGAGCATCCTTCAGAATTCGATCCTCGAAAGTATTTAGCTGAAACGGTGAAAGCAATGAAGGCGATTTGTGTCCTCCGTTATGAAGCCTTTGGAACTGCAGGCAATGCTGAAAAAATCAAGCCCTTGAGTTTAGAAAAAATGTTTGTTCGATATGAATCAGGGGAGCTAAAACCTCAGGTTAACTAAAGTTATCGAATAAGAGCACCACCGCTACACCAACGTAGGGTGGTGCTATTTCTTCAAAAAACACGTCTTGTTACATTTCGACACAAATCGTGTTCCTTGAGTGTCATCTGCTTACATCTCTTCTGTTTTAAACCCAGTTTTCGACGAACTGTCATAGTTACTTGTAAATCAGGCGCTATACTCCATATATTGCGTTTTGATTTGTGATGACGGCATTACATCTTTAAATAAAAAAATAAGATTAGTGATATTGATGGTGAAATATCGATTCTTGTAGCAAACATTCTTTAAATGTACGTTCTTGAAATAAGTATTCTTTAAATAAACTTTGTTGTACGGTTTTGCCACGCCAAATAGAGGTAAGCATGTTACGACGTCATAGTGAATATCCATTGTCTTTAAGTCTCGCTTTGCTTAAGCGGCTGTTCAGTGCTGCATTGGTTGTAGTGATAATTTTGCTGTCTGCTTGTGCGACAACCAAGCCACCCATTGATCCAGCTGATAGCAAGTTGGTGAAAATATTACTGTCTCAAACATCATCCTATACCTCAGAAATCTATCCGAAACGCACCTCAGAGATGTTAGCCGTAAACGATGAAATGCGTTCGTTTTTGAAAAACGGTGTTAATGATTTGGGTTCGAAAAGGGACAAAGTAGAGAATCTATTTTTTGCCATCACTGATAACCCTGGCCTAAACATTCAGTATGAAAACACCGCGACTTTAACTGCGGAGCAAGTCTTTGCTGAGCGACGGGCTAATTGTGTAGGTTTCTCTTCTTTATTTATCGCTATGGCAAGGGAGTTAGGAATTGATGTTTATTTCCAGGAAGTAGAATTGCCACCGGAATGGGCTTCAATTGATACAGATACCTTGGTGCAGTACAGACATGTGAATGTTCTGGTTCCGATGAGGGGCAAACAAGATGCTGTGGTCGATTTTCGCTATGACCGGTTTAGTGATACTTACCCTCGACGGAGAATTTCAGATACAGAAGCGCTGGGGCATTTCTTGAGTAATTTTGGGATGGAAGCATTAGTTGCCGGTGAACTGGAAAAAGCGAAAGCCTATATGTTGCAAGCTTTGAAAGTGGCACCTAAAAAATCCTTCGTCTGGAATAATATGGGGATCATCCAACGGCGGCTGGGTAATTTGGATTTGGCCGAGGCCAGTTACCGCCAGGCAATCGCCTTAGACCCTCAGCAAGTATCAGCGGTAACGAATTTATCGATTATTTACGAACAGCGAGAGGATTTTGAGTTGGCTCGGCGGTTACGTGAATATGGTGATCAGGTTAAGCTCCGCAATCCATATTATCGCTATGCGCTCGCACAAAATGCTTATCAAAACGGAGAGTATGATGATGCTCTCGCATTAATGGATCGGGCCGTCCGAGTTTACCGTGAAGAGCATCGTTTTTATTATTTACGCGGGTTATCATTGTGGCGCCTTGGCAATACTAAAAAAGCAGTGATCAATATGAGGCGAGCAATGCGTGTGACCAGTGATGAAGAATTAATTTCTCAGTACCAAGACTTGATAGCGGAGTGGCAAGGTAGCAATAGTTGAAATCTTTGAACCAGCAGATATTTTTTCTCAATTGATATTGATATTATTTTCGATACTCATTCACTCCGTGTAAACTCCACATCTCCATACATTTATTACCTTTCTCGATAAAGTATCTTTAGTCGTGAGAAGGTCTTTGCTAGTAGGTTCGTTGTTAACTTATGTTGAAGCCACCAGATATTAAACAATTAACGAGTGCTTTTTCTCCCTTAGTTTTTTCGATTGATGAAGATGAAAAGTTAACTAAGAATCCCGATATTCAAAACTACCTTAATTTTTATAAAATTAATTTTTCACAATCGATTCCAGGAGTTCGTCATGGTTTAGGGACCTTTAACTCTTCTGGTCATACGGTGTTTGCACACTATTGGTTACCGGAAATTCCTCGCGGTACCATTTTTATCCTGCACGGTTATTTCGATCATGTCGGTTTGTTTAATCACTTGATACGATTTTCTCTACAAAATGAATTTGCCGTCGTCGCTTACGATTTGCCAGGGATGGGTTTAAGTAGCGGTGAGCGAGCTTCAATAGATAGCTTCGATGAGTATTATGAGACCTTAGAAAGTTGTATTGTATCGTTTAAAAATATTATGCCGAAACCTTGGTTCGGCGTTGGTCAAAGTGCGGGGTGTATTGCTCTGATGCAGCATGTGTTAACAGATGGGCTTGAGCCATTTAAACGCGTCGCACTGCTTGGGCCATTAGTTCGTTCTTGTGGATGGAAAAGAGATAAGTGGCTTTATTCCATTAGCCGATTTTTTATTCGTAGCCTGCCGCGAGTATTCATGGAAAATAGTCACGACCAAGATTTTTTAGCCTTCATAAAAAAATCTGACCCATTACAACCGAGACGCTTACCGATTAAGTGGGTTGGCGCAATGAAGGAATGGATTGCTAAATTCCCAACATTTAAAGCCAGTGAAGTGCCCGTGCTTATCATTCAAGGTGACCACGATACAACAGTAGATTGGCAATACAACTTGCAAGAGTTAAAACAAAAATTTCCAAACGCTACAGTGAAAATGGTTCCGCAAGGTCGACATCATCTTGTGTCTGAGAGTGCTCCGTATCGCGCTCAAGTTTTTGCAGCGATAAAAGCATTTTTGGATGAGAAATAGCTTTGCAGGTGATTGGGCTTTTTAGTTAGTCACGACGAATTAATTCCACCCCGGAATCCTTGCCAAGCAAAAGAATATCGGCGGGGCGATGTGCGAATAAACCATTGGTAACGACACCGACAATCTGATTGATTGCGGTTTCTAGCTGCTTAGGTTCGTTAATTTTCATGTTGTGACAATCGAGAATACAATTTCCGTTATCAGTAATGACTCCTTCTCGATAAACCGGATCTAGTCCGAGTTTTACGAGCTCTCTACCCGCGTGTGATCTAGCCATGGGAATGACTTCAACAGGCAGTGGAAATTGGCCAAGACAATCGACCCATTTGCTTTGATCCGCAATACAAATAAACTCTTCCGCTACTGCGGCAACAATCTTTTCTCGGGTTAATGCGGCGCCGCCGCCCTTTATCAATTCGAGTTGATGATTACTTTCGTCGGCACCATCTATATAAAATTGAATGCCATCAACGGCATTTAAATCGTAGACCGGAATCCCTAACGACTGGAGACGTTCAGCACTCTCATTGGAGCTGGCGACGGTACCGTCAAAAAGATGTTTTAGCTCACCGAGTTGATCAATGAAGTGATTGGCTGTAGACCCAGTGCCAATCCCAACGATGGTTTTGGTCTCAAGTTTGGGCCGAATGTAATCGATAGCGGCCTTGGCCACAGCTTGTTTTAATTGATCTTGAGTCATAGGGTTGGTTTCTGAATTTTAGTGAGTCGGCGAGTACGGGTTTCTATAATTTGCTTGCCCTTATAATTCGGCAGCCTGGGTTTTGGTAACAGGATCTGAGTAGGCGTTAGTTTTTATTTTTAATACGCTTGATTCAATTTGTGTTTGTCGAATTATACTGATTTCGAAAATTATCACAGCCCTATTTATTCGGAATTTCAAAAACTAAGACGATGAATACCATGACTTCCCGCTGTGCTTGAATTACTATGTTTGGCCTTTAAAAACCAACTAATGACACACCCATGCCCCAGACTTACATCAAGCGAATTCTCGATGCTCGCATATATGATCTAGCGATAGAAACGCCTTTAGATCGAGCGCGTCTTATGTCGCAACGCCTAAACAATAATGTATTGCTAAAACGCGAAGATCTTCAGCCCGTGTTTAGTTTTAAAATCCGCGGCGCCTACAACAAGTTGTTACAGCTATCTCCAGAGCAACGCGCTCGTGGTGTGATAGCGGCTTCGGCAGGAAACCACGCCCAAGGGCTGGCATTAGCGGCGAAACATCTAGGTATTACAGCGATCATCGTTATGCCGCGAACAACCCCGCAAATTAAAGTTGATGGAGTTCGTGGCAATGGCGCAAAAGCGGTTTTGATGGGTGACACATTTGAAGAGGCTTTTGCGCATTCGCAAAAACTGGTTGCTGAAAAAGCTTATGTGTACATCCCGCCCTATGATGACCCCGACGTGATCGCGGGGCAGGGTACTGTAGCGATGGAAATATTGCGACAGTATTCGGGTGAGATTGACGCGATCTTTATTCCTGTCGGTGGTGGAGGGCTATGTGCTGGCATGGCTGCATACATAAAGCATGTCCGACCAGAAATTAAAATCATCGCCGTTGAAGCGGAAGATTCTGCCTGTTTACAGTTAGCCTTTGAGAAAAAACGTCGCGCGATTTTGAAAGAAGTCGGCATTTTTGCTGAAGGTGTTGCAGTCGCACAAATCGGTAAGGAAACCTATCGTGTTCTGAAAAAGACTGTCGATGAGGTCATTACCGCCAATACCGACGAAATGTGTGCGGCGATTAAAGATATTTTCGATGATACGCGGTCTATCGCTGAGCCTGCTGGCGCCCTTGCTTTGGCTGGTTTAAAAAAATATGTCGAGGCGAATGGTTGTGAGAACCAAACCCTGATTGCAGTAGATAGTGGTGCGAATACCAATTTTGATCGGCTTCGATATATTTCTGAACGCACCGAAATCGGTGAGAAGCGGGAGGCAATATTTGCAGTCACCCTGCCAGAAAAAGCCGGTGCTTATAAGAAATTTTGTAAGGATCTTGGGAAGCGCAACATTACCGAATTCAATTATCGCTATGCTGACGATAGCGCGGCGCAGGTCTTTGTTGGATTACAGGTTTCTCCTCACGATGATGACCGTCAGCGGCTTGTGGAGATGCTTCAGGGCAAAGGCTATGCGGTGGAAGACCTGACGGACAATGAAGTGGCAAAGCTTCATATACGCCATATGGTGGGGGGGCATGCGCCCCAGGTTGGTGAAGAACTTATTTATCGCTTTCAGTTCCCTGAGCGGCCCGGTGCTTTGTTCAAATTTCTCAGTCATTTGGCCACCGGCTGGAACATTTCGATGTTTCACTATCGGAATCATGGTTCAGCGTATGGGCGCGTGTTAGTGGGCTTGCAAGTTCCCAAGCAAGATAGGCATAAAGTCGAATCTTTTCTAGATGAGCTCAATTACAGCTATTGGGATGAGTCAGAGAATCCCGCCTATAAGCTATTTCTTAGTTAATCAGACATCCAGCACAAGAGTCGCGGCGGTGTTGTGGATAATTCTGCCGATTGATTTTTGAGTAAAAAACCCGATAAAAAAGCACTAATTGCTTTGCACCGGCGCAATCCTTCGACCGATTATTCTTGGATAAGAACACTTGGTCTGAGGGCTGGCGCGATTCATGTGATCTGCGGCACAAATCCAGTCTTGCCAATCCTTAGACGATGTTCTTATAGCTATACTTGAAACTATGATTTTTAACTCATGATAAAGTTTGGCATTTGGCGCGAAGTAGTGTATAAAATTCGGCCCTTGCCAAAAAACAGTCATAACAAGAAAGGTAAGTTCTATGAAAAACGACGTTCTCACAATCGCAGTGATTGTCTTCGTCGTTGGCGTAGTCGTTAGTACCGTTAGCTTCAGTAATGTTTTTGATCAAGAAGAACAAGCCGTACCAACAGCTCTTCATCGAGGAGTTATCGTCAGCGAGCGATGATGATGAAGGATAGGTTTTAGCTTTCGTCCCAACAAGCAGTGGATGTCAGCGATAAGGATTACGAAAAAGCACCCTACAGGGTGCTTTTTTTTGCCTGTTCTTTAAGTGTTAGGGAGCAAAGTGCGTATTTAGCCGCGGGTTGTATGACAATCTTGAGGTAGAAAATCATCTTTATAGGGTCCGTCAGCCGTTTCAAGGCCGGTTGTATATACGTGTGATTCAGTGATTACGGCATGCATCGGAATGTCCCACTCCTCTGTAGGTAGCTGTTCTAGGCGCTGGAAATCATGAGCTAAACCGATCAGCTTGGTCCGTGATTTACGTTCGCCAGATTTAACAGCGAAAGTGCGATCATAGTATCCAGCCCCCATTCCAAGGCGCCCCCCAGCGGGATCAAAAGCCACCAGAGGTAAGAATACGAGATCTAAATTTTGCGGTGAAATTATCTCGTTGCCTGTGGTCACAGGCTCAGGAATACCGTATTGATTAGCGACGAGCTTAGAGTCTGGCAAGTAGCGAACAAAATCCAAGGTGCCGCTGGAATCGCTTTTAACGACAGGTAAATAACAATTCTTGTTCATTGTGTGAGCGGCAATCATCAAGTGAAAAGGGTCAATTTCACCGTCGTTGGCAAGATAAAAGCTAATGTGCTGACAACGCTGAAACAGCATCTGGCGTTCGACAATTTTGACTAATTGGGTGGCGGCGACGTGCTGTTCATGGCGGCTAAGCGCTTTGCGCCGCTCTCGCATTTGTTTTCTGGTTTTTTGTTTTTCAGCTGAAGGGCTTGCCGTCATATAGATAACATTCTAAATCGGGACTTTTCGATGGAGGAGTTTACTGAGCGAGAATATCGATGATCGTTACACATTTATTTATCTAACTATCGAGAACGCCAGCCAAATAAGGTGATTTGAATGAGCCCCAAGAGTGCCGCTGTCGAGGTGGCCTTGAACCGTAAAGATTCAAGGTGGTGACCCCTGAAATACATTAGGCTTTCCGTCAAGCGGACATGCACACCGTATTTGCACGGGATCCCCGGGTAGGTATTATCGGCTCAAGAACTTTTCGACTGGCCAACACCTCAGGGGTAAAAAGAAGTATAACGGCTTAAGTCAGATGGCGACAGAATTGTTGAGATTTTCTTGTTAGGAAGAAAGTGTTTTCTATTCTGAATGGTTACGATGAATGCGTTCTGTCTCTTTGTTAAGCGATCCGCTTAGTCATTATTCCCTAGGCGTTGAGTTTGTTGAGAGCGGAATCGATCTTATCCGTGAGGCTAAGTAATGCGGACTCATCCAGTGTGCCAGATGAAGAATTTTCTTTAGAAAGATGCAGCTCATAGCTGAGATTTAATGCCGCCATTATCAGTATGCGTTCAAGCCCTACAATATTCCCGCCGGTTCTAATCGCTCTTAAGCGCGAATCCAAACCCCTTGCTGCACGATACAACGCCTCTTGTTCTTCCGGTGGGCAGGCTAATTGATAATCTTTATCCAGCAGGCTAACGGAAATAAAATTTTTATCACTCATGATTTATTGTTGTCCATGGGTTGTGAGCGAACAGTGTAAAAAAGGATGGCGAGAAAAGAAAGTGAGCTAGGCTGGCTTACGCCTCTGTTGCTAGGCTCTTAAGGCGTTTAATCATCGCTTCAACACGGGTTCTGGCGAGCTCATTTTTCTCTGTTAAACGCGTTCGCTCAGAGTCCCAACCCGCTTCTTTGCCACGTAAGACTTCGTTTTCGTGGTGTAGCTCTTCGCAAAGGTGAATCAGTTCATTTAGTTTCGCTTCTAAAGTGGCAAGATTCGCTTGAGTCATAGCTTTAAATTCTGTCGTTGTGATTGGAAAAGCGGTATTTTCAGAGCATCTTTTTAAAATATAGACGGCCCTGAATTAGCCCATCTTCAAAGTCTAGGTCAAATTTACCCTAATATCTCGCCGGTACTATATGGTCCCGACTGGTGGTGGTCAATTGTTGTTGTGTGACACACTATACCCTTCCGCTGAAAACACCCTATCTTATGCTCCAAATGGCCCGCCTGAGAAATCTGCGGTGAGCATTTAGAGCCAATGTAGTCGGCGATTCATTCATGTTAGGATCGCGGTTTTTATTCTTTAGTAAATCCGGTTTGGTCTTATGTCTGAGTTATCAAATCCGAGCTTCGATGATCTTGCCGACGAGCTCGTAGTCCTGGGTAGCGATGTTAGCCCAGCCGAATTACACGGTGTTATTGTCGGGCGAATTTGCGGGGGTATGCGCTATTCGACTTCAGCTTGGGTGCAAAGCGCATTTAAATTTTTAGAGTTACCGCTTGCCCTGGGAAATACTAGTGAAACGGCTAATCCGGTCCTCGTTTCTTTATATGCAGTGAGCTTACAACAGCTCGAAAGCAATTTATTCGAACTAACAATTCTATTGCCAGAAGATGATGTCGACATCGAGCAGCGGGTCGTTGCAATGAGTCGCTGGTGTGAAGGTTTCCTTATGGGGTTTGGAACTTCAGGCGTAACTGGCGATACCCGTTTATCGGCAGAAACTTCAGAAGCGCTGCGCGATTTCGCCGAATTCGTGCAAATTGATCCAGAACAAGCCGATAGTGAATCCGACCTTATGGAACTCGTCGAATATATCCGTGTCGCTGCTTTAACCATTTTTGCCGAAATCGGCGCGGGGACCGAAGGGGCTTCTGAGCAAGTCAGTTCACAGCAACTACATTAACAGCGAAATCACACAATTCTTTTGATCAAGCGAAGTAAATTTAACGCGTTTATTTTTTGGGAATATTGCAATGGGTATTAGCAAACAAGAATTCGCACGTCGTCGTAAAACATTGATGGAGCATATGGAGCCGAACAGCATCGCTATTGTTCCGTCGGCGGCAACTCATATTCGAAATCGCGATGCGGATTATTCATTCCGACAAGACAGCGATTTTTATTATCTTAGTGGTTTTAATGAGCCGCTTGCGGTTCTAGTGCTAATCCCCGGTCGCGAACACGGCGAAACCATCATGTTTTGTCGCGAACGCGATAAAGAAAAAGAAATTTGGGACGGCTATATTGCCGGTCCGGATGGCGCTTGTGTTGATCACGGCGCAGACGATGCTTTTCCAATTGATGATATCGACGATATTTTACCAGGCCTTATCGAAGGCACTGAACGTGTTTATTACGCGATGGGAAAAAATTCTGATTTTGATCGTCAGGTAATGGATTGGGTCAATACGATTCGAGCGAAAGTAAGAGCCGGTGCGACACCTCCTGGTGAGTTTTTAGACCTTGATCATTACTTGCATGATATGCGTTTATTTAAAAGTACCGCCGAGCTTCGAATCATGAAAAAAGCTGGCGAGATTTCTGCGCGAGCCCATGCGCGAGCAATGCAAGTGACCAAACCCGGATTATTTGAATATCAAATTGAAGCAGAGTTACGTCATGAGTTTGGCTATAGTGGCGCTCGAGAAGTCGCTTACAATCCCATCGTCGGTGGAGGTGATAACGCTTGTATTTTGCATTACATTGAAAACAATCAAAAATTAAAAGATGGCGATTTGCTTTTAATTGATGCGGGCTGCGAATTAGATTTTTATGCGGCGGACATCACCCGCACTTTCCCTGTTAGCGGGAAATTTTCTCCAGAACAAAAAGCAATTTATGATCTTGTGTTGAAAGCGCAACTCGAAGCAATGAAGGCGATTAAACCGGGGAATCATTGGAATGATCCTCACGAAGTTTCGGTGAAAGTTATTACCGAGGGTTTACTTGAGTTGGGCTTGTTAAGAGGCTCGCTTGAAGATTGTATCGAATCAGAATCTTACAAACAGTTTTACATGCATCGTATTGGTCATTGGTTAGGTATGGATGTTCACGATGTTGGCGATTATAAAGTTGGTGGTGAATGGCGAGTGTTGGAGCCAGGAATGGTTATGACAGTTGAGCCTGGCATTTACGTTGCGCCCGATGATGAAAGCGTTGATAAAAAATGGCGGGGCATCGGTATTCGTATTGAAGATGATGTGGTAATCACTAAAGAAGGATGCGAAGAGCTGAGCGTGGGAGTGCCGAAAACCACTGCAGATATTGAAGCGTTAATGGCTTCTTAATTAATCGAAAAAATATTTTGGATAGCTAATTTGTCGAATCAGCTCACTACAAAAAACAATAGTTGCCAAACTTTTGATATCGCGATTGTTGGTGGTGGCATGGTGGGGATTAGTTTGGCGCTGATATTACAGCGTAAAAATCCTCAGTGGTCGATTGTCATCGCCGAATCTTTCCCTTTAGATACGCAACAAAATCTTGTCTTTCAATCGAGTTTCGACTCCCGTTCAACTGCATTGTCTGCTGGTTCAAGAAATATACTAAGCGCTTGCGGTCTATGGGATTTAATGCAAGAACATACAACGGAAATTGCTCGAGTACATGTTTCTGATAAAGGACATTTCGGTGGCGTAGAATTGTCGGCGAAAGATTTTAATTTGGATGCCCTCGGTTATGTCGTAGAAAATAATTGGTTGGGGCAAGTTCTTCTAAGTCATTTGCAGAAAAATGAAAAAATTAAATCTATTGCCCCCGCAAATGTGAAACACGCGAAACCTATTCGTGATGGATACCGCTTAACAATAGAAAGTCGATCAGAATCGGAAAGGGGGGTGCAAGATCTGGACTGCCAGCTATTAATTTTGGCCGACGGCGTTGATTCGCCATTACGAAAATCCTTAGGTATCGGGGTCAATAAAAAAGACTATCGACAAAGTGCGCTTGTCGCTAACGTAGAATGTGAAGCTGCGCATCAAGGCATTGCTTACGAACGTTTTACCGATCAAGGTCCAATTGCGTTATTGCCTCTCGGCGAAAGCCCGAGTAGCTGTCAAATGGCATTGGTTTGGACGCAACCCTCAAATGCTATTGAGCAAGTGATGGAAAAATCCGAAGAAGAGTTAATTGCAGAGTTGCAATTAAGATTTGGGTTTCGTCAGGGCCATTTTGTGCGAATAAGTCCTCCAAAAAGTTACCCCTTACATTTAGTCGTTGCGAAGGAGCAAGTGCGTCGCTCCCTGGTGTTAATGGGAAATGCCGCACACTTTTTACATCCGGTTGCGGGGCAAGGTTTTAATTTAGCGCTAAGAGATTGTGAGTCACTAGCGAATACTTTGTCGATGGTGGATTCGAAGAAAGAATCTTTAGGTGACTTAGAACGTTTGCAAAACTACCTTGCTACTCAAGAGGGAGATCAATGGAAAACGATTCAGCTAAGTGATAATTTTGTTCGTTGGTTTTCTAATGATAATTTGAGTAAATCAATATTGCGGAATTTAGGTTTGCTTTCGATGGAAGCCATTCCGCCGATTAAAAAGCAATTCTCACAACAAACCATGGGTTTAGCTTAGTTTAAATTCTTTGGTTTTTTTTGATACAAAAATCAGTAATCATCTTTGGTTCGCCGAGCTAAAATTAATAAATGGATAAAGATAAATTCGACATTGTGATTGTCGGCGCCGGAATTGTTGGTGCAACGCTTGCCTGTGCTCTCGCATCGTTGCAGAACGGCAAGGCATTATCCATTGCGATTGTTGAGCCGGGTAAGCCGCCAGAACATTATTCTGATATTAGTTTTGATCCTCGGGTTGTCGCCTTAACTCGTAAATCACAGCTATTGTTTAACGATCTCGGCGTATGGTCTGCTATCGAAGCGGGTCGACCTTGCGCTTATCATAAGATGCACGTGTGGGATGGAGAAGGTACAGCGGCAATTGATTTTTCAGATGTCGCCGTAAAACAAGACAACCTTGGTCATATTGTTGAAAACTCTTTGGTGTTGAATTCCTTGTTAGAAAAACTCAGCTCCTTCAAAAATGTTGAGCTAATTCGCGGCGAAAAAGTTGAGTCAATTCAAAAAAGCGAGTTCGAATCTGCATCACGCACCGATAACAATCAAAGCGCCACAAACAAAAACAATGCATTAAAGCAAACAAGTTTACAGCTTACTGGTAATCGCGTTTTGAGTAGTAATTTGGTGCTGGCCGCTGACGGCGGTAACTCTGCGATTCGAAAAATGCTGGCAATGCCCACTCGCGAGTGGTCTTACGGCCAACAAGCAATAGTGACGACGGTGAGAACCGAACACTCCCACGCATTTACCGCTTGGCAGCGTTTTATGACAACCGGGCCCCTTGCTTTTTTACCCTTGTTGACTGAGAGCGGGGATGACCATCACAGCTCTATCGTTTGGTCATTGACGGATGCACAGTTGCCGGCAGTTATGGCGATGAAAGACGATGAATTTGCGGAAAAACTCGGTGCAGAGTTCGAGTTTCGCTTGGGGCGGGTCGAGTCGGTGGCTAAACGGTACGCTTTTCCGCTCATCCAGCGCCATGCCATAGATTATGTTAAGCCTGGTATTGCTTTAGTTGGTGACGCGGCCCATACGATTCATCCTTTGGCTGGGCAAGGAGTGAATCTTGGTCTTGAAGACGTTGCTGTCTTAGTGGCAGAGATTGATCGAGCCATCAGTAGGCAGCTGCCACTAAGCGACTTTTCAATCCTTAAGCGTTATCAGCGAGAGCGAAAAGATGAGAACCTAAAAATGATGGCGGTGATGGAGGGCTTTAAACGTTTATTCGAGAGTGTGAACCCAGTTGTCAGTACTAGCCGCAATATTGGAATGACTTCAATCAACCGAATTCCACTCCTGAAAAATGCCATTGTTAAACACGCTCTGGGCTTGTAGTACTCAGCTTATAAGGATCGAAATTTACTGAGGATGGAGAAAAATAACCGTCTTTATGACTAAACCTGCTTTAAAAACCATCAGTTACATTCAATATAATTTTGATCACGATAGTTGACTAAGCACATATATTTTCGTTAAAGCTCTGAAGATGGGCGCTTCGTGTTTTGAGTTGAAGGAAAGCGGTGGTTTTCAACCAAACATAGGAATTTTTTGGTAGTTACTTCAGGTTTTCCTGAATTTAGCAATGTGCTAGCCGTTAGAAGCGGGATACCAGTATAATTCGCGCCTTGTTTGCTCCCGCCACAATTCGAGGAAAGATCGATGACCGATAGATCGGCCACAGTAAAACGTGACACGCTTGAGACCGAAATTGCCGTCACTATTAATTTAGATGGCAGCGGTAAAGCCAAGATGGCGACGGGTGTGCCGTTTCTAGAGCACATGATTGACCAAATTGCTCGCCATGGCGTTATCGATTTAGACGTTTCTTGCAAGGGCGATACGCATATTGATGATCATCACACGGTGGAAGATATCGGAATTACTCTTGGCCAGGCTTTGGCTAAAGCAATTGGCGATAAAAAAGGCATTGTTCGCTATGGCCATGCTTATGTGCCTTTAGATGAAGCGTTATCTCGAGTGGTAATCGACTTTTCTGGCCGCCCCGGCCTATTTATGAACCTAGATTTCACTCAGAAGCGCATTGGCCAATTTGATACTGAGCTGTTTCGAGAGTTTTTCCAGGGTTTCGTCAATCACGCACAAGTGACGATACATATTGACTGTTTGAAAGGCGGAAATGCCCATCATCAAATTGAAACCGTATTTAAAGCCTTTGGTCGAGCCTTGCGTATGGCGGTAGCGATGGATCCACGTATGAGTGGTGTGATGCCTTCAACCAAAGGCTCGCTGTAAGCAACCAAGAATCTCCTGCTTATCCAAAGGTTCCCTAACACGCGTCCAGGATCTTAGTTAGTTTTTTGGTTCTTGCTGAATAAAAACCTAGAGCCAGCGATCAGTAAAGAAAAAACCATTATCTAGAACAACTACTCAGAACAATTATCCAGAGATTAGCCATGACACAGAAACGCCTGGCCATAATTGATTATGGAATGGGTAACCTGCATTCCGTTGCTAGTGCCATTAAAAATGTTGCACCGGATGTTGCCGTAGATATCACTGCGGAACCTAATGCGATTGCGCAAGCCGATCATATTATTTTTCCAGGCGTTGGCGCGATTCGCGATTGCATGAGTGAAATTTTGCGACTCAATGTTGACGCCATTGTTAAACAAGCGCTTGCTGATGGTAAGCCTGTATTAGCGGTTTGTGTAGGCCTACAGGCCTTGATGGAGCGTAGCGATGAAAACAATGGAATAGAATGTTTGCGAATTTTGCCGGGACAAGTTCGTCGTTTCCCCAGTCATATGAAAGATGAAGCGGGAGACGAATTAAAAATCCCTCACATGGGTTGGAATCGAGTTGAGCAAACTGTCGATCACCCCTTGTGGAAAAACATCGCCAATAACAGCCGTTTTTATTTTGTGCACAGTTATTATGTTGAGGCGAGCGACGAGAGCCAATTGGCTGGTAAGACTCATTACGGTTTGGATTTTACTTCGGTTTTATTTCGCGACAATTTGTTCGCAGCACAATTTCACCCAGAAAAAAGCCATACCGATGGTTTGCAATTGTTAAAAAATTTTGTTTCTTGGGATGGAAAAATTTAGCAGGCTTTTAGTGTAGTTAAAAAAACCATTTTTTATTTAAATTTATTATTTTTTTGGATTTTAGAAATGCTTGTAATACCCGCGATTGATTTAAAAGACGGCCAATGCGTAAGACTTCGACAAGGTTTAATGGAAGACTCTACAGTGTTTTCTAATGACCCCGTAGCAATGGCACAACAATGGGTCGATCAAGGCGCACGCCGATTGCATTTGGTTGATTTAAATGGTGCCTTTGTAGGTGCGCCGGTAAATGGCGATGTCGTTACGGCAATTGCAAAAAAATTCCAGAATTTACCGATTCAAATTGGTGGTGGTATCCGCAGTGAAGACACCGTCGAGTTTTATTTATCGGCGGGAGTAGATTACGTAATCATTGGTACGAAAGCATTGACTGATCCGGATTTTGTGCGAGACATGTGTAAAGAATTTCCTGGCAAGATTATTGTCGGCCTCGATGCGAAGGCTGGTTTTGTTGCTACGGAAGGTTGGGCTGAAGTATCAACTGTGCGTGCGACAGATTTGGTTAATGAATTCGCTGGCGCCGGGGTGAGTGCAATTATTTATACGGACATTGCCAAAGATGGAATGATGCAGGGTGTGAATGTTGATTCCACTGTCGAGTTGGCCCGTGCTTCAAAAATTCCTGTGATTGCCTCCGGGGGTGTTTCAAAACTTTCCGATATTCAAGCGCTGCAGCCTTTCGCTAAAGATGGAATTATGGGCGCGATCACTGGCAGAGCGATCTATGAAGGAACTCTAGATCTTGCCGTCGCGCAAAAGTGGTGTGACGAACAAAAATAATTTGTGAAATATTTTTAAAATATCTATAGAGGGTTTGCAGTGAGTTTGGCAAAACGGGTAATACCTTGTCTTGATGTTGACTGTGGTCGTGTCGTTAAGGGCGTAAAGTTTTTGGATATTCGTGACGCAGGTGATCCCGTCGAAGTAGCCAAGCGCTACGATGAAGAGGGTGCCGATGAGGTGGTATTTCTTGATATTACCGCCACACATGAAGGTCGCGAGACGATGGTGCAAACAGTCGAGCGTATGGCTGAACAAGTATTTATCCCACTCACCGTTGGTGGTGGTATTAGAACGATCGAAGATATTCGTCGCATGTTAAATGCAGGCGCCGATAAGGTCGGAATTAATTCTGCCGCGGTTAGTAATCCAGAATTCGTTAAACAAGCGTCCGAACGTTTCGGCGCGCAATGTATTGTTGTTGCCATTGATGCAAAGCAAGTGAGTGAAAGCGATGAAGCACCACTTTGGGAAATTTTTACTCACGGTGGAAGAAAATCTACAGGGATTGACGCGATTGAGTGGGCGAAAAAAATGGCAGCGTACGGTGCGGGCGAACTCTTATTGACGAGTATGGATAAAGACGGCACCAAAGACGGTTTTGATTTAAAGCTTACGCGAGCAATTAGTGAAGCGGTTGATATTCCCGTTATTGCATCCGGCGGGGTTGGCAATTTGCAACACCTTGTCGATGGTATAAAACAAGGAAAAGCAAGTGCGGTATTGGCCGCAAGTATTTTTCATTTCCAAGAGTCCAGCGTTGGCGAAGCAAAACAATTCATGCAAGAGCAAGGAATTGAAGTGCGACTTTAAGTCGAGGAATGTAAAGTCTTTTGCGATTGCAACATAAATTCTGTTCTCTCAAAAAAACTCTAAATTAAACAGATGCCCTGAACATTCTCTCATAAGTGGATTGATCTTAAAAAAAGTTCGATTCCAATAACGCCGCAAACGAAATATGTAAACGAAAAAAACCCAGCATGTTGCCATGCTGGGTTTTAGAAATTTCAAACGGAATTTTTAGGCGACTGCTTGGTTACCGTATTGCTCAAGCGTTCGAACAAAACCAGGCTCAACCGCGCTGATGAAATCAATAAATTCACTTGCACCATTAGTAGCGTCATCAAGAGAATCGAAAGGGCCAATATCTACACCTTCGCGAGTAGTGTAGTACCAGTATTCCTCTTTCATGTAGTAGCGGTCGTTTCTTTCCGGTAATTTTCCCTGTTCGCCAGTACGATTTAATTTCATAGCTGAGGTTCCTATTCTCTTTGCAAACACGTTTCTCATCATGTGCCTTTTTAAATTAAAGTAAGGCTCACTTAATATTTGCAGTGCATTAAATTTCTAAGTGAATACATCTTAATATTACAGAGCAGTTCTGCTGCTGTAGCGCTAACATCAAATGCTATCCCGCAATGATAGCCTGAATAATCATCAATGCCATATATTGATTTATCATACTGATATTTATTTTTTATGCGAAATTGTTGTTCGTATTCTGTCTATATAGTCAGTTTGTCTATCTACGGCGCTGTTCATAGTGTTAATTGGAGTGTCTTGAAAGTCTTCGAGTTCTACTGCTAATAATTCGGAGACACTAGTTAATTCAATACCTTGCAGGCTTAGTTGGGGGATTTGTCGTTCTAATAATAAGAGTGTTTCAGGGTAAGGATGAGCGATCGCTATCCCTTGACCGTGAAGTTTTGCGGAGTTTATAAAACGATCGAATTGTTTCTTGACTGCTGCTTCGCCGCGCTCGTGATCAAGAAAAAAATCTCTTTTTGAGCTCGGTAACAAGTACTTTTGTGCTACTTCCCAAGCCTGACTGTTTGGACTGGTGCGGCTGTCAATAAAATACAGTTGTTGGTGCTTAAGCTCTGCCATCAGCCATCTCATGGGTTGTTCATGCTGAGTTAGCAAGCTGCCCATATGATTGTTCACCCCCACCACATGAGGCAGGGAATCTAGGCTATCCCTCAATGTATGTAAAAATACTTGTTTACTCATTTCCGTAGTTAAGGCGCCCTCATCAAGCGGCTTGTTCAAGATATTGCTCATCGGGGCATGAAGCATAATCTCTTTGCCGGCTTCGTGAAAAAGGCTAGCGAGGCGAGCACCAAAGGGACTGTGCGGCAAGATGGATACGGTTACGGGCCCGGGGAGTTGTGCGATTTGCTCGCCTTTTTGCCAGCTATAGCCAATGTCATCGATGATGATAGCGATGCGAGCCGTGTTTGACGTTGGTAATCGTTGGGCAATATTGTCCGAGCTGTAATTGTCGGCGTGAAAGCTACTCGTGTTCAAACTATCAGTGTTTAAACTGCCCGTGCTAAAACCTCCAGCGCTGTGATGAGTGCTAGAGGTTTCGGCTTGTAGGGGGAGGGTAAAAAAAACTGCGCAAGATAGACAGCTTATTAGTAGCGTGAGTCGAATCATAATCCTTTGAAAGACTGAAAACATCGAGCTCGCTCTGCAAGTCGTTAAGGTGTTTAAGGCTTGGAGTGTATCTTAGCTGTGCTTAATGCGCACTGCTAGCAGGCTCGGTTTCACTTTCGGATCTTGCAATGGTTGGTTTAACTTGGCTGCCTTGGGTAAAGACGTTGATCCCTTTCAAGAGGTTCAGCGCTTCAAACAACTGATTGTCACGCTCTAAAATTTCAGTCGCTGAATTTTCAGAGGAGTCACGTTTTGAAGACCCGTTTTCTTCGCCACCATTCCCGTTGCTAAGATGATTTCCTAAATCGGCTTCTGTGGTGCGCAATTGAGGTTTTATCGCTGTGTATCTAGCAAGCTCAACAAAAATATCTGGCTTGATTCCCTGTGCCTGAATGGAGCGCCCTGAGGGTGTGAAATAGAGAGCGGTGGTGAGCTTGATTGCACGATCTTCGCTGATTGGAATGACGGTTTGTACCGATCCTTTACCAAAGCTATCAGTGCCGAGGATGATGGCTCGTCGATGATCCTGAAGTGCTCCCGCAACAATTTCTGATGCTGATGCAGAGCCGCCGTTGATGAGCACTACGACTGGCAGGCCATTGGTAATATCGCCAATGTTTGCTTCAAAGCGTAAATCGCCACCTTGAATTCGCCCTTCTGTGTAAACAATCAGTCCTTGATCTAGAAACACGTCAACGACTTCAGCTGAGGCTCCAAGAACACCGCCAGGGTTATTGCGGAGGTCGAGTATTAGACCTTTAAGTGCTTCGGCTTCTTCGCTTAATTTGTTGATTTCTTTCTTGAGATCTTCGCCAGTGTTGACTTGAAATTGAGCGATACGGAGATAGCCATATTGGGATTCCAAAAGCCGGGAGCGGACACTGGCGACCTTAATGACATCACGCACAATATCGAATTCGATTGGCTGATTGGCGCCTTCACGCAATATAGTAATTTTTATCGCGGTACCCGGTACGCCCTTCATCATGCCGATGGCCTCATCCTGGGTCATGCCTTTAACCGGTTTGTCAGCAAGCTTAACGATGAGGTCGCCCGCCTCTACACCGGCGCGTTTGGCCGGTGTGTCATCAATTGGTGCGATCACTTTAATTAAGCCATCTTCACCCATTTGAATTTGTACACCGAGACCGCCGAACTCACCAGTGGTGTTTTCTTGTAAGTCTTCAAACGAGGATTGATCAAGATAAGAGGAATGAGGGTCAAGCTCAGCGAGCATGCCTTTAATTGCGTACTCTAGTAACTGCGCATCGGTAACATCCTCGACATAGTCTTGGCGAATATGTTGATAGACCTTAGTGAAGGTTCGTAGCTCCTCTAGGGGTAATAAACTCTGGTTGCTGCCTGCGCTCTTAATTGTACTGGCGGTATTTTCAGATTCTAGGGCCGGTGTGTCGGCGTCAATAAGCTCAGATTCGTCTGCGAAAAGCGCTAAAGGAAGAGCTAGAGCAGAGGCGCAGGTAATTGCGGCAATTGAGCGAGACAAACGCGAAGATTTCATTAAGACACTCCTGTGCCGAATAGTTGACTGGTATACGCCGTGGTACGTCGAAATTTCAATATGATTAATTGTAGACCCGCAAGTGTGCTTAAAATTCGATATTGTCGCTAATTTATGATTTTTTACACATTCGAACTTAGTATTCGTACAGAATTTACGAAATTAGCAAAAGGAAGTAACTAAGAGTTGGACAGGATAGGGTTTACTCGCCGTGAACGGACAAATGACCTTATTTAGAGAATCTGTTGCTCATATTTAACCGCACCATTGACCAGGGTTAGTAGTTTCGCCATTTTTACGAATTTGGAAATATAATCCAGCCTGGTTTTGACCGCCACTGTTGCCAACTTGAGCAATTGTTTCTCCGGCGCTGACGAGCGTACCGACGTTTTTAGTGAGCATTTGGTTATGCGCATACAAGCTCCAATAGCCGTCGCCATGATCGACGATAATCAACAGACCATAACCCTGCATGTAATCAGCAAAAATCACCATGCCGTTGTGAATGACTTGTACTGGCGAGCCTTCTTCGGCTTGGATTAATACACCGTCCCACTTGAGTCGACCAGCGACACGGTCGCTGCCATAGCGATGGGCAATCTTTCCTTTCGTTGGCCAAGGTAATTTCCCCCGCAGAGAAGAGAATGAAGTGGAGCTGGAATAAAAAGGCCGAGATCCGGAGGCTTCGCGAATTGTGTTGAGAACTTTTTCTACTCGCTGTCTATCTTGCGCCAATTTTTGTAGTTGAGAATCTTTATTGACGATAGTTTTTTCTAAGCGCGCCAAGTTTTTCTTACGAGCTTCTTGGGCTTTCGAGAGATCGCTATAGCGTGATTTTAACGTTTGTTGATTTTTTTCTAGTGAGTTTTTAGTTTCAATTATTTTTGGTTCAATTTTGTCTAACTTGGTAATATTTAGAAGATAGTCCGCGAGTTTTTCCGTGCGTGCTGAAAGAAAGTAATCGTGATACCTCAGCATTCGGGTGACTGCTTCGGGACTATCTTGATTTAATAATAATTTAATATTGCTTTGACCGCCCAGCTGGTATGCCGCTCTAACCTGCTGGGCTATGTGCTTTTTTTGAGAGTTCTGCTCCTGTGCTAATAGTTTTCTATCTGAGTTGAGTTGTTGCAAAGCTTGTTCTTGCTCGCCTAACTCAGCTTTGATTTTTTCGATTTTCTCCAATAAATCACTGATGTCGGTTTCGTTGTTTTCTAGATCTCTTGATAAGCCATCGCGATCATTTTTAATTGATTCTAGCTCTTGCTTGAGATCCTCAATTGTTTGTTTTAATTCTTCGAGCTTTGCTTTCTGTTCTCCTTCACTGGCTTGTGAATCCTGAGCAATACTCGGTAGCGTAATTAACATTACGCTGGCGAGTAACAGGAGGCGAAAAAATATTTTCATCACGTGCATTCCTCTTTTTAGATTAAAGTATGGTTAGGGTTTATTTGGTAAAGTTGTGCATCTTATTTGCATAAAATATGTCATTTATCTATTTCTTTGGTTTAAATTTTTAGTCCTCAAATAAAGCTAAATTCTTCCCGGTCATTTCTTTTGGTTGTTCAATATTCATTAGTGCCAAGAGTGTGGGGGCAATATCAGCTAAGCTCCCTCCCTCAGCTAGGGACAGTTTGCGATTGCCTACATAGACAAGAGGAACCGGAAGCGTTGTGTGTTGAGTCATGGCTTGGCCACTTTTCTCGTCAAACATTTCCTCGACGTTGCCGTGGTCTGCGGTAATCAACAATTCCGCACCCACCTTTTCACAAGCGGCCAACACTTTTTCTAAACATTCGTCGACTACTTCAACTGCTTTCACAGCGGCATCAAAAATACCGGAATGGCCGACCTGATCGCAATTGGCATAATTACAAATAATAGAATCAAATCGTTGAGATGCAATGGCCTCGACCAACTTGTCAGTCAATTCGTAGGCGCTCATCTCAGGTTTTAAATCATAGGTGGCGACATCGGGCGAGGGAATTAGAATTCGATCTTCACCTTTATACAGAGATTCTTGACCGCCGCTAAAGAAAAACGTCACGTGAGCGTACTTTTCAGTTTCTGCAATACGTAATTGTGTTTTACCTTGGTTGGCGAGATATTCGCCCATTGAATTTTTTAAATCTTCGGGGGGGTAAGCGCAGGGTGTTTTAATGTCTGCCGAATATTCAGTGGTTTGAACAAAGTCTGAGAGCTGAATATGTTTGCGAGGAAAGTGATCAAATTGTTCATCGACAAACGCGTGTGTAATTTCGCGCGCACGATCTGGGCGAAAATTCATGAAAATAACACTGTCATTGTTTTCGATAGCGACGGGCGCAGAATTTTCTTCACCAATTCTTGTCGCTTTAACGAACTCATCGTTTTCTTCGCGTTGATAAGCGGCTTCTATGGCCTCAGATACGTTCGTATATTGGTAGTCTGCTTTGCCCGAAGCAAGCAAATTGTAGGCAGATTCGACACGATCCCAGCGGTTGTCGCGGTCGAGTGCAAAAAATCTTCCACATATAGAGGCTACTTTACCAACGCCAAGTTCGGTAAATAATTTTTCCGCTTTTTCTAGTGAAGGTTTTGCACTTCGTGGTGCGACATCGCGGCCGTCCAAAAAAGCATGCAAGTAAATTTTCTTGGCACCTCGTTTGGCGGCCAATCTCATCATCGCAAAGATATGATCTTCGTGGCTGTGAACGCCGCCAGGTGAAAGTAAGCCAAGAATATGCACCGCTGCATTGGCGTTAATGGCCTTATCAATTGCTTGAGTGTAAACAGGGTTGGTGTCGAACTCGCCATCGGCGATGGCTTTGTTGATACGGGTGAAGTTTTGGTAGACAACCCGGCCAGCGCCCAGGGTCATATGGCCAACTTCAGAGTTGCCCATTTGTCCTTCGGGTAGGCCCACGGCCAGTCCAGAGGTGTGAATCAATGTCTTTGGCCTACTACTCCAGAGCTTTTCCCATACCGGTGCGTTTGCGGCGCTAATAGCGTTGTACTTGGCGTTTTCAGAGTAGCCGAAGCCGTCGATGATGATGAGTACTACGGATTTCTTGGGACTGGTCATGCAGTTAACTATTTTCCTATCGGTGTGAATTTTTACTTGGTGGGCAGATAAAGTGAGTTATTTTACTGGCTTATAGTCCGTAACTCTATGGTCTAGTACTGAATATACGCAGCTTATCAAGGTTAAAGACAGATTCGAGTTGTGTGTCTGCGCTGGAATCAGAACTTGCTGATCACCACGGCTTTGCTCGATCTCTGTATCGGCAGACACGTTCAGGCAACAACAAATCGCTGAATTGATGGTGTATACTCCAGCCCCAATTTCTGGCCCGATTTGGGAGGCCCGCAAAGCTGGCTAACTTCGAGGGCGAAGGGGAATAATTCTAAAACTGAGGTGAGATAGTTACTCGTGGATTTCTTTGTATTTATAAGTGAGCAGTACTTGTTAGTGTCCGCTCTATTGGTTTTCGTATACGCATTTATTTGGAATGAAAAACGTCGTGGCGGGAAAACACTTTCGATTCATGAGGTCACACGCCTGGTGAATAAAGATGAAGCCTTGTTGGTGGATTTGCGAGAGCCTGCGGATTTTAAAAAAGGCCACATCGTTAATTCAATTAACATTCCGTTCAATAAAATTAATGATCGCTGGGAAGAGTTAACACCCAGCAAAGAAAAAACAATCATCTTAGTCGATAAAATTGGGCAGCATGCTGGAAGTGTTGGCAATACGCTTAGAACTAAAGAATTTAATGTGGCGCGCTTAAGTGGCGGATTGGCGGAGTGGGAAAATCAGAACTTACCGCTGGTCAAGTAAAAACAGTTTCAGGGTTTTAAGCAAATCAAATTTATAATCATCGATAAGTAATACATTTTTATTGTCGACAAGAAAACATTAACTCATATCAAACAAAACGGAGTATTCCGAGTAATGGCAGAGACAACAGGTTCGGCTGAACAGCAAAACGAAGCAGCAAGTAATGAACAAAAATTTGCGATTCAGCGAGTGTATATAAAAGATTTATCTTTCGAAGCGCCAATGGGTGTTAGTGCTTTCAATCAAGCTTGGAAGCCGCAGGTCAATCAAGAAATCAACACTAAAAATCAAAAACTAAATGACTCGACTTACGAAGTAGTTTTGTCTTTGACGATTACCGTTAAGATTGACGATAACGTTGTATTTTTAATTGAAATTCAACAAGCCGGTATATTTTTTGTCGAAGGCCTGGAAGCTAATCAGTTGACTCAAGTGTTAAATACAGTTTGCTTGCAGATATTATTCCCTTACGCGAGAGAGAGTGTCGATAATGCTGTAGTGAAAGGTGGTTTTCCTCCCTTGATGTTACCGCCAGTAAACTTCGATGCTTTGTTTGCAAATGCGATCGCACAAGCAAATGCAAAAGCAGAAAAAGCGGAAGAAAACAAAAGTATTAACTAAGCAATGATAGTTTCCGGTGCTTATTCGAAGTGGTTCGCAATAGTTGGCTGGGCGCAGTTTGGTGTTTTAATTGTAGCAGCCACCTGCTTGACATTGAGTCCTGAGCCTGCCGAAATTTTTATTTCGGTTTGGGATAAGTTTTTACATGTCTTGTGCTGGGGAACGCTGTTAATTTCCTTGCGCTTCGCCTGGCACAAAGCCGGTTTTGGACTTTTACCTGGACTGGCCTTACTTGCTTATTCGTTCCTAATGGAAATACTGCAAGGGTTTACAGGAAGGGATTTCCAGCTTTCGGATTTGCTAGCCAATGCTATTGGTATATTGATTGGCTACCTTATTATTTTTCTGTTCTGGCGATTTGTTGTTTTGTTTTGCAATAAGTTTTTTACCAAGTATTAGGAAACTCCTAAGCCAAATAACATTTATTAGCTAGATTTATCAGATTAAGAGGGAACTAGATCGAGTTAATTGAAACTAAGACTTGGTATGATGTTTCAGGTCTAATTCTAAACGGGGGAGTAAGTTATGAAGGTATTAAATAATAGTTGTTTTCGCTTAGTGCTGGTACTCAGTGCCATATTATTTGCCGTATCTGTTAGTGCGGCAGAAGAGGTGTGGATAGACGTTCGCTCAATTGAAGAATATAACAAAGAACATTTAGAGGGTGTCGTTCATATTCCTCATACTGAAGTCGCAGATAAAATCGCCTCACTCAACCTTGAGAAAAATACACCGATAAGGCTTCATTGCCGTAGTGGTGGTCGTGCTGGAATTGCACAAAAATCTTTAGAGAAGATGGGCTATACGGACGTGGTGAATGTCGGCGGTATGGATGACGCTAAAAAATTGATGGCGAAATCAGCCGACAAATAATTTTCTAGTAGAGTTTGCATAATAAGAAAACCCGGCATACTTTGCCGGGTTTTTTTTATGACTTCTATTTTGTAAAATCTTTTTACTCTTCTGTTCGGCCTACGATTGCCATATGTGCGGCACCATCTAGAGCAATTATTTGTCCCGTCACATAATTGCTCGCTTTCGAGCCCAAATAAATCGCTAAACTGGCCATATCTTCCGGCGCACCGATTCGGCCCATGGGATTACTCGCTTCAATTGATTTTTTATATTTATCTAGTGTCGCGGCCATCATTTTACTTTCAAAGGGTCCAGGCGCGATGGCGTTCACGGTTATCCCCTGTTCTGCTAAACGAACCGCAAGGTTTTTTGTCAGATGATGTACCGCGGCTTTACTCGCTCCGTAGGCATAATTATCGGTAGAGGAAATCCTAAGACCGTCAATAGAGCCAATGTTGATGACTTTGCTGGGAGAGGATTGTGAAGCATCTTTTGTTAGCAGCGGCAGCAGGTCTCGGGTTAATGTAAAAATCGCTTTGACATTGATTTCCATCACCTTGTCATAACCTTCATCGGGATACTCATTGAAAGGCGCTCCCCAGGCGGCCCCTGCGTTATTAACAAGAATATCGATTTTATTTTCTCGCTCTTTAATTGCCCCAACGAAAGAGTCGCGTCCTTCTTTAGTGGAAAGATCTGCAGGGATCGCAATACAGGTACCGAGCTTGCTTAATTCTTCGGCGGTTTCAATGCACTGTGTGGCTTTGCGTGCGCTGATATAAACTTTCGCGCCGTTTTCGACGTAGCCTTGAGAAATCATTTTACCAATCCCTCGCGATCCGCCGGTAACAACGGCTACTTTTCCTTGTACCGAAAATAAATCTGAAATTTTTAACGACATTTATTCTTCCTAAAATATATATTAAAAAATTAAATTTCGACTCGCATCTATGCCAATCAAAAACTGTTTTGCTTAAAAGCAAATAGAGTAAATTTACTTTGCGTTACTTCGTGATTGCGCTATAAGTAATCGCTTTAATAGTATTGCGGAGCGGTATCTGCACATTCATATGCTGGATCATTACTATGGCAATCAATTCTTCGACGGGGTCGATCCAAAAAATTGTGCCGGCCGCGCCGCCCCAATAATATTCTCCTTCGGAACCAATTACGCCAGATAAGGCAGCGTCATTCAGAATTCCAAAGCCTAAACCGAAACCTGCTCCGGGCCGATTCGCTAAGCCTTCGCCACTTACATTTGCGGTTAAGCCGTTTAGGTGGTCTCGCGCCATGTATTGAATAGTTTTTCTGCCCAGTATGCGTTGACCATTAAATTCACCGCCATTGAGTAGCATTTGTGAAAACTTCATATAGTCTTCAGCAGAAGAAACTAAGCCGCCGCCGCCAGAGAAAAACGTCACATCTTTTACGTAGGGGCTGTCAGTTACGCCTTCAGATACTTCTAACTTTTTTGTTTGCGGATTGTAGCGATGGTTGGTGCCAAAACGATTGAGCTTGTCTTGAGGAACTTGGAAAAAGGTGTCATTCATACCAAGTGGTTGAAAAATATGTTGTGCTAGATATTCATCAAATGCTTGCCCAGAAATCACTTCTACTAAGCGGCCCAAAATATCTGTTGAAACGCTGTAGTGCCACTGTGTACCCGGTTGATTTTGTAAAGGTATCTTGCTCAACTCCGTAACCATTTCCGCAAGATCTTTGTTGCCCAGAATTCCTGCTTTTCGGTATTGCTGATCTACGGGAGTATTACCAAATACCCCATAGGTAAAACCTGCCGTATGGGACATCAACATTTGAATAGTGAAGGTCTTGTTTTGTTTTACCGGCGTGCCGTTTTCGAGTACCAAAATATTTTTGAATTCAGGTAAATATTTTTCGACGGGATCGGTTAATTGAAACTTTCCTTGTTCGTAGAGCATCATTGCGGCGACGGTAGTGATGGGTTTAGACATTGAGTAGATGCGAAATAAACTATCTTTCTCCATGTCGGCACCGCTCTCTTTGTTTAAATCACCGAAGTTTTCGAAGTGAACAACTTTGCCTTTTCGCGCGACCATGCTTACAGCACCAACAAGCTGATCATCAGCAATGTACTCTTTGAGCACTTGATCAATGGTGGCGAGTTGCGTGGATGAAAGGCCAACGCTTTCCGGCTTGGCAAAAGATAAACCTTGTGCATGAACATCTGCTGTTCTTATCGTCGAAGAACAGGCACTAATAAAAATTAGGGTAAGTAAGCTTGCAAGTATGCGCATAAAAGCCTCGATATTATTGATGGTTTTAACACTAATTGTAGGGCTATTTTTATATATAAAAATATTTCGTGGTTTTGAATTTGGCAGGCATTCTATCAGTTCGCGGTGCTGGAAGACCCTGATTGACTATCAAGATTTGTAACTGAAAAAGTATGCCCTACTTATTGTTATCTATTGAGAAAGGGGTTTTTAGCTGTCGAGCAATTCAATTTAAGTCAGCATTAGAAAATTCCAATGCTGACTTATCGACATTAAGCGTTAATTTATTGTGAGGCCCTCAATTTCGCGGCTTCGCTAATAATGTAAGCTTGGATATCTTCAGTTTGCTGTTCGTCGATGACATCCGCGAAACTCACCATTCCTAAGTCGCTAAATACGCCATTCAAGACAATGTCTTTAAAAATATTATGCTTGGCGATGCCCATGTGGCGCAGGTCTGCTATCACGCCACCGCCGTGTAAACCGGGACCGTGACAAACACCACAATAGGTATGGTAAACCGCTTTGCCGTTTAATATTTGCTCGGCGCTTGCTTCTAGAGCAGGGATATCTGGAAGCGGCGCATCTGCTTCGATTGCTGGAAGCTGTTGATTGGCACCGAGTTTGAAAGTCAATATGCGGCCACGATGCTGAGTATCAATTTTTTCTGCAGCGCCTCCAGCGACTAACGGAAACGCGCCACCCCAGCCCGCCACGACCGTGACATATTGCTCGCCATCGATGGAGTAGGTGACTGGCGGTGCGACGGTTCCGGTTTGGGTTGGTGCTGACCACAATTGCTCACCGGTGTCCGCAGCGTAAGCGACGAGCTGTCCGTGGGACGTGCCCTGAAAAACTAAATTGCCCGCCGTCGATAAAATGCCGCCATTCCAACTTCCGGCGTGTTGAACTCGCCATACTTCTTGTTGCGTAACGGGATTCCAAGCACTGATGTGGCCACGCAATAAGCCATCGATGCGATCATCCAGTTCTTTGTCGTCGGTTGGCATATTTAGCAGTGGATCGACAGCGAGATTCCAGCGCCCATTAATAAAATTAAATTGCGGTTCATTCCCATAAGCAAAGGGAATCTCTAGCGCGGGGATATACACTAATCCGGTTTGCTTGCTGTATGACATAGGGTGCCAGTTGTGGCCGCCTAATGGGCCGGGTTTGTGAAAAGCGTTTTCGAAATCGGCATCAGAAAGTTGTTTTAAGGTATCGACCACTTGCTCCGGCGTTAGCGCAGCAAGAGGGTTTGCCGCTTGATAGCGAGCGTTGGCAGTTTCGACAGGGCGGCCAGTGTCGGGGTCTATATGAGTCGCCCAAGACACTGGGACATAATTATTCGCGGAAATAAATTCTCCATTGGTTCTGTCGATGACATAGAAGAAGCCATTCTTCGGTGCTTGCATGATGACTTTACGGATACTGCCGTCGAGCTCCAAGTCAGCAAGAATTAAGTGTTGGGTCGCAGTGTAGTCCCAGCTATCTCCCGGCGTGGTTTGGTAGTGCCATACGTATTCACCAGAGTCGGGGTTGATGGCGACGATAGAAGACAAATATAAATTGTCTCCGCCACCTGGGCTACGTACCTCGCGATTCCAAACGGAGCCATTGCCGGTGCCGATGTATAACAAGTTTAATTCTGGATCATAGGCCATTGAGTCCCAGGCAGTGCCACCGCCACCGTATTGCCACCACTCGCCTGACCAGGTTTTGGCGGCTTCTTCTAAGGCAGGGGACTCGAAGCCATCGGCGGGATTGCCGGGCACTGTGTAAAATCGCCACGCTTGCTCTCCACTCTGCGCATCGTACGCGGTGACGTATCCTCTTACCCCGTATTCAGCGCCGCCGTTACCAATAATGACTTTTCCCTTTACGATACGAGGAGCGCCAGTGATGGTGTAGGGTTTTTCTCGATCGATGGTGTTGGTTTTCCAGAGTTGTTCGCCATTAGCGGCATCAAGGGCGACGAGGTAGCCGTCGATAGTTCCGACGAATACCTTGCCTTCCCACACTGCCACACCGCGATTGACGACATCGCAACAGGCATTGGCACCCCAGGATTTAGGCACTTTCGGGTCGTAGCTCCACAACAGTTCCCCCGTTTTCGCGTTATGGGCGAACACCACGCTCCATGAGGCGGTGGAATACATAACTCCATCTACAACAATGGGCGTGGACTCTAGGCCTCTGCTGGTATTGGTGTCGAAGGACCATGCCAGCCCTAGCTCAGACACATTCTGATCGTTGATTTGTTGCAAAGGGCTAAAGCGTGATTCATCATAAGTTCGCCCATGAGCTAGCCAGTTTTCAGGCTCGCTGTCAGCCTGGCGAATGCGATTACCATCGACATTTGCAGCACTATGGTTAAGGGCAGTCGAGGTGCTAACACTGGTATCCGCGCTTGAAGATGGTGAGCTCGTTTGCATTTGCTCACCCAAATTCGACATAAAATAAATGCCGTATACGGCGCCGAGAAGAACAACAACGAATAATAATTTACGCATAATTAGCCTTTATGATTTGTGCTCAGTTTGTTTTATGGGAAAATCAGGCGCTAAAACATTTAAAGAAAATAATAATCCCGAAAAGATTTCTTATGTTTTTTGACCCAAATAAGAGCAAGTTTTTTATTATGTTTTTAAACATTTTTGTAAAATCGAGTATACGCCTAAATTTTTGCGAATCCTACAACGACATTGCTGACAGGCGCTCTATCCATTTTAAATCTTTAGTTTCGATATTGATCTGTGTGCTGACACTTAATATTTCCCAGGTGGCCAGTGCTCAATCTGATCAAACAGCGCAAGAATCGAAAATTCAGAATTTAAATCAGCAGATGAACGTGGTTATTTCAGCATCCAGCTCGATAGCAGTTGATCGTTTTTATGGTAAAGCGCTGGGTTTAACGCGCTTGCCTGACGTGTTGATTGATAATGCTTACTCAATAATGCGTTACCAACTTGAAGACAGCAACTTACGCGCCGAATTACATTTCGTTATTGCGAGAGAAAAACTACCTAAACTAAAGGGCGGCGCAAACTTAGCCCGAGGTATACGCTTGTTGTCAATTAATATGCCTCAAGAAGCAAAAACAGAAGTGTTGCGACGATTACATGTTACGGGTAGGAATCCGATACTCGAAGCAAAGACTTTTGCTAGCGGTGAAGCTTATCAAGTCGCATCAGTCCTCGACGCAGATGGTAATCAAATACAGATTCAGTTTGTGGATAATAAAAACTATTTAACTGGCAGAGATCGCTTCAGACTCGGATTACTTGTCGAGAATAAAAATGACGCGACAAAAACAATCGATAAAATTATTAAATTTTTACAGTGCGAATCCAGCTCGTCGGACATCTGTGGAGTTGAGAATTTCGCCATACAATTTTTTCAAGCGAGTAATGGTTTGGATATTTGGAGTGCTAGGCCAGATGAAAAAATTGGATTTTCACTCATTCAAATTCAGATTCAAGATCTTAAATCGAAATATTCGAAGTTTAGCAACGCTTTCCCAGAATTTTCTTTGCAAGCATTAAGCGATCATTCTACAACAGGGCTTAAGGTGAAAAATGCATTTTTACTGACGGGGCCGGACGGCATATTGATTGAATTTTATGAAATGTAGAAAAACAAAGAGGTAGTGATGAAGACGAACATGATAGTCGTGGTTTCCTTGGTGGTAGTTCTAGCGCTTGGGGGCGGGGTTTTATATTTATCCTCGCAGAACCCTAAAGTAAAAATAGAAACCAGCATGGGCGATATCGTTATTGAACTATACGAAAAAGAAGCACCCATAACGGTTGAAAATTTTTTGACCTATGTTGATGATGATTTTTACAGCGGCACAGTTTTTCATCGTGTGATTCCCGGTTTTATGATTCAAGGCGGTGGTTTTACCGAAGAATTTTACCGCAACCAATACACTGAAAAACCCACGCGTGCACCGATTCAAAATGAGGCCGAGAATGAAATCTCGAACGCGACAGGTACTATCGCTATGGCGAGAACGAATGACCCACATAGCGCAACTTCTCAATTCTATATAAATGTGAACGATAACGTAAATCTAGATTTTGTAACTCGGCCCCCAGGGTACGCGGTGTTCGGTAAGGTGGTTAAAGGGATGGAAGTGGTGAAAGAGATTGAAGCCGTGTCCACCTCGACGCAAGGTTTTCATCGCGATGTTCCGACTGATGCGGTGGTTATTGAACATGTGACAAAGATGTCAATTTTTTCTTTTTAGCGATCTTTATTGACATAGCAATAAAGAATTAACTGGAAATATATAAGCAAGCGATTTCAATGAGTATTTCGGTAGTATATTTTTAGACTGCGAACACATACTACTATTTTCGATTAACTAAGCAATTTTTCTGGTTGAGTATATCGATAACGCGTCGGGCGCTTAACGAAAGGTTTTTAAAGTTATTGATCGCTTCGGAGTTAAAAAGCATGTTGAAGAAGATATGAGCTTTAGCTCTTTATAAGAATAGTCCGCTATTTATTAGGCAGGACTAAGCTGAATGTATGCAGCCTTAATCCTGCGCCAATAAGTGTTCTTGGTAAATTAAAAAATTTCTTTTAAAAATGCTTCTAATCTAGTCCAGCTTTTTGTATCGGCTTCTTCATCGTAAGCCAAAGGTAAGCTGAATTTCTCGCCCATCGCGGTGGCGCCCGGATTGGTAAAAGCATGGACAGCGCCCGGGTAGGTGATAAATTCAAAATCTGCTGCTGCACCTTCCATCTCCATTTGAAAAGCTTTTACTTGTTCTTCCGGAACAAACGGATCATCGGCACCATGCATGACGAGAATTTTCGCGACGACCTGGCCCTCCATCGCTGGCGACTCAGTGGCTAGGTTGCCGTGAAAACTGGCTACGCCATTTAGATCTAAGCCGTTTCTGGCCATTTGCAAGACCACAGCTCCGCCAAAGCAATAACCAATCGCAGCAGTTTTATCGGGGTAAGTTGTTTCGTGTTGTTCTAAAATCTCACGAGCGGCAACGAAACGTTGTTGTGCCATTTCGGCATTGCTCATTACTTCCATCATGAATTTTTGGGCGTCATCAGGGTGTGCCGCTTGTTTGCCGTCGCCATACATATCTAAAGCGAATGCGGTGTAACCCATACTGGCGAGCATGTGTGCGCGTGTGCGTACATAGTCGTTGTGCCCCCACCACTCGTGAACAACGATCACTCCTGGGCGCTGGCCTCTTTGATTGGCATCAAAAGCTAAATAACCGGTGAGAGTTGTGTCTCCGACTTGATAGCTAACTTCTTCGCCACGGATATCTTTCTTGATAATTTCAGGGTTCGATCTTTCATTCGCAATGTTTTCTGCTTCGCTTATGTTTTCTGATACTTGATTCGTCTTTGTTTCGCAGGCCAATAAAAAAACGCTGATAAATATACTGATACCAATTGATAAGAGCTTGGGCATCTTTTCTTTCCTCTCCTGTTAAGATTTAAATTCACTCGTCGTTATTTCGACGAGGCTTGAGATATTACTTTGCAGGCTTTAGCGATCAAAAAGGGACTTTAAGCCATCTAATTTTTCTTTTTGCTCATCATCTAATTTTTCATTCAATCGGTCTTTTAGTTCACTCCGTACTTTCTTCTTACCGAGGCTTTCGATTTCTTTGGTGACTGCTGTTTCGGCTTGCGCCAAAACAATATCCATTAGCTCGGTTGCTAGCGCTTCTGGGTACATACCCTCGTTGCCGCCTAGGTTCTTTACGCTAATGGTAGGTAGCTTAATATTACGCTCACCCCATTCTTCTGTAATCAGCAAAATGTTAGCGTTGCTAAATGTGAAGCTGCCAATTTTGATGCGCCTGGATGCGCCTGGCGCATCATTCGATCCCTCTTGTGGCGTGCTCGAATTCCCAGAATTTTTGCCAAGCATGTCGGCAAGGGTGGTGAGATTAGTGTCAGTAAGGTTTTTTTGTTCTGCAATTACGCTGGCGCCGTCAATACTGATCTCTCGAACATTAATGGCCTGGCTTTCATCGGCTAATGCGAGGTTTAAATCAACTTGCGTAACTATCTTGTTTAAAGCGAAAGCGTATTGGCTGTCGAATCCTGGTGGGTTGGCAATTTGAAAACCTGATAGCTCAACGCGTCCTCGCTGAGCCTCGATGTTGGCGCTGTCCAAACTTACTTCAGTTCCCACCGCTTTAGTACCGAAGTGCTCGACTGCCTGAACGACAAAACGATCAAGGTTATTCAATCCGTAATATACCAACCCTCCTAGGGCAAGCAGAGCGACTAAAACAAGTAAACATATTGTCCTGACGGCTTTCATTTCGTGCTCCTCGCAGTTTTTAGTTGTCGCTCAGTTTAAAGGATTATCGAGCTTCTGCAATGTAGCGGCTGCCAATTTCATCACATCGAAATAAAATTGTGCAGATTCTTGTTGGTGGTTTACATCGACCGTCGCTGTTAAGACTCGCAAAAATAAGAAAAAGGGAATTTTTCGGTAATTTGACCAAGGGGGGCGCCGGCCTGGTAAACCAGATAGGTGCGGGATAAGAACTGATCGTCTTTGGCGTTTTTGAAATATTGTTGTAATGACGGTTGTTTTTCTAATCGCTGATCGACGAGTTCGCGAAAAGTCTCAGTGCGTTCTTGTTGCCACAGTAAGCCAATGGGGGTTTCGGTCTCTAATAGCTCGACGCGAAACTTTTTTTCCATTCGATCTAAAACGAAAATGGATTCCGCATAAAGATAGTGATCATTTTTAGTGTCGGTTAATAAAATCTTTCTTGCTAATAGCTCCGAGTCTTTAGGGGCTTTGAGGTATTCTAATGTTTCCGAAAAAATAATCTCTTGCTTCAACTTGGTGACATGAATAGGACTTTGGAGGTAGGTAGAAATTAGATCAGTTACCGTCCCATCGGAATGTAATAAAACTCGCTGAAATAAACTTAATTTAATATTGTGCGCTAGGGGCATCACTTTTCATCGCTTTTTTGGGGCATTTTAAAACGCGACATGATACGCGAAGCGCAACTAAAAGGCTGCGCTTTACGTCGAGATTTTTTGGAAACTTAGCTTTTAGATTGAGAGGTGCTTATTTTAGTGAGCTGATAAAACTTTGAATTTCATCGTTGTTCTCAGTAACTAGATTAAGCCAGTTGGCTTTGTCGCACTCCCGTAAATCGTTCGGGATCTTTTCGTATACTGCTAAGGTGTCTAAATTTGGTAGGGTAGGTTCTTTGACGGTCAACAAGACCGTGTAGTAAAGCGATAAGTTCGCAATGTCTAGCAGATTTATTTTCTCTTCCCAGGTTTCTTGCCATTGACCACAGTGGCGCAGCATTTTAATAATTGAGGAATCAACACCCCATTTTCTTAACAGTACGTCGCCTAGGGCTTTACTGTATTGGCGGCACATTTGAAAATAAACGGCGGGGTTCGGTGGTTCGGGCCCTTCTAACATTGAGGATAAAACTGAAAGTGAACCGACTTCGGTTAACAACATTGCCATCTGTACTTGATCGACAGGACGGTAACCTAATTTTTGCGCGAAGAAGCAAGCAAGGCTGGTTTTAACAATGAGCCGTTCCCAGGTGTGATTAAACAAATGCTTTTCGACAGTTGTTTTCAGTTCAATCATATTTCGGACACTGTGCAACATTACCAAGCTATTTGTTGCGGCGAACCCTAGTAGTCCAATCACTTCGCTCAGTGTTTTTGGAGGGACGGGGCGTCGATAAATAGGGCTCGATGCACATTGAATTAAATGTGCTGTAAGAGATGGATCCTTGGAGATTAATTGGGTTAGAGTTTCAGCAGTGGTATTGTCTGAATCAATCGCGGCGCGAACCTTCATCGTTATGTCAGGTAGATTGGGTAGGCGAAAATCTTCCTTGAGGACACGATCAAGTACCTCTTTGTAGAGGGCCGTCAAATCGTCGCTAGTCATAACAATACCTGTCTTCGAATGGCTGAAATTTACTGTTAATTTCAGTATAGACAAGGAAATGGATCGCGCAGCTAAGTTATATAAATTTTGTCACGATAATTTATATTGATCTAAGCCAGAGCCGATGTGGCCTTGGGAGCAGCCGGCGATTCAGCTCTGTGTGTATTAGCGAAGGTAAAGTTCTAAATAAGATCGCTAGTTTTTATTTAAAACTTGTTCGAAAGATAGTGATCAATCTGATCCAGACGACGCGATATCGAGTTCTTTTAGTTTTCGAGTCAAAGTATTACGACCCCAGCCGAGCAAGTTAGCCGCATCACGTTTTCGGCCTGCAGTGTGTTTGAGAGCGGTTTCGATTAAGGCTTTTTCAAAGGTGGGAACGGCCTCCGATAAGATGTCATTCTGACCCCGAGCCAAGGCTTGATCAGCCCAAGATCGCAAAGCATTTTCCCAGTCCCCGGCAGGAGGGCTGGTGTCTTTACGGTCGATCAATTCTGGCGGCAAATCTTCCAAATGAACTTCCCTGCCAGACGCCATAACGGTGATCCAGCGGCAAGTGTTTTCTAGCTGCCGAACGTTACCGGGCCAATTCAAACTACAAATATAGTTTTCTGTTGCGGGCAATAATATTTTTGGCTCGACGTTTAATTCGCTCGCTGCTTTATGAAAAAAATGTTTGGTTAATTTAGGAATATCTTCGCGGCGATCGGACAATTTTGGAATATGAATTCGAATCACGTTTAAGCGATGAAATAAATCTTCTCGGAAACGATTTGCATCAACTAATTGCTCAAGATTTTGATGAGTTGCAGCAATAATGCGTACGTCAACTTTAACTGGCGTATGGCCACCTACTCGATAAAATTCGCCATCGGCCAAAACCCGTAGCAATCGAGTCTGTGCTTCTGCTGGCATATCGCCAATCTCATCAAGAAATAATGTTCCCCCGTTAGCTTGTTCAAAACGACCAGAACGTTGTGCACCAGCGCCGGTGAAAGCGCCTTTCTCATGACCAAATAATTCTGATTCAATTAAATCCCGTGGAATGGCTGCCATGTTTAATGCGATAAAAGCGTGTTCACGACGCGGGCTATGAGTATGTAAGGCGTGGGCGACCAATTCTTTACCGGTGCCGGATTCGCCATTAATGAGTACGGTAATATTCGATTGTGACAAGCGTCCGATCGCTCTAAAAACTTCCTGCATTGCTGGTGCTTCACCAATTATCTCGCCTCCAATATCGGGTTTTTCCGCAATTGAAAAGCCCCTTTGTTCTTTAGCGTGAGCAAGAGCGCGTTGGGTTACGGCCAGTGCCTCGTCGACATCGAAAGGTTTGGGGAGGTATTCAAAAGCACCGCCTTGATAAGCGGCAACTGCACTGTCGAGATCGGAGTGTGCCGTCATGATAATTACGGGAACGCTGGGGTTATCTTTGTGTAAGGTTTTTAATAATTCCAGGCCATTAATTCCCGGCATACGGATGTCGCAAATCACCGCCTCGGGGGTTTGGCTGCGCATTTGCGTAAGCGCTCTGTCGCCGCTCTCAAAGCTGCAAGTTTCGATGCCTGCTTGGTGTAGAGATTTTTCTAATACCCAGCGGATAGAGCGGTCATCGTCAATAATCCATACCTGATTAGTTTTTTGCATTTGCTTGATCCGAATCGTTTTGTTCTAAAGGAATGTAAACTGAGAATTGAGTTCTGCCCGGCAAACTTTCGCAGTCGATAAAACCCAAATGTTGACTAATTAATTGTTGTGAGATGGCGAGGCCGAGCCCGGTGCCTTTTGCGCGTCCTGAAATCATCGGATAAAAAATATCTTCGATTAACTCAGATGGAATCCCCGGGCCGTTATCGATTACATCTATTCGGCAAACCAGGTTGTGGTGAAAACGTCCGATTGTAAATTGCCGCTGTATGCGGGTTCGCAAGGTTATATTGCCTTCGTCGACCATGTTTGCGTCTTCAAGAGCTTCCCAAGCGTTGCGGACGATATTCAGGATTGCCTGGATAAGTTGTTCTTTGTCCGCGGCTAAGGCCGGAATACTGGGATCGTAGTCTCTATCGATGACAAGTCTGCCGGCGGATTCTGCATGAATGATTGCTGCCACACGCTCCAGAACTTCATGAACGTTAATGAAATCAAACGATGAAGGCTGGTGTGGCCCCAGCATTTTGTCGACCAAGTTACGTAAACGATCGGCTTCCTGGATGATGATGTGGGTATATTCTTCCAAACTCTCATTGGGTAACTCTCTAGCCAATAGTTGCGCCGCGCCACGAATCCCGCCCAGAGGGTTTTTAATTTCGTGGGCCAACCCGCGAACTAAATTTCGAGTTGTTTCTTGCGTCGCAGAAGTCGCTTCTTCGCGACTAATCCGCAGCAATCTATCGAGGTGCTGAATTTCGATCAATAGGCTCGCATTCTCTCCGATCGGCGTTACCGAATAATCCACGGTAACCTTTGAGCCATTGGGAATCTGCCAAAGCACCTGTCGTTTGGTGTAGTTGTCTTGCAGATCCGCTGCGGTTTGGAAGGTCTCTAGCGCTGATTCAGACTCATAAAAACAATTCGTTATGGGTCCTCCATACACTTGCTCTCGACTCACAGCAAACAGAACTTCTGCAGCGGGGTTGAGGTATTGGCAACTCAAGCGGCTATCAGCAACCAAAACTGCGGTCGATAAGTTTTCCAATAAAAGTTTGAAGTCGAGATCTTGCGACATGAATAAAGCCTTATGTAATTAGCGGGACGACTGCAAAAAATAAACCAGTTTGCTTAACTCGGAGGGACTTTTTGGGGAGTGAGTAATCTCGCGACTTGTACGGGCGTTGGGTTAATCGAGTGTAGCAGAAAAGCTAATAACGTGATCCAAATTGGTGCAGATTGCGCGTATGGCGCACTAACAGTGATGCGCTGTTGATGTAAGCTTAGGAGATCAGTACTTCAAGGGGTGGTTGATTCTGGTGCGTATTGATTGTTTAGAAGCCAAATTTTGGCTCGTGTTGGTGAGTCGAGATAGGATTATCAAATCTATGGTGGTTTAGCACCCAAACTATGGGCAATAAAAACCCCCTATAGCTCGCGCGATAGGGGGTTAATTTGTTGCTTGCGATTAAATTAAACGCTGTAGTACATATCAAATTCAACTGGGTGAGTTGTCATGTTCAAAGTCTGAACTTCTTTTGACTTCAAGCTGATGTATGCATCGATCGCATCATCAGTGAACACGCCACCTTCCTTGAGGAATTCACGGTCATCACTGAGTGCCTGCAATGCTTGTTCAAGGCTAGAGCAAACAGTTGGGATTTCTGCGGCTTCTTCTGGAGGAAGGTCATACAAATCTTTGTCAGCTGGATCACCAGGGTGGATTTTATTCTTAATACCGTCGAGGCCAGCCATTAAGAAGGCGGCAAAACCTAAGTATGGGTTTGCTGTGTTGTCGCCAAAACGTGCTTCGATGCGCTTGCCTTTCGGGCTAGGAACGAAAGGAATTCGGATTGATGCAGAACGGTTACGTGCTGAATAAGCCAACATGACTGGTGCTTCGAATCCAGGGACCAAACGCTTGTAGGAGTTTGTTGAGGCGTTCAAGAAAGCGTTCAAGGCGCGCGCATGCTTGATGATGCCACCAATGTAAAATAACGCCGTTTCAGACATTCCTGAATACGCATCACCTGCGAATTGGTTAACGCCGTCTTTCATAAACGATTGGTGAACGTGCATACCACTACCGTTATCACCTACCAATGGCTTAGGCATAAAAGTCGCTGTTTTGCCGTAGGAGTGCGCCACATTGTGAACGCAATATTTTAAAACCTGAACTTCATCAGCTTTCTTAACAAGCGTATTTGCGCCAACGCCGATTTCACATTGGCCCGCAGTGCCTACTTCGTGATGGTGAACTTCAATGTCTAAGCCCATTTGATCCATCGCAGCACACATTGCTGCACGTAGATCGTGTAGTGAGTCGACAGGAGGAACTGGGAAATAACCGCCTTTAACGCCAGGCCGATGGCCCATGTTACCGTCTTCAAAGTGGTGCTCAGAAGACCAATCTGCTTCTTCAGATGAAATTTTGTAGAAAGCGCCAGACATGTCTGCGCCCCACTTAATGTCGTCAAAAACGAAAAACTCGTTCTCAGGACCAAACAGCGCTTTATCACCGAGACCGGTTGATTTTAAGTAATCTTCTGCCTTTTGCGCGATTGAACGTGGATCACGCTCATAACTTTGTCCCGATGAAGGCTCAACAATATTACAGCGAAGGATGACGGTGGCTTCGTCGGTGAATGGGTCAAGTAAAGCAGTAGAGTCATCTGGCATCAAAATCATGTCTGATTCGTTAATACCCTTCCATCCCGCGATAGAAGAACCATCGAACATTTTACCTTCTTCAAAAAAGTCGGAATCAACAACTGATGCAGGAATTGATACATGTTGTTCTTTGCCGATAGTGTCTGTAAAGCGAAGATCAACCCACTGAGCTTCTGTTTCTTTTATTAATTTCAGAGTGTTCTCTGACATGCTGGGTCCTCCAATAATGGCCTAGCCAAATCGTTATGGTTTAAAAGTTTTATAGGGATTTTGATCCTCACACTCCTTATTGCTGCCCCAAGGATCATTGCAGATCGTAGATCAAGCTAAAGGATGTTCGTGAATTAGCAAAACGCTTGCCATTCTACATCAGTTCTAGAGCCCAAGGAAAACGGGGCATGAGGACATAAGTCTGGCGTAAATAGAGCGAGGTGTGCACCAAATAGGTTCGTTTTGGGTAAAAGTGATCCATAACGGTGCTATCGGTGCTTCTTGAGGGTGCTGTCTCTAAATATTGTATTCATAGTGTATAGATTCCGATTCCATTCTAATCGCTAGTCGATGAGTTGCTGTAGTGCTTAGCCTATACTTCGCGGCGAGAATTAGGCCGAGTTGCTCAGCCCCTCTTGTGCTCAAACTTTTCGAGCTGAATTCAATACATATTGGAGTTTTACGTCTACATGCATTTTGTTGTTAAGTTTTTTCCTGAAATTACTATTAAAAGCCCGCCAGTCCGTAAGCGTTTCGTAAAGCAGCTGAGACGCAATCTGCACCGCTTGCTGAAATCTTTAGTCGCGGGGATAGAAGTTAAAGCGGGTTGGGATAAGTTCGATATTGTCGCCCCGAGTGACTCCAAACAGGATACCGCGAAGGTAGCAGGGGTGTTGGCGAATACTCCAGGAATTGCTTATTTCGCAGAAGTGACCGTATTTGATTTCGAGCAAATAGAAGATATCGGCCCCCAGGTGCTATTGATTTGGCAGGAATCTTTAATGGGTAAATCCTTTGCTGTAAGGGTGAAACGTTCTGGCGAGCATGCCTTTAAGTCGATAGACGTGGAGCGTATGGTCGGCGCGGTGTTGAATCGCGGTTGCGAATCAGCTCAGGTGAAATTAAAGAACCCAGACATCACCATCCGTTTGGAAATCGTAAAACAGCGCTGTTTTATAGTGTTGAAGCAGCAGCAGGGTTTGGGGGGTTATCCGCTCGGAACTCAAGAGCCAGTCCTTTCTTTGGTTTCCGGGGGCTTCGATTCGACGGTTGCGAGCTATCTTACTAACAAGCGAGGCTTAACCACTCATTTTTGTTTCTTTAATCTCGGTGGGCGAGCCCATGAGCTAGGCGTGAAGGAAGTAAGTTATTACCTCTGGCAGAAGTTCGCAGCATCGCACAATGTACGGTTTATAAGCGTGCCTTTTGAGGGTGTTGTGAGCGAGATTTTAGAGAATGTCCACAACTCTCAAATGGGAGTGGTGTTAAAGCGGATGATGTTAAGGGTGGCAACGAAGGTGGCTCGCGACTTAAAAATTGGCGCCTTAGTGACTGGGGAAAGCGTGGCTCAAGTTTCCAGTCAAACCCTGACCAATCTACGGGTCATCAATTCAGTGACTGAATTGTTGGTGCTGCGGCCGCTTATTACGATGGACAAGGGTGAGATTATCAATTTATCTCGAGCGATAGGGACTGAAGAGTACGCCGCCAATATGCCCGAGTACTGTGGCGTGATCTCGGTCAAACCCACGACCCGCGCGACCATTGAGCGCATTGAGGCCGAAGAGGCGAACTTCAATTGGCAGATATTGGATGCAGCCTACGAAGCGCGCAGGGATATGGCGATTAGCGAAGTCGCTAACGATCTCGGCGGCGAGCTTGAATCCTTATCGGTCACGAAAAAATTAGAAGAAAGTGATGTCGTTGTCGATATCCGGCACCCCAATGAGGCCGAAATTGAGCCGCTGACGGTTTCCGCAGCTACACTCAAAATACCCTTTTACAAATTGAATACACAATTTCAAACACTCGACCAGGACAAATTTTACCTCCTGTATTGTGACAAAGGCGTAATGAGCCAGTTACATGCGGCCCACTTGCGAGATGAGGGCTTCGAAAATGTGGGGGTGTATCAAGCCGAGGATTAGCCATGAAGAAGAAGTCCAAATCACGCCGTTCGACCCCTTTGCGAGCCGTTGGGTTTATTGGCGGAGCCATAGGCGTGATCGGGGTTTCGATTGTCGTTACACTCTACGTCAGCGGGGAAATCGATTTTAATTTTTCGGGTAGTGACAAGGACGAAAACGGCGGTTACCGGAATGTTACTCATACTGACGCCCAGCTAAGTTGCGAGGCGGAAGCAAAAGACGAATTTGGCGAGCGCTTGAGATTGCTAACACCAGACGCACACTCAAGTCGCTTTGATGAAAAAGCGAATCGCTACAAGCTGTTTTTCCATGCGGACTTATACCCGGGAAATGAGCGTGGCAATGTTAGCCAACGTCATTTTGTGAATTGTTTTGTACATGGCTCGCGCGGAACAGTGGTTAATTTTGAAAGCATGCCGGAGAAGGAAGTGGGTGCCAAGCCAATTCGCGAATCCGATAGCAACGTGTTTGGTTTTTAATTCTGTAGTTGAATTGCACCTTGTTCAGCCCTGTCTTTCTTGCCGCGAAAGGTTTGACGAAAGGGAAATTTTTTAAATTTATCTCTTGTCGCATATAACGATAATTTGAGGAATATTTTCGACAGAATAATCTGTTTTAGTGACACCTCTGTCAGCAACGAAGCGTCGTTGCTGTTTAATATTCCTAATTAGATGAATTTAATATTATGGGATTACGCGTAAAGTTACTCCTGGTTTGGTTTGGATTATTGCTAGCACCCTTAATTATTTTAGGTGGTGTGGGTTATGTATATATCGACGACCAGTTGCGCAAAGATGCGGTCACTTCGCAAACCGAGTTGACGCTGACCTTGGCGGACTCGGTAAATCGATATTTTAATATCCTTATTGAAGCCGCTGACAGCGCTTCAAAAAATTCCGAAGTTATTTCTCTACTAAACCCCAGTAGTTCAGTTTCCAGCGGTTCTGAAATCACCGCGCTAAGTTTTCTAAGCAGCTATTCTAATCTCGAAGAGTACCAATTAATTAAGAAAACAGATTTCTCGCAACCCCTGGTTATGAAAGCGAGAAATCAAAGCGTAAAAAATCAGATGACGGATTTGTCTTCGCTCGCTAATCTGGCGGGCGATGAAGTTAGTGTTCATCATTTGCTCGAAAGTAATGGTGGCAGGCGAGGCAGTGCAATTGTTCTTGCACCGGTAAAAGACTCAAAAAATGATTCACTCATTTTGGGTTACGTTGCCTTGGTGGCTGAAGTTCAGCCGCTAACTGAAATTGTGTCGATACAAGCGAATATCTTGAATCGTTTTTTTATTGTTGATAGCGCAGGGCGTTTGCTTACACCTCTCGATGATATTGAGCTGAGTGCTTTACCAATGGCCGAATTGGCTAAAGGGGATAACGAAAATAACAATCTTGTTGCCGAAAATTTTGATCGCGGTGGCAACAGTTATTTCCTAACACTTGATAAGTTAAATGGTGGCTTTTGGTTAGCGTCTATAACGGACAATGGGCTCATCCTGCAGCGTAAAATGCCCTATATTATTATTTTTTCGATGACATTGAGTCTTACCTTATTACTATCCGGGTTGGTTTTTAATTTCATCGTTAACAATATCGCCATCAAGCCTATACAGAAATTAATTTACGCTACACGACTGATCGCACGCGGTGACTTCAAGCCCGAAATAACCGTTAAATCGAAGGATGAATTAGGGGAGTTAGCGCTAGCATTTCGCCAGATGGGTAAGCAGTTGCGTCAAACCAGTCGGCGTATTCGTCAGCTTGCGTATTTTGATCCACTAACCCAGCTTCCAAATCGAACGACCTTGCGTGAAACTTTAAATCGTTTGTTAAACCAATCTGAACGCGGCCAATGGAAGACGGCGGTGTTGTTTATCGACCTCGATGATTTTAAAAAAGTAAACGATCGTTTAGGTCATGAAGCGGGAGATGAATTGCTTGTACAAATTTCCGAGCGCCTTAAAAATCGTTTGCGTCAGGCTGATCTATTATTTGAGCAAAGTGGTGTTACTTCTGTCGATCAATTAATTAGTCGTCGGGGTGGTGATGAGTTCAACGCGATTTTAACAAATTTAAAAGCACCGCACGATGCAGCAATTGTTGCTGAGCGTATTATTCAAGATCTCAACGAGCCTTTTTATATTTCTAAAAGTGAAATTCACGTTGGCGCTAGCGTTGGTATTGCAATCTTTCCCGATGACGGTTCTGATGCAGATACCCTTTTACGTAACGCCGATTTGGCAATGTACGAAGCGAAAGCGAAAGGAAAAAATAATTACCATATATTTACCTCCGCCATTAACGAACAAGTGCATAGACGTTTGGCATTGGAAAATGCATTGCAAGTGGCGATGGTGCAAAACCAATTTAGAATGTTTTATCAGCCAAAAATTAGTTTGGTAGATATGCGACCCGTGGGCTTCGAAGCACTGATTCGCTGGCAGCACCCAGATAAAGGCATGATTCTTCCTGGAAAATTTATTCCCGTAGCAGAAGAGAGCAATTTGATTCGCGATATTGGTAACTGGACGCTCGGTGAGTCGATGCAGCAAATCCAATTGTGGGAAAGTGTATTACCGGATGGGGTCCGCATCGCCGTTAATATTTCTGCAAGACAATTGTCACAAACCGATTTGGTTGATCAGCTTGCGATGATGATGGAGCACTTTTCCTTATCGCCACGACGACTTGAGATTGAATTAACTGAAACGAGTGTTTTACAGGATGAAACCTTAGCTATTCATCATCTACATGCGTTACGCGAGCTGGGTGTTGAAATCAGTTTAGATGATTTCGGAACAGGCTACTCTTCCCTTAGCTTTTTGCGCAAGCTTCCTATCGATACCGTCAAAATCGACAAAAGTTTTACCGCCAACGTTATTCACAATAGTGAAGCTCGGGCGATTGTCGTTTCGCTGCTAAATTTGTGTCGAGAGTTAAAGGTTAAAACCATTGCTGAAGGTATTGAAACCACTGAGCAACTACAGTTTTTAATGGAGCATGGTTGCGATCAGGGGCAAGGATTTTTATTTTCTAAACCATTACCTAGCCATGAGGTGATGGCCTTTCTAGAAGATCCAAGTTATCTCGCGATGTCTTAGCGGGTATTTTGGTAGTTATTGCTCGCTATTCCGCCTAAGACCCAAACAAAATCATCTAACTCAGAGCGCTGATTTCTTTGTGTTTTCCAATCCCGTAGGTATAATCGCGAGCCATTTTTAGCCTGCCGTGATATCCATCCCGTCCGCAGTACCCTATATCGAGGTTCCAAGTGATTGAGAAACTACGCAATATTGCGATTATTGCACACGTCGACCATGGTAAAACCACCCTGGTTGATAAACTCCTGAGTCAATCGGGAACCCTTGATCGCAAGGACGAAGGTGCGGAGCGCATCATGGATTCCAATGATCAGGAAAAAGAGCGTGGGATTACAATTCTCGCCAAAAACACCGCTATTCGTTGGAATGATTACCGAATCAATATCGTCGACACCCCAGGGCACGCCGATTTTGGTGGTGAGGTTGAGCGCGTGCTTTCGATGGTGGATTCGGTACTTCTTTTGGTTGATGCGGTTGATGGCCCCATGCCACAAACCCGCTTCGTCACCTCAAAAGCCTTTGAACAAGGGCTGCGCCCGATTGTAGTTATCAACAAAATAGACCGCCCTGGTGCTCGACCTGATTGGGTTTTAAATCAAGTATTTGACCTCTTCGACAATCTAGGCGCTACTGACGAGCAGTTAGATTTTCCAGTGATTTATGCTTCGGCGATTAATGGTATCGCTGGGAACGATCCGGAAGACATGGCGGAAGATATGACGCCGCTCTATGAAATGATTACTGAACGGGTCCCCGCGCCGGATGTGGATCCAGACGGACCATTCCAAATGCAGGTCTCAGCGCTGGCATACGATAGTTATGTAGGCGTTATCGGTGTTGGTCGCATCACTCGAGGCAAGCTAAAACCGAATCAGCAAGTCGTCGTTAAAAGTGCGAACGGCAAAGAACGCAAAGGCAAAGTGTTAAACGTAAAAGGCTATATGGGTCTTGAGCAAGTTGAAACCCAGCTGGCCAACGCTGGTGATATTGTCTGTGTTAATGGCATCGACGGTTTAAGTATTTCAGATACCTTGTGTGATCCTGAAGTGGTTGAAGCATTGCCCGCATTGAGTGTCGATGAGCCGACGGTTAGCATGACTTTTATCGTTAACGATTCACCCTTCGCAGGTAAAGAAGGTAAGTTCGTCACCACGCGAAATATTAAAGACCGTTTAGATCAAGAACTGATTCACAATGTTGCGCTACGCGTAAAGCAGGGCGATACGCCGGATAAATTTATCGTATCAGGTCGCGGTGAATTACATTTGTCTGTGCTTATTGAAACCATGCGTCGCGAAGGTTATGAAATGGGTGTGTCGCGCCCAGAAGTTGTGAAAAAAGAAATCGACGGCCAGATTCAAGAGCCGTTTGAACAAGTTGTTATTGATGTTGAAGAAAAGCATCAAGGTGCAATCATGGAAGAGCTGGGTTTGCGAAAAGCAGAGCTCACTAACATGGAACCCGATAACAAAGGCCGGGTGCGTTTAGAATTTATTATGCCTTCTCGCGGTTTGATTGGGTTTCGTGGTTTGTTTTTGACGCTTACTTCCGGTTCCGGAATTATGACCAGTATTTTTGACCACTATGGCCCAGTTAAAGATGGCGAAGTTGCAAAACGTCAAAATGGTGTCTTGGTTAGTATGTTGAAAGGTAAAACTGCCGCTTATGCGCTCTTCAATTTACAGCCGCGTGGCCGATTATTTTTGGGACATGCCGTAGATATTTACGAAGGTCAAGTTATCGGTATTCATTCTCGATCAAATGATTTGGCGGTTAACCCGATTAAGGGTAAGCAGCTCACCAATGTACGTGCATCCGGAACGGATGAGGCTTTAACTTTAACGCCACCGATCAAGCATACATTAGAGCAAGCGCTAGAATTTATTGAGGACGATGAATTGGTTGAGGTCACGCCAGCCAGCATTCGTATTAGAAAAAAATTACTCACTGAGAACGAGCGTAAGCGCGCAAAATAAATTGTGAAAATTATTGTGCTGTGTTCGGGTTAGAAAATTTTTCGTTTTTGATAAATTCATAATCTGTAAGCGCTAATAAAAAATCTATTAGTGCTTTTTTCTCCCTCTCCGAAATTTCAAACCCTCGAATGAGCGGGCTCCTTCGAGGGTTGTTTTCAGTTCTATTTGTTTTGCCCCCTTTGGCATAGTGGTCGATAACTTCTGACAGTGTATTGATACTGCCGTCGTGCATGTAGGGCGCTGTCAACGCTATATTGCGTAAGGTGGGTGCTCTAAACTTCCCCCTATCCTCTTCCTCTCCGGACTCTAAATGGATGCCCGTATCATCTTCCGGATAGTATTGGTAAAGATTGGTGTTGTGAAATTCTGTAGGAAATTCGGGTAAGTCAGCGTAGCGTGAAGCGCTGGAAAAATTGATCCCGAAATGACATTGTCCACAAGCTGTTTTTTCTGAAAAAAATAATTTCATACCTAGTTTTGCCGACTCATCGAGAGCGTCGTTTTCATCAAAAAATAAGTAGCGATCATAAGCGGAATTCCCCGAGATCAATGTTCTCTCAAAAGCTGAAATGGCTTTTGTTATTTGATTCAGTGTGATCCACTCGCCATCTTCTGGAAATGCTTGTTGGAACATCGCCAGATAAGTATTTTTTGATTCGAGCCTAATTAACAATTTACTGATTGGCTGCGTTAAGCCCATTTCCGCTGGCATTGTATTGAAAAGCGGGATTAAGGCCTGTTGTTCTAGAGAACTAACCTTTTCGCTAGCCCAGCTAAATACAGGGTTGTAGGCAACGTTTGTTAAGGACATCGCACTGCGAGAATGTAAAATTCCAGTAACCCCAATCGCCTGGGCTTTCCCGTCAGTAAATGCCTTGTCTTGTTGATGACAGCTCGCGCAAGTATAGAGCTCATTAAACGACAACAAGGGTTCGTAAAATAAGTGACGTCCAAGCTCGACCTTGATAGCGCTCATGGGATTATTTGCAGGAACGAAAGGAAGTGGAAAGCCTGGCGGAAGATTCCACTGATAACTTGAATCATTCGAATGAGTTTCTAGATTTTGGCCATGTGCAATCGGTAAGAAAGAAAACAAAAAAGCCGCTGTAACAAAGCGGCTTGATAAAAAAAGTGTTGTTGCAGCGGTAAATTTCATTGGCAAGTCACGATGATTTAAAAGGTAAAGCGTTGTTTACGTTGCCGCATTCCAAGGATTCGTCGCTTCGGGGCTTAAATCTAAACTTTGCTGATTGAGTTGTATACGCTCGGAAGCCCAGGCAGAGAACTCTGACTTAGCCGCTTCAGATACATCATTATTGTCAGCGGCCGTGGCAATCCATTGTTGAATGGCTTTCATAAGAATATCGGCTTTTTCTCGGTCATTGCGAAATAAAACCATGTAACTAGTCTTTACATCATCAAGCCTATTTAAACCCAAAAAAGCCTCACCACGATACTCGATGGCTTCGGTATACGCAGGTTGTAATCGCAATGCTTCATCATAGGAGGCGAGCGATAAATCATACTCTCCCGTTTTTCGATAGGCGTAGCCAAGATCAGTGTGGATCTCATAAGCATTAGCAATGGTTTTTAGCGCGCGCTTATAATTTTTTTGTGCTGTTTTATATTGTTTTTGAGCTTTCTTAAGCAGTTTTTGTTGTTTCTTTTCATTGCTTTCAGTGAGCGCCTGTTCTTCATATTTCCATGCGCGGTCCCGAGCCTTTAAGCCTTTTTGATAGCGTTCAACCGCAATCTGTTCTTTGCTTTTTCTTGGTTGAGAATTATAGCTATCGTTGGATGGGCCAGCACTGCCCCCACTTGGCGCGGAAAAACTGGGAGCGGAAAATGCGAACAGCACTAAAGTTATGTAGATTATTTTATTTGTCATGACATGTGTTCCCTGGCAGTTAATTATTTTTAGCATATATGGCGAAATACTCAGATAAAAACTCCGCCTACATGCCCTTATTCCAAAACCTGAAATTCAACTAGTAATCTTAACCCATGGTTTCTCATTCAAGCTTTGCCATTATTGAGTACGCCAATCTGGCAATAAAGTTCAATTGTTCTGAAAATAAAGTGATCACCGACTACATTTTTATGTGCTATTTTTTGTCAGTTTGACAAGGCTTGTAGCTAGGGCAGGAAACCAAATGATCGTTTACCATTCCGGTTGCTTGCATGAATGCATAACAAATCGTGCTGCCAACAAAGTTGAAGCCGCGTTTTTTTAAGTCTTTACTCATCAGATCAGAAATGGGCGTTGAGGAGGGAACATCTCCCATCGACTCCCAGTGGTTCTGTATTGGTTTTCCGTCGACAAACTGCCAAATATAATCTGTAAAACTTGATTCAATTTTTTTTATTTTTAAAAAAGCTTTAGCGTTTTTAATCGCGCTGTTAACTTTTAAGCGATTGCGAATTATTTCTGGATTGCTTAGTAATTTTTCAATTTTTTTATCAGAGTAACGAGCAATTTTTTCTGCATTAAAATTGTCGTAGGCTAAGCGATAACCCTCTCTTTTTCTTAACACAGTTATCCATGATAAACCCGCTTGTGCGCCTTCTAAGAGCAGAAATTCAAATAATTTGTCATCGTCATACAGAGGTACCCCCCATTCGTTATCGTGATAGGCCTCGTACAGGGCGTCTCCATGACACCAGGAGCATCGTTTATCCAACTTGTTCTTCATTAGCGTGTTCTCGAAAATAAGGCTGCGCAGTACAGTTGATCTAGTCGAGTTTCGGGGAAATTAAAGGGATAATTCTAACATTTTGAGAATTGATACCGATGCCAAAACAAGTCGTTTAGTCTACACTGGTTAAATTCAAGTGTTAAATTGGCCGCTCAATACAAACAGTCCGGCCCATGGTATACATTCGTTTAGATATATCCGAAAGGTTCAGCAATGCTTATTCTCTATCCAGATATCAAACCCTACGAAACTAAGAATCTAAAAGTAGACTCCGTGCATACCATATACATGGAGCAATGCGGTAACCCCGACGGTATTCCGGTTTTGTTTGTTCATGGTGGCCCTGGTGCCGGTTGTAGTAAGCAAGACCGTTGTTTCTTCGATCCGGAAAAATACCGGATTATTTTATTTGATCAGCGCGGTGCTGGGCGCTCTACACCTCACGCTGAGCTTGAGAACAATACAACGGAAGCGCTGATCGAAGACATGGAATTTATTCGAAGTTCCTTAGGTATTGAAAAGTGGATTCTCTTTGGCGGTTCTTGGGGCTCAACATTGAGTTTAATCTATGCGGAGAAGTTTCCTGAAAAAGTACTGGGTTTAATTTTGCGAGGAATTTTCCTGTGTCGCAAAGAAGATCTGAGTTGGTTTTACCAAGAAGGAGCGAGCCGATTATTTCCGGACTACTGGGAAGATTTTTTACATCAGATTCCGAAGCCAGAAAGAGGCGATATGATTAAAGCCTATTATTCGCGATTAACTGGCGCCAATGAGCTTGCGAAAATGGGCGCTGCGAAGGCTTGGTCAATATGGGAGGGGCTGTGCGCAACGCTTCGTCCTAATCATGAAGTGGTCGAAGATTTTTCGGATCCACATAAGGCAATGTCTCTTTCGCGAATTGAAGCGCATTATTTCGTCAATAATATTTTCATGGATGAAAACAGCATTCTTCAAAACGCCGATAAGCTGGCGAATATTCCCGGCATCATTGTTCATGGTCGTTATGATGCAGTGTGTCCTTTAGATAATGCTTTTGCATTGCATCGTGTTTGGCATGAATCGGAGTTACACATTATTCGCGATGCTGGACATTCCTCACGTGAGCCCAGTATCGTCGACGCCTTAGTGCGGGCGACCCGTGATATGGCTTATCGATTTGAAGAAGATTTCCCAATTTAAAATGCCTATCTAAGTTGGTGGCTGGCCCCGAAAAAAATCACTTAAAAAAACTGCCCACTCGAAAAGCTAGCCACTCGAGAAAACAGTCACCTGAGCAAGCACTAGGATGTATTCAGAAACACCCGCCTCCACACTTTTCATTCCTTATCCGCCGATTAATCATGTGCTAGGAGGGCTTTGAGTGCGTGGTCTAATTCAACGTGTTAGCAGTGCAAGTGTTAGTGTTGATGATGAAGTCATCGGTAGTATCGAGCAGGGCATTTTATTGCTGCTTGCCGTGCAAAAGCATGATGACGATAGCAAGCTTGAGAAGTTGGCTCATAAAATCCTCAACTATCGAATTTTTGCCGATGACGAGGGGAAGATGAATCGGAGTGTGCTCGATATATCTGGAGGGGTATTGGTGGTATCCCAATTCACTTTAGCGGCGGACACCCGTAAGGGTCTGCGGCCCGGATTTTCGATGGCAGAGGCGCCGGATCAGGCGGAGCGCTGCTATGACAAATTTGTTGCTAGGCTTAAAGGTGAACAGCCTGGTATTCGGGTGGCAACAGGGTCTTTCGCGGCCAATATGCAGGTATCTCTCGTCAACGATGGCCCCGTTACGTTTTTACTTGAAGTGTAACCACAGTGCACTCTGTCGCAGGTAGGCTAAAGTACAAATAGGCACTAACGGGGCTTAAAGTTTGTTGAGAGGACTGGTATGATGCGCGCTCCCAAAATTGGGCTGATTGTGGCTCTGGGCCAAAATTGAAAACAGAATTAGTTTAGGAGATACCCATGGAACCCACTTCCGCTGCCTTATTAACTTTCGGCCTAGCCATCTTGTTGGCGAGTTGGATAATGCTGGTGATTGCCTCATTTAGTGATGATTTCACCTGGGGTCTGTGTTCGGTATTTTTACCACCCGCTGCCTATTTTTATGGCTTGTTTAACTGGGCCAAAGCGAAAGATGCAATTCTATTTGCTCTCTTAGGTTGGGTTTTAGTCATACTCGCGTAGCTCTACACTGCTTAATACGGTAATTTTTAAGTAGGGCTCGGCGTGAATTATTTGGCGGAGTTTCTACAACGCTTGAGTTGAATCATAAGGCTTGAAGGTAGTGTTCGAGCGATCAGCTCAAGTCGGTATCACTAGAAGGTTCATTTCAAAGCCTTGCTATCTCAAAGCTTATCTACTTCAAAGTTTAGCCATTTCAAAAAGTGGTTTTCTGCCACAATATTTCTTTCATCAAAGATCCGCGATCGCGATGATTTAGTCTAGCCGGCATCCGCTTGTTGTTCTTTTTCTATCGGTCGAACCATGCGCCCAAACAAAATCCCTAGCTCGAATAGCAGCCACATTGGCAAGGCGAGTAGTGTCTGTGAAAAAATATCCGGTGGTGTAAGAAACATACCAATGACAAAGCAGCCAATAAAAACATAAGGTCGAATTTTCGCTAAGGATTCAGAATCGGTGACCCCAGACCAAATTAATAAAAATGTTGCGACCGGGACTTCAAACGCTAAGCCGAATGCGAAGAATAATTGCAGCACTAAGTTTAGGTATTCCTTAATGTCGGGCATTACTTGCGCATCTGCCGGTGCAAAGCCAACCAAAAACGGAAATGCCAGCGGGAAGATTACGTAGCGCGAAAATGCCAAGCCAGAATAAAAAAGCACAACCGTCGAAGCAAAAAGTGGAATCACAATGCGTTTTTCTTTTTGGTACAAGGCAGGGGCAATAAAGCGCCAGATTTGAAAAATGATGATCGGCATCGCGATCATGACGGAGGCCCAAAAAGTAACCTTCAATTGCACAGAAATTGTTGAGGGCAGACCTATTACTACTAAGTTGGCGCCTTCCGGTAAGGCATCTTTAATTGGCGCAGCGATAAAGGAATAAATATTGTCTGCAAAATAAACCAATGAAGCAAAAATCCCCACCACTACCAATAAACTTTTTAATAAGCGGTCACGAAGCTCACGCAAATGCTGTACTAGAGGTAATTCAACGTCGTTAGCACTATCGTTGTTTTGATCTTGTTGGGAATTAGTGTCACTCATAGGAAGGTGTTTTACTTACGCAGATTTATGTTGTGAGTTGGTATCAGTGTCTGATACACCTACGTCTTTATTCGCGATGTCATTAATTACTTCGTTTGTTTCAGGAGAGCTTAGATCTGTCTCAGGGGAGCTTGAAGCTATTGTGTTGGCTTCAGGTTCTGTACCGGGAGGGTATTCAAACGATGGTCCATCATCGATATCGTTATTCGCGTCGTGTTTAGCCAGTTCGGCCTCGGGGTTTTCTAACAGTGGGTCGAAATTCTCTACATCTTTCATCGACTCGTTTACATCACTGCGAATTTTTTCGAGATTCTTAAGCACTTCTTCGTTGTGTAATTCGCGGCGGATTTCATCGGCACCGATTTGCTTTTCTATTTCCTGGCGAGCGTCGCGCAGCCCACGTTTAAGACGACCAACCCACAAGCTCACATTGCGAACAGTTTCAGGTAGTCGTTCCGGGCCAATGACCAAAAGGCTTATGCCCGCTATTAAAAGCAATTCAGTGAAACCCATATTCAGCACGAACTATTTATCCTGTTGAACCTTTTCGGCTTCACCTTCGATGACTTTTTCTTGATTCGCTTCAGAAGAATTATCTTCTACGCTAGGCTTTTCATCATCTTTTATACCTTTCTTGAAACCCTTAATGGCGTTCCCTAAGTCGCTACCGATATTACCTAGGCGCTTAGTGCCAAAAATCAAAATGACGATTGCAAAAACGATTAATAATTGCCAAAAACTCGGACTCATAAATTTCTCCAACTTCTATAAACGGCGTAAACGCTACGCCACGTTATCAATATTAAATTTTGTATTAAAACTTTACAGTTTATTTACTCTCTCGAGAGTTTTTTTCCTCGATGCCTGATTTTCCTAGGCGCTTTTCTAATTCGCTGACAACAGCGTCAGCCGATTCTCCCAAGTGGGATAGCATCACTAAGGAGTGAAACCATAAATCAGCGGTCTCATAAATTAACGCGCTATTATCACCACTTTGTTCGGCATCCTTCGCCGCTATAACTGTTTCGGTACATTCTTCACCGACTTTTTCGAGAATTTTATTGAGACCTTTTCTATGCAAGCTAGCAACATAAGATGTTTCGTCGTCGCTATTTTTTTTGCGCTCATCCAGTAGGCTTGAAAGTTTGCTTAAGGTGTCATTCATACCAAAATTCTGCTTGTTCTAAATCTAAGATTACTAATCTAGTTTCCTGGGTAAATCTCACTGGGGTTGCGGACAATGGGTTCAAAACTTTTCCATTCGCCATTCCGTAATACGCGAAAGAAACAAGATTGTCTGCCGGTATGACAGGCGACCCCGCCTTGCTGTTCCACTTTTAATAAAATAACGTCGGCATCGCAATCAAGCTGAATTTCTTTAATTGTTTGAATGTGTCCAGACGTTTCACCTTTGCGCCATAGTTTACACCGAGACCGAGACCAATAGACAGCTTGCCCTTCCTCTACGCTCAGCGCCAGTGCCTCTCGATTCATCCATGCCATCATTAGAATTCTGTCACTGCTAGCGTCTTGAGCGATAGCGGGAACGAGTCCTTCAGCCGTCCAGCGGATAGCGTCTAGATAGTTATTAACTATTGAAGAGTCAAGAGTCATGAATTTGCTCAAATATTGTTGGCGTAAGAGTCTGGCTACGAGTGAGGATTTTGTGTGCTGGCAATTCTACCGCAATAACAGGGCCAATGCGCCTATTGCCAGTAATACTAGACTGGTGGCGGGGAGTATCGCTAAGGATTGTGATGCAGACTGGATTAATTGCGGCCAAGCGACGATTCCGGCACCAATGAAAGCGGCGACGGCGATCCAGTGGCGACGACGAGAGCGTGACTGTTTGACGCTTTGGGTTTCTATGCTGCGGCACAGGCTTTCTGATTGCTCTTCGAATTGACCGAGTTGCTGTAGCCCACTAAAGACAAGATTTGGGATCTGAGGAAACTTCTCCATCCACTCAGGCCCATAGCGTTTTAATTGTTGCAGTAGGGTTTTTGGGTGAAAGCGATTTTGTAGCCATTTTTCCATAAAGGGGTGGCCGGTGGTCCAAAGATCAAGTTCTGGATAAAGTTGGCGACCCAAACCTTCAATGTTGATGAGAGTTTTTTGCAGTAATACTAATTGCGGTTGCACCGTCATATTAAATTGTTGTGCGGTTTGAAATAAGGTCACCAAGACCTGTGCGAAAGAAATTTCCTTTAGGGGTTTTTCAAAAATGGGTTCGCAAACACTTCGAATCGCCGCTTCAAATTCATTTACGTTGGTGTCTTTGTCGACCCAGCCACTAAACACATGGAGTTCTGCGACCATGCGATAGTCGCGACGAAACATCGCCAATAAATTTCGTGCGACATAATATTGATCATCTTGATTCAATGAGCTAACAATGGCCATATCAACAGCGATATAACTGGGTTGCTTAGGATCTTTAATGTCGACAAAAATATTTCCTGGGTGCATGTCGGCATGAAAAAAATTATGTTCGAACACTTGCGTGAAGAATATTTCTACGCCGCGTTCAGCCAATAGTTTGAGATTTGTGTTGCTTTCATTGAGCGTGGCGATATCGGTAACCGGGATACCGTGAATGCGTTCCATTACCATCACGTTTTTTCTTACCATTGACCAAACTACTTCTGGTACATAGAGCAATGGTGATTGAGAAAAATTTCGACGGAGTTGTGAGGCGTTCGATGCTTCGCGTTTTAAATCGAGTTCGTTAATAATAGTGTTTCTATATTCCTCGACGACCTCAATGGCTCGTAAGCGTTTTCCGTCAGCGGAACTTGCCTCGATAATTCGCGCCAACCAGTGCATCAAACGAATATCCTTTGCTATCGTTTTTTCGATTCCGGGGCGAATCACTTTAACGACAACTTGGTTGCCATTGTGCATGGTTGCCGCATGAACTTGTGCAACTGAAGCAGAGGCGAGCGCTTGCTGCTCAAAACTCGCGAACAATTCGCTTACGCTTTGTCCGAGTTCGCATTCAACAATCTGGACGAATTCTTGAGTTGTAAAAGGCGGCACGTCGTCTTGTAGTTTAGCCAGCTCTGTGGAGATGTCGCTAGGAACGATATCGGGACGGGTTGATAGTAGCTGCCCAAATTTTATAAAAATCGGACCAAGATCTTCGCAAGCTTTGCGTAATCGAATACCACGATCGGTTTTTGGCGTAGGTAATAAGCCCAGGGTTTTACATAAGACACGCGGTAGCAGTGGTAAGTCAAACTCCTTTACTAGTGTATCGAGACGATATTTAAGTAAAGTTCGAAATATTACGAGGAAGCGAAAAAAACTAATCAAAAGTTAAGTGATCCTTTTCATTTGGCCGATACATATAAAAAATAAATTTTTAAGCTAATTTTTTATTCTATCGTTCAGATTCAATTTGGTGAGTAGTTGTGAAACTCTTGCCGCAACTCTATCGGTATCGATTCGTAAGGCGTCGACATTTTGATAAAACTTATTCAGTTCTGGGCGACTCGGCGTGGCTTTAAGTTCTTCACTTAAGTATTCACTTGTTAGTCGGCGAATACTATTTTTACTGCCATCGATCCAGCTGCCCAAGCCTCGCAAACTATCGGCTAGGTGATGTGCGCTGACATCACCCAGTACATCGCTCAATGCGTCTTCCCAGTCGATATCAAGATTTTGCATTATCCCTTGCAACTCGATGAGCAGGCCGGTGTTGCCAAATACTTCGACGCCGGAATCCGCCAAGTTCATGTTGTTGCCATTGGCAATAGAAGCAAGCGCTAGTGCTGAGCCTTTGATTTTTGTCGTTACATCACCTTCAAAATAATTCTGAATGCTTATGCCGTCGGTGTTCGGCAAAAAATAAAAAATAAAGCTGGGCTTGCTTAATTCAACCGCCAACACTTGCCCGCTTAGCTTTGCAATCGCGAGTTGCGAGGCTGGATCGTAGCGAAGTGCAGTGTTTATTGTTTTTTCGACAACTAAGCCGATGGCCGTTTGCAGCGTTTTATCAATCATCACAACTTACTTTGATTCGCTCGTGCTTCGCGAGACAGTTTTTTTGATACCCGTTGCTCTCAAGGTTTGATTCCTTTGTGCAGTGCAACGATGCCACCGGTAAGATTAAAAAATTCACATTTCTCAAAGCCTGCGTCGACCATCATAGACTTAAGCGTGTCTTGGTCTGGATGCATGCGAATAGATTCGGCGAGGTAGCGATAACTGTCGGGATCATTGGCGACTAACTTGCCCATCGTTGGCAATAATTTAAACGAGTAGGTGTCGTAGGCTTTCGCTAACAATTCATTTTGTGGTTTTGAAAATTCTAGAATCAACAAACGCCCGCCAGGCTTGAGAACTCGTAACATCGACTCAAGGGCCTGATCTTTATTGGTAACATTCCGAAGGCCGAAAGCGATGGTAATACAGTCGAAGCTGTTGTCTGGAAAGGGTAAAGCCTGAGCGTCTGTTTGCAAGTAGTGGACATTGCCCACGACACCCCGATCAATTAGGCGATCGCGGCCAACCGCCAGCATTGATCCATTAATATCTGCCAATACCACCTGACCTTGTTCGCCTACCAGCTGCGAGAACTTAATGGTTAGATCTCCGGTGCCGCCAGCGATGTCGAGAACTTTATGACCCGGTCGAACTGCCGAGGCCTCAATGGTAAAACGCTTCCAGAGGCGATGTATGCCGCCAGACATGAGGTCGTTCATGAGGTCATAGCGAGCAGCAACGGAGTGAAATACTTGTGCTACTTTTCCGGCTTTTTCCTCGGTCCGGACATTCTCGAATCCGAAATGTGTTGTGTCTTCATCATGTTTGCTATTTTGTTTAGCCATCGCCACTATTCAACTTTACATTTGGTCATCAGATTGGTGGGCTATTGTACCCGTACCAAATACTCACACAATAAAAAAGGAACGCTGGTGAGAATCATTGTATCGAGTTTGCTGCTTGGTCTATTCGGATATGGCTGGGTCGGCTTGTGTGCAGCAGCCGAGTTGGCGCCATTCTCTAGTGATGGCTGTAGTGATTTCCCTGACGGAACATTGCAGCAAAAGACTTTGTGGTTGGATTGCTGTACAGCCCACGATCGTTCTTATTGGTTGGGCGGAACCCAGGCTGAAAGAGAGTTCGCGGACAAGGAGTTACAATCTTGTGTCGCCGGCGTTGGAGAGCCCGAAATTGCTCTGCTGATGTTGGCGGGTGTGAGAGTCGGCGGCTCACCCTATTGGATTACTCGCTACCGTTGGGGTTACGGTTGGCCTTATTGGCAGGGCTGGCGGCCAAGAGGGTATCGGGTCTTAAGTGAAGATGAAAAGCTACAAGTCGAATTGTTAGAGAGCCAGGCGGAAAAAGACAAGCCGAGCCCCTAAAATTTTTTTCAGGTAGCAAATTATTCACTTTCTTTGTTGGTAAAAATGTGAATAATCCGCTGCCTCATATAGGGTTGCCAACGCTAGTTGAACCCAGTTTCAGATCCTGTGGAGTTATAAACAATGTCTCAACCCGAACACCTTGGAGCGCAAGGGCAGAGTGAAGCCTCTGCAGATTTAACACCACTCTCCAGTGAAGGCGTTTGGACGGCCAGTGATAGCGCGGATTTGTATGGCATTCGGGAATGGGGTGCTAGCTATTTTAATGTAACCGATGACGGCAAAGTATCCGTTGAAGTTACCTTTGGTGAAAATATTGTATCGGTACCAGTAATGTCCATTGTTCAAGGGATGAAAGATCGTGGCTTGGAAATGCCAGCGGTATTGCGTATTGAAAATTTATTGGATCATCGCATCTCGCAACTCAATGAGGCTTTCGCCAAAGCCATCAAGACCGCAGGTTACAAAAATTATTATCGCGGTGTTTTTCCAATAAAGGTTAATCAACAGTTTCATGTCATTGAAGAAATCGCATCGTTTGGATCCCGTTACCATCATGGACTTGAAGCGGGAAGTAAAGCTGAGCTAACGATCGCTCTATCGCAACTTGAGGATCCCGAAAGCTTAATCATTTGTAATGGCTACAAAGATGCAGAATTTATTGAACTCGGCTTGTACGCGGTGCAAATGGGCGTTCGCTGTTTTTTCGTCGCCGAAACACCGGCAGAAATCCCAATTATTATTGAGCGCAGTCGCGCGTTAAATATTCGCCCCTTGATTGGTGCGCGAATGAAATTATCAACTAAAGTTGACGGCCATTGGGCGGCAGATAGCGGCGAGCAAAGTATATTTGGTTTAACTTCGGCGCAGTTGATAGATGTTATTGATCAGCTACGCGCTGCGGATATGTTGGATTGCTTGCAACTGTTACACGCACACCTAGGTTCACAAATCCCTAATATTCGAAATATTCGACTCGGCGTACTAGAGGCATGTCGGTACTACGTAAGCCTCGTAGAAGAAGGTGCGCCGATGGGTTATTTGGACTTAGGCGGCGGCTTAGCCGTTGACTATGACGGAACACGTTCTAACAGTACTCACAGCATGAATTATCAGCTTGATGAATATTGTGCAGATATTATCGAAGCAGTAATTGAAACTTTAGATTCGCAAGATATTCCGCATCCCGTTTTGGTGACGGAATCAGGTCGCGCGACAATCGCATATTCGTCTTTATTACTTTTCAACGTACTTGATGTAAGAACTTTAGAGCCAACAAATTTGCCTAGTGTGGTGCCGGAAGATGCAAACGAATTAATCGTAAACCTGGCCGCTGTAGTAGAAAATTTAACGCCAGATAATTTGCAAGAAGGGTTTAATGATGCGCTTTACTATCGCGATGAAGTGAATGATTTATTTCGTCATGGTCAGTTAAGTCTTCGCCATAGAGCCCTTGCTGATAATTACTGTCGTGCCGTGTTATACAAAATTACCAAATTACTCCCCTTAGCGCGACGAGTATCACCGGAGTTAGAAGCCCTGCCAGAACTACTCAGCGATATTTATTACGGAAACTTTAGCGTATTTCAATCGTTACCGGATATTTGGGCAATCGGTCAATTATTCCCAATTATGCCGATTGAGCGCTTGAACGAAGAGCCGACAAGGCAAGCAATACTTGCTGATCTCACCTGCGATTGTGATGGGAAAATTGATCGCTTTGCCAACCCCAATGGTGAATTAACAACGCTACCATTGCACCCAATTGGCGAGGACGAAGAATATCACTTGGCGGTGTTCTTGGTGGGCGCCTATCAGGAAACATTGGGCGATCTTCACAATTTATTTGGCGATACTAATGTTGTGAGTGTGAAAATTAATGAAGACGGTAGTTTTGATTTCGTAAAAGAATTTCATGGTGACTGTATCGCCGACGTGTTGAGTTATGTTGAATATAATCCGCAGCAAATGCTAGAGAAGTTTCGTGGTACCGCAGAGCGGGCGGTGCGCGATGGAAAAATATCCGTGGCGATGCGCAAAAAAATGCTCGAAGCATTCTCAGAGAGCTTACGCGGATACACTTACTTCGAACGTTAATTTAGTCAAATTTTTTCCAGGGGCCTCTGAAGAAGGAATAGCTCTATGTCAAAAGTAATTATTATTGGTGCAGGCGGCGTTGGCGGTGTTGTTGTACATAAGTGTGCAAGCTTGCCAGACGTGTTTAGTGACATCGTTTTAGCAAGTCGCACTGTTTCAAAGTGCGACCAAATAGCGGCGCAGCTCGATAGAAAGATTAAAACGGCGAAGGTGGACGCGGATAACGTCAGTGATTTAGTAAATCTTTTTCAGGCAGAAAAGCCTGATTTGGTTATCAATGTTGCCCTACCTTATCAAGACCTTACAATTATGGACGCCTGTTTGGAATACGGCGTTAATTATTTAGATACCGCAAATTACGAACCACCTGATACTGCGAAATTTGAATACAGTTGGCAGTGGGCTTACCAAGAAAAATTTAAAAATGCTGGTTTAATGGCATTGTTAGGCTCGGGCTTTGATCCTGGTGCAACCAATGTTTTCACTGCATATCTTGCTAAACATTACTTTGATGAAATTGACCGCCTCGATATTATTGATGTCAATGGTGGCGATCACGGCCATCCTTTTGCGACGAATTTCAATCCGGAGATTAATATTCGCGAAGTGTCCGCTCCTTGTCGCCATTGGGAAAATAATGATTTCCAAGAAACTGCTGCGATGTCTAAAACGCAAGCTTTCACATGTCCAAGTGAAGTAGGTACCTACAATATTTACCGTATGTATCATGAAGAGTTGGAATCGCTGACAAAACATTTTCCCAGCTTGAAGAAAGCGCAATTTTGGATGAGTTTTTCTGAAAATTATTTAAAACATTTAGAAGTATTAGAGAATGTCGGCATGACTGGTATTGAGCCGATTAATTTTCAGGGTCAAGAGATTATTCCTCTCCAGTTTTTAAAAGCCTTGTTGCCAGACCCGGCGAGCTTGGGGCCGCGAACCAAAGGAAAAACTTGCATCGGCTGTTTAGTTCAAGGCAGTAAAGACGGGAAAAAGAAAAGCGCGTTTATTTATAATGTTTGCGATCATGAAGCGTGTTATGCCGAAGTAAAATCACAAGCGATTTCCTACACAACGGGCGTACCGGCAATGATTGGCGCAAAAATGATGCTAGAAGGAAAATGGAAAGAAACCGGTGTTTGGAACATGGAGCAGCTCGACCCCGATCCATTCTTGGCTGATATGAACAGCTACGGTTTGCCCTGGCAGGTCATCGAAGATCCAGAGTTTGTAAAAGACTTTCAGTCTTAAAGGAAACTAAGTTTTGCAGACAGATTTTTCAAAATTGGATTTATCGAGAGTGCCAAGCTTAAGCTTTGTCGTTGATGAGGTGGCAGTCCGAAAAAACTTGGAAATACTACACTATGTTCAAAAGCAAAGCGGAGCAAAAATTCTTGCGGCCTTAAAAGCTTTTTCAATGTGGTCTTTAGGTCCTTTAACTTCTCAGTATTTAAGTGGTACCTGCTCAAGTGGTATTAATGAATTACGTTTAGGTTACGAAGAATACGGCGGTGAGAGCCATGTTTTCTCTGCCGCCTACACTGAAAAAGATCTAACTGATATCCTCAAGTTCGCTGATACGGTTGTATTCAATTCTTTTAGCCAGTGGCAACGTTTTCGTTTGCAAGTCGAAAGAGCGCGCAAAGAACATCCACAATTAAAATTTGGTTTACGTATTAATCCAGAGCATTCTGAAGGCGATGTTGAAATTTACGATCCCTGCGCGCCCAAGTCTCGTCTCGGCATCCCATTCTCGCAATTTAAACCCGATGAGTTGTCGGGTATTAGTGGCCTGCATTTTCATACCTTGTGCGAGCAAGACTTGCCTCCTCTACAGCGCACTTTGGCGGCGGTCGAAGAAAAATTTGGTGAGTATCTTCATAAAATGGCTTGGGTAAATTTTGGTGGTGGTCATCATATTACTCGTGAGGGATATCAGGTTGAGGAGCTGATAAAAACGATAAAAGATTTTTCCAAAAAATATGATGTGCAAGTGTACTTGGAGCCTGGAGAAGCGATTGCAATTGGTTGCGGCGTATTGGTTGCAGAAGTGCTTGATTTAACCTGGAACGGAATGAACCAAGCAATTTTGAATACATCTGCTACGTGTCATATGCCTGACACCTTGGAAATGCCTTATCGTGCAGAGATTATGAATGCGGCTGTTGCAGATGAACTTGCGAACACCTATCGCTTAGGTGGAATGACTTGTTTGGCTGGAGACGTGATTGGAGATTATTCTTTCGCAGAACCCTTAAAGGTTGGCCAGCGATTAATTTTTGAAGATATGGCTCATTACACCATGGTAAAAACATCCACCTTTAACGGCACCAAACTACCTTCGATTGTATTGTGGAACTCAGAAAACGATAGCGTTAAAGTCATTAAAGAATTTGGCTACGAAGATTTTAAACAACGGCTTTCTTAGATCTCTTTTTAAAGGAAAATACTTATGATTTTTCTCGGTTCGGAAATCGAACAACCGGAAAAAAGTTCAGCCAAATTTCATATCTTACCGGTACCGCTTGAAAAAACAGTTTCTTATGGTGGCGGCACCGCCGATGGTCCTGCGTCAATCATCGAAGCGTCGGAACAATTGGAACAGTGGGACGGTAAAAGTAAGCCCTGTGACTTAGGAATTTATACCCATCCGGCAATTAATTGTGAAGGCGAAGCTGAAACGGTCATTGAGCGAATTGCCACGGAGACCGCTGCAATTTTACAGCTTGGCGGTATGCCGGTTGGTATTGGCGGTGAGCACACGGTTACCTGGGGAATCATTAAAGGCTATCTCGACGCTGGGATAAAAGATTTCGGCGTTGTGCAAATTGATGCCCACGCCGATTTACGTCACGCCTACGAAGGTGATTTATACAGCCATGCCTCGGTGATGAAACGTGTTGTCGAGGCTGGCGTTCCTCTATTTCAATTGGGAATACGTGCTTTTTGCGAAGAAGAAATTGAAGCCAGAAAACAATTTAATGTTGGCTACATTGATGCAGAAGAACTTGTGCCCAATAACCTTATGAGTTTTGAATTACCAGAGTCCTTTCCCAGCAAAGTTTTTTTTACCTTGGATATCGACGGCATGGATCCATCTATTTTTCCGTCTACCGGCACGCCAGTGCCTGGCGGTTTGGGTTGGTATCAAACCTTGAGTTTATTCGAGAGTGCTGCAAAACAGCGAGAAATCATTGGTTTTGACCTTCTCGAATTTGCACCTATTCCCGGCTTTCATGCCTATGAATTTGCAGCCAGCCAACTGTTATACAAAATGATGGGTATCGTATCTCGGCGCTAGTGAGTGGTCGTCGTGCCAAGAATGTGATCGTATTGTTCTTCAGATAAGACAAGTGAATTTAACTCTCCTAGATGTTGAAAATTTTTGGAGCTGTAATTACGAATGTTAGCTCTTGTTACTTTTTTGGATTTAGCTACGTATTTAAATTCACCTAATTAGCGATTCCCTAGTTTGTCTGATTTTTTTGGTAAACAAAGGATTGATCACCACAGTAAATCGAGATAAGCAAAAATAATTGGGCGGCTAATATATGGAATATTTTTATCCTTTAGCAACGATCTTGTTGTTGTGGTTTTTAGCTATATTGAGTCCTGGCCCTAACTTCGCTTTGGTATCCCGGGTTTCGGTAAGCCATTCACGGGGCGCGGGCGTTGCCGTTTCGTTTGGCGTTGCGGTAAGCGCAACTATCTACGCTGTGTTGACCCTTATTGGGCTGGCGCAAATACTGGGAGAATATGCTTGGCTGACTATAGTTATTCAGCTGTTGGGCGGTGTTTATTTCATTTATCTTGGCATTTCATCATGGCTGTCGGCAAAAAAATTGCAAAAAAAGATCGCATGGGATCGCGAGTGTTTGAATGAGGCGCCTGAAAATGAGGCTTCGGAGAATGATGGACGAATTTTGATTTTGCCGGGTATGCCTATATCACGCGCATTTTTTTCCGGTTTGATTGTAGGTTTGTCGAACCCCAAAGAGATTACATTTTTTGTAAGTATATTTGCGTTATTAGTGCCTATCGACGCGCCTATTTGGATGAAGGTGTTGTTAGTTAGTAGTGGGTTTTTAATTGAAGTGGTTTGGTATGCTTTGGTGGCTATGTTGTTTTCCACCGCACGATCACGAAAAATGTATCAGCGATTTGGTGTTTGGATTGAACGTGTCTTTGGCGTTTTATTGACGACTTTAGGTTTACGATTGCTTTGGCAAGCCCGTCAAAGTCTACAAGGCAGCTGAATAAACAAAGAGGAAAATTCTCATGAAAAAATATTTACCCTGGGTCCTGGCACTGTTCGTGGCGTTTGTCTTTATACAATCGTTGTTTTTTAAATTCACAGGATCAGAAGAAACCGTTATTATTTTTTCGACCTTGGGCGAATGGATGAAAAGTATCGGTTTGCCAACTAGGCTAGCAGATGGTTTCGCCGCTCACGGCGGAATTATTATTGGATCCGCCGAGTTGATTGCCAGTATATTGATCTTAGTGCCAAAAACGCGAATCGTCGGGGCAATAATGGGATTTTTTATTATGTCTGGCGCAATATTTTTTCATTTGTTTACGCCTTTAGGTGTCAATCGTGTCATCGATGAGCAAGGCAACACCGACGGTGGTGTGCTGTTCTTTATGGCCTGTGGAGTTTGGTTATGTTGTTTGATATTGATTTTCTTAAACCGACATGTTTTCTTGCGCAAACAATTGTCTTGAAAGTTAATTCAAATGAAACGTATTTCTAGTGGCTCTACTTTCGAATCTGACATTGGTTACTCTCGGGCAGTTATTGATAAAGATTACGTTTTTGTCTCCGGTACCACGGGTTACCACTATGAAAACATGAGTATCTCGGATGATGTGGTTGATCAGGCCGAACAATGTTTTAGAAATATCGAGAAGGCGTTAATCGAAGCAGGTTGCTCGTTGAAAGACATCGTCAGAGTCCGCTATATATTTCCCAATCGTGATGATTTTAAAACGTGTTGGCCAACTTTCAAAAAATATTTAGGCGAAGTTAAGCCTGCAGCGACGATGTTTGTCGCGGTTTGGCTGACGAATCTATGAAACTAGAGATTGAAGTTACTGCGCGACGTTCGGCTGCAGATTAATCTAAGCTCAGCGAATGGAAAAAATCTTTTGTGATATCGTCCGCTGGGAAATAACTTTCAATCAATAATTCTTGAATGCCTACGTCCAGCGAACTACCAAACTGACTCAGCGTGGAAAAAGTGCTTAGCTCTAATTCACCAATTTTTAAATTGACTGTTAACATCGGTCCTTCGGTGGGGGTGTTAGGTTGTTGCCAGTTGTCCGGTAAATCGAATTCCATCACTTCTTGATATAGCGAATTTAATTCTGGGCTAGAGAAAACCAAAACTTGTTTCTTTAGTCTTCTTAGTAAATAGCTTGCAACCTCATCCCAGTTCCTAATAATCGATCTAAATTGAGTATCCCCTAACACCATTCTTATTAGGTTAACTTCAGTCGTAGTTGATGTTCCCGCCAGCAAGCCACTAAAAGCAAGATACGCGCTGTTCGCCATAACAATATTCCACGCATTATCAACAACAATGGCGGGGTAGGGGTTGTGATTGTCGAGCATAATATTTAAGGCGTTGTAGACGGCTGACATTGCTGGACTGTTCAAGGCGATTTCTGAGTAGGCCGCCGCGTAGCCACCGCTAGCCAATAACAAATTGCTATCTCTGAGTGACAAGTCCAATACATCTGCTAAGCGCAGCAGCATTTCTCGGCTTGGTTGCGAGCGGCCGTTTTCGATAAAGCTAATATGACGGGAGGAAACATCCGCCTGTAAACCGAGATCCATTTGGGATATTCGTCGTGTTTTTCTGTATTCATTTAACAATGTTCCTACTGACGACATATGAGGCTCCGGTTTTATTTACGTATCGTTAAGTAAGTTAAAACGCAATCCGTAAGCTTACCATTACCTCAGAGGTAATGGATTTAAGTAAACAAAAGCGACACAGTAGGTGCCCTTGTTAAGAATCCATCAACTGACTAAGAGGAATTAATGGTGAATCTTCCAAGTATTAAAACTGTACTAGTGAGTAATGCGGTGTTTTCCGGTATTGGCGGCGCCGCACTGTTAGTGGCTCCCAAGGCTTTGGCAAATTTTTTCGGTACGATACCGCTTTGGGTAAGTGTTGCGATGGGGGTTGGTTTGGTTTTGTTCTCAATAGGAGTGTTTTGGACAGCTCTTGATCAGAAGAGAATACGCCAACACCTAAATATTATTTTCTCCGCAGATTGTGCTTGGGTTGTGCTCACACCTATTGCGATTATTCTTTTTAATCAGCGCTTGAGTTTTTGGGGCACTATGCTGTTGGTTGAAATTGCTTTCATTGTGGCAATTTTTTCTTTTTTAGAGCGTCAACACATAAAATTATTTGAAGAAAACGGTTGGCCGAGTCGATAAATTGTTTGTTTCACTCCGTCCCTGATTTTTTCGCTTGCAGAGTAAAGCCAAGGGAAAAATTATCGGGAATTGTCGGTTCCTCTTTTGTCCGTATAACTTCGAAGGCCCGACCAAGACTGTTGGCAGAGATGTCTTCAAGATACGATTTGGCGGTTAATGAATAAATACCAGGCGCCCATTTTTGGGCTGGGATAAACTGCCAGCGCGTTTCATTATCCGAGACAGAAATGGTTCCTGAAATAGTCACCCCCTGTTGATTCTGAATGCTAATTGAATCCTGAATTAAGGCAAAATCTAAAATTTCGTCGAAAGTAACCGTTAACGCTTGTTTACTGCCAGCCTCGGGCATATCTATTTTCCAATTTTTTATGTCGGGCTGTTGAATGTCTCGAGCGCCAACCAGAAACACTTTTTTAAAATCTTCAAGCATTGGCTGGCCCGCTGCATCGGACCAGTTTTTACTGATGACTAAAGTAAACTTCTTCCCTTCCTGCAAGGGTAATCCCATATCACGATTTGGTTTTATGCCTTGCTTGGTTCTTCCTGGATCAAACAGCAGCGTTAGGCGTTTTCCGTCTGGACTCCATAACTCAGTAGTGAGCTCCAAAAAAGGCAATTCTACGGCGACATTGGCTTCATTGAGTAAGCTAACATGACGATAAATATTTCCTCGACTCATCGCTTGATTAAATTGAATATAAAACTTAAATAAGTTTTCTGGGAGAATATCGGCGCTTGGGTACACCTGCGTAACTTTTGCTCTTGGTGTCGTCGATTGTGATGCTAATAAAAAGCGATCTTGAATACGCTCGCCTCCCAATACAAATTGGTATTCGTAAGCTTGATTCGCATCAAATGCGAAGCGCGGTCTAAAAACTACTTTATTTTTTTCAAATGTTACGCTGCCAAAAATTGGAGTTGGCGAAGCCGCTGTTGATAAGTCCGCTACAGCGGTAAACACTGTTACTAGAGAAGATAGCTCATCTGGTGATGTATTTTGCAGTTGTTGGAGTTGAGCCGGAGATAGATCCGTGAAGACAATGGCTTCAGGGTCGATGCCAACTGCGTTGGCAAAACCATTCAGTGGAAAAATGAGTTTTGAAAACAGAACTAGCGATAGAAAATAAGCTCTCGGCAACGAACAAATTTTGGCCGAGAGCTTGGATATAGATAGGCGCATAATTTTTTAAGAAGCCCGATAACTTACGGCAAATTTATGCTTCTTAAGTCGAGGCCGCCATTGTTGTCGATAATTGCTAGCGCGCCATTATTAGCTTGCGCTAGTTGAATTACACCCTTTAATTCCTCAACGGTTTCAAAGTCTTGCCCTGCAGTACCACCAACGCGTTCTTCAATACCGTCTACTTTAGTAATGTCCTTCATGCTTATTTTCATGATTCCATAACTGCTGTTCGACATTAGAATATGTTGATTCCCTTCTTCGCCATATACAAACATATCCAGCGGACGATTTCGCGCGCCGAGTTCGGCAACCGTTATGCCATTAATTTTAGTTTCTTCTTTAAGTGCATCGAGAGGGAATAAAACCAACGGTGTGCAGGTGTACGCGGCAACAACATAATCGGTACCTTCTATGTTTACCGTCGTAAACGTACTCACCGGTGAGCGGGTTTCCCACTGGCCATGGTTGCCGTGGTAAATTTCTACAGCAGTACCTTTACCGGATGTGCTAAATGGAAAATCTAATACTCGTAAATTTGATGCAAACTCTTCATTCGATAAACCAGCCACAACCACTTTGCCATTGTGGTAAGACATATCGGTTATTGACATTAAACGGGTGCTACGTCCGCGACGATCTTTATCTTCTTCACCTGGTGCATTTGGGAGAGCGGCCTTGGTGTAAGTGACTTGATTCAAAGCTAATTCTTTTAGCGTGCCATCGGGTGAAATTGTCAAAATAATTGCTTGTGCTTCTGGACCTTTGCCGCGGGAAACTGATAGGTAAGCTTTGCCGCTCAATGGATTGACAGCGAGATCATTAATTAAAATGTTATCAGTGCTAGTGCCAAGAGCGGCTGCGATCTTAGCATCGATTTTTTGCAAATTAATTTCGCCGCGTCCTTCTAAAGTGCTTAGATCCTTAGTTTCGACAGCGTAAAGCGTCGCCGCCTTAGTGTCTCCAATTAACAGCACACCTCCTGGCGCGAACGCGAGAGGACCGGCTTGCTGCAAAGATACCGCACCTTGATCAGCGTAAGTGCCCGCACTAGTAAAGCCAAGCGTCAGGCAAAGAGAGGCAATCACTAAAGCGCCTTGTTTTCGATATGAGTGTTTCGGAAACCGTTTGTTAAGATCTAATAGTGTTGGCATCGTGAGGCTCTCCTAAATACCTTAGGTATTAATAAAAAAGGGATTCTATTTTTTATACTGTATTTATAAGTTGTTATAGATATTGAAAATAGCGACAAACTTTTTGAGAATTGAACAATAATTTCGTTTTGGTCACGTGTCGACGGGTTTTATCATCGTCATCCGAGACCTTAGTGCCTTTCAAAAGTTCAGCTTTGTTCTCTTCGGATTGTTAACTTATGTAGATTTGATTGGAGAGAAGACCGTCTTCTATTAGGATGATCCGCGACGCTCACATACCTTATCTAACAATAAAAAGTGGGTCGAATGGCTTGGTCTATATTTATCGGTATACCAAACAGTAACGGGTAAATGTTTTCAGGCGAGTATCCAAAATTACACGATATTATTTTTTGCTTTGTTCAAGAATTCGATGAACGGAGCAATGTTAATTGAAGCAATCATTTGATTATCTGAGAGGAACTATGAAAATTTTGCCTACCCTAGGTGTTTCAGTGACCGGCGCATTCATGGCCTTGTCATTCAGTGTGTTTGCGGCCGACTATAAGACACCGCGAATGCCGGATGGTACCCCAGATCTGCAAGGTACTTGGCGAAATGCAACGGCAACCCCTTTGCAGCGATCTTCTGAATTGGGTAATCGTCGTGCATTTACCGTGGAAGAAGCAGAAGAAATTAGCCGTGCTGCGATTGCAAGGGTCGAAGCTGATGCGGTGCCGACTGATCCCAATGCGCCACCTCCTAAAGCGGAAGCCCTACCGCCGGTGGGTAACTACAATCTGTTCTGGACGGATAGGGGCATGAGTGTCGCCTTGATTGATGGCGAGTTTCGGACATCAATGATTATTGACCCCCCTGATGGACGTATTCCAAGTATGACCAAAGAAGGATTGGAGCGGCAAAGAAACTCACGGCCAGCCAACCGTAACGATGGTCCTGAAGGCCGTTCGCTGGGTGAGCGCTGCTTACTATCTTTCGGCTCTTTAGCCGGCCCCCCCATGCTGCCAACAATGTATAACCCTCATTACCAAATCGTCCAGTCTCCGGGCTACATTGCGATCATGGCCGAAATGGTTCATGACGTGAGGATCATCAGGATTGGTAAGGATCTTGAGCACGATACGCGACAAAAATGGATGGGTGATTCCATTGGTTATTGGGATGGAGACACTTTGGTTGTCAAGACAACTAACTTTAGGCCAGAGCAAAGCTTCCGCGGTACCTCGGAAACAGCTGTAATCACCGAGCGCTTCACACGCGTCGCCGAAAATAAAATTAAATATCGCTTCACCGTTGAAGACCCTGTAGCTTTTACCAAGCCCTTTACCGGCGAGCTGCCCTTCGTTACCTCTGACACGCCGATCTATGAGTACGCTTGTCACGAGGGAAACTACGGGCTTCCGGGGATATTGCAAGGCGCGCGACAAGAAGAGCAGCAAGCCGCCGATAAAAAATGAACTCAGCGTCAATCTCAAAAATTGAGAATTAGACAGCTGATATCGTTTGTAACATTTTCTAAACAGTAGTAGATTACCTTCGTCGACGTTGAACGACCGTTTACAATAATGGCTTGTTAATAAATAACGTGCTTCTGCGTTGACGAGATCAGTTGCACCACTTCGTGATCCGTTGTTTCGACTGAAAATCATTCAGATTGTATTTTTTTTGAATGAAAAAACTTGAGTACTAAGAGTGTAAAAGTCTTAAAGCTTCTAAGTTATAAAAATAAGTTGATTTAATAATAAAAAATAACAACAGCGATCCACAGACTAATTTGCTCACGCGTTATGCATTTTTGAGCGGCAAATAATTAGTTGATATTCGGTTTGATATTTTAGATTGCTATCCTGATAAATTTAGCGGGAGGTGTTTATGACACTTTGTGATACGGCAAACTTTGGACCTGGTCATCTACTAGACGCCAATATCGGACATACTTTGTATCAGCCTAAGCGAGTAGATTGGCAAGATACTCAGTTATCTGAGCGTGAAAAAAAATATTTAAAATCATTTAGTGAAAAAGCGCGTAAAGGCGATCAGGCTTTTCTTTTGTTAACAGGTTCTTGTGATGTAAGTAAAACCAGAATTGCTAGCTATTTAGCAAAGCAATTAACGAAGCCACTTATGCATGTTGACTGCTCTAGAGTATTAAAAAAATATATAGGTGAGACGGAAAAAAACTTACTTAAGGTTTTTTCTGAGGCAAAGAAAACTGGCGCTATTTTATTTTTTGATGAGGCTGATGCTTTGTTCGGTAAACGCAGCGAAGTAAAAGATAATCATGACCGATATACTCAAAATGAGACCAATTATTTATTGGATTTTTTAAGTGACTATAGCGGTTCGATTATTTTTGCTGTTGATGGTTGTCGGCGATTGGATTCCAATGCGGTGCGACGGATGCATGCGATCGTTAAAGCCTAGTTAGAGAATCGACGTGAGCGCTCAACAAATAGTTGATAAATTTAAAAAAGAACTAAAGCAAAAATAATGTTTTAGTTCTTTTTTCTTTTGTGACTTCATTTTTTAAAAAAAGTTATAAAATTATCGCTTATAGCGGGCTTGGAAAATCGCTATGACAACTGCCGCAAGGTTCTATCAGTCTATTGCTGGCTTCTAACAGCTCATCATATTTTTTATCGCGAGCAAACTTCAGCACTTCTTCGGAAATCGACGCCATCTCTTGGGCGTATCGCTGCCATTTAAGTTGCTTCGCCCAATCATAATCATTTGGCCCAGTGCCACCAATCGCAATGGTTGAGCTCGCTGAAATAATTTGAATTGCATTGTACTCAAGCGCTCGCCAATCTTGGTTAGATTTGGGTTCATTTTCCTCAAGAGCGGCCGCCCATAGGTTATTGCTGGCGGGCTCAATGACACCTAGCATCACTTCTCTTACCGTTACTGCCGGTTGCAAGCTAGCCATATTGTTAGTCGCAGTATCCGCCTTTGCTTCGTCGGCGACTTCACAGGCGAGAAGCGAACTTAGGATTAAGAATAGAGCAGAGTAACGGAGCGGCGACATAATTAACCTCAAGGATTGGAATCATCGGTCAATAATATGGCAAAATAATCGAACTTTATACTTGATGCGCATCAAAGGCATTGATTAATCCATCACTAATTATCCTCACCAAGTGCAAACACTATCTAGGAGAGAACAATGAAGCCTGCCCCGTCAGTAGACATAAAGGAAACGCGTTATTCGAGCATAATGAATGAGATTAATTCTTCTCTTGAGGCTTTGGGTGAGACCACCGGTTTATCGCGGCGCAGTCTCCTCAAGCTCACCGGTATTGCTGGCGGTGGTTTCGCGTTAGCCAGTTGCTGGGCCCCTGCTGATGGCGGCGAGCTAGATTCAGATGGCGAGAGCTCCAGTCAATTGTCGATGAATGCCTTTATCGAGATATCTGCCTTAGGCAAACTCACTATTTATTCCCACACTCCGGAAATGGGTCAAGGTGTCAAAACCGCAATTCCAATGATTGCCGCAGAGGAACTGGGGGCGAGCTGGGATGACGTAACAGTTGTCCAAGCGCCTATTAATGAAAGACGCTATGGCGCTCAGCAAGCCGGTGGTTCACGCAGTGTAGGGCGAGAATTTAATCGTATGAGAGAAATGGGAGCGGCGGCGAGAATGATGTTTATTGCCGCTGCATCTGAATTGCTGGGCGTTGATGAAAATGAATTAAAAGCGGTAAATAGCCAAGTCGTTCATGCCGCCAGTGGTCGTAGCGCTAGCTTTGCGCAGCTGGCGCCAAATGCGGCTTTACAAAAAGCGCCGCAGCGAAAATCTATCGTATTCAAAGCAAAAGAGGAATACACCCTTATCGGTGAGCGTGTAACGGGTGTTGATAATGTGGCGCTAGTAACGGGGCAACCTTTGTTTGGCGTTGATCAACTGCTACCGGGACTGTTACACGCGGTTTATGAAAAATGCCCTGCCTACTACGGGAAAGTTATTTCTTCGAATATTGAACATATCAAGTCCTTACCTGGAATCGTCGACGCCTTCGTTGTCGAAGGTAATGGCGAAGTTAATGAATTACTTCCCGGTGTTGCCATTGTTGCGAAATCGACTTGGCAAGCATTCGCTGCGCAAAAACAATTAATTGTCGAGTGGGACGAAAGTGAAGCCTCGAAAGATAGCTGGAGCGATTTTTCCGTTCAAGCAAAAGAATTATCTAAAAATGAACCGCAAAGGAGTATCACGTCGCGGGGAGATGTAAACGCGGAATACTCTAATCCAAAAAATAAAGTAGTCGAATCTTTTTATACACATCCCTATGTGTCTCATGCCTGCTTAGAGCCAATGAATTGCACCGCGCACTACACCCCCGCAGCTAATGGCAAAAAAGAAACATTAGAAGTGTGGGTGCCAAGCCAATATCCCGCTCGAGTTTTTGGCGCAGCGGAAAAAGTTCTTGGTATTCCCGCTTCACAAACGACTGTTCATCAACGACGTATGGGTGGTGGTTTTGGTCGTCGCGGGCGCACGGACTTTTCAATGGAAGCGGCGACTATTTCGAAACGATTGGGTGCACCGGTGAAGCTCGTGTGGTCTCGTGAAGATGACATGCAACACGATTTCTATCGCGCCGGTGGTTTCCATGCCATGAAAGGGGCAGTTGATGAAAATGGCAAGCTAGTCGCGATGGAAACGCATTTAATTGGCCCTGGATTTCGCGGCGCCGCAACGACCGGTACCCGTTTATCTGCCGAGGAATTCCCCGCATTAAACCTTCCTAATTATCGTGCCGGGATGTCCTTAATCGATACTAAGACGCCTTGTGGACCATGGCGAGCCCCCGGTTCAAATGTTACTGCTTGGGCGATACAAAGCTTTATCGCCGAGATGGCTCACGCTGCGGGGCGTGATCATCTAGAATTTTTAATAGAAATAATGGGTGAGCCACGCTGGTTTGATAAAACTAATAACAGATCTTTGAACACCGGGCGTGCGGTTGACGTGATTAAGTTGGCCGCTGAAAAAGCGGGATGGGGTAAGGAACTGCCGCAAGGTCGTGCATTAGGCTTGGCGTTTCATTTTTGTCATGCAGGTCATATCGCGGAAGTGGTTGAGTTGAGTGTTGATAGCAAGAAAAAAATAACGCTTCATAATATTACTGTTGCTGCTGATATTGGTCCCGTGGTCAATAGAAGCGGTGCAGAAAACCAAGTTCAAGGTTCGGTGTTAGATGGCTTTAGCACTATGTACGGTTTGGAAATTACGATGGAAAATGGTCGCGTAGAACAAAGTAATTTTCACGATTACATACCGCTTCGTATTGGCAGCACCCCAACCATCGATGTTCATTTCATTGAAAGCGATTATCCTCCAACAGGAATTGGCGAGCCCGCTTTGCCACCTATCGCGCCAGCGATTGCAAATGCAATCTTTGCTGCGACCGGTGAGCGCGTTCGAAGCATGCCGATAAAGAAACAAGGCTATACGGTGTAAACAGTCGTTTGCAAACGACTATCGTTGTTTAATAAGTAGTTGATTGGATTTCGGTCCCGGCAAGGTGAAGCTATTGAACAGGGCTAGTTCAATCAAGTGCTTAGTGTTTTCGCTGACACTGTTGTCGACGATGTTAATTGCCGGGATGCTGTTGCCGATAATGACAATTAAGAAATTTGTATTTCTTGGTCATTCCTTTTCGATCTTCTCTGGCATACACGACCTTTTTATCGAGAGTCACTATCTCCTTGCTATAGCAATATTTTTATTTAGTGTATTGTTTCCCGCCGTGAAAATTATTTTTTTGTATCGAGTATTGTTCTCCAATTTGGCAGGAAAAAAAGTCTCAACTCGCTTTTTGCATTTAATCCACGACCTTGGCCGCTGGTCTATGTTGGATGTGATGATTGCGGCTATTTTGTTTGTTAGTGTCAAAATGAATCTTGTGGCGAGCGTTGAAATTCATTACGGCCTCTATCTCTTCGCTTTTGCAATAATACTTTTGATGATAGTGACGAGTTTGACGGTAAAGCTAGTTTCTGATGCCGAATAAATTTTAGTTTAATAATAAATGTTGGGTAGAAAAAATTGAATTTGAATTCCATGTTTTTTAAATATCTTCTTGCAATCTCACTTTTAAAAATTTCCATATTTGCAGCGGCGAACGACACGATCGCTACTTATCTTGAAAAGTCTTGTGATCGATGTGCGTCGTTGTCGGGAGAAAAAACTGGGCTTTATGTTTTAGAAAAAGGAGAGGAAGCCCTGCTTGCGAGGTCGTGGCTTGCTGATCATGCGCAAACTAGTATTGATGTTCAGTATTTTATATGGAGCTCGGACAATATCGGAACTTTAGCGGCCGAGGCCTTGCTGGAAGCGGCAGAGCGTGGGGTGAGAGTTCGCGTTATCGTAGACGATTTGTTAGTAGATGCCTCTGAGAGTGAGCTTATTGGTTTGAATCTTCATCCTAATGTGTCGATAAAAATTTATAACCCTTTACATTCTGTTGGTGTGAGTACCACTGAGCGCGCATGGAATTTAGCGGCACGATTTAAAGATTCCAATCAAAGAATGCATGATAAGACCGCTATTTTTGACGGTATTGCGGGGATTACTGGTGGTCGGAATATGGCTGACGAATACTTTGACTACGACCAAGAATATAACTTTAGAGATCGTGACATATTGTTAGTTGGGCGAAGCGTAAAAGAAATGCAAAATAACTTTGACGAGTTTTGGGAGAGTGATTTGTCAAAGAATATCGAAGACGTTTTGTCGCGATATGAATCTAAAAAATCGAATATTGATGTGACAAGTTACTATAAATTACTCCATGATTACGCAGACGATCCGGAAAATTTCGAGCCAGAAATACGAGAATACTTTAAAAATATTTCAGAAGTGGTACCCCAGGTTTTGGCAGATTTGGTTTGGGCTGATGCAATTTTTATAAGCGATGCGCCGGGGAAGAACGATTCAGGCTTCGGATTGTCTGGAGGCGGCGATTCGACAGATGCTTTAGTTGAAGTGTTATCAAATGCGAAGCAATCCATACTTATTCAATCACCTTATTTAATCATGCCAAGTGGGGGCATCGATTTTTTCGCTGAACTTATTCAACGTGGTGTTGATGTTAAAATTTCGACAAATTCATTGGCATCTACGGACAATCTCCCCGCATTCAGTGGCTACTCGAAGCAAAGAAAAGCGATGTTGAAAGCCGGTATAGAAATTTACGAGTTCAACCCAGAGCCTGCTCACCGTACTGAGATGATTGCGCGATTTGAGCGTATAGAAAAAAACCAGCCAATCTTTGCACTTCATGCAAAATCTTTCGTGGTTGATGGGGAGACGCTTTACGTGGGAACCTTTAATCTGGACCCACGATCAGCAAATCTTAATACCGAGGTGGGCGTGTTGGTAAGCAATAAGAGACTTGCTCAGCAGGTTGAGCAATCGATCTTGTTAGACATTGAAAGTAATAATAGTTGGCAAACGTTTTTGGGGAATAACCCTGATAAACACGCCAGTCTGGGGAAAAGACTCCGTGTTATGTGGCTAAAAATGTTGCCGTTGACCTCAATTCTCTGAATGTTTTTTCGAGCATTTAAACGAGATTACTCGCCGAACTTTTGGTCAGAATGATAATTGGAATTGCTTGATCTAAAACAACAAGCTGAATCAGTAATTTTGATATCAATACAATTATGGAGTAAGCGTTTTCGCTGCGGGTCAATGACCCAAAGGTCATGGGTGTATCGAATTATTTGGAGCGTCACTAACATGGAATTACTCGAAGAAACGCTTCTTTACTTAAAGCCACATAGAAATTCGCTATTATCAGAGGAACGATTTTTAGTGCATACGAGTCGAAAGCACATCGGCTGCATCTCATTTCACCCAATACAACATAAATCTAGAGGTTGAAGTAATGAAACGCCTATCAATTTTTGCCGCTTTATTTGCTCTTGCATTGCCAACTCTTGCGCTTGAGCCTGGTGATCACATCGAAAATTTCAAATTAATGGACCAGATGGAAAAATCTCACGAGCTTTATTCATTTGCCAATAAAAAAATCGTCGTATTGTTGACTCATGGTAATGGCTGCCCAATTGCTCGAAACGCCAATCATACCTACAAGGCTTTGAGGGAAAAGTATGCTGCGAAGGGTGTGGAATTTTTAATGCTCAACGCAAATATTCAGGACAATTTAAAAAGTATTGCGAAAGAATCCTCCGAGTTTGATATCGACTTTCCGATCTTAATTGATGAAACCCAAGCTATTGCGAAAGCGCTAGGTGTGGAAAGAACTGCCGATGCTTACGTGATTGATACTTCGGATTGGACGATAAAATATCGTGGTGCTCTAGACGACAGATTAGGTTATGAAACGCAGAAGCAGCAAGCAGCACATGATTACGTGGCAGATGCATTAGACGCTCTACTTGCAGGTAAAGCGGTTGCCGTTGACGCGGTAGAAGCCAAGGGGTGTATTGTTAACATCCTTTAATTAAATCTCAGTTCCAAGCAAAAAAAACCACACTCGATAGTGTGGTTTTTTTTGCTTGTTTTTCCCGCAGAACGAATTCGGCCAAACTGTAGGTTATTTAACCAAGACGAAAGTTTAATTTTTAAATGGATTGTAATTGACTCTTGGTGGCCTCATCTAAGATCTTCTTGAATAAAAACCGTTTACTTACGTTAAAGGACAGTAAAATGAGTCAATCAATGTATACCTTGTCAGTACCGCGTTTCACCAACTTGATTTGCAATTTGAAATCATTTTTAGAAAAAGCTATCGCGTATTCAGTAGAGAAAAATATTGCGGATGATGTCTTACCCGCTAGCAGAATTATTGCAGATATGTATCCGCTATCCACTCAAGTTCAGATTGTTTGTGATCAGGCCAAGGGCTGTGTCGCTAGGCTGGCGGGGATTGAAGCACCGACGTTTGAAGACAGTGAAAAAACCTTACCCGAATTGATTACCCGGATAGAAAAAACTTTGGCTTTTTTAGAAACCGTTAAAGCAGAACAACTTGACGGTACCGAGTTAAAAGATATTCATTTAAGCTTTCCCAGCATCACCTTAGATCTTAAGGGCGCCGTTTACCTCCATGAATTCACCCTTCCCAATATGTATTTTCACCTGACAACGGCCTATAACATATTGCGACAAAATGGCCTTGAACTAGGTAAGAGGGATTTTATTGGCAATATTACTCAATAGTGCTTTTCTTATAGTGTAAAGGCTTATCATTTGATAGAAGCATATTATTTGTTTCCTGTATTTGATAAATTACGACCCTTCTTGACCACGCGACCTAGATTGTGAAAAACAGTCTAGGTCGCGTGGTATGTTAAGCGACCACAAGTTTTAGCGGTGGGACCGGTCACCCAATAGAGGTATATCAAATTGCACGGTGAAATGGGTCATGTTTTAACTCAGATATTAATCCTTCTCGGTAGCGCAGCAGCATTAACGACGCTTTTTTATCGTTTGCACGTACCTGCGCTATTGGCTTTTTTGTTGGTTGGATTGGCTTGTGGTCCAACGGGATTGAAGGTCGTTGAAGATCCAGAGGAGCTGCGGGCAGTTGCTGAACTGGGACTTGCCTTTTTACTCTTTCTTTTAGGTTTAGAGTTTTCTTTACCGCGTTTGATAGCATTGCGCCACACCGTTTTACGCGTTGGCGGAGCACAAGTCCTAGTGTGTACGCTGGCGTTTTCAATTGCATTTTATTGGTGGGGCCTAACCTGGGAAACCGCGCTCGTCGTTTCTGGTGGTTTGGCGCTATCGTCTACGGCAATTGTTTCGCGGGAACTGGCGCAGTTAGGACAGCTGCAGCAGCGTCACGGACAAATCGCAATTGGCGTGCTCTTGTTTCAAGATATTGTCGCCATCGTTTTACTAATTGCTGTTCCGCTGTTGGCGGCCAAGGAAGTTAGCGATCTTGCGGTGAGCGACGATGCGAATTCTCATTCGTCGATATTAATAATGTTTAAAGACATTGGCCTGCCTATTTTAAAAAGTGCCGGCCTCCTTGTTTTCTTCTTTTTCTCCGCTCGATTCTTGTTGCCAAAAATTCTTGCTGAAGTTGCGCGTTCGAGATCGGATGAGCTACTTGTATTATCTGCTTTGGTTATCGTACTCGTTGCGGGTTTGTTGACTTCTGCAATTGGCCTTAGCATGGAATTGGGCGCGTTTTTGGCGGGAATGATGCTGGGCGATAGCCGCTTCAAACACCAGTTAGAAGCCGATGTTAGACCGTTTCGCGATCTTCTTTTAGGTCTCTTTTTTATTAGCATCGGCATGTTGATTGACATTGGAATGTTGCAAGAATATTGGTTGCGAATAATAGCATCGGGTATTGCTTTGCTCATTTTCAAGGCAGCAATTATTACTTGCGTGGCGAAGCTATTAGGGGAAACATGGCGTGCGGCTTTGCCGGCGGGGCTGGCCTTAGCTCAGGGTGGAGAATTTCTTTTTGCTTTGTTAGCACTCGCGACGCGAGATAATTTTATTGCTTCAGATGTTGCCTCCTTTCTGCTGGCGGTTACGATTGTTAGCATGGCGCTTACTCCGATTCTGATTCGTCACGCTGGTGAATTGACTGAATGGCTGCTTAGAAAATTTCAGAAAAATTCCACTGTAGTCGAACCGGAATCTACTTTGCTTTCGGAGAAGCTACACAAGCAACAGCATGTCATTATTTTAGGTTTTGGTCGGGTCGGGCAAACAATTGCCCGTTTTCTTAAAAAGCTCGACTTAGAATATATCGCGCTCGAAACAGATACTGTACGAATAGCTGAAGCGCAAGCCGCGGGTGAGCCGGTCTACTACGGAAATGCAGCGCGGGCGGATATGCTTAAAGCTGCCGGAATCGCGAAGGCGGCGCTACTGGTTATTAGTTTTGATGACACTGATGAAGCTTTGCAAATTTTACGTACCACACAGCAAGAGTTTCCGACTTTGCCGGTGCTTACCCGAACGGGAGATGACTCCAGTTTAGATGCATTAATCAATGCGGGTGCGACGGAAGTGGTACCGGAAACATTGGAGGCAAGTCTGATGTTAGTTCAACATGTATTGTTGATGTTGCACGTGCCATCAAAAAAGATTCACGAAGTCATTGATGAGGTTCGTCATAGTCGCTACAAAATATTGCATGGTTTCTATCATGGAGAACGGATAAAGTTATTGAACAATAAAGATCGACAGCCCATCGTTAAGCACGCTGTTAAAATTAGTGAAGACTCGTGGGCTTGTGGTAAACGTATTCCCGATCTTAATTGGGCCGCGTATTCAGCAGGATCAAGTGGTGAGGAATTTGAAATAGAATATTCTCGAAATGAGAAACCAATTTCAAAAGCTGATTATGAAACAATTACCCTTCAAGTTGGCGATATCATTATTATGCAGGGTACGATGGAGCAGGTGGATAGTGGTGAAGGTTATTTGCTAGCAGGTCGTTAAATCCAGAGCTAACTTATAAGCTTTTATCTAAAGAGTTTTTAAAAAAACAACTATGTGAAATGGTGAGATGAGCGAAACAACTAAAGAAAATCAAGAAAAAAAAGAAACGAATTCTAAATCCGATGAGTTAGTCGTTGCAACTAACAAAGTCGTTAGCTTTCATTATCGAATGAGAGAAATAGATGATGGCGACGAAAACGAATGGCTAGAAGATTCCTTCGAAAATAATCCGGTTGTATTTTTATGTGGCCATAAGAATGTAATAGTTGGCCTCGAGAACGCAATGCTCGGACTAAAGGTAGGAGAAGAGAAAGACATTACTATCCCAGCCGAAGATGCTTATGGATTAAGGCGAGATAACGCTATTAGTCGTGTTCCTATTAAGCATCTTCATTTAGAAAATAAAAAGCAAAGATTGCCGGTAGGATCAATAGTAACGGTGCAAACCGAAAAGGGGCCGCGACACGTGACGGTCGTGAAGGCGGGTAGATTTACTGTAGATGTGGATTTTAACCACCCCTTCGCGGGATCGACGTTACGTTATCAAATCAAAATAGAAGACATTAGAAGTGCAAGCCCAGAAGAAATTTCCCACGGGCACGCTCACGGAGTTGGTGGCCATCAACACTAAATTAGATTTTCGATTTTTTAATTTATCAGTGTTGATCGGATAGGCGTTTATTGAGCACTTCTTCTTAATTCTTTCTCTTCGACCAATACCGACAAGGGTTCGGGTCTGTGCAGATGATAGCCCTGTAAGTAATCGACGCCCAGGCCAGAAACAAGAGCACTGACTCTTTCTGTTTCAATAAATTCCGCCGTTGTAGAAATACTCATCAAGTGAGCAAGCTCGTTGATCGAGCGAACCATAGAGTAGTCGAAAGGCTGGTTGTCGATATTTCTAATAAATATTCCATCAATTTTTAAGCTGTCGATCGGCAAGTGCTTTAAATAATTAAAAGAAGACATGCCTGAGCCAAAATCATCGAGCGCGAAACTAAATCCTTTTTCTCTCATTTTTGTAAAAGTGTCTAGGGTGTTAGTTATATTTTGAATCGCGGCTGTTTCGGTGATCTCAAAACAGATCGATTTTGCGTCGACTTGTGAGCTAGTCGCGAAGTCAATTAAATAGCTTAAAAATTCCTCATCGCTTAGTGATTGTCCAGATAAGTTAATTGAGAAAGATTCGAATTCTTGTAGCGCTTGCGCATTTTCAATATGCCACTGGAAGAAATTTTCGACAACCCATTTGTCAATAAGCTGCATTAATCCGTAGCGTTCTGCGGCGGGCAAGAATACGCCTGGTGCTACGATCGCGCCTGTTTTATCCAGCATTCGTAATAAAACTTCGACTTTTACCTTCCCTGATAAATTTTGTTCAGCGGGGAGAATCTTTTGGAAGTACAGCGTAAATTGATTGTGTTCCAGCGCGTCTGTTATACGATTAACCCACAACGTTTGATTTTGATGTTCGGCAACATGCGCGTCGGTACTTTTGAAAACATGTACTCTATTTCTGCCCGCGTTCTTGGCAGCCATACAGGCTTTGTCTGCCAACGAAAGAACTCCAGCGTCGGCATCATAAATGTGATCTTCCAGATTGATTAGGCCTATGCTGGCGCCAAAAGAAAACGATTTTTCATTACTAAAAAATCGAAATTCCGCCACTTTTTTCCTCAATTTTTCTGCTACGTCGAAAGCCTTGTCAAATGGGCAATTATGTAATATCACCCCAAATTCATCGCCACCGATTCGTGCAATGATGTCGCTTTGCCGAATTAACGACTTCATTAGCGCGGATAATTCGCGTAATACTTTATCACCGGCCAAATGGCCGCAGCTATCATTTACGATCTTGAATCTGTCGAGGTCGATGAATAATAGGTGATTCTGGTGATTTTCAGCTGCAGGACCCTGGACAATCTCGTCGAGCTTTTTCTCAAATTCGGCGCGATTGAACAAGCCCGTTAGACTGTCGTGGGATGCTTGATAAACCAAATTTTGTTGCAGTGTTTTTGCTTCGGAAACATCCCGGAACACAATTACTGCGCCATTAATTTTATTGTCGTGATCGAATATGGGGTTGGCTTCGCTTTCAATTGTAATTTCTTTGCCAGACGTGGTGTGTAAATGATTATATTTTTTTCGATGTACTGTGGCCTGTTCGCCTACACAAATTTCTACAAGGTTGAGCTCGTCAGAATTTCCATCGTCGTCGCGAGGATCGAATATTTCTTTGAGATTCTTACCGATACATTGCTCGGATTTAGAATTTGTCAGCGCTTCAGCTGTTTTGTTGAGATACTGTACATTACCCTCAATATCAGTTGCGATGACTGCTTCGCCAATGGAGCCTAGGGTGGTTTCCGCTTTATCTTTTTCCTGTTTCATGTCTTTGTGAGATCGCTCAAGCGAAACAAGTACGCGATTGAAAGCCAGGGTTAAATTGCTAATTTCGTCATTCCCAAAAACAGGCAATGTTTTTCCGATTAGGTTACGTGTGCTCAAATCGGTCATGTCATTGCTGAGGTTTTTTAGGCGACGTAATATTTTATTATCTAAAAAAATTATTATATAGGCCGCTAAAAACATGAATAATGCGAGCAAGCCGAGACTCGCCGCTAAGAAAGTTTCCTTTGCTTGAGTGATAACATTTCGGTCGCTGTGAATTGAAAGCACTAGTGAGTTTTTCCCCTGTATATCCTGTAGATATGAAAAGGAATCTATCTTGTTGCTTTGGTTGGGTATGTTTACAAAGGTATTAGGCGAAGCATTCAGCAACTCAAGTATATTCTTTCCATTGTTGCTCTTAGCAAAATCACTGATTGTCTGAATGTTTACTTCTTGTAAAACCACTTCGGCCAATGCGTCAGTATCAATCCGGCTGGAAGACACTAGTGTTCCAAAGCTAGCGCCCGGCGATATAAGAGAGGTTATGGGTTCGGCGCTAACTAATCGAATACTATTTTCACTGTCGACGAAAAAACCAAGAGTCGATTTTGTGTTGCTGTCGTTGTTGATTTTTAATATCCGCTGAAAATCCTGATATCCACTATGGTCGCTGCTTATATCGGTTTCGACGCTTCCCTCAGCTACTAACTCACGAGCAATACGAAGCATGCCTTCCTTGTCAGAAATCGCGGAACGGTCAACGCTAAATACACCAACGATATAATTTACCAGCATATTTCGTAGTAATATCCTACCTGGTTCTTCGTTGCTTATTGAATAATAAAGAATCCCACTTTTAGCCCAGCTTGTATTAAATGTTTCTAGTTTTTCTAATTCCCTATCAAGTGCGCTTTTAATTCGATTGATATTAGTGCTGATACCCTCATTTTCTAAACGTATATAGCTTCCGTAGACAGTCACATAGCCGATGCTGAACAAGCACAGTATAGCTAGCTCTATGATGATAATCTGGCGAATGACTTTACGTCTTAACATACTCTTAGGTATTTCTTGGTCAGATGATGGAAGCTATTTTAATTGTAGACCCTTAATCCAAAGAGGAAACATGGACAATGATCTATTGCGAAATTTACTTTCGCCAAATCAAATAGTCGATGAAGAAAAACTTAAGCGGCAGAACATCGATGCTAGGAGCGTTTTTTAATTGACTGCAGAGTATATTTTCTTGGCGTTTTTAGGAAGGTCGTGAGTAGAAAACTAGAAATGTCAAAATTATGACGATGAGTTGCTTCTTAGATTTTCTCGAGAAGTCCTCTCAAAGTAACTAAATCAACGTTCTTTCGCTGGGTTTTAGATGTATAAAAGAAATAATTTTTATTTAGGTAAAATTAACACAATCTCTAATCGAAAAAATATCGCAGCTTGGCGTACCAGGTTCTGCCTTTTAGTTCATAAGTTCGCGCATCAAAGTTGTCGTTGAAGGCGCTCGCGGCGAATGGCGGTAGTTTATCTCCGATATTATCAATGCCAGCGCTTAAGCGAATATTTTTTAAGGAGCCGGCCAAATAACTAATTTGAATGTTTTGAGTGGTCCAGCTTTCGATCGTGCGTTTGTCTTGGGTGCGCGGAATTGTTTCTCGCAAGCTATCGATATAAACGATGTTGTAGCTGAGCTCCCAGCGAGTGTTCGACCAGCTGACGCCGCCGTTAATTTTCCAATTGGGGATTGCTCCTGCTCCTTCCGACGCAAGATCAGCAAAAGTACCTGCTAGATTCAAAGTTTCGCTGTTTGGATCCGCTCGTTGGTTGTAGCGAAGTATATTGGCTCCGTTTAGTGAGAAAATATAATTACCGCTCGCAGTATTAAGTTTGCGATACCTTAAAGTGGTATCAAACCCCTCAACTTGTAAATTGCCAACATTAATAAAGTCAGAGAATACCTGAATCAAATTACCGTCATTGTCTCGTTGTATCTGGTCGCTAAATAAACCTAAGTTAGCATTTTGATCGATGACATATTGCGCTCGCGAGTCAATAACATCTTTCAGGACGATATGGTACCAATCGATACTGAGGTGCAAATCCTCAGCAAATTGGGGAGTCCAGACGAAGCCGACGGTTTTACTCACAGATTGCTCCGGTTGTAAATCCATATTGCCGCTTACGGTATTAGGTATTTGTAAGCGATTCGCGGTTGATAGTTGTGTACATCCGATTAGAACGCCAATATTTTCAATTTGTGTGCAAGGGTCATTGAGAACATCAAATGAAGTCGATTGGCTTTGATGTAGTTCGTATAAACTGGGAGCACGAAAACCTTCAGAGTAAGAGGCTCTTAGCAGCACATTCTTTTTTGGTCGATAGCGGATACCGAACTTTGGTGTGCTTGAATTTCCAAAGTCGCTGTAGTCCGAGTAACGCAGTGCCAAATCAATATCGAATTGGTAGGCAAGCGGGAGACCGGAAAGAATTGGGAAGCTTGATTCTAGATAAGCTTCAATAACATCACGCTCGCCTTGCACGCGGCGAGGGGTCGATAAATCTAGGGATTTTTCGAGTTTGAATTTCGTTTCTTCTTTGCGTATTGCAAATCCGGAGGCGAGGGCGATCGGATTTTTCAGCACACCTTCTAACAAAGTGTCACCGTTAGCCGTAATTTCGAATAGATTGCTTTTACCTGTTATTTTTTCTTCGCCAATAATAAAACTACGTTGCGCAGCGTCGATAGATCCAGGCGGGCCAAATAAATTTAGCGGTACGCAAGAGGGTATAAGTAAGCAATCGTCACTTAGGGATAGGCGAATGTTATCTGGATCGGTGAGTCCTGAGATATTTTTTTTTGCCAAGGTTTGATTTAAATTAATCCCAAAGTCCCAATGGATTTTTCCTCGAGCGCCTTCAATTTGAGCATTTATTCTTTGTGCATTTTCTTCACTTTCTTGTTTTCGAGGGCCGAGTTCGACTAAACGTCTTCGTAAGTCAGTAAGTTCGACGCCGAAGGGGTTGTAAGGATTGTTTGCACCGGTGATAACGGGCGTTTTTTCAAATGCATTAAATAAAGGTTGGGCTGCAAATGTGACTTCAGCATTGGTTTGGGTTTGCCCAGCTTGAACAAACAATTCACTATAACTGCCCATTGGCCGCACGAGGCTAAAATAAATAGCGCTGCGTTCCGAGGGAGAAAATGACGACGTTTCTTCGCGATAATTATAAAGGTCTTCATCCGTCGCTGGGCGATAACTGGATATTAAGCTGCTATCAGAATCTTCACTCTCTAAAACAACGGTACCTAAGTTAGGTGTATCTATCCTTGTGAATGGTGTTGCTGATGACCGTTGATCGACTCCACCTTGTGTTCTGCCATCGGCGTTTGCTGATAGTTTTCGGTCACGACTATAAATACCATCTTGATCAAAATGCGAAGCGCTCAACATAAAGCGAGTATCGTTGTGTGCAAAACCAGTGAGAATACTCGTGTGAGAAGTTTTTAAATCTCCTCTGCTTGTTTCACTAAAATATTGATCGACTACGGTGCCTTCAAATTCTCTCTTCAAAATAATATTGACTACGCCAGCAATCGCGTCGGAGCCGTATATTGCTGAGGCGCCATCTTTAAGCACTTCAATACGTTCTACTGCACTTAAGGGAATACTATTTAAATCGACGGAATCTCCGGCTAGACCGCTATTAGAGGTGCGATGTCCGTTGATAAGAACTAAAGTTTTTGATGCTGCTAAACCGCGTAAGGTGATAGTTGCTGTTCCGTCACCACCGTTACTCACCGCGGTACTCGTCGAATTTCCAGCAACCGCAGGAATGTATTTTAAGTAGTCGCTGATAGTTTGTACTCCGCGAGCACTAATTTCAGCATTGGTAATTATATCTACGGGTGCGCTGCCTTCGAGATCGAGTCTTTTTATACGCGAGCCAGTAATTTGCTGACCAATGACAATGATCTCGGTGAGTGGGGTCGCTTTAAAAACAACTTCATTTTTTTCTTCCACAGTTGAGCGATTAATCGCGACAACTTGCTGGCTAAACTCTTCCCATTCAAAGGGCTGGTCTTGCAGTAAAATATCTAAAGCTTGGCGTGGTAAATAATTACCTTTTAATGTCGCTGATTCTTGATCAAGATTGAATGCGGAAGGAAAAACAACAGTGATGTTTGCTTGCGAGCCTAATTCAATTAGCGCGTCCGAAAGAGCTTGGGAGGGAATGTCTAGTGCAACTGGCGAGTTTAGGTCGGCCCAGGACTGATTCGCGGAGAGCGATAAAAAGAAGGCAGCTAAAAAATACTTTACTAAGGTTACGGCTTGATTTGGCGTAAGTATTCGCATGAATAAATTTTTGAAAAGAGTTGCCAACATTAACTATAGCCGCGACGCCTAAATCAAAAACAATTGTAAAAATAGGCGCTAATCTGCTCCTGTTCATGAGTATCAAAAAACGCTCTCAGTCAAAGCGCTATTTTTATTATTTGGATTACGATTGTTAACGACATCGGGTTGGCGATTGAATATCTTAAGTTGGAATTTATACCTTATAGTGTGCGGCGGTACAATCGTGTTTTATTGGTAATTGGACTGTTATACGACTCTAATTGGAAGGAAGTCACAATCGCGTCAAAAGTCGTGTTAGGGTCGCCTACATTGAATGTGCCAGAGATGCGCAACGCTTGCAGAGATTGATCAGAGAGATCAATGGGTTGGATGAGATAGCGATTGAGTTCCGCTAACGCTTCCACTAAAAGTGTATCTCTAAAAATAAGTGTATTTACACGCCAAGCGGTAATTTTTTCTATGTCGGCGTTTTCTATCGCACCAATTCCAGATTTGTTATCGACACTAACTTTCTTGCCTACGGTAACCTTAATTTGATTCTGTTTTATATTATCTTGAAGGCTTGCATTGCGTGAATGATCTGACACTTGGGTGTCAGCAACAGCGACAACGCCGTGGGTGACAGCAACCAGTACAGAGTTTTCAGATCGCCTAATGTTGAATGCAGTACCAATCGCGGTTATTTCTCCGAGCCCAGCATGCACGACAAAAGGCCGTTTAGGGTCGGGACTGACCTCAAAGTAAGCTTCACCTTTCAATAAATGTAAGCTGCGTTTATTTTCACTAAAGCTCACAGTGACTTGTGACCCTGTGCTGAGTTGTATCGTCGAGCCGTCGCTCAAACTGAACGATTGCTGCTTGCCTATTGGCGTTGCATATAACTGCTGAGCGATTTCTGTGGAATCGAAATCCTGCGGTTTTTCTATGTAGAAAAAAATCGACAAGGCAATTGTTAACAAGCTTGCAGCAACGGATAAGGTAGCGATCCGCCGCCATGATTTTCTAGCCCCAGACTCACCGAGTACGGCGCTAGAACTAGTGTTTAGTACTGATTGGGTGTTAGGGAGGTGAGCTTTGTCTGCAGTGTTTAGGGAATCTAGTGTCGCTGAATCTGAGTGCGGTGACTGGCAACAATCGTTTGATGCGGAGTGAATTGTTGTGGCGGCAACTTGTCCCAAGTAGGCGCGGTTGTCCACTGATTCCTTGTTATTACCATCTTGAGTCGAAGATTTGCCGTGAGTCGAAGGCTTTCGCGTCGCGGTGCTTTCGCGCTGAACCCGGACTGACATCGCTTCCCATAATGCGATAGTTTCGTCAAAGGCTGCTCGGTGCTGATCTGATTCAGCTAGCCACAAGGCAAAATCTCGTTGATCAGAATCACTTTGCTGATCAGAACGGAGACGCGCGACCCAGGCGGAGGCTTGTTCGAGAACATCTTCGTCAAAATCGTCAAAATCCATTACCGCACCAACAAACCTTTTACCAATTACTTGATGACTGTCATCTAAATGATCCCGGGACAATCGGCAAGTTTACGGGAGTTTCTTTGCTAAATCACTCCTATAGACGGTTGAAACCGCTATCCAATCAACAATTTTTGACGACAAGAATTCGAATCTAGTCACAGATTTTGCAGCTAAAGCATACGTATCTGCGCTTGACGAATGATTTGAACTTTGGCGGGATTATGCCTGCTCAGGTTTGTGCGAGGGATTTGCGGCATTGTCGCAGCGCTTGCAGAATATATTTTTCGACGCTGCTGACCGATACGTCCATAGATTTGGCAATCTCAGAATAAGATAAACCGTGGCGACGATGCAGTAAAAATGCATGGCGACAATTAGGAGGTAATTGCGCGATTGCCGAGTCGATGAGTCTGAGTTGTTGTTGTGCGGCGACAATTCGTTCCGGTGAGATTCCACAATCTTGATCTGTGGAGTCGGATTGCTGTTTGTATTCCAGGTCAATATAGCGCTTGAGAAGCTCTTTTCTGCGTATTGAATCAATAGCTAAGTTATTGGCGATTTGGAAAAGATAGGCTTTTGGGTTTTCGAGCGATTTACTGGGGGCCAAATTGTGGATTCTAAGCATCGCGGCTTGAGCAATGTCTTCAGCCTCTTCGCGGCTTTTCAGGCGGCGCGTGAGAAATCTGACCAGCGAAGAACTATGTTCTTTGCACAGCGCGGCTAACACTAGATCCCCCAAGCTGTCCCCCTTCTGTCATTGAAAATAAAATTTCTTGATTAACTTGGCAACGAGTAATAAAAATGAGTTACAACTCAAACAGTGAGTAGCTGAATCTTTTCCAGCAAATCTCAGGCCATAAATTGTTTTATCTTTCTTCGATTATTTGTAGCCAGAACGCCTAACCATAAAACGAAGATTAAATTAAAGCAATAGGCGGGAATGGTTTTTAAAAACTGATTTCGAAGCGTCGTGTAAAGAGGTGAGAGAGTGGGCTATGAGGGGTCGATGAATTTAACTACGCTGACGTTCGAGTCACGACCCTTGCCCGCTTTATTGAGTTTCTCTAGGTAAGCATTCCAATGTTGTTGGTGATTTTTACCGAGGTCGTAAAGATAATTCCAAGTGAAAATTCCTGAGTCATGGCCATCATCAAAAATAATTCGAACTGCATAATTTCCGTTTGCTTCCAAGTGCGTAATGCCAACATCCTGTTTGCCAACTTGTAAGACTTCTTGTCCTGGGCCGTGACCTTTTACTTCTGCTGAAGGAGAGCAGACGCGTAAATATTCTGCTTCCAATAGAAATGACTCTTCACCGTATTGAACTTCTAAGCGTTTTGATTTCTTATGAAGCTGTACTTTATTGGGAACGTGTTGAGTCATGATTTTTCTTTCTAAAATAAATATCTTTGGTTGTTGTTCTCAACCGGCTTACATTTAAGTCGCGTTTGCTTAAAGAATAAAACGACTTAAATCTTGGTTTTGTGCGAGTTCGCCGATATGTTCGTCAACGTATGCCGCGTCGATTTCTAATGTTTTAGTTTCATCACCACAGGCAAATGACAAATCTTCTAATAATTTTTCGAGCACAGTATGTAATCGACGAGCGCCGATATTTTCAGTAGTCTCATTGACATGAAATGCGGTTTCAGCAATGCGCCGTATTCCGTCTTTGGTGAATTGTAATTCGACGCCTTCTGTAGCCAATAGTGCTTGGTGTTGTTCGGTGAGCGATGCATTGGGTTCAGTTAAAATGCGTTCGAAGTCGTCTGCCGTAAGTGCTTCTAGTTCAACACGTATGGGTAATCTACCTTGCAGTTCAGGAATTAAGTCACTGGGCTTGGTTAAGTGAAACGCACCGGAGGTGACAAATAAAATATGATCTGTTTTTATCATTCCGTGTTTAGTGCTAATGGTGCAACCTTCGATTAAAGGCAACAGATCTCTTTGTACGCCCTCACGTGATATATCGCCACCGGAATTGCTATCGCTACGTCGCGTGACTTTATCGATTTCATCAATAAAAACAATGCCATTTTGCTCAGCCATTTCTATCGCTTTGCTTTTTGTGTCTTCTTCATTAATTAATTTAACTGCTTCATCATCGCACAGCTTTTTTAATGCCTGCTTAACAGTGAGTTTTACTTTTTTACTGCGACCGGGAGACATTGATGAAAACATTGTTTGCAGCTGGCTGGTCATATCTTCCATACCCGGAGGCGCCATTATTTCAACGCCGACCGGTGTCGCGGCGACATCGATTTCAATTTCCTTGTCATCGAGTTCGCCTTGGCGTAATTTTTTTCTGAACATTTGACGAGTGCCGGATTCATTTTTCTCGTTGTCAACTTCCTGATTGGCTTCGCTTCTGGCCGGGGGCAGTAATACATCGAGAATACGATCTTCGGCGGCATTTTCGGCGCGAAATTTTACTTTTTCTTTGGCTTGTTCACGCTGTTGTTTGATCGATGTTTCTACTAAGTCGCGAATAATGGATTCGACATCTCGGCCGACATAACCCACTTCAGTAAATTTAGTGGCCTCCACTTTGATGAAGGGCGCGTTGGCTAACTTCGCCAAACGGCGCGCAATTTCGGTTTTGCCAACACCGGTTGGGCCGATCATTAAGATGTTTTTTGGCGTTATTTCTGTGCGCAATGCTTCATCAAGTTGCATTCGCCGCCAGCGGTTACGTAATGCAATGGCGACTGCTCGTTTTGCTTGTTGTTGGCCAACGATGTGTTTGTCGAGTTCATGGACGATCTCGCGAGGTGTAATCTCGGTCATGGAATTAGGTTACCGTAATAATTTGAAACCGGCTTAACTAGTAAGGCAGTTCTTCAATAGTGAATTGATGGTTGGTGTAGACGCAAACGTCACCCGCAATCGTTAAACTTTTTTTAACTATTTCTTGGGCTTCTAGTTCTGTGTTTTCGAGCAGAGCGCGGGCTGCTGATTGTGCGAAGCTGCCCCCAGACCCGATGGCAATTAGGTCGTCTTCCGGCTGAATGACATCGCCATTTCCGGTAACGATGAGAGAGGCGTCCTTGTCTGCGACGGCGAGCAAGGCTTCGAGTCGGCGCAAGGCTCTATCGGTTCGCCAGTCTTTTGCTAGTTCCACTGCTGCGCGAACCAGTTGGCCGCCATGTGCTTCGAGTTTGGCTTCAAAGCGTTCGAAAAGAGTAAACGCGTCCGCCGTGCCGCCAGCAAAGCCAGCGATTACCTGATCGCGATATAGACGTCTCACTTTGCGGGCATTGCCCTTCATGATGGTATTACCCATCGATACTTGGCCGTCACCACCGATTACGACTTTGTTGCCTCGGCGCACGGATAAGATGGTAGTCCCTCGATATTGTTCCAATGACAATCCTTAGTATTCGCAGGGTTTGAGTTGAATTTTATTCCAGCCTGATTACAGCGCTAGTTTTCAGAAGTGGGGGCAAGGTTCTCTGATTTCAAGCGTTGGGTTCAAGCTTATCGGGTTTGTGTCAGTAAGCTGGTTATGTCTTGGCTAGCGAGTGTGGTTCTGGCTTTTTCCATGGTGTTGCGCGAATTGAAGGGGCCTACCAAGACGCGATGCCAGATTTCGGCATTCCGAACTTTTACCGTTTCAGTTTTGACTTCTAGGTTTAAAAGAATGAGTTTTGCGCGTAATCGATCTGCATCTTCAGAATTTTTGAAGGAACCTACCTGCAAAACATACTCGTGGGATGGTTGATCATAGCCAGGGGCGGCTTGGCTGCTATTTTCTCGCGCGGTGCTGGAGTTGTTTGCGGGGCTACTGTTATTAGTAGTCGAGCTTTCGGGACCGTTGTTTACAACAACTTCGCTCTCTTTCAAAATCTGATAAAAATCAAAACGTGGTTTTGGAACCGTTTCGCGGTCTAGTTTCGCGAGCTCATTCGCGTTTTCGCCTTCGCTATTTTCAAAGCTTCCCGCAATAGCACTGGCTTGCGGTGGGACGCCTGAAAGGTATACCAGAAACATAACAAACGCGCCCAACACAGAGCCGGTAAATAACCAGACCCACGCCGGTACGTTAGAGCGATATGAATTTCTGCTCCTATTAGGCGATTTTTTGGAGCGCTTACGCTTTGCGTAATCTCGAGCCATTTTCGCTGCCAGTTATGATTGTGAGGTAATGAGCTTTTGATAAAAATTCATCTCAGAGTGGCGAGATTGTACTGAAGTTTAGCGGAGCTGTCAGAACCGCATTTTTTTTATTTGTGCTCTATTCGCCCTTTTAATTAATTCAGAAGCCTCTCAAAAAAAGTTGGTGATTTCTTAACTCATATCTTGGGGATCTACATCGATCGACCAGCGAACTCGTCGTGCTAGGGCATTGTTCTCCATTTCTTGGCCCAAATGGAGCAGAACGGTATGTAACATTTTGCGGCTTTCACTGCTGATATGCAGCTGAAAGCAAAAGCGATCTTTTTTCCGTTCCATTAGTGCGGGCAAGGGACCCAAATAGGACAATTGTTGGCTGGCTGGAAACTTTTGTTGGCTAATCTGCCGCGCCAATTTTAAAAATGCGACGGCATTTTCCGGCCGTTTTGATTCTGAGCGCAACAGGCCCATGTGGCGGTAAGGCGGTAAGTTTGTTACTTGGCGTTCGTGTAGTAAGCGACGTGCGTAGCGGTGGTAGCCTTCTTTGATCAAACTTTGGATGTTCGGGTGTTCGCAATGATGACTTTGAATTATCACTCTGCCTGGTTTTTGCGCTCGACCAGCGCGCCCAGCGACTTGGATTAATAGTTGTCCCATCCGCTCAGGACCGCGAAAATCGCCACTAAAAAGACCGCTATCGATATCGATGAGAGCGGCCAAGGTGACATTGGGAAAGTGATGCCCCTTAGCCAACATTTGTGTGCCCACTAAAATACAGGGCTCACCCTGGTGAATTTGGGACACCATGTCCGCAAGCGAATTTTTGCGTCGCGTTGTGTCACGGTCGACACGGATTATTGGAGTATTTGGAAATACATTCTGCAAAGCCGCTTCGCTGCGTTCTGTACCTTGGCCCAATGATTCCAAGTTGGAGCTTGAGCAGCTTGGACATTTGCTGGCCAAAGGACGCTGATGATCGCAGTGGTGGCAACGCAAATGCGCTGGATGTTTATGGATGGTGAGACGAGCGGAGCAGTGATTGCATTCGGCAATCCAGCCACATTCATGGCAGATGAGAGTTGGCGCAAAACCGCGGCGGTTAATAAACACTAAAACCTGGTTGCCGAGCTGCAATTCGGTCTTAATTTCAGTAATTAATTGACCGGTAAAGCCATCAACTAAAGGAGCACCACGTAGGCTAATGAGTTCGATGCTCGGCGGCTTAGCATCGCCAGCGCGTTGCGTTAAGCGTAAATGCAAATAGCGATTGTGAATACTGTTGTAAAGGGTTTCGAGAGAGGGTGTGGCAGTCCCGAGGACCAGTGGAATTCCCCTGCGCTGTGCTCTCACTATAGCGAGATCCCGCGCCGAATAGCGAAAGCCATCTTGCTGCTTAAAAGATAAATCGTGTTCTTCGTCGACGATGATGATGCCGAGATCGGGAATCGGCGTGAACACACTTGAGCGAGTGCCAATAATAATTTGCGCTATGCCTTTGGAAGCTTCGAGCCATGCCTGCAGGCGTTCTTTGTCGTTCAAGCCTGAATGAAGAGCGACGATCTTGGCGTTGAAGCGATGCTCGAAACGTTCCATCAACTGTGGTGTGAGTCCGATCTCTGGCACCAGTATTAAAGCCCGCCTGCCATTTTTTAGAACTTTTTCAATGGCCTGTAAATAAACCTCGGTTTTACCGCTTCCTGTGGCGCCTTCTAGCAGGTAGGCGTTATAGGCGTTGAAACGAAGTTGTTCTAACGCGTTTTCCTGCTCTTCATTCAAAGTAAGAGGGTTATTTTTGAGGATGCTTTCATCTTTTGACGGTTCGCGCGGTGTTAATTCGATCTGCCTCTGAGTGCGCTGAATCAATGCTTTATTTTCGAGTTGCTTGATTGAGGTGGTGCTAATATCGAGGTGTTTTATTTCTTCGCGGCTGAGCTGATCAGAATTTAATAGGGCCTGAAACAATAAAGCCTGTTTCGGTGAGCGCTTTAAGGCGTCGCGAGGTAAGCCTTTACCTTCTGTAGTTAATGTCCAAACTGTTTCAGTTTGCAGCTCCGGGGCTTCACCTTGTCGCAACAGAGTAGGCAGAGACGTACTTAAAGCTTCGCCGATTGGGTGTTGATAATAACTGGCGGCCCATTGGCATAGGGCTAAAATCTCACCGCTCATGCAGGCTTCGGTGTCGAGAACCTCTTTAATCGGTTTAAGCTTTTCAGTGGCTAAATGAGAGTCGTCTTTGACCCCGAGTACTATGCCGATAAGGCTTTGGTGCCCAAACGGCACCAACACGCGCATGCCGGGTGACCACAGCTGTAAGGCCGGATCATCCAGCCCAGCCGGAGGGAGATAATCGAAAACTCTGCGCAGTGGCGTTGGTAAAGCAACTTTGATGATAAGACGCTGGATTCTATGCCGGACATGTTGATTGTTGGCGACTTCTTGCTGGACTGTAATGAGCTTGCTCCGACTCTAAAATGTGATGCTAGAGATTAATTGCTGATCTGTATGAATATCCCGCATCTCTGCTTGCGCTGTATGGGGTTTCTGGTAGTATGCGCCGTCTTATTTTTCCAAAGGTGGTTAGATTTGGTGACACCAAGCCAAATTCGTCCGGAGCTTAAACCCTCTCTAGGAAAACCGCCTTTAATTTGTGATCATGGTGCGTTGGTCGCCGTGGCACGAACAATATTGTTGAGGAAGCAGTGATGCAAGCAGAAATTCATCCAAATTACGGCGAAATGACAGCGACTTGTAGTTGCGGGAATGTTATCAAAACTCGATCTACGATGGCGAAAGAGATTTCTCTAGACGTTTGCGCTGAGTGCCACCCTTTCTATACAGGCAAGCAAAAAGTCGCTGATGCGGGCGGCCGTATCGATCGCTTTAAGAAGCGTTTTGGTACTCGCGGCGCTAAGTAATTTTAAAGTTTGGAAATGTTAGTGTTGTCCGGCCGACAGCATTTGTCGGCTAGGCAAACAGTCAGTAATTTAATCTTTGTGTGTCACCTCAGGTTCTAAAGATCGCGAAGCTGAGTTTGAAGACAAAAATATTGCTTACTGAAATGCAAATTCATGAACGATTCAACTATCCGCAGTTCATGAAAGTAACACCCCTCGTCTAAGCGACGATCCAGTGGTACGACCTTTACCCACGTATCAAAACTCCTAATGTTAAGTCACCTGCTAATGAGCAGCGTGTTGGCTGAGCCTGTGCTTGCGTTTGTTATGGCGTGCACATCTTTATTTGGGTCAAGTGAGCTGAATAAACTTGTGAAGTGCTAGTAGCGGACTGCCGCCAATAGAGCCTGCCAATCGCTGTGTTATTGAGCTTAAACCGGGAAACATAGACCGAACGCGATCTTTTGCCCCTATGCAGCGACCTTGTTCTTTGGCGACCGCATTCGTCAATCTCAGTCTCTGCTAGGCTTGATATTAAAGACCTCAGCTATAGCGCTGGTGGTCACGTTAAGAGTATCTGTTATGAGAAACGAATTTATCCAAGCCGCGCTTGATTATCATGAGTTCCCCACACCAGGGAAGATGAGCTCGGAGCTGTCAACGTCGGCGGAGACCCAGCAGGATTTGTGCCTGGCTTATAGCCCAGGGGTTGCTGAGCCGGTTCGCGCTATCGCTGAAAATCCCGAGGACGCTTATCGCTACACCGGAAAAGGCAATTTGGTTGCCGTAATTACCAATGGAACGGCGATACTAGGGCTGGGAAATTTAGGTCCGCTGGCTAGCAAGCCGGTGATGGAAGGCAAGAGTTTGTTGTTCAAACGCTTCGCAAAAATTAATTCTGTAGACATCGAGATCGACACTGAGTCGGCGACGGAATTTATCGACACAGTGAGCCGCATCGCTTTAACTTTTGGTGGGATTAATCTCGAAGATATAAAAGCACCGGAATGTTTTGAAATTGAAAAGGAATTAATTCGCCGTTGCGATATCCCAGTTTTTCATGACGATCAACATGGCACTGCAATAGTAACGGTTGCCGGTTTGCTGAATGCGTTAGAAGTTCAAGGTAAATCTTTTCGCGATGCAAAAATTGTTTGTTTAGGTGCGGGTTCTGCTGCAATAGCTTGCTGCAAGCTATTGTTGGATGCTCGAGCTGATATCAACAATATTACAATGATAGATAGCAAAGGCGTGATTCATAGCGGCCGCGAAGATTTAAATCAATATAAAAAACAGTTCGCTCACGAAACGGATAAGCGTACCTTAGGTGACGCAATTGTTGATGCCGATGTTTTTTTGGGAGTGTCTGGGCCAAATTTATTGAGCGCGGAACAATTAAAATCAATGGCGCCACGGCCTATTGTATTTGCTTGTTCGAATCCCGATCCGGAAATATCACCGATACTGGCTCACGCAACACGTGACGATTTAATTATGGCGACAGGACGTTCCGACTATCCGAATCAAGTTAACAATGTGTTGTGTTTCCCATTTATTTTTCGCGGCGCCCTAGATGTCAGAGCAAGTGAAATAAATAGAGCAATGAAATTGGCGGCGGTTGAAGCGATTCGCGCATTGGCGAAGCAGGCGGTACCTGAAGAAGTTAAGCAAGCATACGGAAACTGTGATTTTAGTTTCGGTACTAATTATATTTTGCCCAAACCTATTGATCCGCGCTTGTTAGCAACAGTATCGTCAGCGGTTGCAGCAGCGGCGATTGAAACTAAGGTAGCTCGTTTGCCATATCCCCAGCATTATCCTTTATAAAAAAATTGAGCTGGGCAATCACCGGTTGAACAAATTGAAACGGTAAAGCTCGAGGAGCCTCTGAAAATATTGGTTAAATTTCAGAGGCTGTTTTTTTTACTTTCCGGTATATTGAATCCTATAAACCACATTCGCGTGATCGTCGGACACCAACATAGAACCGTCGGCCATGATTTCTAAGTCCACAGGGCGTCCCCAATATTTTTCTTCGATTAACCAGCCTGAAGCGAACAATTCTTGGTTTTTAATTTCCCCGTTCTCCATGTCGACGCGCATGATGTAATAGCCCTGCGGCTTCGAACGATTCCATGAGCCGTGGTAGGCGATAAAAATATCGTTTTTGTATTCGCTGGGGAACGAGTCTCCGGAATAAAAACGCATCCCTAATCCTGCGCTATGGGCGGGAAATTCCAACTGAGGTTGAGTGAATTCCTCAGCTTTTTTATCGGTTTTATAGTCGCTATCGACGACGGAATTTCCGTATCGATAAGGAAAGCCAAAATGTTCTCCCGCTTTGGTGACACGATTTAATTCTTCCGGTGGCGTGTCATCCCCCAACATATCACGGCCGTTATCTGTGAACCAAAGATGCTGAGAATCTGGTTCCCAATCAAAACCGACAGTGTTGCGAATGCCTTTAGCAAAAACTTCTTTCTCACTACCGTCATCATTTATTCGAGTGATAACGGCGTGTTCCTCATCGGGTTCGCAGGTGTTGCACGGAGCGCCAACCGGCACGTAGAGTTTGCCATCTGGACCGAAGCGAATGAATTTCCAGCCATGATGGCCTTCAGTCGGGTATTTATCAGTGACGACGGTATAATCTGGTTTTTTGTCAAAATTATTATCGATATCACTAAATTTCAAAATACGACTTACTTCGGCAACATATAAATCACCATTTTTTAATGCGACCCCATTGGGGATATTTAATCCCTCCGCGACCACGCTAACCTGGTCCGCAACGAAATCTGCGTTTGTATCCGTGATGGCATGAACTTTACCACCTCGTCGGCTTCCTGCGTAAAGTACATTGTTTTCGCTTAAGGCAAGCGATCGCGCATTGTTGACGTCGCGAGCATAAATGGAAATTTCAAAACCTTCAGGGAGCTGAATTTTTGATAAATATTCATCGACGTTTACCGTCATTGGGTTGTTCGCGACGCCCGCTCGTTGTGAAATAGCATTACTGCAAATGGTTACAAGGAAAATTATTGCTATAAGATTTTTCAGCATTATTTTTGGCGATATAGTTTGCATTCGTAAACTCCTGGCGCTTGAAATTGCTTCGTATGATCGAAAAATTTATTAGAATAAAATGAAAATATCTTAAGAGAAGATGTTGTTTTATTGGTAGTGCTTTAGTTGCTGTGTTTAAAAAGAAAACTAAAATAATTGATCTGGGTGGGTTTCTTCGCTGCCTGAAGAATCAATCAATTGTTCAGTACTATTGTCCCATTCCGGTACTTCTTCAGTTTTAAAATATTCGAAAATAGCATTGGGGTCGCTAGCTTGCGTACGTAAACCGGTTTTACTATTGATTCGTACCCGCGTAATCCCTTCTGGTTGCCGCAATGTTTTTTCGGGAACACCATCCAACGCGACCTTCATATATTCCATCCAAATTGGCAGAGCTGCGTAGCCGCCCACTTCGCTCCTACCTAAAGGAGAAGGTTGGTCAAAGCCAACCCATGTGGTCGTCACTAAGCCCTCATTGTAACCAGAAAACCAAGCATCGGTGTTGTCGTTTGTAGTTCCTGTTTTTCCGGCTAAATCGCTTCTTCCAAGTTCGCGCGCGCGCCAACCGGTGCCACGTGAACTGGCGATTACATCATGTAACATACTGTCGATGATGAAAGCAGTTCTTTCATCAACAACTCTCGGTGCTTGGGGTAACGGTTCTGGAATTATTTTTTCGTGCTTGAGGCCAGTTCTCGCTGATTCATGTGCTTCACTCAATGGATTTTCGTTTTCCGATTCAGTGTTGAAATTCGAAGGCTTGTTAGAATCTGTAAGCGCATCTAGTTCCGCCTGTAGACTTTGTTCAAGGGAGTTTTGTGAAGGCACAATATCTTGATCATTTTTTCTATCAGCAATGTCTCTTGGTTTAACTTGCATCAACATTAATGCTTCTAACTCTTCTTCGCTCAATGGTTTTTTGCAATCATCACAGACCGTTATCGGTTTTTCTTCGAACACCACGGTTCCGTCTAATAATTCAATTCGCTGAATAAAATACGGTTCGACTTTGTAGCCACCATTTGCGAATACGGTATAACCCCTTGCTACTTGCCAAGGTGTTAGGCCTCGCGTGCCTAAAGCAATCGAAAGATCATTGCGGGGGAAATGGGATTTTTCAAAACCAAAACGATCGATATCTTTTATCGCTTTTGAGGTGCCGAGAGTTTGTAGCATTTTTATAGCGACAATATTTCGCGATCGATACAAAGCTTCTCTTAAGCGCATTGGACCTTCAAATTTCCCATCAGAATTTTGTGGGCGCCATGTTGTTTCTAAGGTTGGGTCATAAATTGAAATGGGTGCGTCATTGATAATAGTTGCTGGTGTGAAACCGTTTTCTAGTGCAGCTGTGTAGAGAAATGGTTTGAAATTCGAGCCAGGTTGTCGTTGGCCGCGAATTGAATAGGCGCGGTTAAATTTATTGTGATAAAAGTTAAACCCGCCTACTAAAGCACGCACGGCACCGTTACTTGGATCCATGGAAACGAGAGCTGACTGCACATTGGGTAATTGAGAGAAATGCCATTGTCCGGGTGTTATTTCTCTCACTCTAATGACGTCGCCGAGTTTTAGGATGTCATTGATGGACGAAATTTTAGGCGCGTAATTCTCATTAACGTAGCGGCGGGTTTCGTTGAGACCGTTTTCCCAAGGGATTGTGATGATTTGGCCGTCGGCCAAAACCGTAATTAGGGTTTGCTCTGACGCTGTTAACACCGCCGCAGCGTGCAAGCCAGCAAATGATTCGATAGGTGCGAGCTCAGCTAGCCAGGGATCAAGATCGAGGTACTTGTCACTATCCCCTTCTTGGATGGCGGCATTGTTTACATCTATGAGCTCGAGGGTCTCTTCTTGAATAGTGGCGAGCTTGTAGAGTTTTCTCGGCGAGTCTTCTTGTTCTTCATTTTCAAGAGCGTCTTCTGCTGATACAAATTGTGGCGTCAGCTGTTTTTCAGGGCCTCGAAAGCCATGTCTTTGGTCGTAATCAAGTAAACCATTCACTACTGCGGTCTGGGCAGAGTCCTGCAAGCGGCTATTGACCGTCGTGAAAACTTTGTAGCCCAATGTTGTAGCTTCCTCGCCGTAATGGTCGAGCATATAGCTTCTTACCATTTCAGTAACGTATGGCGCGCTGATATCGAGACTTTGGCCATGCAAGCTCGCGGTCACTGGGGCGGCAATTTCTTGGTCGTATTGTTCTTGATTGATGTAATCGAGCTTTAACATCCGAGAAAGTATCCAGTCACGTCTAACCAGGGCGCGGTCTGGATTCACGATTGGATTGTAAGAGGATGGGGCTTTGGGTAACCCTGCAATCATTGCGTACTGGGCGATGGAGAGATCGCTGGTCGCCTTGCCATAATAAACCTGAGCGGCGGCTTCGATGCCTACGGCTCTGTTTCCGAGGTAGTTTTGGTTTATATACAGTTCTAGGATTTCGTCTTTTTCTAATTCTTTTTCGATCTTAAGCGCCAAAAAAATCTGATTGGCTTTATAAATCACCGAGCCGTCATCAATGGGAAAAGAATTTTTTGCTACTTGCATGGTGATTGTGCTGCCACCGGTTTGAGTTTGCCCTGGAAGTAGCATTTGTGAAGTTGCTCGCAATATCGCCATGATGCTCACCCCATTATGGGCGTAAAATCCATCGTCTTCTGCGGCAAGAAAGGCTTTAATTAAGAGAGGAGGTGCTTCTTCGAAGCTAATTGGGATACTTCGCGTTACGCCAATTTCCCCGATCAGTTTTTGATCCTCCGAATACACTCTTAAAGGAGTTTCGAATTTAAGTTCTCTAAGAGTTTCAACAGACGGTAAATTCGGACTAAGGTATAAATAGAGAGCGCCATATCCGAGCAATAAGCTGCTAAAACCAGAAATAAGTACCAAAAGGCAGATTGATAGGTATGAGCGGTTTAAAGACATTTTTTCTTTTAAAATTAACAAGTTAGCGTATTTCGAAGGTTGATCTTGACTATTATACGTACTTTTTGACGGATTACCTATCAAGATCGCTGTTGCACGTGCCATTTAAGGTGCTATAACATCAATCACGTATAAGTATCGGAAATTGATAGAAAAATGGGAATCTTCGAACAAAAGACAAAACCTGTCATTGGATTGGACATCAGTTCCACATCCGTGAAGTTATTGGAGCTCAGCCGCCAAGGCGACCGCTTTCGCGTAGAAAGTTATGCGGTGAAAGCGCTTCCGCCAAATGCCGTTGTTGAGAAGAATATCAATGACTTAGAGGCGGTAGCTGAAGTCATTCAGGCGGTAATGCAGCTTGCTAAGGCAAAAGTAAAATCGGCCTCGGTAGCGGTTGCTGGTTCAGCGGTTATCACCAAGCTTATCGAGATGCCTGCGGGTCTATCTGATGATGCGATGGAAACGCAAATCACCCTTGAAGCTGACCAATATATTCCTTATCCCTTGGAAGAAGTCGCCATCGATTTTGAGGTGCAGGGGGTATCTGAGCGCAATCCAGATCAAGTTGAAGTGCTGCTCGCCGCTTGTCGCCGTGAGAATGTGGATTTACGAGTTGATGTTCTTGCTTTAGCCGGCCTTCAACCCAGAATTGTTGACGTTGAAGCCTACACTATGGAAAGAGCTTTCTCGTTAATTCAAGAACAGTTTGAAGACCAAGAAGACCAGGTTGTTGCCGTTGTTGATATTGGTTCAACAATGACAACCTTGAGCGTTTTGGTAAATGGAAAAACAATTTATACACGCGAGCAATTGTTTGGCGGCAAACAACTAACCGAAGAAATTCAGCGCCGTTATGGCTTGTCGACAGAAGAAGCCGGTATCGCCAAAAAACAAGGCGGGTTGCCAGATGATTACGAGGCCGAAGTGTTAGAACCTTTTAAAGAGGCTGTAGTGCAACAAGTCACGCGTTCATTGCAATTCTTTTTCTCTTCTAGCCAATATAACGACGTTGATCATATTGTGTTGGCTGGCGGTGTAGCTTCTCTTGAAGGGCTGCCGGATTTAATTGAAGAGAAGCTAGGTACCCAGACCACGGTTGCGAACCCGTTCGCAAACATGTCAGTTGCACCGAAAGTTAACGCGGTATCTTTAGCAAACGATGCTCCGTCACTAATGATCGCTACTGGTCTTGCGATGAGGAGCTTTGATTAATGGCTAAGATTAATTTACTTCCCTGGCGTGACGAACAACGCCAAGAGAAAAAGAAAGAATTTTTTACCGTATTAATTGGTTTTTGTGTTCTTGGTTTACTTTGCGGTTTTGTATGGGTGACATCGGTTAAAGATGCGATTGCAGATCAGAATAGTCGTAATGCGATGTTGCAAACCGAAATTGATATTTTGCAAAAAGAAGTTGAAGAGATTCAAGAATTAAAGAAACGTCGCGCCGAGCTTGTTGACCGGATGAGGGTTATTAAGAATCTACAGGGTTCACGTCCTGTCATCGTACGCTACTTTGATAGTTTGGTTCGTGCTGTACCCGATGGTGTCTACCTGACCTCATTAACGAGAGTTGGCGATCAAATTGATTTAGAAGGGATCGCTGAGTCGCCAAACCGAATTTCTGCATTAATGCGTAACCTCGATGAGTCCGAGTGGTTTGGATCAGCAAACGTATCAACAATTCGTTTGGCTCCTGAATCCGGGGAGCAAGCACAACAATTTCGCATGTCTATTGCTGCAGTTGTTCCTGATCCTGAAGCAGAAAACCAGGAGGTCAACTAAATGGCGATCGCAGATACTATCGAACAAATTCAAAATGTCGATTTTTCAGATATCGAGAGGATCGGTGTATGGCCAATCCTGGTAAGGGTCGCTTTATGGGTAATGGCTGTTTTGGTCATATTCTTTGCTGCTTATTTCGTATTTGTTAAAAACCTAAATGTTGAGTTGAGTAGAGCTGAAAATAGGGAAGTTGAGTTAAAGAAAACCTTTGAGTCTCGGGCTAGCGAAGCCGCAAACCTGGAAGAGTTGAAGCAACAGTTGGCGACAATGGAAGAAACATTTAAGGGCTTGGTAGCGCAACTCCCAAGTGGAACGGAAGTACCAGATTTGATTGAGGATATTCAAGAGAAAGGAACCGCAACAGGTCTCAATATTATCGATAGAACTTTCCAGGAAGAAAAAGTTGAAGAGTTTTATGTTGAGCTTCCAATTGAATTGAAGGTGCAGGGTACGTACCACGATTTAGGTGGATTTGTGAGTGGTATCGCTGGGATGCCGCGAATCGTTACTCTTCATGACTTTACTATCAGTCAATCTGAAGCTGGTCGTGGTCTGGATATGACTATCCTAGCTAGGACATATCGGTATAAATCTCAGGATGAATAATATGGGCAAGAATTTTTTTGGCGCTGGATTGACAGTATTTTGCCTATCCTTGGTAGGTTGTTTTGGTGGCCAAGATCACCAAGATCTCAGAGATTTTATTGAGGAAACCAAGCGCCGACCTCAAGGTGAAATCCCAGCTATACCAGAGTTTCGTCCGAACGAGCCATTTACTTATGATGCCTCTCGGCTCCGGAACCCCTTTGAACCGCCTGTTAATCAGCCGCAGACTCAATTAGTGGGTTTAAGAACCGACGTGAAGCCGGACTTTAACCGACCCAAAGAGTTGTTGGAAAATTTCAATTTCGCTTCCCTTAGTATGGTTGGGACGTTTGAAAAGTCAGGAACCTTATGGGGCCTCATTGACGATAGCGAAGGCGAAATACACTACATTAAAGTTGGCAACTACATGGGTAAAAATCATGGCAGAGTTGTCGCCACGACAAAGACTCAAGTAGATATCATTGAAATAGTTACTGATGGTCTAGATGGCTGGGTTGAGCGTCCAAGAACATTAAAATTGAAAGAGAAGGAATAATCGATCATGTTAATCGTGCAAAAGCGGAACTGTTTAATTCCCCTCGCCAAGTTACTAATTTTGGGGGCGGGATTTTTTTGGGCGAGTTTACTGGCTGCAAATACCTTGGAAAGCATTAATTTTTCCGCTTTGCCAGGTGATCGGTTTGAAGTGCGCTTAGATTTTTCTGAAGCGCCCCCTGAGCCAGAAGGCTATACGATTGAAGATCCCGCGAGAATCGTAATGGATTTTCCCGGCGTAGAGAATGGTCTTGCTGAAAGACGTTTTCCTTTGTCTATCGCGAACGCGAAAACGGCAATGGTATTACCTGGCGATAATCGAACTCGTTTAATTTTGAATTTAGCAGAGCTTAGCGGCTATTCCTCACGCGCTGAAGGAAATACATACATAATTGAGGTGGGCGGAGGAAATCAGGTTGCCAGCTCGCAAGCTTCAACGAGCACTACTTCTTCGGTTAGTAGCACTGCCAGTTCCAGTCGGGCTACTGCGTCACGCGGACAAGGAAATAGAATTACAAATATTGACTTCCGCCGAGGAGATCAGGGAGAGGGTCGAGTTATCGTCACCTTGTCGAATCCGAATGTGAATATTGATTTACAAAAATCAGGCAGCTCAATCCAATTGAGTTTTGATGATGTCAGCGTTCCCGCAGATTTAATGAATCGATACGATGTTGTAGATTTTGCAACGCCGGTTAAGTTTGTTGACGCCGATACCCAGCGTGGTGGCGCGGTAATTCGAGTTGAGGCTAGCGGCGACTACGACTACCTTGCATACCAAACGGACACCGAATATGTTGTTAGTGTTAAGCCTTTGACCAAGAAAGAGGTGGAGGCGAGGAAAGATAAATTCGATTATATCGGTGAAAGAATTTCACTTAACTTTCAAGATGTCCCCGTTAAAAGTGTGTTGCAGTTGTTGGCTGAATTTAACGATTTGAATTTGGTTACCGGTGAAAATGTTTCAGGCAATATTGCCCTTCGTTTAGATAACGTACCTTGGGATCAAGCTTTAGATGTAGTACTAAAATCCAAAGGGCTAGATAAGCGTCAAATAGGGAATGTGTTATTGGTTGCGCCAGCGGACGAAATTGCTGAGCGAGAGCGACAAGAAATTGAGACCTTAAAACAATTGGAAGAATTGGCACCTTTACGTACTGAGTACATCCGAGTTCGATTTGCGAATGCTCGAGAACTTTTCGATTTATTCAATACAAGAGAAGATGAACAAGATGATGAAGGAAATACAACAGGGTCTATCTTGTCGTCGCGAGGTACTGCAATTGTTGACGAGAGAACTAATTCGATAATATTAACTGACACCGAGGATAAAATTGCACAGTTCAGGGCCTTGGTGGATCAAATCGATATTCCTATTCAACAAGTACAAATTGAGGCAAGAATTGTCATCGCAAACACAACTTTCCGCGATGACATCGGTGTTCGCTGGGGTGGTAGCGCTATAGATACTCCTGGGAGCGATGTCGTGTCGATCAATGGTGCAACTTCTCCTTTTAATAATACAGTTGTGGATTTGGCTGCGGGTTTACCAGCGGGTGCGATTGAAGCAAGCATTCTGACGGACAATATTTTATTGGATTTAGAATTATCTGCGCTAGAAAATAATGGCGAAGGCGAAATCGTTTCTCAGCCAAAAATTATTACGGGCGATAAGCAGCAGGCGACGATTTCCAAAGGTCAGCGTATTCCTTACCAAACTGTTGATGAAGATGGTGACGTTATTACCCGGTTTGAGGAAATTCTCCTTAAGCTAGATGCTACTCCTCAAATCACCCCAGATGACAACATCATCATGGATTTGGTTATCACACAAGATAACGTGAATCGTTTTATTGCTGGTGCTAATGGCGGATTGATTCCGGTTATCGATACGACGGGCGTGACAACACAGGTACTGGTTGCTGATGGTCAAACGGTTGTATTGGGCGGAATATATGAAACAACGGAAAATGACTCAGTTACCAAAGTGCCGTTTTTTGGTGACGTACCTTATTTCGGCAGATTGTTTCGACGTACATCTTCAAACACGGATAAAAGAGAATTGCTAATCTTTATCACACCGCGCATTCAAGCAGAAACTTTAGTTCAGTAAGTCTTCGTTTTGCAGCATGATGCAAACCCCTCTCAAATAGTGCTTATCGGCCCCATGGGGGCTGGTAAGTCGACCGTTGGCCGGGTTCTGGCTAACTTAATTTCGTACGAATTTAAAGACACCGATCAAGTTATTGAGCAGCGCACGGGCGCGGATATTCCTTGGATATTTGACGTTGAAGGCGAGGCTGGATTTCGGAATCGGGAGTCCGCTATATTAAAAGAGCTGCTCCAAAAAGATAAAATCGTCATCGCAACAGGTGGTGGTGTTGTCGTGCGCGAGGAAAATAGAAAACTATTAAAAAATGCTGGCGCGACGATATATTTGACTACCGATATAAAGCAATTGATCGCGAGAACTAGCCGGGATAAGAAGCGCCCATTGCTTCAAGTTGAAAACCCTCAGCAGCGAGTCATTGACCTTTTTAATGAACGCGACCCTTGGTATCGTGACGTGGCTGATTATGTGATCGAAACTGATTCCCAGTCGCCGAAGTCGGTTGCGGAATTGGTAGCGAAAAAACTTTCTCTTCTCTAGGCAAGCCTCAAGATAATCCCTTATAAATTGGTACTCTCTCCAATTGGCTTGAACAAAGGCAGTTGTATCGTCCCTCTGACTAATTTGCTAGTGCTGTGTTAAAATTTCGAAATTATTCTTAAGCCCTTATCGTGTCCTGCGAGGCAAGTTTGCAAACAATTACTGTTGATCTTGGTGATCGTAAATACCCCATTTTTATAGGCCCAGGCTTAATTAACCATGCTGAAGTACTAAAGCCATATATTCGAGGGGAGCAGGTTTGTGTCGTGACAAATGAGACAGTTGCGCCTATATACCTCGATACGCTTTTAAAAAACCTTGGAAGTTATGACCTTGCGGTAGTTACTCTGCCAGACGGCGAACAATTTAAAACCTTAGCGACTTTCAACAAAATTTTCGATGTCTTGTTAGAGAAAAATCATCACCGCACAACGACACTCATAGCCTTAGGCGGTGGGGTGGTTGGTGACATGACTGGCTTCGCGGCCGCCACCTTTCAGAGAGGTGTAAACTTCATTCAAATCCCTACTACTTTGCTTGCTCAAGTCGATTCTTCTGTTGGCGGAAAAACCGGCGTGAATCATCCGTTGGGGAAAAATATGATTGGTGCTTTTCACCAACCGCAAGCAGTGTTAGTCGATGTGAATATCTTACAGACCTTGCCAAAAAGGGAGTTGTCGGCTGGTCTAGCTGAAGTTATTAAGTATGGATTGATAGCTGACGCCGAATTTTTTGATTGGCTCGAAGAAAATATTGAAGCCTTGTTGAGGTTGGATGAGGCCGCAATTTCCTACGCAATAAAGCGTTCTTGTGAGATTAAAGCAGACATCGTTGCTCAAGATGAAAAAGAAGCAGGCGTTCGTGCATGGCTTAATCTTGGCCACACCTTTGGGCATGCGATAGAAAACGCAATGGGTTATGGTCAATGGTTGCATGGAGAGGCGGTTGCAACTGGAATGGTTATGGCTGCGGACCTTTCCCGGCGTTTATCTTGGTTGAGCAAAAAGGATTGTGATCGTTTGGTTAGCCTGTTGTTGCAAGCAAACCTTCCAATTCATTCTCCGGATATTGACGAAGCACATTTTCTACAATTAATGGCTGGTGATAAAAAAGTGTTGGATGGAAAATTACGCTTGGTACTTTTAAAGTCAATTGGGGAAGCGATAACAACGACCGATTTTCCAGAGGACAAATTGTTAGAAACTTTACGTGCAAGTAAAGAGTAGAATTTGAAATCGGAACCGTTTCGAAGTCGATTTTAAACGACCTGACATAAAAATTTGCTGAGATTGTGGGGCGTGGCACATAAACAAAAAAAGCTAGGCAGTCCGAAACATCTTGAGATTTTTTGGTGATTGTATTCTGTGAGTAATCGTCGTAGCCTGCGACTTCAAGAAACGCAAGAAACGACCAGTAGTGAAGATAGTAAACTTTGGATGTAAGCAGTTTAAAAATACAGATTTTGGTTTAAAAAAATGCAAATCCGACATTTAAATTCATCTGGATTATGAAAAAGCCCTGATCTTATGACTGAAACTATTGAAGAGCCGATACAGCAAGGAAATCGCAAGACCGGTGTTAAGGATAAGAGCAATCTCACCCTCAACACAATTGGTTCTGGCTCAGACCTTGACCCAAATAGTTTTGACTCCTCTTTGACAAATTATCTCGATTATTTCGGCTTATCTCTCGACCCTTTCGAAGCGAATTTTTCACCCTTGTTTCAAGGTGGCGAAAGAGAAGCAATGCTTTCTCAATTGCTACACCTTAGCCAATTCAGTTCTAGTATTTCCGTTGTTATTGGAGAGCCTGGTGTTGGCAAGACATGCTTTCGGTACGCCCTATTAGAATACTTGGAATCCCAAGATCTGGTGTGTGAACTAGAGATTCCCGCGATATCTAATTTGGATCAGATTTTGTTAGATATTTCACGGCAGTTCGGCTTACAAGAGGCTAAAGATGCCGGTGACAGTGAGCAACTGTTTAATCTAATTCAGCAGTTCGGCGCTCAAGCGGAAGAAAATGATCCACTTAAATTAATTTGTATTGATGATGCACATCATCTCGATGATTTTTCTTTAGAGCGCCTAATAGAATTGGCTCAACCTGTGATGGAAGAGCACCGGCATATTCATTTGGTTTTTTTCGGTGAACCCGATTTACGAGAAAGGTTTTCGGCAATAAACAAAAAGAAAACCGCGGCAAATCAAGCACTGCTCTTTCAGTTTTTGCTGGTTAAGCCACTATCACTTGTTGAATTGAAAGAATACTTACGGTTTAGATTGGATAACGTCGGTTTTGATGGCTTGTTGCCGTTTAAAGATGAGGATGTTCAGTTTTTGTGGGATATTTCGCAAGGTGTCCCCGCCGCTCTAAATAATGCAGCGCGCGAGATTCTAATCGAGCTTGCAATGCCGCCGCTAAATAATAAGTCAATTGGTTTACCCCCGGCCCACATGACACTCGTTGCTGTTTTAGTTGTTGGATTACTGATAGCTGTTTTTTATCAAAGCCGAAATGAAGATGATCAACTGTCGTTAAATCCCGAATCTGAGTTAATACTGGGGGATCAACAAGGCGTGCAGGAGGTGGCGGTAATCTCCGAGCAAGTTAATCCAGCTTCTCTAGTTACAAGCCCGGCTTCCAACCTAGAAGCTGTTCCGGTTCCTCAATCGATTGATCAAGTACCTCAGGTCAACATAAAAATTCCCACGCCGAGTTTTGAGTCGAGCCCCACCTTAACTGTGGAGGCGGAAGCTACACGTGTTGTTCGCGATGACGTTGCAGTACCAGAAGCTGTTGATGCTGTGTCTGCTGATTTGGTGGCTACCAGTCCGGTGCCTGTTGATCAAGTGCCTGGGCCTCAGCCCCTGCAAACGGAAAAACCCGCATCCCAGGTTGTACAGAATGCAGAAAGTCCGAGAACACAAAATGTTCCGAGTAATGAAGCAGTTCTTCTATCAGTTGCGGAAACGGCGCTTCTCAACAAGCCTTCTGAAGCATTTACTTTGCAGATTTTAGCGGCAAGTTCTTTGGCGGCAGCAGAAGATTTTATTGGTCGTCAATCTAACGCAAAAGATCTGGTTGTTTATCCGGCTCGACGAAACAGTAAAACCGTATATATCATCGTCGCCGGAAATTATTCGACTCTTGTTCTAGCGAGAAACGCAATTAAAACGCTTCCCAGCGCCCAGCAAAAAACAGGCCCCTGGCCGAGAGCCTTTGCAAGTGTCCAATCAGACATTCGTGAATTTCGCGAACTCTAAGTATGGTCCCCCAAAGCGAGTTCTTTAAATCCTAGCTTGACGTAATGTCCAAGACTTGGGTATTTTGTTGTTTTAGTTCGTTTGGACGCTCTGCCAACTTGTCCATTCTGGAATCTTCCGTAGTTTTTGTACATTATTTGTGCAATACCGCAGCTAAGCTCCTGATATTTAAGAGATTTTTATCGCTTGCCAATTTGGCCGCTTGCAGGTACTATCTGCCGCCCATTCAAAGCCAAGCCCCTCCGTCAGGGGCTTTTTTGTCTGGGGATCGATGACTCCTGTGCCTACCACTGCCAGTTTTGGCTTTATTGGCTCTTTGAAGTTATTCGGCATGGGCACAATTTAGCTAATGCCCTAGCATCGTAAGCGTCCAAATTAGCGTTAAAAGCGCGGCAGTTTTACGATTTTTTAGACGCAGCAATTGGGCAATTAAATTGCCTCGCCTAAGTTAGATTAGATAGGCACATCAAAAATCAATCGCTTTATCCTGGAAAGAAAAAACCATGACAAGTGGGCTATACAGCTTAGACGAATTCAAAGACAACTGTGGTTTTGGCCTTATTGCCCATCTCAAGGGTCAGCCTAGCCACAAGCTTTTGAAGACGGCGATCGAATCATTGACTTGCATGACCCACCGCGGCGCAATCGCGGCGGATGGAAAAACTGGTGATGGTTGTGGTTTGTTGTTGCAAAAGCCCGATAGCTTTTTTCGAGACCTTGTAAAACAAGAATGTAACGTGGAGCTCGCATCGCAATACGGCGTTGGTAGTGTCATGTTGAGCCAGAATGCAGAAAAAGCAGATGCGTCAAAAAGAATTTTAGCGGAAGAGTTGCACGCTCGAGGTTTGGAAGTTGCTGCTTGGAGGGTGGTGCCAACAGAAGAAAGCTGTTTGGGGCCGATCGCCAAAACAACTTTGCCACAGTTTTTACAAGTGTTTGTAAATGCGGAAGGTGTGAGTGATGGTAAGTTGGCAGCAAAATTATTTATGGCGCGCCGTAAAGCAGAGATACGTTTAACGGACGACAAAGATTTTTATGTCTCAAGCCTAAGCGCGAAAGTTGTCTCATATAAAGGTTTGGTGATGCCGGTTGATTTGCCAAAGTTTTTTACCGACTTGGCAGATGAGCGTTTGGAAACTGCGATTTGTGTTTTTCATCAACGCTTTTCAACCAACACCATGCCGAGATGGCCTTTGGCGCAACCGTTTCGCTTGTTAGCTCACAATGGTGAAATTAATACCATTATGGGGAACAGAAATTGGTCGGTTGCCCGTACGCCCAAATTCCAAACCGAAATGCTACCTGAACTTTCGGAAGTTACGCCGTTGGTAAATCGTACCGGTTCAGATTCTTCCAGCCTCGATAACATGTTAGAAATTTTGTTGACGGGCGGGATGGAATTGTACCGAGCGATTCGTATGCTAGTGCCGCCCGCTTGGCAAAACGTTCCGCAAATGGATCCAGACCTTCGCGCTTTTTATGAATTTAATTCTAAGCATATTGAACCCTGGGATGGGCCTGCGGGATTGGTTATTACTGATGGACGATACGCGGTATGTACACTTGATCGAAATGGTCTACGACCATCACGTTGGGTCATTACTAAAGACGATTTAATTACTGTTGCATCAGAAATTGGTGTTTACAGTTACAAGCCCGAAGATGTTGTTGCGAAAGGTCGTCTCGGGCCGGGGCAAATTTTGTCCGTCGATACAGAAACTGGTGAGCTACTGCGAACTGAAGACGTAGATGAGTTACTAAAAGCCGGTAGCCCCTATCGCGAATGGTTGAATAAGGGCGCTGTTCGTATTGAAGATGAGATGGGTGATGAGATTGTTGATTGTGGTGTTGAAGCGTCGCAACTAAAAACCTATATGAAACTTTATCAGTCGTCGATGGAGGAGCGAGAGCAGGTCGTTCGCGTTTTGGCGCAATCGTCACAAGAAGCCACAGGTTCGATGGGTGATGATACGCCAATGGCTGTTTTGTCGCAGCATGTCAGACCGCTTTATGATTATTTCCGACAACAATTTGCGCAAGTAACCAACCCGCCGATTGATCCCCTACGTGAAACGATAGTGATGTCTCTGGAGACATGTCTCGGCCGTGAAGAGTCTGTTTTTGAACAAACAGAATCACATGCAAGCCGAATTATTTTGACGTCTCCATTGTTGTCTCCGGGAAAGTTTCGTGCAATTGAAACTTTTGATCGTCCCGATTATTTGGTTTCTTATTTGTCGCTGCAATATGACCCACTCAAAACCGATTTAAAAGCGGCGATAAAGAATATCGCAGATAAAGCAGTAGAGGCGGTTCGGAATAATCAAGTGACTTTGATTTTAACCGACCGCGAAATTCAAAGTGATTTATTGCCAATACATGCTTTGCTGGCAACGGGTGCTGTGCATCACCGTTTGGTTGAAGAAGGGTTGCGTTGTGAGGCAAATATTATTGTTGAAACCGGAACTGCTCGCGATTCTCATCAGATCGCGACTTTAATTGGTTTCGGTGCCACTGCCGTTTACCCTTATTTAAGTTTTGCTATTATCGATGACTTGGTAGCAAAAACAGAGATCATGCTAGAGCGTCGACAAGCCCACAAAAATTACCGAAAAGGTATTAACAAAGGCTTGATGAAAATATTGTCAAAGATGGGTATTTCTACAATCGCCTCTTATCGTGGCGCGCAATTATTTGAAGCCGTCGGTCTTGATAAAGAAATTATCGATTTATGTTTCGTCGGTGTTGCCAGTCGAATTCAAGGCGCGGGTTTTGACGATCTGACTGAAGATTTAAAAATTCTCTCAAGTATTGCGTGGGTCGATCGAAAACCAATTAACCCCGGCGGGCTCTTAAAATTTGTTCATGGCCAGGAGTATCACGCCTTTAATCCTGATGTTGTTCATGCTTTGCATAAAGCCGTAATCAGCGGCGAATATTCTGACTGGCGGGATTGCGCATCGCTAATAAACAGTCGCCCCGTTGCGACTTTGCGCGATTTATTAAAATTACGCGAAGATGTAAAACCGATTGCGATCGAAGACGTTGAATCGATCGAAAATATTATTCCTCGTTTTGACTCTGCTGGCATGTCTTTAGGAGCCTTGTCGCCCGAAGCACATGAAGCCTTGGCCGAAGCAATGAATACTCTCGGTGGTCGTTCGAACAGTGGTGAGGGCGGTGAAGATCCTGCCCGTTATGGCACGATAAAATCATCAAAAATTAAACAAGTCGCCTCCGGCCGATTTGGTGTTACACCTGCATACCTAGCTAGTGCAGAAGTATTACAAATTAAAGTGGCGCAGGGTGCGAAACCCGGAGAAGGCGGACAATTACCTGGTAGTAAAGTGAACGCCTTAATTGCTCGCTTGCGTTATTCGGTGCCTGGCGTGACATTAATTTCTCCGCCGCCTCATCACGATATTTATTCGATCGAGGATTTGGCGCAGCTTATTTACGATTTAAAACAAGTAAACCCGAAAGCACTGGTGTCGGTAAAATTAGTATCTCGCCCAGGTGTGGGAACCATTGCAGCGGGTGTTGCAAAAGCCTACGCAGATTTAATTACCATATCGGGTTACGACGGTGGTACGGCAGCGAGTCCGCTAACGTCTATTCGCCATGCGGGTTCGCCCTGGGAATTGGGTTTAAGCGAAACACATCAAACGCTTTGTGCAAATGATCTGCGTGGAAAAGTTCGAGTGCAAACTGATGGTGGTTTGAAAACCGGTTTAGACGTTGTAAAAGCGGCCATACTTGGTGCCGAAAGTTTTGGTTTTGGTACCGCGCCGATGGTGGCATTGGGTTGTAAATATTTAAGAATCTGCCACCTTAATAATTGTGCCACTGGAGTTGCGACTCAAAATGATCGGCTTCGACAAGATCATTACAAAGGCACCGTACAGATGGCAATGAACTTTTTTAAATTTGTTGCTGAAGAGACAAGAGAATGGATGGCTGTACTCGGGGTTAGTCGCTTAGAAGAATTGGTGGGTCGTGTCGATTTGTTGGAAACATTAAATGGCAATACGGCAAAACAGCATCGTTTAGATTTGAGCCCAATTGTTTATTCCGATGAGTTAATTCGTTCTAAGCCTCAAACGTGCCAGATTGAAAGAAACAACCCTTTCGATACCGGTGTGCTCGCAGAAAAAATGGTTGCCGAAATATTGCCGACGATAGAAAGCAAATCAGGCGGTGTTTTTGAATATCGTGTAACGAACTGTGATCGCTCAATTGGTGCTCGACTTAGCGGCGAAATCGCGCAGCGACATGGTGATCTTGGCATGTGTGATAATCCTATTCGTTTAAATTTGACCGGCGTAGCAGGTCAAAGTTTGGGTGTGTGGAATGCGGGAGGCTTACATATTTATCTCGAAGGGGATGCCAACGATTATGTTGGTAAAGGTATGGCTGGTGGAAAAATTATTATTCGTCCGCCAAAAAATTCTGAGTTTTCTAGTAAAGAAACTTCAATCATTGGCAACACGTGTTTGTATGGCGCCACTGGCGGCCTATTGTTGGCGTCTGGTCAGGCGGGCGAACGTTTTGCGGTGAGAAATTCAGGCGCGCATGTAGTGGTAGAGGGCGCCGGCGACCATTGCTGTGAGTATATGACCGGTGGAGTTGTAACTGTACTTGGCAAATGCGGTGTGAATTTTGGTGCTGGTATGACCGGCGGTATTGCTTATGTCTTAGATGAGTCCAATACATTCTCTGATAAATTAAATAATGATTCCGTTGATGCTTATCGAATTGAATCCGAAGATTTAGCTGAGCATGAGATGCATCTGCGTGACATTATCCGCGAGTTTGCTAAAGAAACTGGGAGCGCTTGGGGTAAGGAATTGTTTGATAATTTCTCAGCCTGGCAAGGGAAATTTTGGTTGGTAAAACCCAAAGCTGCTGATTTAGATTCATTACTGGTGAATCTTAAAACGCGCGGTGAATGATTGAAAATTAGCGCGAGTATAAATAAAAAATATTCGCAAGCAGTTTGAGTGCAAAAAATGAGTAAACGTAAAAACAATGATTTTCAGTTCTTGGATGTCGAAAGAAAAGACCCAGGAAAAAAACCTATTGTTGTTCGCAAAGAGCAATTCGCGGAAATCTATGAACCGTTTACGGAAACACAAGTTGCTGATCAATCGGAGCGCTGTTTAGATTGTGGGAATCCCTATTGTGAATGGAAATGTCCAGTTCACAATTACATTCCAAATTGGTTAAAACTTATAGCAGAGGGCCATGTCCTGGAAGCTGTTGAGCTTTGCCACGAAACCAACACCTTACCCGAAGTGTGTGGCCGTGTTTGCCCACAGGATCGACTATGTGAAGGCGCATGCACTTTGAATGATGGCTTTGGTGCCGTCACCATTGGCAACGCAGAGAAATATATTACCGATACCGCTTTTGCGATGGGTTGGTCCCCAGATATGTCAAAAGTGAAATGGACGGATAAAAAAGTTGCCGTTATTGGCGCAGGTCCGGCCGGACTTGGCTGCGCAGACATTTTAATTCGCAATGGTGTTAAGCCGGTTGTCTTTGATCGTTATCCAGAAATTGGTGGCTTGTTAACATTCGGTATTCCCGAATTCAAATTAGAAAAGCGTGTGATGAAGAAGCGCCGTGAAATTTTTACCAATATGGGAATAGAATTTCGTTTAGAAACTGAAATTGGTAAAGATATTTCAATGGAAGAGCTGCTTGATGAATATGATGCAGTATTCATGGGTATGGGAACCTACAATTATATGAAAGGCGGTTTTTCTGGCGAAGACTTGCCCGGTGTCTATGACGCGTTGCCTTATTTGATCGCCAATATTAACCGCTTCTTAGGTTTTGAAAAAAACGCTGACGATTTTATTGATACAAAAGGTAAGAACGTCGTTGTTTTAGGTGGCGGTGACACGGCGATGGATTGTGTGCGGACTGCTGTGCGGCAAGGCGCTGCTAAAGTAACTTGTGCCTATCGTCGTGATGAAGAAAATATGCCAGGTTCGCGACGTGAAGTTGCTAACGCGAAAGAAGAAGGTGTCGAGTTTTTATTTAATCGTCAGCCCATCTCCATTGAAGGTGAGACAAAAGTCTCTGGCGTGAAGATGGTCACTACTGAATTAGGCGCGGCTGATGAAAATGGCAGACGTCGACCTGAACCTATTCCTGGTAGCGATGAAATTTTAGATGCAGATATTGTGTTGATTGCTTTTGGCTTTCGTCCTGATCCAGCAGATTGGTTTTCGCAGCATGATGTGAGCGTGAATGATTGGGGCGGTGTGGTTGCAGATGAGCAACAGGAATTTTCCTTTCAAACTAAAAACCCGAAAGTCTTTGCCGGTGGCGATATGGTGCGAGGATCAGATCTCGTGGTTACTGCTATATGGGAGGGGCGAAAGGCGGCAGAGGGAATATTGGATTACCTAAAGTTATAGAGCCTTTTTTGCATCGTGTTTTTATACGCTAATGAACCAACCTACAATAATAATATTAAGTAGACCTTTCTTTTAATCTAGAAGATCGAATCCCAGATGACTGAACCTGAATTAAAAAATGATAGATTCTTACGTGCACTTTCCAGAGAGCCCGTCGATAGAACCCCTGTTTGGATGATGCGACAAGCCGGGCGCTATTTGCCTGAGTACCGAGCTGCGCGCGAAAAGGCGGGTGACTTTATGGCCTTGTGTACCAATCCAGAATTAGCCTGCGAGGTAACCCTGCAACCGCTTGAGCGTTACCCTTTAGATGCGGCGATTTTATTTTCAGATATTCTCACTATCCCTGATGCGATGGGTCTTGGTTTGTATTTCGAAACTGGCGAGGGGCCGCGATTTAGAAAAACTATTCGCACCGCCGCTGATGTTGATGCGCTCGAAGTCATCAACACAGAACAGCAATTAAATTATGTTACAGATGCCGTGCGGACAATTCGTAAAGAGTTGAATGGTCGAGTTCCATTAATCGGTTTTTCTGGCAGTCCTTGGACGCTAGCGACTTATATGATTGAAGGTGGTTCCAGTAAAGATTTTCGTATTGCAAAAAATTTGCTGTATACCCAGCCTGAATTAGTGAGCGTTTTGTTAGAGAAGTTGGCTGATTCGGTTATTGATTATTTGAATGCACAAATCCTCGCTGGCGCACAAGCTGTGCAAATTTTTGATACTTGGGGTGGCACGCTTTCTGAGGCAGCGTATTTAAAGTACTCCTTGGCGCCTATGCAGCGCATCGTTAACGGTTTGATTAAGGAGCATGGCGGAAGACGCATTCCGGTCATTTTGTTCACCAAGGGCGGTGGCCAATGGTTGGAGGCGATGTCTCAAACTGGGGCAGATTGCCTGGGATTGGATTGGACGATTGATATTGGCAGTGCGAGAGCTCGAGTCGGCCACAAAGTATCGCTGCAAGGGAATATGGATCCGAGCGTGTTGTACAGCAGCCCGGCGCAGATTAGAGCCGAAGTGTCCTCCATCTTGGCGAGTTATGGTCGTGGTACCGGACACGTCTTCAACCTTGGCCATGGAATTACACCTGAAGTTGACCCCGCCAATGCTGGCGCTTTTATCGAGGCGGTTGTTGAGCTCTCGTCTAATTACCACTCCATCTAGTTCTACCTTTCACCACTGAGATGCTGCAATACGCACTTGGTCACATTAATTCGACCCAAATGGTATGCAGCTTGTGCCAAACTGGTTTACATTACCAGGTTGGCCGTGTTGGGCCTTGGCGGTTCAGGCCGATGTCTGCGCAAGGCTGGCGCAAAAAACAACACCGCAAAAAACAAGACGAAGAATTTGAGGGTTAAGTTGACTTAGTGGCTTGGCCAATCGAGAGCCTTAGTTTTAGTGACTACTGGCCAAGCGAATTGAAAGGGATGGAGTGGCTTGAGTGGCAATTAAGCAAATTAAATTGGATGTCAATGAAATCACCATTGGCATGTTTGTGTCTGGCCTGGATCGGCCATGGTCGCAAACGCCTTTTCCTTTGCAGGGCTTCTATATTCGAGACATCGAAGAAATTAAGCAGCTCAAGACCCACTGTAACCATGTCTACATTGATGTTGTAAAAGGCCGCGGTCCCGTCGCGGTCAAACTCAAAAAGCTTGGCGCCACTTTCGGTGAAAAGCCAAAAATTTTCTCCCGCTCTGCAAAGCAATCTTCAGTTAAAGTTGATGTTGCGCCCTTAAAAATTAAACGCGATACCTATCCCGACAAAGAACCCATAAAGAAAGAAGTAAAGCGTGCTAAGCAATTGCATCAGCGTGTGTTTCGCGCTGTTGGCGAGGTAATGAGTCATCTTGAAGGCGGTGGCAATGTGCCCCTCGGAGATACCAAGCGACTCGCCAGCGACATGGTTGATAGTATATTGCGTAACCCTGATGCTTTTAGTTGGTTATCCAGAGTCCAAGAAGTTGATGAGTATACCTATAGTCACGCAGTGCGGTCTGCGGTTTGGGGTATTTTATTTGGCCGTCATATAGGATTACCCAAAAAGGATCTCGATACTCTGGCTATTGGGGTTTTGCTTAAAGATGTGGGTAAGACAAAGCTCGACCAAGATTTGGTATCTAAGAGTTCTCGCTCATCAGCGGAAACCTCAGAATATGAAAAGTTTGTAGAATTAGGTGCGCAAATTTTACGAGAAACACCAGGGATTGAACCTCGCGTGATTTCTGTTGTGAAAACTCACTGCGAGCGTTTAAACGGCAGCGGGTTCCCGCAACATTTGCGCGGTGACAGGATTCCCTTGCTAGGCAAAGTCGCAGGTATTGTGACTTTCTATGATGAAACAACAAATCCACGTGGCGAAAAATATCCCATCGCTCCATCTAAGGCCGTTGCGAAACTATATGAACTAAGAAATACCGAGTTTCAGGAAGAACTCGTAGTGGAGTTTATTAGAGCAATTGGATTGTATCCGACAGGCACTTTGGTTGAGTTGAGCACTGGTGAAGTGGGTGTCGTAGTCGAGCAAAATTTTGAACGGCGACTTAAGCCAAAAATTATGTTGATGCTAGATTCAGTTAAAAACCCTTTAAATAAACCAATCTTGTTGGACTTGGCTGAGGATGAAAAACGAAAGCAAGCGCTAATTGATAAAGGGAAAATGACCGCTTACGAAGTGGAAAAAATTGAGATCGCGCAAGATCTGGAGCCAGGAAGTTACGATATTGATATTGCGGCAATTCGTGATAGCTATATCTTTGATTCAGGTGGCGGCGATGATTTTGATGAGCCAAAAAAACGCAAAGGCTTTTTGGCTATGTTAGGTTTAAAGCGTGAACGCGATTGGGATTAAAATAAAAACAGCAAAACAAATTGAATTCTGCGGACTGTTAATCCAAATAATAATTTTAAGCGTTAATTAATTTACCCAGGTTTTCACCCATTTGTACTTTCGTTCCGTTTTCTAAATGATCATTCCATTCCACGCTATCAGGTCCAAATAAAACAATAGCGGTAGAGCCAAGTTTAAAGCGCCCCATTTCCTCACCTTTCGCCAAGCTCACTTCTGATGTTGTGTTTGGGTAATCGGTGGTACGAACTTCATATTGTATGGGGGTGATTTGCCCAGCCCAAACCGTTTCTATGCTGGCAACAATCATCGCCCCGACTAAAACAACCGCCATAGGGCCAGTATTGGTATCAAAGATCGTCACCACACGTTCGTTACGTGCAAAGAGCCTTGGCACCAATTCAGCCGTTGTGTTATTTACCGAGAATAATTGCCCTGGCACATGCACCATTTTTTGCAGCTGACCGTCGTAAGGCATGTGTACGCGATGGTAATCTTTTGGCGAAAGATAAATAGTGGCAAATTTTCCGCCCACAAAAGATTGGCTTAAGTATTCATCGCCGCCGAGTAATTCCGTCAAACTAAACTCTTTGCCTTTTGCTTGAAATAAATTCCCGTAATCAATATCTCCAATTTGGCTAATAGTTCCGTCTGCAGGACTCGCGATAGCGTCGGTTTCTGTGCATAGAGGCCGCAATTCTGGCTTTATTTCCCGAGTGAAGAAAGCGTTGAAAGAAGGGTAGTGACTAGCGTCCGCTTGAATCGCCTCGCTCATGTCGACTTTAAAAATTTTTATAAAAAGTTTTATAAAAGGTAAGCGAATCAGAGGGCTTTCCGCATTGGCTAAAATCGCCACAACGCGGGAAAGAAATTTTTGCGGAATAATGTATTGGAAAAACACGAAGATGTATTTCAGCATAGGATCATCTACTTAGGATGGTAAGTTTTTTAATTTTAAAATGGCACAAATTAAACTTCAGACCATTTTAGCCGGTTTGTACAGGCAAATCGGGGTCATTGCCCCATTCAGACCAAGATCCGGGATAGGCTTTTATATCAAAGCCCAGACTTTTGCCAACGAGATAAGTGAAGCCAGAGCGGTGGTGAGTATGGCAATGGGTGACGATGGTTTTATTGGTGTCTATTCCTTTGTTTTTTAAATAGGCTTCAGCGTCTTTGCGAATCCGATAACTATTGTCCATATCCATTAGCTCGGTCCATTCGCAATGCACTGCGCCGGGGATGTGACCCGCCTTGTTCGCAGTAATTTTCTCGCCTCGATACTCTTCTGGGCCGCGAGCGTCCCATATTAAGAAATCAGCATCTCCTAAGCGTTTTAGGATGTCTTCTTTTTCCATCATCGCTTGGAAAAATAGTTTTACGGCTTGTGGTTTTACCTCGGGATTGGTAACGCTTTGTGTCAATTCGCCACCATCGTCGTGCCATGCCCGCAAGCCGCCATTGAGGTAGGAGTAATTGCTGTGACCAATAATATCGAGCGTCCAGATAAAACGGCCGGCCCAGCCGCCACCTTCGTCGTCATAAACAACCAAATGAGAATCTTCTGTTAAACCAATACGAGTGAAGAGGTTATTTAAGCGATCAATATCGGGAAGCGAACCCGGAGCGTGCGCTTCACCACTCACCAGCTCTTGAGGCGAAACATGGATGGCGCCAGGTAAGTGAGCATGCTGCCAATTTTGCTCATTACATAAGTCAATGAGTAACAAGTTTTCATCGCCTAAATGCGCTTTGAGTTGTTCTGGTTCAATGATTAAAGGCAGAGTCATCTCGCTATGTTTTCCGTTTCGAAGGTAAAAAAGATACGACAAGTCAAGTTGGGTAAAGTGGCGATAGAATAGCAGACTTTGCGAGCATTGTTGGCCAAAATCCTGGTGTTTGCTAGTATGCTTCGGCTATTGCGCTAACTTTGTCTTGTCGATTTTATGAAACCGCCGGTAACTAAACATGCTAAAAGATAATAATTTGATTTGGATTGATCTAGAGATGACGGGTTTGGATACCGATAACGACGTCATTATTGAGATTGCAACATTAATAACGAACGCGAATCTGGAGTTGTTGGCTGAAGGTCCGGTGTTGGCAATTAATCAACCCGATGAAATTCTAGCGGCCATGGATGAGTGGAATACCAATCAGCACGGTAAATCCGGTTTAATTGACCGCGTCAAAAAAAGCACCGTGACGGTTGATGATGCAGAGCGAGCGACATTAGATTTTTTACGTGATTGGGTGCCGGAAGGAAAATCGCCGATTTGCGGAAATTCAATTTGCCAGGATAGACGATTTTTGGCACGCTCAATGCCTACCTTAGAAAACTATTTTCACTATCGAAATCTCGACGTTAGTACTATCAAAATTTTGGCGCAACAATGGCATCCGGAAATTGCTGCCGGTGTGAAAAAACAAGGCTCTCATTTGGCTATGGATGACATTAAGGATTCGATCGCTGAGCTACAACATTATAAGAAACTATTTTTTAAACTTGCCAGCTAAAAATTCAATTTGTTTTGGAGTTGGAGTTGGAGTTGGAGTTGGAGTATGTGTGTGTATAAAAAAATCGTGTTTGGCTTACTTTTGTTGGCAGTTTCTTTTTTTTCTTTCGCGGGTACGGTAGAGCGGGACGTTTTTAAGTCGTCAGTATTAAAGCGAGAATATGCCTATACAATTTATCTGCCTGATGGATATGCGGATGCAGATTTTCGATACTCGGTCGTATATTTGCTGCACGGTTCTAATGGCAGTGAAATGTCTTGGTTAAACCAAGGCAAGGTGAAAGCCACATTAGACCGATTAATTAATGAGGGAGTAATTGCACCATTGATAGTTGTCATGCCTGGCCACAATGAATCTTGGTGGGCAGATGGCAACGATGAGAAAGCGCAAACCGCATTGCTTGAGGATTTGTTTCCGCGGATTGAGAAGAAATACCGGACCACAGACAACAAAAGAAACCGCGCTGTTGCAGGATTGTCGGCAGGTGGTTTTGGAACTGTTAATTTGATTTTACAATTCCCTGAAATGTTTGCGACGGGGGCTGCATTGAGTCCTGCCGTCTATACACCGGTTCCGCCCAAGGGTTCTTCCGCTTATCGACATAAAGTATTCCAAACCAATGGTGAGCTAGACCCACAGGTTTGGGAAAAATTAAATTGGACTTCGCATATCGATTCTTACAGAGCTAAGAATATAAAAGTACCGCTGTATATTAATAGCGGTGATCATGATCGTTTTGATATCGCTTATCATGGTGCGTATTTTTATCAAGTTATGCGCGAGTTTCAGCCGGAATACGTTGAATATCGTGTTGTCGATGGAGATCATGAATGGAGTGTATGGGAGTCGACAATTGGTGATGCCTTAATTTATATGTCTAAATATTTGGCAGGCCCTCGATAGCTTGATCGGATTTAATGCTAATTTGATTGCTTTTTAAGCGAATGATTTTAAATGTCAATCAATGCGATTTTATTTTCGTGTTGCTTGAGAGCCCATTCAACATGCTCGCGAACTAAGAGCGATTCATGATTCAAGCGTTGTTTTAGCGCAGCAATAATTTTTGGTGCACTTGGCGCATTGCCAAGTGCAACACTTAAGTTGCGTAACCATCGTTCATAGCCAGAACGTCTTAAGGCTGAGCCCTCAGTATTTTTCAGAAATTCTTTTTCCGACCATAAAAATAATTCGCAAAGATCAGGGTTATCTAAACCATGTTTAGGTAAGAAACGTTTTTCCTCGGTTGGTTTGGCAAATTTATTCCATGGGCAAACAATTTGACAGTCGTCGCATCCGAATACGCGGTTGCCAATTGCTTTGCGCAGCTCAACAGGAATGCTGCCCTTATGTTCAATGGTTAGATACGAAATACATTTGCGCGCGTCGAGCTCATATGGTCCGGCAAACGCTTGGGTCGGACAAATATCTAAGCAAGCGTGACAGGTCCCGCAATGATTTTTGCTGGTATCGGTTTCGGTTGGTAACGGTAAGCTGGTAAATAATTCCCCAAGAAAAAACCAACTCCCGGCTTTTTTGTTAATGAGCATTGTGTTTTTGCCAATCCAGCCAAGCCCAGATTTTTCTGCCATCGCTCTTTCTAACACTGGTGCACTGTCGACAAAAGGACGTTGCGATATGTCACTGCCAATTGCTTGCGATATTTTTTCCGCTAAAACCGCCAATCGTTTGCGAATTAATTTGTGGTAGTCGCTGCCTAGTGCATAGCGCGCGATGTAGGCTTTATCCCCCTCGGCGAGCAATTTTGTTTGTTGGGTATCCCCAGGTAAATAATCCATTCGTGCAGAAATAACTCGCAAGGTTCCGGGATGAAGAGACTCTGGTTTTTTTCTTTTATCGCTGTGCGTTGAGAGCCAAGACATTTCTCCCTCATAACCTTTTTCAAGCCAATCTTCCAAGTGCTTGTTGTGTTGGTCGAGCTGAGTGTCGGTGATGCCGATGTGCTGAAAACCCAATTCACGTCCCCAAATTTTAATTTGCTTCGCGAGTTGTTGATAATCAGGGGGGTCGGATTTCATGGATGCTGTTGTAACAATAAGCCTGGTTCGATTTCGGCGTGGCAGTTGCTTGAGTTTAAGTGAGTAATTTTGCCAGAAAAACCATCAGTGAGCTTCTGATTAATTCCTCCCTTGCTTTATACTTGCGCTTTCGTTCGTTCTCTACTCGCCAAAATTTAGGAAGCTTATGTTTGCAAAGATCGTCGATCTCGCGCAGTTGCCAGATTCAATGCCCTTGTACAGCGCAGCAGAATGCCGTGAAATTGATCGTCGTGCGATAGAAGATGAGGGAATATCGGGCATCGTATTGATGAAGCGTGCTGCCAGAGCTGCATTTACTTCACTACTTGAGCGATGGCCGAATGTTGATGGGATTATCGTTTTTTGTGGTAGCGGGAATAACGCTGGAGATGGCTATCTGATGGCGTCTTTAGCGGCTGAAAAGACAATTCCAACGACTGTTGTCTTGCTGGCCGAGCCGAATAAGCTCAAGGGGGATGCCAAGCTAGCCTTCGAACATGTCCTCGGTATCAATGCTGCTGCAAAAGGTTCAGATCCAGGTTCTAAAAATAGTGACCCCATTCAAATCCTTTCTTTAGAAACACTTGATGAAACGCCCATCAGAGAAAACACAGTTGTCGTTGATGCACTATTGGGAACGGGGATTAGCGGTAGTCCTAAAGCTAATTTTCTCAGCGCGATTGAATGGATTAACCATAGCCCTTTACCGGTGTTATCTGTCGATATCCCCTCAGGACTGAATGCGGATACGGGTGATGACCATAGTGGCGGCCGTAGCGGAGATAAGAGTAACGCCGTGAAAGCGGATCTGACGGTGAGTTTTGTTGGTTTAAAGCGCGGGCTGTTTACCGCAAAAGGTCCAGGGCTCATCGGTGATATTGAGTTTTCTGATCTTGGTATTCCAGCGCATATAGTCAATTCCCAATTGCCTTCGGCGCGCTTGCTTAATTTACCCGAATGTCTTGCTGCTCTTCCTGATAGATCATTGGATTCACATAAAGGCGATTTCGGACACGTTCTGGTGATTGGCGGTGATCATGGATTTGGTGGTGCGGCGATGATGGCAGCAGAGGCTGCCGCTCGAGTGGGTGCCGGGCTAGTGACGCTTGCCACTAGAGAAGAACATTGTCTGAGCATGCTGGCACGCCGTCCTGAGATTATGGTGAAGGGTGTTGAATCGACGAATGATCTCGTTGTTCTCATCGAAAAAGCGACGACGATCGTGATTGGGCCGGGGCTCGGTCAGTCAGAGTGGTCGAAGCAATTATTTAAACTCGCCATCAAAAGCGCTCTTCCTCTAATGATTGATGCTGATGCACTCAATCTTTTGTCGGAACAGGGTGATTCCTTTGCAAGCAAGCAAAATAATTGGATATTAAGCCCTCATCCGGGAGAGGCCTCTCGTTTATTGAATATGGGTATCAGCGAAGTACAGTCGGATCGTTTTGCCAGCGTCGCAAATCTTCAGGCTCGATTCCAATGCGTCTCATTGTTAAAAGGGCGAGGAACATTAATTGCGGACGGGAAAAATCCAATTGCAGTCGCCAATGTCGGTAACCCGGGCATGGCAAGTGGCGGCATGGGAGATATATTGAGCGGCGTAATCGGCGGTCTCTTGGCGCAGGGTTTGGATTTAGCATCGGCCGCGAGTCTCGGTGTGATGTTGCATGGCGTCGCCGCCGATCGAGCGGCGCAGAAAGATGGGCAAAGAGGCATGCTAGCAACGGATTTATTGCCTTACTTGCGACAATTGGTGAACCGATAAATCTATGGTGAGCCCTACGGAACGTGAAACAAACCAAGGATCGAACGCTGTTGGTGAGTTATCACTAACGCTTCAGGGTGAGGAAGAAACCGTTGTTTTGGGCAAGAAACTCGGTGAGTCGGCTAATTCTGGTGGTGTGGTATTTTTGCAAGGCCAGCTTGGCGCAGGCAAAACGACATTTTGTCGCGGCGTGTTGAGAGCATTTGGGCATTCAGCTGCGGTTAAGAGTCCGACTTATACACTTGTTGAGCCCTATGAGTTTGCTGAGGGTCGATCAGTTTTCCATTTTGATTTGTATCGTTTGGGTGACCCAGAGGAATTGGAATACATCGGTATTAGAGACTACTTTAGTGAACAAAGCTTGTGTTTAATTGAATGGCCCGATCGCGGTGAAGGTTTTTTGCCAGCGGCGGATTTAATAGTTAAAGTGACGGTCGTCGGAAGTGCGCGAAAGTTTTTATTAACGGCCTATAGTGAAAAAGGTAAAACGATTCTGGGTAAGATGTATACCGTGCAGCAGTAAGTCGTGAATGGTGAGTTGTAAATAATGATGAGCAAAAAATATCAGAGTATTAGATTTCAGCTTGTTGCGAGTGTTTGTCTCGCGCTATTAATTTTCGCCAACACTGCATTGGCCGTTACCGTTGATGGTGTGCGTTTATGGCGAGCACCTGACAACACGCGAGTCGTTTTTGATTTAAGTGGGCCGGTCAACTACGAAATCTTTCCTCTTTCTGGGAATCGTTTAGTCATCGATATAACAAATGGTGCGTTCAATACTTCTATTGATTTTGATTCTTTGAAAAATACTCCAGTTAAAAATATTCGTACCGGTGTGCGTAACAAGAAAGATCTACGAGTTGTATTGGATCTAAATGAAAAAGTGAGACCAGAACATTTCTTGCTGGCAAAACTTGATGGCAAGAATGATCGTCTAGTCGTTGATTTATTTGATTTAGAATCGACAAGCTCCCCCGATACGATAATCGTCGCACCTGAGACCGCAGGTAAAAGAGATATTATTATCGCTGTTGATGCCGGTCATGGCGGTGAAGATCCTGGCGCAATTGGGCCGAGACGAATATACGAAAAAAATGTTGTTTTGGAGCTTAGTAAGGAGCTTGTAAAAATAATTAATAGTCGTCCTGGCTATCATGCCGAACTTACTCGTACGGGTGATTACTATCTTCCATTAAAAGAGCGCCGCCAACTCGCGAGAAAAAAACGCGCTGATTTATTTGTTTCCGTACATGCAGACGCTTTTAGTAAACCGAGCGCTAGTGGTGCTTCAGTTTATGCTTTGTCAACACGCGGTGCGAAAGCCACCAGTGATACGGCACGACAATTGGCACAAAAAGAAAACAGTGCAGATTTGATCGGTGGAGTAGATCTTGGCAATTTAAAAAACCGCGATGTGCTGTTGACGGATGTTTTGGTGAATATGTCGATGACGGAAACCTTGCGCTCAAGCTTGGAAGTAGCAGATCAAATATTAAATTCTATGGGCGGTGTGGCGAAACTACATAATCATCAGGTAGAGCAGGCCAACTTTGTCGTACTCCAGTCGGCAGATATGCCCTCAGTATTGATTGAGGCAGGTTATATTTCGAATCCAGGTGAAGCGAGAAAGCTAAATACATCCAACTATCGAAAGCAGTTGGCGACGCAAATTTTTAATGGTATAGAGCGTTATTTTTACGAAACACCGCCTCATGGCAGCTATATCGCTTGGCGCAAGAATGGCGGCGGCGGACCTGCTTCAGAGCATGTTATTGCTCGGGGTGATACATTGTCGGGTATTGCACAGCGATATAATGTTAGCGTGGCGGAATTAAAATCTTATAATGGCTTGTCTTCTGCGGTTATTCGAGTTGGGCAACGCCTGAAAATCCCGTCCACCTAAAAATTAATTTTTATACTTTCCTACCTTAATCCTAAATACAACTAGTCAAAATAAGTAGTTCATCGTGAATCAAACAGACGCGCCAGTTGCGAGCAACAAAAGAATTCACTTGCTCAGTCCTCGCTTATCAAATCAAATTGCTGCCGGTGAAGTTGTAGAGCGGCCCGCGTCAGTAATAAAAGAATTACTCGAAAATAGTATTGATGCCGGTGCGACTCATATTGATATTGATATTGAGCGCGGTGGTATTAAATTGTTGCGCGTTCGTGATAATGGTAGAGGGATTGATAAAGAGGATTTGTCCCTCGCTCTAAGTCGTCATGCGACGAGCAAAATTATCGAGCTTGATGATTTAGAAGCGGTAACGACTTTAGGTTTTCGAGGTGAGGCGCTAGCAAGTATTAGTTCGGTATCACGCTTAACCTTATCGAGTAATGTCACGGATTCCGCAAACGGTTGGCAAGTAAAAGCCGAAGGTCGAGAAATGCAGGCTGAGGTTTCTCCAAGTTCTCATTTGCGTGGAACTACAGTTGAAGTTCACGATTTATTTTTTAATACGCCAGCGCGGCGAAAGTTTTTAAAAAAAGAAAATACAGAATTTGGTCGCATAGAAGATACAGTTAAAAAATTAGCCTTGGCGCATTTCGATATTACTTTTACTTTGCGCCACAATGGTAAAGTTATTCATGATTACCGGGCCGCCGAATCAACCATAGAAACGGAACGAAGGGTTGCTCAAGTATGTGGTCCGGCTTTTATGGAAAACGCACTAGCCATCGACATTGAACGTAACGGTTTGCGCTTATGGGGGTGGGTAGCATTGCCGACTTTTTCTCGTAGCCAGGCAGATTTGCAGCATTTTTACGTAAATGGACGTGCGATTCGCGACAGGGTGGTAACTCACGCCGTCCGACAAGCTTATAGCGACGTTTTGTATCATGGTCGACACCCAGCTTTTGTGTTGAATTTAGAGATTGATGCGGCGACGGTTGATGTAAATGTTCATCCTACAAAACATGAGGTTCGTTTTCGAGATAGCCGGTTGGTACATGATTTTCTTTATCGTAGTTTGCATCATGCTTTAGCTGAAGTTCGCCCAAGTACTTCCGATGTTGTTGAGCAAACGACCACGCAAACGCTCGAAGCCCAGCAGGTGAATTCGTTAACATCGACAGGTCGGCAACAACGACCGATTAATTTTTTTCAGGCGCCACAACAATCTGTTGATCAAGTTCGCGAAGATATGAAAGTGTATCAAGCGTTACATAACAGCGAAGAATTTCAAACCGAAGCGGGATTTTCAACAAATGCATTACCTTCAGTCGAGCCGATTATTGATAATGTTGAACAAGATATTCCACCACTAGGCTTTGCTATTGCGCAATTAAAAGGAGTTTATATACTCGCCGAAAATGCCCATGGTCTTATTGTTGTCGATATGCATGCAGCGCATGAGCGGATAACTTACGAAAGAATGAAGCGCGCAATGGCGAATGATGGCGTAAAGGCGCAACCACTTTTGGTGCCTCAGTCAATCGCGGTCAGTCAAAAAGAAGCAGATTGTGCGGAGAATCAATCCGAAATTTTTAATTCTCTTGGTTTTCTAATCGAACGAGCGGGCCCAGAAACAATTTTAGTGCGTCAGATTCCGGTTATGTTGGATCGCAGCGATGTTGAGCAATTGGTTCGTGATGTGTTGGCAGATATTGTTGAGTATGGAACTAGTGAGCGAATAACACAGCACAGTAACGAAATTTTAAGTACGATGGCATGTCATGGATCGGTGCGTGCAAATAGGAAGCTCACGATCCCGGAGATGAATGCCTTGCTTCGTGATATGGAAGAAACCGAACGCAGCGGCCAATGTAATCATGGCCGACCAACGTGGTCCGCAATGAGTTTGGATGAACTCGATAAGTTATTTATGCGTGGTCAATAAAGTTTTTCTAGATCTTATAGTCGTCATTAAAAATATTTTTGGTTTATATCTTTTTTAACTATATTCTCCTCAGTAACGTCACCCTTAGATTCCGCAAATCCAATGGCAAAACCGATCATTTTTCTAATGGGTCCCACTGCATCAGGTAAAACTGATCTCGCCGTAGCATTAACGAAACACCTGCCGATAGATTTAATTAGCGTTGATTCAACTCAGGTTTATAGAGGACTTGATATTGGTTCTGCCAAGCCCAGCGCGAAAGAGTTAGCGGAGACCCCGCAGCAGCTCATAGATATTTGCGATCCAACTGAGGTGTATTCAGCAGGTCGTTTTCGTAGTGATGCATTACGGGAAATTACCGCTGCCCATGAAGCCAATCGTATTCCACTGTTGGTTGGCGGGACCATGTTGTATTTCAACGTACTCATCGAAGGCTTGAGTGATTCTCCTCCGGCGGACTTGGAAATACGCAAGCAAATCGAGGAGGAAGCACAGATTAGCGGTTGGCCAGCTATGCATCGACAGCTCGCCGATGTTGATCCGGACACTGCCGCCCGCTTGCACCCGAATCATTCTCAGAGAATAAGTCGGGCTCTGGAAGTGTACCGAAAAAGTGGCATCAGTATGTCCGAGTGGCGACGTCGAGAAGCGAAACAAGAACAAGCCAATTTCTTGGATCAATATTCCGTAACTCAGCTCGCTATCGCGCCTAGGAATAGGCAAACCTTGCACGAACGAATTGCGCTTCGATTCGACACTATGCTCGACAAGGGTTTTGAGGAGGAAGTACGGCGACTAAAAGCACGCGGCGACTTACATTTGGATCTACCGGCCATGCGCGCAGTTGGCTATCGTCAAATGTGGGATTACCTGGCGGGTGATATCGATTATGAAACAATGCGAGAAAGGGGTGTTGTAGCAACTCGGCAGCTAGCAAAACGTCAGTTTACTTGGCTGCGTTCTTGGAAATCACTGCAATGGATTTACACTGAATCAGAAAATGAACAAGAATCACTAAAAAAAGATGAAATTTGTCAACTAGCCTTGAATTCTTTGCGTTCCGTAACGATATAATAGCAACGACTTTAAACTTTTGATGTCCTAAGAGGCTGCAGCTTAGAAAACTTACGCTATATTTAACTTATGTGTCTAAGTCCGGTTGGATTTTCTATTGTTAAGTAAGTTTCTATTGTTAAGTCAGGTTGTAGTTATTGACGTCAGTATCCCTGGGGCTTTTTTCGTTCGTTCTTGAACGGTTCCAAATTACTTAGTCATTTGTTGTTAGTTGGTACTCTTGACCTCTAATTTTCCCGCACCATTGTGGAGCGAATTTTGGTCGTTCAACCATTCTGTTTTTTGCTTATTTTAATTATTGAGGAGATGACCCATGTCGAAAGGGCATAGCTTACAAGACCCTTACTTAAACGTGCTACGAAAGGAGCGCATCCCTGTCTCCATATACCTCGTAAACGGTATTAAGTTACAAGGCCAAGTAGAGTCTTTTGATCAATTCGTTGTGTTGCTAAAAAATACTGTCAGTCAGATGGTTTATAAGCACGCAATTTCTACCGTTGTTCCAGCCAGAGCTGTCCGTATCCCGATGACGAATCCTCAGGAAGACGAAGGCGAAGAGAGTTAGTTGAGAATCCTGTTTGTTTTTTGATCGCCCTGAATCCGGTGAAGCTACTGTTCTAGTTCACCTTGATATAAGTCGTTACGATAATCCGGAAGATCCCCGGGAATTTGAAGAGTTGGTGCTTTCAGCCCAAGGGGATCCTGTTGCCTTTTTGCGAGGTAATCGGGTAGCGCCGCATCCAAAATACTTTATCGGTAGCGGCAAGCTTGAAGAACTCCGAGAATTGGTTGTATTGCATCAAGCGAAAGTGGTGATTTTTAATCACGTATTGTCGCCAAGCCAAGAACGTAATCTTGAAAAAGTCATTGAGTGTCGAGTTCTTGATCGAGTCGGTTTGATTCTCGATATCTTTGCGCAACGCGCGCGAACCCATGAAGGTAAGTTACAAGTTGAGTTGGCGCAGCTGCGACACATATCTACTCGATTAATTCGCGGCTGGACTCACCTGGAGCGGCAAAAAGGCGGCATCGGATTACGTGGTCCGGGTGAAACCCAGCTCGAAACTGATCGACGCTTGCTGAGAATTCGAATTCGCTCTATAGAGGCGCGCCTTGAAAAAGTCAGAAAGCAGCGCCAACAAGGCCGACGCTCTCGAGAGCGTGCAGCCATCCCTACGGTTTCGTTGGTTGGTTATACCAATGCCGGTAAATCGACCTTATTTAATTTGATGACTAAAGCGAATGTGTATGCGGAAAATCAATTGTTCGCGACACTGGATCCAACTATGCGCCGGGTTGAATTTCCCGATATTGGCCCGATAGTTTTAGCTGATACGGTTGGCTTTATTTCTCACCTTCCTCATCGCTTAGTGGAAGCTTTTCGAGCGACGCTCGAAGAGGTGTCGAATGCTGATCTGCTATTGCATATCGTCGATTCAGCGGCTGAAAATCCTTCAGAAAATATCCATCATGTTGAAAGCGTGCTCAAAGAAATCGGTGCGGACGAGCGTTTAACGCTCAAGATTTTTAATAAAATTGATCAGATCGAGGATCAAAAGCCTCGAATTGAACGCGATGCTGAGGGCGTGCCGCAGGCGGTCTGGTTGTCTGCGAAAGACGGCTTGGGAGTCGAGCATTTGATGACGGCTGTGTCAGAATTGTTGGCGACCGATATATTGGAAGAAAGGCTGCACTTGCCGGCAAATCGTGCTAGGTTGCGCGCAAAGCTATACGAGCAAAATGCGGTTGTTAGCGAGAGTTATTTGGACGACGGATCTAGTGATATCGACTTACGCTTGGCGAAAACGGAATTCATGCAGTTGCTAAGTGCTAGCAATCTAAACTGGGACGAATTAGATTGGCGCTCGAATGAAAGTAAAACCTCTGAAGCATCTAGATAAGCTTCGATGATAATATTAACTGTTTTTAATATTGGGCATCGTGATCTTGTGCTCTACTTTCTAATGAAACTAGTTGCGAAAATATAAAAACGAATAATTAAAATTATTCATTTAAAAACCTTGCCTTGAATGTGGCAATTGATTCGGAATTTTGGAGACTATTATGGCTTGGAATGAACCCGGTGGCGGTGATAAAGATCCCTGGGGCGGCGGTAACCGTGGTAATAACAATAATGATGGTCCTCCTGATTTGGACGAGGTTCTGAAAAAGATACGTCAGAAATTTAACGGCGTATTTGGCAGTGGCGGTGGATCCGGTGGTAAAAGTGGTTCTGGTGGCGGCCTATCTGGTTCAGCTTTCGGTATCGTTGCTGTTGTCCTCGCAGTTATCTATATATCTTCGGGTATCCAAATAATAAACGAACAAGAGCGCGGGGTAGTGTTGCGACTTGGCGTTTATCATCGAACCTTAAACCCTGGTTTCAATTGGGCGCCTCCGTTAATCGATACCGTATATCCAATTAATGTCACACGTGTTCGATTCCATAATGTTCAAGACAGATCGATGTTGACGGGCGATTTAAATATCGTTGAAGCGGATTTGTCCGTGCAGTGGAGTATTAGCAATGCGAAGGATTTTGTTTTAAATCTACGCGACCCCGGCTTGAGCTTAGAAGAAGCAACGGATAGTGCCTTGCGACATGTTGTTGGGTCGACAGAAATGCATGAGGTGCTCACCGAGGGGAGAAGCTTAATCGCTACACAAATTACCGATTTATTACAGGATTACCTGAATGATTACGGGGCCGGCATTTTAATCCGCGCCGTCAATGTCGAAGAGACCACACCTCCCAATGAAGTACAAAGCGCCTTTGATGATGTTAACCGCGCACGTGAAGATGAAGAACGGGAAAAGAATTTAGCGCAAGCTTATGCGAACGGTATTATTCCAGAAGCGAGAGGGCGTGCTCAACGGGTTATTGAAGAAGCAAATGGCTACAAACAACAAGTTGTATCTCGAGCCGAAGGTGAAGCAAAACGTTTTGAAGACTTGTTAACTGAATATGAAAAAGCGCCGCAAGTTACACGTGAACGTTTGTATTTAGAAGCGGTACAAGATGTGATGGCAAAAAGTTCAAAAATAATGATTGATGTCGAAGGTGGGAATAATCTGTTGTATTTACCTTTGGACAAAATGGTCCAGCAAAATCAAGGCCCTGCGCCGGTGTCGCAAGTTATTTCAGATGATGTAATTCGGGAAGTTAGCCAGCGTGTAAGTGATTTGCAGCGCCTGGAGTCAAATTCCTCATCATCGCGCAGAAGAGAGGCTCGTTAAACATGAATGGAAAGCTTATAGCGGTTTTAGTTTTGGTCGGCGCAGCCATTTTGTTAGCTGCGAATTCTCTCTACATCGTTAAAGAATATGAGAAAGCAGTAATGTTGGAATTTGGTCGAGTATCGGTCGCTGACATTGCGCCTGGACTTCATTGGAAATGGCCGGTGGTTAACGAAGTTAGAAAATTTGATGGACGCGTACTCACTTCTCGGACACAAGCTCAGCGATTTTTGACGGTAGAAAAAAAGGGGATGATTGTTGACTACTACGCGAAGTGGAAAATTTCTGACGTTAGCAAATTTTACACTGCTACCAATGGCGATGAGGCCAGTGCAGATCAGGCGATTTCTCGTCCAATCAATGAAGGCTTGAGGAATGAGTTTGGCGAGCGAACGCTACAAGAGGTCGTAAGTGGTGAGCGAGAAGAATTGATGCAAGCTTTGATCACTGAAGTCAGTAAATTTAGCCAGGAATCTTTGGGTATAGATATTGTTGATGTTCGTGTGAAGCGTATCGATCTCCCTGAAGAAGTGAGTAGTTCCGTATTTACCCGAATGACGGCTGAACGAGAACAGGAAGCTAGAGAGCATCGTTCGAAAGGTAAGGAGCAAGCGGAAGTGATTCGTGCCGATGCCGATAGGCAAGAAACAGTGATTGCAGCTGAAGCCTATCGTGACTCGGAGCAAATCAGCGGTGAAGGCGATGCTTTAGCGGCGGCGATTTATGCTAATGCATACAACAAAGACCCTGAATTCTATTCTTTCGTCAGAAGCCTCCAGGCTTATCGAAACACCTTTAATTCTCGCAGTGACGTATTACTGGTTGATCCCGATAGTGATTTCTTTAGATATTTGAAAGATTCTGGCGGAGAGAAATAACAGAGCAGAGTACAAGTTGGCGGTGTGTTCGAATATCAAATAAATACCTTGAGCATGCCGGCCAAATTTTAGTTTTCTCGTATTTTCAATGGCTTAGTGTTTTCGAGGGAGTGAGGGGGCAATCAAAGGTTTCTTGTCCGTCGAATAGTGATAGAATGCGTTAACCGGGCTTATAGAAGCTTGTTGGATTTTGAATTTGGTCTCGACCGCGACCTTTTTTTGCGAGTTGAGCGCGAATTCAAAGACCTACAGGTTTCCAACCCGGTTTTTTTGTGTCACCGATTCGCTGATTTTGTGGCTTGTTAACTCCTTGCTCGGGGTATAGCGACTCAATAGAAGAGAGCGGCAGATGTGGGAGAATTTTTTAACTGCGTTTTGTTTGCTATTAGTATTGGAAGGTATATTGCCATTTTTATACCCTGGTCGTTGGCGGCAGTTAGTGGCTGTGCTAGCCACGATGGATGACGCCAAATTACGTGTAATGGGCCTGGTCTCGATGCTAGCGGGTCTCGCATTGTTATATTTAATTCACTGAAAATATCTCTAGTCTAATCATGTTTCGAAAACCCCTTGATCAACTTAAGTTAGAGAGTGCCTCATGACTTCCGCCGACCGTTGGTTGCTTCCCGATGGTGTTGAAGAAATCCTTCCTGAACAAGCTCAACAAATCGAGAACTTGCGTCGAGAGTTGCTAAATTTATATTCAAGTTGGGGATACAAATTCGTCATCCCGCCGTTGGTGGAATTCACCGATTCATTATTGACGGGATTGGGGCGAGACTTGGATCTTTTGACTTTCAAAGTCACTGATCAATTGTCTGGCAGAACTTTGGGTATTCGTGCGGACATAACGCCGCAGACCGCACGCATGGACGCACATAGTTTGAAGTTACAAGGTGTGAATCGGCTTTGCTATGCGGGCCACGTTTTGTATACCAAACCTAAAGCTCCTCTCGCGACGCGAACCCCCATCGTATCTGGCGTTGAACTCTATGGCGAAGAAGGCCTAGGCGCAGATATCGAAGTTGTTTCCCTATTATTAGAATCATTGCGTGTGTCTGGCTTACAGAAAGCGGCGTTTGAGATTGGCCATGTAGGCATTTATCGCGCAATTATCACTGAGTCAAAATTATCGGAAGCCCAGCAAGAAGAACTGTTTGATCTCTTGCGACGCAAAGCCTTTGCAGAAACAAAAACTTGGGTCAACGCAAATATCGCGGACAAAAATATAGGGGAGATAATTTGTACCCTGCCAAAGTTAGACGGCGATTACTTAGCCTTAGCGAGTGCGCGAGAGAAATTACATTCGGCACCAAAAGCCGTGTTGGCTGCAATTGAAGAGTTAGAGCGAATGGCACAAGAGATCGCTCAGCGTTTTCCTGAGGCGCAAATATATTTTGGTCTTAGCGAATTACATAGTTTTGATTATCACACCGGGCTGGTATTCGCAGCTTTCGCGCCCAACTTTGGTCGCGCATTGGCTGTGGGTGGTCGGTATGATCACGTCGGCAATGTATTTGGTCGGTCGCGCCCCGCTACAGGTTTTCATGTTGACGTTACGGCATTAAATCAATTGTTGACCAATGAAAATATTGATAACGATACTGTGGCGAAGCCTGGAATTTACGCGCCGTTTTCGGAAGACAGCAAACAGTGGCAAGCGGTACAACGATTGCGACAACAAGGCGAGATCGTTGTGAATGGTTTTGAAAACGAGGAAGTTTTTCGTCAAGAAATAAATTGCGACAGACGTTTAGAAAACATTAAGGGCGAATACAAAGTTGTTGATTGGCCTTTATAAACTCGAAAACGCATAAAATATTTTCCATTAAAATTTATCAACCAAATCATGGTTTAAGTCCATGGCAAAGAGAGCTGCGCAAGCATGGGTAAGAATGTCGTTGTATTAGGCACCCAATGGGGTGACGAAGGAAAGGGTAAAGTTGTTGATCTGTTAACAGACCAAGTCGAATGGGTAGTTCGATTTCAAGGCGGTCATAACGCTGGACACACCCTCGTAATCGATGGCAAAAAAACAGTTTTACATCTTATCCCCTCCGGTATCTTACGTGAGAATGTCACTTGTTTGATTGGCAATGGCGTAGTCCTGTCCCCTGAAGCGTTACTGAAGGAGATAGCTGAACTTGAAGCCAAGGATATTCCCGTTCGAGAACGCTTAAGGTTATCTCCAGCCTGCCCTTTAATTCTTCCTTACCATGTCGCATTAGATCAAGCGAGAGAGTTGGCGTTAGGCAGTAAAAAAATTGGTACCACAGGGAGAGGTATTGGTCCTGCCTACGAAGACAAAGCCGCACGGCGTGGTTTGCGTCTTGGTGATTTACTACATAAAGATCGCTTCGCCAAAAAATTAAAAGAAGTTATCGACTTTCATAATTTCATGCTCACCAATTATTACAAGGTAGAGGCGATTAATTATGAGTCTGTTCTTGAGCAATCCTTGGCTTGGGGCGAACAGTTAATACCGCTAATCACCGATGTCGTTGATACTCTACATGCAGCTAGGCTTCGTGGTGAAAACATCATGTTCGAAGGTGCTCAGGGTTCGTTGTTAGATATTGATCACGGCACCTACCCCTTTGTAACTTCCTCAAATACTACGGCAGGTGGCACCGCTACTGGCTCTGGTGTTGGACCTCTTTATTTAGATTACGTACTTGGAATTACCAAAGCCTATACAACTCGAGTTGGTTCCGGCCCTTTTCCGACAGAATTAAGTTGCGAGATCGGTAAGCACCTGGGCACGAAAGGACATGAATTTGGAGCAACTACGGGTCGAGAGCGTCGTTGTGGTTGGTTCGATGCTGTCGCAGTTCGTTACGCAATCCAAATTAATTCAATTTCTGGATTATGTCTTACCAAGCTTGATGTATTGGATGGCCTGAAGTCAGTTAGCATTTGCACGAGTTATAAAAATAAAAATGGCGAATCAGTTCCAATGCCCTTCGACGCTGAAGGCTGGGCAGAAGTCGTTCCTCAATATGAAGAGCTTAAGGGTTGGGATACCTCAACTGTTGGTGTGCAGCGCGTCGAAGACTTGCCGGAAGAAGCATTGGCTTACATCAAGCGACTTGAAGCTTTGGTTGGAGTCCCCATCGATATAATTTCTACGGGCCCAGATCGCGTGGAGACAATTGTTCTACGCCAGCCTTTTAACTAGGCAAGTTTATTAAAATCTTGCGACTCGGTTTCGAAATAAAAAAAGCCCGTCTAGGTTGACGGGCGAAGTGTAAGCTAGAAGCTTAGGAAAAGAGGTTGAAAGCTCAACCTCGGAGGGAAAATCTTAGGCTTTGAGTCCTGTCTCGCCTGTTCCAATATTCAAATCTTCGTAAGCAATAACGCCTAGCAAAGCAAAGTAAATTCCAAAAGCGGCTGTGATCATCATGGCGTATCTCCTTCGTGTGAATCGCGTGAATGGGGTAACTATAGGGATTGGTCTGATATGTTTCAAATGGAGTTAAATCATTTTAAATATGAATAGTATTCATATCGTATAAAGAAGCGCTCTCCTTGAAAATGAGGGCTGATAGTTGGGTTCCTGAAGTCATGAATTCTTAGTTTTGATGTCGGAAATTTTCCCTAAAAAGTTTGCACATTGTCACTTAGGGGCGATTGAGCGCAAAAAAAAGCCCGTCAAGGTGACGGGCGAAATAAGCTAGAAGTGTAAATATATGAGATAACTGACTTAATCTCGGGGGGTAATAAACTTAGGCTTTGAGTGTGAACTCGTATTGACCTAATCGTAAATCTTCCCAGGCGACTACCGCGAGTATTGCGAGGTAAACTCCAAAGGTTGCTAATAACATGATATTCCTCTTTGCCAATCTGGCTAAATGTGTAACTTGCACAAAGGATAGGCGTATCGCTGTTATGTTTCAAATGGGATGGAGTCATCTTCTTGATGAATTTCATTCATATCTTTGATTTTGTTGAGCTGTAGATGTTTTTCTGGAGCAGTAGTTTTCTAGTGTTGAGCTTTGTCAGCGATAACGTGCTGATTTTAGGGCTTTTTTGAGTAATAAACTGTTAGTCCTGTTGGTCGACAATTTGATATTATTGATGATTTAGATTCATGATCTGGAAATCGTTATGGATACGCGCCAACTTTCTCGAATTGATTTGAATTTATTGGTTGCTTTGCAGGTGCTGATTGAGGAATGCAATGTATCCAAGTCAGCTGAACGACTGTTTATCACGCAATCAGCGATGAGTAAGACGCTGGGTCGTTTGCGAGAGTTGTTTGATGATCCCTTATTTACGCGAAGTTCCCATGGCATGGTGCCGACGCCGAAAGCGAAAGAGTTGCAAAAGAAACTCACGGAAGTGTTGCAGGGTGTTCAAGGGCTTGTATCAGCCAAAGAATTCGATCCTTGGACATTCCAAGGTGAATTGAAAATTTCCGTTCCCGAATATATAGGGATGGCGGTACTACCGGTTTTGCTGGAAGAACTCCAAGAAGAGGCGCCCCATCTTCGCCTCATCGCAATTAGTCGAATTGAGCACCAGTTGGAGCAATTAGCTAGCGGCCATTTGGATTTGGCAATTCATGTTAAATATGCGAATTACGGCCAAGACTACACCTTAGACCCCATCGCCAACTTACCTCCCGTTTTACTGATGCGTCAGGGACATCCTCTTCTAACTCAGCGAAAAGATGTTTTCTCAATGGAGGATATGCGTGAATTAGTAACAACGTATCCGCAAGTGCGTTTGTATATCCCTGATCTTGATGAAGTTGATTTTGGTCAGCGCGATAGCCCGGCAAATACAGCACAAAAGTTTGCGGAAGTCGTATTTGAAACTTCTCATATGTTTACTGCCATCGAAGTCGTTAAGCGCACTAACTGCGTATTGTATGGACCGCCATTTATTACTCGGCATCCACAATTGGGTGTCGGCATAACCAGCATTCAATTGCCCGTTGGAGAAGATATGTATATTCATTACGTATTAGCGAGTCATCGGCGTGTAGAAGCTTCAGGAGTGCATCAATGGTTGCGGCAAAAAATAATTAATATCGTGCATCGTTTTGATGAAGAGACTGAAAGCGGCGATCCATATTCAGACTACAAGGTAGGGCGGCGGCTTGGGTTTTTTTCGCCTTTGCCAAAAAAAGACTAAGTGTTTAATCGGAAGTTACGGAAACGATTTAATTTAACGGCAATTGAATTGTGAACGTTGCACCACCAAGTGTTGATTCGGAAATGCTTAAGCTTCCTTGGTAGCTACTGATGATCTCAATTGCGACGGTTAAGCCTATTCCTTGACCCTTGGCGGCAGTGTCAGCACGCGCACCGCGTTGCAAGATCATTTCTCGCTTACTCTCTGGTACACCTTCGCCATCATCCGAAACCTCAATCATTAAAAACGAGTCGTTTGAAAAAATATGGATTTGAATTTGTCGTTTACAGTATTTAAAAGCATTCTCAAAAATATTTCCAAAAAGTTCAAACAAGTCTTGTTCGTCGGCGCGGAATGTAATGCCAGTTTCTACGTCTACGCTCGCAGAAATATTTTTATCTTTGTATACCTTTTGCAAGGTGGTAATGATTCTGCTCGCAATTACTAAAATGTTTATCTTTTCGCCGAGCTGGTTTGAATGTTTAATAACAGCGCGTTTCAGTTGGTGGCCGACAATTTTATTCATTCTATCGACTTGTTCTGCGACGAGTTCTTTATCCGAGCCTTGTTGTAAGCTGCTTTGAATCACTGCGAGGGGGGTCTTTAGGCTGTGCGCCAAATCATCAAGGGTGTTGCGGTAACGCTCGCGCTGATTCCTTTCGCTGTTTAATACGGTATTGAGATTATTGGTGACCGCTTGGATTTCGTTTGGGTAAACACCTTCGAGTGCTGTTGCTTTTCCCGATTCAACATCCTTTAAATCTTTGGCAAGTATTTTTAGTGGTCGTAGACCCCAACGTAAAATCAACGCTTGGGAAATTACTATAAGAATGCCAATTAAGCCAAGCCAGCGCCATAGCTGGTTGCGGTAACTGTTAAGTTCAGCCAGGAAAGGCGCTTGATCGAAAAATATTGTTAAACGATAAAGTCTTTCATCGTTTTCATCTATCTCCCATGCAAAATCAAAATTGTATTTAAATAAAGAAGCATCACTCGAATATTCCGAAATGAATTGGGAGCTGTTGGGGATAACGGGATTTTTCTCAAAAAACAACTTACTTTCATCGAGTAGAAGGGTAGAAGGCGATTGCCATTGCTTGGAGAAGTCGTCGGAATAAATGTACGCGTAGAGTCCAGAGTTGCTTTGGTTTAGTCTCGGCTCGGGGAGCGTAGCGGGCATTTCTAAACCGTTTTCAGTCACTTCAGTTACCGCAAGCACCAACAAAGCCTGTGTTGCCAAACGCTCTTCAATACCCGCTAGTAAACTGCGCTTGAAGGCGAGGTTGAGCATGTAAACACTCGCTCCCATCAAAATCGGCAGAATTAATAACGAAGCGACAAAAAAACGTGCGGCTAGAGAGCGAGGCATGATTTAATTTTGCGCTTCCAATGTAAAGCGATAACCTTGGCCGCGAACAGTTGAAATCGGTTTCAAAGATCCATCAGGGTCGATTTTTTTTCTAAGGCGCCCAACAAAAACCTCGATTACATTGCTGTCTCGATCAAAATCCTGATCGTATAAATGTTCGGTAAGTTCGGTTTTTGAGATTACTTTACCGGCGTGATGTGCTAGGTACTCCAGCGTGTTGTATTCGTAGCTAGTCAGCTCTAAGGTTTTATTGTCGACAATTACTTTCTTGGCGATAGTGTCGATGCTTAATTTGCCAAATTCAAAGATTGGGCTCGCATGGCCCGATGATCTGCGTACCAGCGCGTTAATTCGTGCGCGTAACTCTTCATTATGAAATGGTTTAACTAAATAATCGTCGGCGCCTGATTCTAAGCCCTCAACTTTGTCTTGCCAGTTTCCGCGCGCCGTCAAAATTAAAATGGGAAATTTCTTATCTGCGGCGCGCAGTTTTTTTATTAGGCTTATGCCATCCATTTTTGGTAGACCTAAATCAATAATCGCCAGGTCGTAGTCATATTCGGAACCCAAATAAAACCCTTCTTCGCCATCAGACCCAGAATCAATCGTAAAATCTAAGCTTCGTAAATAATTCTCTAACTGATCACGCAAGCTAATTTCGTCTTCGACAATTAGTAATCGCATGGTTTTAGATTCCTTGTGAAATTGTTTCGGTAAAGTGCACCTAGCCTTTTATTGTGACCGTCCGAATGCGTCCATTATCGAGTAAAAGCTTGACGCGATACTGGACGCCTGACTCGGTCTTTTTTGTATCGACACTCAGCACTTTTCCACCGTGGCGTTTCTGAGCGATCTCTGCTGCTTCGGCTTTGCTAATTGTTTTTTTCTGTTTTTGTTTTATTGATAACTGTGCGAGCTGGATCTGCCCATTCCGAAAATTATTTTCACCTATCTCATAGCTTTTCGCAGAAGAGATATTCGAAAAGCTGCAAACAACCATAATAAGGACTATGGTTGAGATGAATTTTTGGAATCGAAAATACATGGCAAAATCCTAGTTCAAGTTTGTCATCTACTTTTGAAGTGAAAGTAGAGTAAAGCAAGGTACAGTAAACAATGTCCTGGAAGTATTATCTGCGTAGTTTACTGTACCCGCTATAAACTTAGTACAAATCTAAACTAATAATCGATCGCATCCTCATACAGGTTTTACTGAAACGACTACTTTGATTCGTCGACCGGGATGCCGATCCATTCTGGTGTGGTACTCCCCACCGTGATAATTGTAGCGCACCCGATAGCCCACCAATTTTTCTTCGGACCGTGATTCGTAGCGAGTTTCGCAGCGTTCAACATCATGATAATCACCTCTGTGGTGGCGCCTATCGTGCTTGCGGGCAATGTCATTGCCGATCGAGGCGCCGATAATTGCCCCGGCAACTGTCCCAACACGTCGGTTATGGCTGACTTCGTTCCCAATATTAGCGCCAATTACGGTACCTATAATGGTGCCCGCTGCGGCGTGGCGACGGCTGTGGTGGTTGTTAGTTTTTACCCGTTCAATCCGGCACTGTTCAACTGGAACGCGGTGAGAAACTGTTTTATAGATGGGTTGCACGTCCGTCACTCTGGCAAAGTCGGTATGGCGGTGAGGACCCGCAAACGCACTAGATGTGCCAGCAACTAATGCCATAGTGAGAAACGCTTTCTTTGTCGCAGTCATTTTCTGTAAGTGCTTTTTCATGATAGTTGTACCTCATTGGTATAAAGTAATCGCTCAATCGTGCCCCTAGATTAATCCCCGGTACCTGAATGAAAGCTGAAGCAAAAACAAAAAAATTCATCAACGACGGCAATGCACAGGCTCGACGTTTACCCCTGTTTCCTCTAGGTACTTCGCTGTTTCCTGGGGTCACCATGGCGTTGCAGATCTTCGAGCCACGATATTTAAATATGATTGCTCGGCAATTAAAACGCGAAGAAAGTTTTGGTTTGGTGACGATCAAAGAAGGGGCGGAGGTCGGGAAGGCGCCGTCGATCTATCCTTTTGGTGTAGAGGTTGAAATCGTTGATTGGTATCAGCAATCGAACCAACTGCTCGGTATCAAAGTGTGTGGCAAAAGAGTTTTTGAGGTGATAGACCAGGAGATTGAATCAGATCAGCTGATGATGGGTACGATAAAAGAATTAAAGGCTGATGGGCCTGAGCCGATCCCTGCGGATCACGACGGTTTGCAAAACTTGTTGGAAGAATTGAAGCGCCATCCGGCTCTCGCCGAGATGGACCTACCTGAGCCAAGCACCGCTGGCCAATTGAGCTCGCAGTTAGCGCAACTGCTGCCCCTATCTACCCCGGTAAAAATGACTGCTATGCAGATCGATAATTCGATCCAGCGACTGGATTTTTTGGCTGAGCAAATCCGTCTCTTGGCTGAAGCTTGAGATCAAAATCTCAATGGCCGCGCCGGCGCTCACAAATGCGACTTGATTAGCGAGTCTTGCGGCGCTTTATTCCCACAAAACCGATATAATGCGCGGCTTCGATGGTCAGGCACTTTTGTCTGGTGATCTGAAGCGAAATCAAGGCCTTAGCTAGATTGTCCTCTCTATCCTTGATATTGATTTTCTGTAACGAATTATGTGATTTGAATGACGACGACAAAAGAATATATGGCCGAGTTAGGTCAAAATGCTCGCGCTGCGGCGAAAGTGATTGCGGCGGCAGGCACCGGCACTAAAAACCTTGCATTAACCGCAACCGCAGATGCTCTGAATGCGTCTCGCCAAGCGATTGCTGATGCAAATAAGCTTGATATGGATGCAGGTAAAGCAAATGGCCTGGATGACGCATTGCTGGATCGCCTTGAACTCACCCCGGCGCGTATAGACGGCATGATTGAAGGCCTGTTACAGGTAGCCGGTTTGCCCGACCCTTGCGGTGAGATTACCGATATGGCGAATCGCCCCAGTGGTATACAAGTCGGCAAAATGCGAGTCGCCTTAGGCGTTATCGGCATTATTTATGAATCTAGGCCGAATGTAACAATCGATGCTGCCAGTCTCTGCTTGAAGTCTGGGAACGCCACCATCCTTCGTGGCGGCAGTGAGGCAATGCATTCCAATCAGGCCATTGCCGCCTGTATTAAAAATGGTTTAGTGGCGGCAAATCTTCCCGATACCGTCGTTCAGGTAGTGAATACCCGAGATCGCGAGGCGGTTGGCGAGCTGATTACCATGGATAAATTCGTTGATGTGATCGTTCCTCGTGGTGGTAAAAGTCTTATCGAAAGAATTGCGAATAATGCAACAGTACCGGTGATTAAACATCTCGATGGAATCTGCCATGTGTATATCGATTCGGATGCCGATTTAAATAAGGCATTTGACGTCGCTTTGAATGCGAAGACGCGACGCTACGGTGTTTGTGGCGCTATGGAAACCTTACTCGTTGCAGAGGACGTGGCGAAAGATGTGTTGCCAAGATTGGCAGAAGCTTACTTGGAGCACGGCGTAGAGCTAAGAGGTTGCGCAAAAACCTGCTCCTTAATTGCAAATGTTAAACCGGCGACGGAAGAGGACTGGGGCACCGAATACCTTGGCCCTATCTTGTCGGTTCGTATTCTTCCTGGGATTGATGAGGCAATCGATCATATTAATACTTATGGTTCGCAGCATACCGATTCAATCATGACCAACGATCTAGCTAAATCTCAGCGTTTCCTGAAGGAAGTTGATTCTAGTTCTGTGATGGTTAATGCCTCTACCCAATTTGCCGACGGCTTTGAATACGGCCTCGGTGCAGAGATTGGTATTTCGACGAATAGGATTCATGTGCGTGGTCCCGTTGGTTTGGAAGGACTTACTATTCAAAAGTGGATTGTTATTGGCGATGGCACCATTCGACCCTAGTCGGTCAAGGTAATTAATGACTTCGCGAAAAACTATTGGTCTATTTGGTGGTACTTTTGATCCCATCCACGTTGGGCACCTCAGAGTCGCCTTGGAACTAAAGCAGCGATTGCACTTAGATGAAATGCGCTTGGTTCCTTGCCACATTCCCCCTCATCGTTACGAGCCTGTCGCTAGTCCAGAACAGCGCGCGGCCATGGTGAAGTTAGCGATAAGTGATTGTCCACACTTACAAATCGATGAGATCGAGCTTGCCAATCCGGAGCCTTCATTTTCAATTCACACTTTGGAAGTATTGCGAGAGCAACTGGGTTCTGATGTTTCGTTGTGCTTGTCGATGGGAATGGATTCGTTAATTAATTTATCGACGTGGCATCGTTGGCGGGAGTTATTGTCATTTGGTCACATCATCGTTGCCGCAAGGCCAAACTCAGCCTTACCAGAATCTGGCGAAATCGCCGAGTTTATCCAGCAACATCAAGGCAGTGGGGGCGATTTACATGCTCGGCCATCGGGGTCGATCGTGATATTGGAGTCGACCTTGTTGCCGATATCCGCAACCGAGATTCGAGAAATGATTCCAAAGGCGGAATCGCCGCAGTTTTTGTTGGTGGATTCAGTACTACGCTATATAAAGGCGAATAATCTTTATGGTTCGCATTAAGCGGCAATCAAAAAGCTGTGATTCAAAACAGAAAATTTTATTAAATTAAGTAGGGTGAATAGGTTTAAATATGGCGTCTTCGACAAACGAAATTATTATCAACGCACTAGAGGATCTAAAAGGCAAAGATATTGTCAGTCTTGACGTAAGAGAGATGTCTGATGTAATGGACACTTTAGTTATTGTCAGCGGTACATCGAACCGCCATGTTAAATCCTTAGTGGATAATGTCGTCGCCGACGTTAAAGCCGCCGGTATTCAGCCGCTGGGCATTGAGGGCAAAGAAGACGGTGAGTGGGTGTTGGTGGATCTTGGTGATACCGTGGTACATGCGATGTTGCCCAGCACGCGCGAATTTTATGATTTAGAAAAGCTGTGGTCGTTGGAGCCGGTCGGTAGGACTGGCGACTAAAGCATTTTCTTTCTGCGATGAAAATTCTGCTAACAGCGATTGGAACAAAAATGCCCACCTGGGTGAGCAGTGGCGTTCTTGAATATCAAAAACGTTTACCTAAAGAATTTTCTATAGAGGTGAAAGAAATCCCTCTCGCCCATCGAGGAAAAACCGCTTCGGTGCAGCAAGCCAAAGATCAAGAAGCAGAAAAAATACTGAGCACCGTACAAGAAAAACAATGTGTAGTTGCCCTCGATAGTCGGGGTAAGCAATGGAATACTGAGCAGCTCGCAGAACAAATAGAGAAATGGCAGATGGATGGTCGCGACCTTAATTTTTTGGTGGGCGGACCAGATGGATTGTCGCAGAAATGTATTCAAAGAGCGGACACGGTTTGGTCATTGTCAGCGTTAACATTACCTCACCCTTTGGTCAGAGTGGTTATTGTCGAACAACTATATCGAGCTTGGAGTTTGTTAAACAATCATCCTTACCATAAGTAGATTTGTTGGTTCTTTAGTATTTTTTCAATGTAGTTATTTTAATTTGGCTTTTTCGATTTTATTTTTTACTTTGATAAATTGTTGTGTCGATGGACCAATTTTTTAAAAAGCAAAACAATTAGGTTTTATATTTTCTGCCTCCATTTTTTTTGCGCGATGTTCGACGGGGAATTGTGGCGAATATGTAAAAACGAGAACACAGAATTGCCAGTATTGTTCGATATAAACACAGTTCAATCTCAATTTAAAAATAAAACCACAAAACGAATCTTGTTCTATGTCTGATCATTTGCAATTAAAAGATCATTACAATGAATCGCGAATATTTAGTCATCGCGTATGGTTTGTGTTCGCGGTCGTTATTTTTCTCATGGGTTTGCTGGTGTATCGTTATTATGATTTGCAAATAACCGATTATCAGGATTACGCGACGCAATCAGATCGCAATAGGATTCAAGTCCAGGCCCTCCCTCCTACACGTGGCCTTATTTATGATCGCAACGGTGTCTTACTTGCAGACAACCGACCCAGCTATACCTTAACCATTGTTAAAGAACGCGTAAACGATATCGATGAAACTCTCGCGTTAATCGGAAGTTTAATAGAGGTTAGTGAAGCAGACCTTGAACGCTTCCAAAAAAATCTTGCACAACGTCGTCGCCCCTTTGAGCCGGTATTATTGCGTAGCGAATTAAACGAAGAAGAGATTGCACGTTTTGCCGTGAATGAATTTCGTTTGCCTGGCGTAGAAGTAGAGGCACAATTAGTTCGTTACTACCCTTTTGGTGAGGCTTTTGCACACAGCGTCGGTTATGTAAGTCGAATCAATGCGGAAGAATTATCCGGTTTTTCAGAAGAGCAATATGAGCGTTATCGTGGCACTAACGCGATCGGAAAAATTGGCATTGAAAAACAATACGAAGAAATGTTGCTAGGTACCGTGGGTTATCGCAATGTAGAAACTGATGCACGCGGTCGAGTACTACGAGAATTAGAGCGCTTCGATCCGTTACCGGGGCAAGATTTGCATTTATATGTCGACGCCAAAGTCCAAGCTGCGGCGATTGAGGCAATGCAAGATTTACGCGGTGCGATTGTCGTCGTCGAAGTTGAAACTGGCGGCGTGATTGCTATCGTTTCTAACCCTGGTTTTGACCCAAATCTTTTTGTCACCGGAATATCGAGCAAAGATTATCGTGCACTCAACGAGTCAACAGAAAACCCATTGTTTAATCGCGCGTTACAAGGCGCTTACGAACCGGGTTCGACACTTAAGCCGATGTTGGGCTTGGCTGGATTAGAAGCGGGTGTTATTACTCCTCACACGACAATTAATGACCCCGGTTTTTTTCAGTTGCCCGGTGTAAAGCGCCGCTTTCGCGATCACATAAGTTGGGGTCACGGAAAGGCAGTTGACCTAAAACAGGCAATTATTGAGTCGTGTAATACGTATTTCTTTAACCTCGTCAACGAAATGACAATTGATAAAGTTGTACCCTTCGGCCGGCAATTTGGGTTAGGTGAAAAAACAGAAATCGATATTCCAAGCGAAGGTTCGGGAATTTGGCCCTCGCCGCAATGGAAGCGCGAAAAACGCGGGTTATCTTGGGGTCTCGGCGACACCTTAAATGTGGGTATTGGTCAGGGTGATGTGCTATTAACGCCTGCCCAACTCGCGGTTATGACCGCAACGATGGCATCGCGCGGCAAGCGGCCGAAATTAAAAGTCGTACAGCCAAAATGGCAATCAGATCTTTTATTGATGGATCAGGTTGTTGCGAAGCCGAAAAATATTGTCGTCGCGAAAGATGAAAATTGGAATTATGTGTTGGCGGCTATGGAGCAAGTTGTTCATCACCCAAAGGGAACGGCTCGTAGTATTAGTAAGGATTTGGATTATCGGATGGCAGCAAAAACCGGAACTGCGCAATCGATCAGCATAGGGCAAGATGAAAAATATAAAGAAGACGAGTTGGCCGAGCGCTATCGTGATGATGCGTTAATCGTGGCTTATGCCCCTGCCGACAAACCTAAAGTTGCTATTTCTGTCATTGTAGAAAATAAAGGCCACGGCGGTGAAATTGCCGCACCTATCGCGCGTAAAGTGTTGGATACATATTATCGAGTTGAGTTAGAGCGCGAAAAATTATTATCCACCGAGGCGGAGTAATAGTGTCCGATCAAGATTTTTTAAGGCGCATGCCCGAGGCGAGTCACGATTTACGTCGTCGCAGCAGTCTGGCGGCCCGGTTTAGAATTGATGTCCCTTTATTGTTTATGTTGATGGCTCTGTCTACTTTTGGCTTGGTCGTTTTATATAGCGCTAGTGGTGAAAGCCATTATTATATTGAAAGACAAGTGATTCGCTTGGGCGTCGCGTTTTTAATTATGTTGGTTGTCGCACAAGTTCAGTTACATGCATTAATTCGTTGGGCGCCTTATTTTTGGATCATCGGTGTTGTTCTTCTAGTGTTGGTGATGTTTTTTGGTAGTGGTTCAAAAGGCGCTCAGCGCTGGCTAAGTTTGGGTGGTTTTCGATTTCAGCCTTCAGAAATTGTAAAGGTAGCCCTGCCCATCGTTGTCGCTGGATATTTATCACAGCGACATTTACCTCCGAATATTAAACACGTGGTGTGGGCGTTAATTATCATTTTTATTCCCACGCTAATGATTTTACGTCAGCCTGATTTAGGTACCTCCTTGTTGATTGCGGCCTCGGGCTTGGCGGGTTTATTTTTGGCGGGTTTGCGTTGGCGCTATATTGTAGGTGCTTTGGTTCTGTTGGTCGCTAGTGCGTGGCCAATTTGGCTTTTTGTTTTACGTGAGTATCAAAAACAACGAATTCTTACCATGTTCCGACCGGATGATGATCGACTGGGTGCAGGTTGGAATATTTTTCAGTCGAAAGTGGCAATTGGTTCTGGCGGCTTGTCGGGGAAAGGTTGGATGCAAGGTACGCAGTCGCATCTAGATTTTTTACCCGAAAGTCATACCGATTTTATTATAGCCGTGCTAGCTGAAGAATTTGGCTTGATCGGGATTCTTGCTTTGTTAACGATTTATTTGTTAATTATAGGTCGGGGTTTTGTTATCGCTCTGAATGCACAAGATACTTTCGGGCGCCTATTGGCCGGTAGCCTCACGTTAACGTTTTTCGTTTATGTCTTTGTGAACGTCGGGATGGTGGTGGGATTATTGCCCGTCGTGGGAGTGCCATTACCATTAGTGAGCTACGGTGGTACATCAATGATAACACTGATGATGGCCTTTGGTTTGTTGATGGCGATCAGTACCGAACAGCGCAGAGTCACGGTTTAATATTAACTTTTTAAAATGAAATATTTCCTTAGTGGGAACATTATTTGCCGGGGGGCATTTTGAAAATCATTTATCTTTTAACTAAAAAATATATTTCAGTATGCGTTTTTTTGTTTTTGGGTATTGTCAGTTTTAATACCCATTCCGACTATACGAAAAATCCTCTCGCAGTCGCATTTATTGATGACATGGTCTCAAGCCATCAATTTTCCAAATCTGATCTAATCTCACTATTTTCCCAGGCCAATAAACAGCAGAAGATAATTGATGCTATTTCTCGGCCGGCGGAAAAAACCTTAACTTGGGCGCAATACCGAAATATCTTTCTAAAGCCGGAGCGTATTGAAAAGGGCGCGAAATTTTGGCAGAAACATAGAGCCACTCTCGAAAAAGCGCAGCAAGACTTTGGTGTTGATGTTGAAGTAATCGTTGCTATTTTAGGAGTAGAAACACGTTACGGCGAAGTGCAAGGTAGTTACCGAGTGATTGACGCGCTTTCAACACTTGGGTTCGATTATCCTCCTCGCGCAGCATTTTTCCGTAAGGAACTTGAAAATTTTTTATTGTTGGCGAGAGAGCAAAAACAAGATCCTGTCAGTTTAACCGGTTCTTACGCTGGCGCCATGGGCTACGGACAATTCATTCCCTCTAGTTATAGAGCCTACGCCGTCGATTATGATCAAGATGGTTTCGCCGATATTTGGAATAATCCGGTCGATGCGATTGGCAGTATCGCAAATTATTTTAAACAGCATCATTGGTCGACGGGTGGAGCAGTCCTTGTGCCAGCGAAGTATACGGGCGTGGATTTAAACAGCCTCGACACCAATAAGTTAAAGCTTGAGAAAACTATTTCAACGCTCAGCGCCTCAAACTTTGTTCCAAATCAAACCGTTGACTCAGATCAACAAGCGATCCCACTGGCGCTAGAGGGTGATGAGGGTATGGAATATTATTTGGGCTTGAAAAACTTCTACGTTATTACTCGCTACAATCACAGCCATTTGTACGCGATGGCTGTGTATCAATTGAGTCAGGCGATAAAGCAACAAATGTAAGGCTAGCAGTTTTAGTAAGATAGAGAGTCGAGTAAGTTTGTTTTTAAATTTTTTGGGAGTTCGAGCGTTAAAATGGTAGCGATAAACAGAAAATATTTAATTATTTTGCTTAGCATAATGTCGATATCACTGGCAGGTTGCGTTTCCGGTTTTCGTACTTCTTCGACTTCTCCTTCGCCCGGTAAGGATAGTGGGCCTGCGAGACCTATGGACGTATCTCATATTCCTGATGCGGTTCCAAGAGTTGAGCCGATCACTGCCGCCGGAAATAAATCACCTTACGTCGTAATGGGTAAAACTTATCGGGTGATGAGTGATCCCAGTGGTTATCAAGAGCGCGGCATTGCCAGCTGGTACGGAAATAAATTTCATGGCAGACGCACCTCAAATGGCGAAGTCTATGATATGTACGGTATGACCGCAGCCCATAAGACGCTGCCCATCCCTTCGTTTGTTCAAGTGACCAACTTAAAAAACAAAAAAACAATTATTGTACGGGTGAACGATCGCGGCCCATTTCATGATGGCCGAATAATTGATTTAACTTATGCCGCAGCAAAAAAACTAGACTTTCAGCATATTGGTACAGCTCAAGTAGAAGTTAAATTGATTGATCCTCGCACCTATAGTTCGGGAGAGTCTTCTAACCCATCCAATAGTGTTACCAGGAGTCAGAGCTCGGGTGAGCAATCGGCACCGGCACCAGTGAATTCGGCGGGTTACCGCTTGCCAGAAAATACCTATTTGCAAGCGGGGGCGTTTAGCTCGCAGGCTTCTGCAGAAAATTTGCAAGCTAAAATTTCCTCATTGACGCGCTATCCGGTATCAATAATTCGCTCGGTTTCCGCAAGCGTTTTGTACAAAGTTCGCGTTGGTCCGATAGACGACAATTGGGAATTGGTGAATTTGCAGGAATCATTGATTAAGCAAAAACTAGCGCAGCCTTATGTGGTTTATGAATAGGCCATTCTTAAGATCAAATGTTAGAATCCCGGCGTAAATTTTATCTGCAGAAAATTTTACCAACGGAGTAAGGGTGTTTCGCGGTAGTTGCGATGAGTTGAGTAGCGATTCGTTGAGTTTAGGAAAATAAATGAATACAAATAGTAAAAGAAGGGGAATTATTTTGTTTGCTGTATTGAAAAAATCAGTTTTTGGAATCTGTTGCATGGTGGTTTTATCTGGCGCCCTTGCACAAGACATCATTATTCCTGCCCCGCCACAATTGGCAGCGTCGGGATACTTACTGATTGATGCGACCACTGGAGAGGTTCTCGTAGAAAAGAATGCGGATGTGCAACTTCCGCCAGCAAGCCTTACAAAAATGATGACGAGCTACATTGTTTCCGGAGAGATTGAACGAGGTAACTTGTCCGAATCTACGATGGTGAATATCAGTGTTAAAGCCTGGCAGATGGAAGGCTCCAAAATGTTTATTCGCGAAGGAACGCAAGTCTCGGTCGGTGACTTGATGCGGGGAGTCATTATTCAATCGGGAAATGATGCTAGCGTTGCATTAGCTGAGCATGTTGCAGGCAGTGAATCGGCTTTTGCTGACATCATGAATCAACAAGCCGCTTTGTTGGGAATGAATAGTACACATTATGAAAATGCGACGGGATGGCCAGCAGAAGGCCATTTAACGACTGCGCGAGATCTGTCGTTGCTCGCCAAAGCGCTTATTAATGATCACCCCGAGCACTACGCAATTTATGCGGAAGAAAGCTTCGAATATAACAATATTAACCAGCCCAATAGAAACAGATTGTTATCCAGAGACCCCAGTGTTGATGGTATAAAAACCGGTCACACCGAAGAAGCGGGTTATTGCTTAGTGTCATCGGCCAAGAAAAATGGCATGCGTCTTATCGCTATTGTGATGGGAACTCGGTCCGATAATGCCCGTATGGTGGAATCGCAAAAGCTACTGACTTATGGTTTTCGTTACTTTCAAACCCATCAGCTATACTCAGTAAACGACGAAGTTAGCAAAATCCGAGTGTGGTCTGGTAAAACCGATGAGCTTAGTCTGGGCGTAGCAGAAGATACCAACCTTACCTTGCCAAGAGGCGCGCAAGATAAGTTGCAAGCACAAATGCATATCGACAAAGTTATTAAAGCGCCAATCAAGCTTGGTCAGGAAATCGGAAAAATCACTATCGACTTAGATGGCGAGCAAATCTTAGAGCTGCCTTTAGTAGCTAAGCAAGAGATCGAGCAGGCCGGCTTTTTTGCGCGAACTTGGGATAGCATCAAGTTATTTTTTATGAATTTGTTTGGTTTGCTGTAAAATTTTTCCAATCAAATTTGAAATATTTTATAAAGACAGGATTGATGAGTTAGTGTTATGAGTGAAATAGAAGCACCAAAAATCGAATTTCCCTGCGAAGATTACCCGATAAAAATCATGGGCGATGCGATTGATGATTTTCACTCTGTAGTCGTTACCGTTGTTGAAAAACATTCGCCGAATTTCGATCAAACTAAAATCACTGTTCGCGATAGCCGAAACGGACGATATACGGCGGTGACCGTATATATTACCGCGACAGGCGAACCACAATTGAAATCCATTTTTGAAGAGTTGAAAACCATACAAGCCGTTAAAATGGTGTTGTAGTGGTAAATAACGAACAAGCGTTAATAATTCGCGATCTCGGCGTCGAGGATTATTCGAAAACTTGGCAGGCAATGACAGCCTTCACCAATACGCGTGATGCAGATACTCTTGACGAATTATGGTTAGTTCAACATTCACCTGTATTTACTTTGGGCCAGGCAGGTAAAAAAGAACATATTATCTTGCCTAAAGATATTCCCGTCGTGCAGTGCGACCGAGGCGGACAAGTAACTTACCATGGCCCCGGCCAACTTATTGCTTACTCTTTACTTGATTTAAAGCGCGCTAAAATTGGCGTGCGTGAATTGGTTGAAAAGATTGAAGAGGTTTTAATTCAAACCCTGAGCGAATATCAAATACGAGCCGAAAGGCAAGATGGTGCGCCGGGTGTTTATGTTAACGATGAAAAAATTGCGGCGCTCGGTTTGCGCGTTAGAAAAGGGTGTAGTTTCCATGGTATGAGTATGAATGTGGCAATGGATCTCGAGCCGTTTACGAGAATTAATCCCTGTGGTTATCCAGGCTTGGGCGTGGTTCAAATGATAGATAAAGCTCCAAAAAATTTAAATATTGATGTTGACCAAGTCGCCGCCACTTTAGTAGAAAAATTTTGTGAAGTATTGAGTTTTAAAAAAATATTCCCACCGAATACTTGAGTCCTCGCGAAATTACACAACTAAGTTGCGGCGTTTACGTATCCAATAAACTTTTATTAAAATATAAACTAGTGTCCTTAGCATTATGAAAAACGGTTCCGATGAAATTCCTGTTCAACGTACTCGACGTCGAGCTCAGGGCGAAAAATTACGAGATGCTGATAAAGTAGAGCGCATTCCCGTTAAAGTAATCGCTAGCGATACCTTGTTACGAAAACCCGAGTGGATACGAGTTAAAGTTCCTGCGTCACCAGAAGTTGACCGCATTAAAAAAATCCTTCGAAAAAATAATTTATCCAGTGTCTGCGAAGAAGCCAGTTGTCCGAATTTGGGAGAATGTTTTTCGGGTGGCACTGCGACATTTATGGTGATGGGTGATATCTGCACACGACGTTGCCCTTTTTGCGATGTAGGCCACGGAAAACCCAACCCTCTGGATGTCGATGAGCCAAGACATCTCGCCGAAGCGATTGCGGAAATGAAATTAAAATACGTCGTAATCACCTCGGTTGATAGAGATGATTTGCGAGATGGCGGCGCAGAACATTTCGCAGAATGTATTCGCGAAGCGCGTGCACTCTCTCCGAATTTAACGGTAGAGGTTTTAACACCAGATTTCCGTGGCAGAATGCAAGAGGCTTTAATTCATTTCGAGGAACATGCGCCAGATGTCTTTAATCATAATCTCGAAACTGTACCGAGTTTATACCGTCAGGCGAGACCCGGAGCGAATTATCAGTGGTCATTAAAACTATTAAAAGAATTTAAAGCAAAGCGACCTGATGTGAGAACAAAGTCCGGTTTGATGGTTGGATTAGGCGAGACAAAGGAAGAAATTTTTCAAGTCCTAAAAGATTTACGTGAGCACGATGTCGATATGTTAACCATAGGGCAATATTTGCAGCCATCACGTGACCACTTACCCGTTGACCGTTATGTTCATCCCGACGAATTTGCAGAGTATCAGCAGCTTGCACAAGAGCTAGGTTTTCTTCACGCCGCCTGCGGACCATTAGTTCGGTCCTCCTACCATGCCGATAAACAGGCGTCCGGTGAGATAGTCTTATAACTATGTTCTCGAATTCATTATCATTTCTCGACGCCTTCTAAGTTTACTGCTAAATATCACTACAAATGGAATATCGAGTGAAACCGGAGATCATATTGGAACAACTTACGCTGGATCATACCCAGGAGCTGTATGATCTAACGGAAGCAAATAGAGAGCATCTTAGGGAATGGCTTCCTTGGTTAGACTTTATTAAATCGAGTCATGACACAAAAAAATTCATTGAGTCTACTATTGCAGAGTCTTCGACTGGCGGCGCTCGAAATTATGCAATTAAATATGAAGGCGTTATTTGCGGTGTTGCAGGCTTCCATGAAATAAATAAACAGCACAAAATTGGTTCTATCGGGTATTGGTTAGCTCAACCCTTTGAGGGTAAGGGAATTATTTCCCATGCCATCACTGAAATCCTAGAAATTGGCTATGGTGAATTTAATCTTAATAAAATCGAGATTCATTGTGCCGTTGGCAATGAGAAAAGCCGAGCGATACCAGAGCGACTAGGTTTCACTTACGAAGCAACATTAAGGCAGAGTGAGTGGCTCTACTCAAAGTATGTAGACCAAGCCATCTATTCAATGCTCGCTGCGGAATACAATGCTTTAAAAGCCTGCTAGAAAACTAGCGATGATGAATATACATCTTGCTAGCATAATCATTCAGTCTACATAGCTATGCGACTAAGTGGTTCCCTTTTCTAGGGAAATTTTTAGGCCGAATTCTTGTGTGATCATCCACAAAATCTTCCGTTGAGTAAGTAGATTTGGGTATGCTACTAGCGCTCATTAATTGAATTGGTTACTGTGCATTAATCAACATTGGGGCGTGTAGTGAATTAAAGATCATTGCTCAGACTTTCTCCGAAATCAATGTGGCTATAAGACTCTAAAAGAGCAAATAAACACAACGGTTTTGGCTGTTTCAAGAGGCGAGTTTGCTTGCAAGATTTGATTGGTCGTTTGGTCAACTCTTACGATCATAAGCAATAAATCGGCGGAGCCGATTATCACTATAGCGGGGATTCAGCTGTACCTTATTTGCCGGTAATCATGACTATTATCAAAAATACCTTGGGCGCGACAACGAGCCTTTATCTCCTACAACACAAAGACAATCCCGTTGCATGGCAACAGTGGACTGACGAGGTGTTGGAGCTTGCCGATCAGCAAGATAAGCCCATTTTATTATCTATTGGCTATTCTGCTTGCCATTGGTGTCATGTGATGGCTAAAGAATCTTTCGAAGATGAAGAAACAGCAGAATTGATGAACGAAAAATTCATCAATATTAAAGTCGATCGTGAAGAACGACCCGATATTGATCTTGTCTATCAAACCTCACATTTATTTTTAACCGGCTTGCCAGGCGGATGGCCATTGACAGCATTTTTGTGCCCGAGAACCAAGCTTCCGTTTTTAATTGGTACTTATTTTCCTAAACAAAATACGCAGGGTCGCATGAGCTTTAAGGAATTACTACTTAAAGTGAACGACTATTATCAAACTCGAGGTAAAGATTTTGTTTCTGTGTTGGACCAAGTAAGAGAAAGTTTTGAAAGTTTGGCCGAACAAGAAAGTGCTGACCATTCAGATACCTTACTTAACGAAATTCCTATCGAGCGAGCAGCAATTGATTTGTTAAATGATGCTGATTTGCAATCCGGGGGATTTGGTCGTGCTCCAAAATTTGCGATGGCGACAAGCTTGGAGAGATTATTTGTAACACAGTTGCATAAAAACGAATTGACGCAGGGTGCACGCAATCATTTCGAACGCAGCTTGTTGATGATGTGTCGCTCAGGGATTAATGATCAAATTGGCGGAGGTTTTTTTCGCTATTCAACCGACGATGAGTGGATGATCCCTCATTACGAAAAAATGCTCTATGACAATGGATTGTTGCTAGCGATTTATTCTCAAGCTTGGTCGATTTTCAGTTACTCAGACTTTGAACGATGCGCCCGCGGTATTGCTCGGTGGGCGCTTGAAGAAATGCGTTCAAGTAATGGCGCATTTTACGGCTCGCTCAATGCAGATGCTGATAATCGTCAGGGTGGTTTTTATACTTGGGATGTGGAAGAACTGAATGAATTGTTGAGTGCCAAAGAGAACGGCGTAGTGAGAGCGGTTTACGAACTCGATAAAGTGCCCAACTTTGAAAATCTTTGGCACTTACACCGTGAGCGGGATTGGGGAAGCATCATCGAAGAATTAGAATTAGATGAGACCAATGTTAATGAGTTGCTAGAGTCCGCCCACGAAAAAATGCGTCAAGCTAGAACGTCAAGAATCAAACCAATACGCGACAATAAAATTCTGACAGCTTGGAATGGATTGATGATTCGCGGCCTTGCAGTTGCGGGGAGAATTTTTCAAGACGATAGTTATCGAAAAGCAGCACAGCAAGCTGTCGATTTTATTCGTAACAATCTTTGGTTGAATCAACGTTTATATGCTACATGGCAGAATGATAAGGCCAAGTATACGGCTTACTTGGACGATTACGTATTTTTAATGGACGGTTTAAGCGAGCTGTTAAGAATTGAGTGGCGTGATGAAGACTACCGATTTTTGTGTGGTCTAGCGGAATCCTTAATTGAAAATTTCGAAGATAAAGAAAATGGCGGTTTTTATTTTTCTGCCCACGATCACGAAGAACTAGCATACCGCGGGAAGCCATTTTCAGATGGTGTGTTACCGGCCGGTAATGGAGTCGCGGCAAAAATATTTGGTCGTATGGGGCATCTATGTGCTGAGCCTCGCTATCTGGATTGCGCAAAGCGTACTTTGTTAAGTGGTTGGGCGTCGATGCTTAATCAACCTAAAAACCATCACAATGCATTGTTAGGTTTGGCTGAATTTCTCTCGGCACCGGTTCAAGTTATGCTGAAGGGCGGAGAGCAAATGCGCGAATGGCGACAAACTATACAAATACAATATGGCGAGCTTGTCCATTGTTACTGGGTGCCTCTTGATTCCGATATTCATCCGCCAGAATTATTTTTATTGGAAGATGAGCAAGGGCTTGTTTGCGTCGGCGATGAATGTCTTGAGCCGCAAGATGATCTGGCGGCTTTGTTAGAGCAGTTGTCTGAAGTTGTTGTGTAACAATCCAGCGTTCGTGCTTTCAGGGGTCGCGCCCTTATAACGTTGCCGATATTTTCAATGTCGTCTATAAGAAGTAAATTATTTATTAAGCGAATTATTAAAAGCAATAAGACGGTCAGGGTAATCAGTAAAAACACCGGCAACGCCCATCTCGCTAAGCATTCTAAAATCTTCTTCATCATTCACGGTGTAAACCACGATTTTTAAACCGCGTTTATTTGCGTCGTCAACAAGCGCCTGATTGATAAAATCAATGCTAGGATGGAATGAATAGGCATCTATCGCGTCGCAACACGCGGCATAATCCAGCGGAATATTGCAGATCAAGACTCCACGTCGAAATTCCGGTGCGTTTTGTTTTAGCCAAAATAATTGCTGATGATCAAAACTTGAAATTATGTAGTTGCGATGGTCTATCCCTGTTTCTTTAACGAATACCCTAAGAGTGTCGACGATTGTTGTTACAGAATCTGGCCCCTTGATCTCGATATTCAGCATCGCCTTGTCGCCAATCAGTTCCAATACATCACGTAAATTTGCCACCGTAGAATCATCATAATTTCGAAGTTCTGAAATTAAACTTGTATCAATGTCGAGGAGAAGGCCTTCACCACGAATAACTCTGCCCAAGCGGCGATCATGAGTCACTAATAGCGTATCCCCGATTAACCAAACGTCGATCTCAATCGCGTCGACACCTAGAGCAAGGCTTTGGCGAATCGTATCCAAAGTATTTTCAGTTCCGTGGCCCCGACCGCCACGGTGGGCGAAACAAAGTAGTGGTTGTGCTGGCATTAAGATTTCCTCTGACCTTACGATTTAGCTCAAAATATTATTTTTTAAATCCGTGAAAAATCAAACCGACGGCTAAATTTTAGCGATCGCCCCAATATTGTGCAGATTCCAAAACACTGTACTTGCCTCCAACTATTTTTTCCTTGAACTATTAATAAATATGCATAATAGTTTGTTTTAAATTTAGGAGCATAAAATAATGAGTAAAGCTGCGATAACAAAAATTCCTTTTTATACCACCGATGTTTTTACCGATAAAACTTTTGGTGGCGCGCAAGTTGCCGTGATCCCTGATGCTGAAACTCTGAATAAAGAACAAATGCAGAAAATCGCAAGCGAACTAAATTTGTGGTCGACCGCTTTTGTTAGTGGAAATGACGGTGGCGATAATCATTTTAGCCTCCGTCTATTTACACCGCACAAAGAAATTGAATTTGGCAGTCATACTACGATTGCTGCGGCACATGTATTAGCCTCTACTGATCGATTAAAGCTACAAAAAGGTCACACTCCCTTAAAATTCGACCACAATCATGGCAGCCTCGATGTACATGTCACGCAAACTGAAAAAGACAGTTTGTTTTCCACTTTGTCTTTAGTTACCGAGCCAGTTGTTGACAACTATGTTCCTAGTAACGAAGAGTTAGCAGAACTACTTTCTATTCCTAGCTCGGCAATAGGGATCAAAAATTTCCAAAGTTACCTGGTCGCTAATCAAGGAGTTTATATTGTTGTCCCCATCCGCTCACTGAAAGCAGTTTACGAGGCTTCATTTAATAAGCAAGCGTGGAATCAATCCCTCGCTCCCAACACCCTAGCACAGCAAATTATTTTGTTTTCTCAAGAAACTGAAACTGCCGGAAGCGATTTCCACTTGCGTTTACTGGGGCCACTAATCGACGAGGCGAATGATCCCCCGATTGGTTCCGCCATTCCTGCTTTTTCTGCGTTTTTGTGTGCCCATAAACATGTTAAAAAAGGAACTTATAGTTTTATCGCAGAGCGAGGATTAAAACAAAAACGCCAAAGTTTGTTACATGTTGAAATTGACAATAAACAAATTGACACTTTAACTCTACGTATTGGTGGGACCGCAGTGTTAGTTTGCGAAGGAATCATCCAAATACATTAATTGTTTTTCCAAAATTTCTGCATTTCGATAAACATAAAGGATGCGCTCCAGGTAATCAGCACCAATCCGGTAAGCGCTTCCATCGAAGCGAGAAAACGAATATACCCTAAGGGTTCAATATCTCCGTAACCTAAAGAGGTATAATTCGTGATAGAAAAATAAACGCAATCGACAATACTGCCATCAAAATTTCCTTGTAGTTCACCAAGACCCTCCATGTGTAACATAAAGTAAAATCCAAAACCAAAAACCCATATTTCAGTAACATGAGCAAGAATAGCGCCTAATACACCCGCGACAACCATAATACGGTGGCGTGATTTGAAGCGAACTAAACCTTTCGACATCAGGCTGAGTGCTTCGTAATGAATCAGCACAACTAGCATAACGATAATGATGTTAATGATTATTGTTATAAACATGAACTTTTTCTGGCTGACGCCATAATGTTTTTAATTCCTAAATTGGTGCTTTGCGAGTGGCTAACATTACACTATTTCGCTAGATAAAAAACAGTGGATTATGCAAACATAAAAACTTTGCGCACACCTTAAATGCGGCTGCACTTCACTCAGAAGAGTGGCTGCATATCCAGCGAATCTAGTTTAAAATCCCTGGCAAATAAAACTGTCGTGATAGTTATTGGAAATAATATGCTGAACTACCGAATCGTACCTGTTACCCCTTATCAGCAAAACTGCAGCGTGCTCTGGTGTGATGAAACCAATGAAGCGGCTGTTGTTGATCCCGGTGGTGACCTCTATATGATCCAATCTGTACTCGACCAGTATCAACTTGATTTGCGTAAAATTATTTTGACCCATGGTCATCTTGATCATGTCGCGGGCACGATGGACTTGGCTGGTAAATATAAAGTGCCGGTGATAGGGCCGCAAGAAGACGATAAATTTTGGTTAGATGGTTTACCGGAAGCGTGCCGTATGTCCGGCTTTCCTCCGGCAGAGGCTTTTGAGCCTTCTCAATGGCTGCACGAAGGGGATACGGTGAAAGTAGGAAATGTCGAACTCAATGTTATCCATACTCCTGGTCACACCCCTGGCCATGTTATTTTATTCGACCCACAAAGCAAGTTGGCGATAGTGGGTGATGTACTTTTCCAAGGTTCGATTGGCCGTAGTGATTTTCCTCGTGGTGATCATGACACCCTGATTCGATCAATTAGAGAAAAACTTTGGCCTTTGGGTGATGACGTAAAATTTATTCCTGGCCACGGTCCGATGTCGACATTTGGGCAGGAGCGAGCGACTAATCCCTTTGTCGCGGATCATAAATATCGCTAGGCATCTATAAAAAATTCAGAATATCGGTTTTCGCGATAATTTAACGTTGATGGAGCGCCTTAGCTATCTCTATTTCGACGCAATCTTAGCGAACTTGCTTGTTAGACAAGCGACGGTGTAAGAATAATAAAAAAGTAGGAGGTTTTCTCTTGGAGCGATCAAATTTCTATCGGATCCCAGATATATGACAATAATTGACAATTTCAGTTGAGATACTAATTGTTTCTACTTCTAAGCTTCAGCATACTTACGTTTGCTTTTTACAAGCGCCAGTTTTAATCCCCAGTATTTTAAGGCTTTCTCATCTTGAGATTTGACATACTTAAGTTATCGATAACTTAATAGCCAGACGTGATGGGGTTAGATTTATTTTAAATATTTTTCGATTTATCTCGAAGCGCATATAAAAATCTAAAAGTTTAATATTAATCAATCAATGCTAAAAAATAGAGGGCAATAACCATGGGAATGTTAAGTGAATTTAAAAGTTTTGCGGTAAAGGGAAATGTAGTTGATATGGCTGTTGGTATTATCATTGGTGCGGCCTTTGGTAAAATTGTTTCATCGTTTGTTGGTGATGTCATTATGCCGCCGATTGGCATCTTGTTGGGGGGAGTAGACTTTTCAGATCTAGCTTTCGTTCTCAAAGAAGCCGTCGGTGAAAACCCTGCAGTCGTCATCAGTTATGGCAAATTCGTTCAAGCTTTGGTCGATTTCATTATTGTAGCCTTCGCGATCTTCATGGGTGTGAAAGCGATAAACTCCATGAAGAAAAAAGAAGAAGAAGCTCCGACAGAGCCGCCAAAACCTTCTAAAGAAGAAGTATTGCTCACCGAAATACGAGATGCCTTAAGAAATAAAGGGTAGTTTGTATTTGCTTAGCTGATCAGTTAAGTTTGTCATAAAAACGGGAACTCACAAGTTCCCGTTTTTTTGTGGTGAAAAAATAACAAGCGGATCGAGTTTGGCAAGGCCCAGGCAAACTTTCGGGTGGCTGATCTTATTTGCCACTTATTCTCAATCTATACGCGATCCTTATTAAACTCACTAGATCTGTTTTATAGTTCGAAAAATTTAATTGAATATCCACTTGTGGTGTGGATGTCGATAATATTTGATGCTCTAATAGGCCAAATTTCAACTGGCGATTTTTACTAAAGTGTCGTTCGTAGCTATCTCCCGCTACCAAGCACTTGCCATCTCTCACAATAACCAAAACTTTGAAATTCTAGCTAGTCAATAGGAATCAAAAATGAATAAAACATTACGTAATGCTTTGTTGCTGATAACAACTTTAGGCGTGTTGTCTTCGTCATTGTTATCAGCGGCAGAAATTGAACAGGCGCGTTTAGATGCAGTCGCTAAAGAAATGCAAGCGCGAATCGATGCGAACAAATTGTCCGGCGCCGTTACTATGGTAGCTAAAGATGGCAAAGTTCAAATGTTTCAAGCTTATGGTTATCAAGACATTGAAAATAAAATTGCGATGAAAACCGACAGTATTTTCCGAATTTTTTCGATGACGAAGCCCATTGTTGGTACTGCCTTGATGACCTTACACGATCAAGGGAAGTTTAAACTTAGTGATCCAGTAGAAAAATACATTCCCGAATTTAAAAACGCTCGAGTATTTAAATCAAAAAATGAAGATGGCAGTTTTGAAACCGTAGCGGCAGACCACGCGATGACTATTCAAGAGTTGGTTAGCCATACCGGTGGCTTAACCTACATGCCACCACTCTCTGCAGGCCCAATTCCTACTGCATATATTAACGCTAAAATCTTAGACAGAAATGTTCCTCTCAATGAGATGATCCCAGCCTTAGCGAAAATCCCTTTAAATCATCAGCCGGGTTCGCAGTGGGTTTACAGTGTTTCTGTTGATGTTCAGGGCTACTTAGTCGAAGTGTTGTCTGGTCAAACACTTGATGTGTATTTACAAGAGAAAATATTTGACCCTCTCGGCATGAAGGATACAAGTTTTTATGTCGCACCTGAAAAGGCCGATCGATTCGCAAGAAAGTATATGCCTAAAGATGGAAAATTAATTAGTACGGAAGACGGCTCATTTTTAGAGAAACCAGCATTCTTTTCTGGCGGCGGTGGTTTAACAGGAACTGCGAGCGATTATATGCGCTTTACACAAATGCATTTAAATAAAGGTGAGTTAGACGGCAAGCGTATTTTGTCGGAAGAGGCGATAGATATTATGCGATCAAATTTACTACCCGATAATATTGAGAACATTGGTGCGTTTTATCCGGGTAATGTATTTGGCGTTGACTTCGCTGTAGTGAATGACGCTGAGAAGGCGAGTGCGCCGGTAGGAACGCATTGGTGGTGGGGCATTGCAGGTACTTGGTTCTGGATCGACCCTGTTGAAAACATTATTTTTATCGGCATGATTCAAAATGACGACTTCTATTACTCAATGCAAACACAGAACAAAATCAAACAACTAATGTATAAGCCCTTGTAGCGGTTCTGTATCACTTAGTACGATTTGATAAGAGGCCACCTATTCTGGGTGGCTTTTTTGTTGTTGCTCCCTCCTTGTCCCTTGTGAGCGCTGTCAAATGAGTATCTGCTCCTGAGGTTTTCACAAATTTACACAGCAGTTTGCTAGATGTCCCGTGCTTGGTGATCTAATATCACCAGTGATCACGACTTGTTTGGAGCCCCTCTGTAGCTATAGCGAGATTTTTAATTTAAAGCCAGTGGCCCTTTTCTTTGATAGGAAAATAATATGAACAATAAAAAATTCATAAGACGTAAAATTTTAACAGCGATAACGACCATAGTATTTGTTGCATCTTGGGCCGGCGCTAATGCAGCAGGAATCGATAAGGCGCGTCTCGATGCGATCTCTTCAGTAACCAAACAAGCTGTCGACGATGGAAAGTTAGCGGGTATTGTCACATTGGTAGCGAAAGAGGGTGAGGTACAGTTATTCGAATCTCATGGCTATCGCGATTTAGAAAATAAAACGCCAATGACCGAGGATACTATCTTCCGTATATTTTCTATGACCAAACCTATTGCTGGAACGGCGTTAATGACCTTGTACGACGAAGGAAAATTTAAACTCGACGATCCTGTAGAAAAATACATTCCAGAATTTAAAGATATGCGTGTGTTAAAAGACGGCGCTACTTTAGAAAATTTAGAAACAGTTGCTGCTGATCACCCAATGACAATTCGAGAATTGATGTCCCATACGGGTGGTTTGGTTTATACCCTCGGTTTATCGCGGGGTCCTGTTGCTGAGCTATACACCAAAGAAGGCATACTCGATCGCAACTCAACTTTAAAAGACATGGTGACCAAGATGGGAAAAATCCCCTTGAATCATCAACCAGGTACACAATGGGTATACAGCGTTTCGGTTGACGTTCAAGGCTATTTAGTTGAGGCGCTCTCCGGAAAATCTTTTGATGTTTATTTACAGGAGCGAATATTCGATCCTCTCCAAATGAATGACACAGCATTTTATGTAAAGCCAGAAAAAGCTGATCGACTTTCACGGCAATATGCGCCGGGACAAGGTGGAAAATTAACGAGTGCAGAAAATAGCGCATTTCTTGAAAAGCCTTCACTATTTTCAGGCGGTGGTGGTTTGACTTCGACAGCCAGTGATTATTTGAAATTTGCACAAATGCATTTAAATGAGGGCGAGTTAAATGGTGTACGAATTTTATCGAAACAAGCCGCACAACTAATGCGTCAGAATCATCTACCCGATTCCGTAAAAAGTATCGGGCGCGGTTACCCCGGCAACGTGTTCGGTTTAGATTTCGCTGTTGTGAATGATTCAGAAGCGGCTGATGGTGTATCAGAAGGTAGTTTTTGGTGGTGGGGGATCGCCGGAACATGGTTTTGGATTGACCCTGTCGAAAACATTATTTTCATAGGTATGATTCAGAACCGCGATCTTCGCTATTCGCGCCAATTGCAAAGCCAAGTTAAACAACTTATGTATAAGCCGCTCTAAGCTATATTGAAAAAATAGATGAATATAGTAAAAAGGTCAGCAACTGCGCTGGCCTTTTTTATTTTTACCTTATCTTTTTTTAACAAAGTATTTTAATAAAACATCTTTCCGCAGTAGAAGTAATATCAAGGCAACTAAAATATAAATCCCTGGTTCAATATATCCGCTCTTAACCGCCCACAGAAAATGCACCACTGCTAAAATCGTCACGAGATAAATCCAATTATGTAACTTCTTCCATGCGCGTCCCATCACTCGTCGTAATTGGGGGAGAGACGTCAGCGCCAAAGACAGCAATATAAGCCAAGCACCAAAGCCTACGAGTAAATAATTCCGTTCAACTATTTCCTCTCCAATTAAACTCCAAAAAAACTGCAAGTCTAAAGAAATCCAAACAGCAAAGTGTAAGCTTGCCCATGCAAAACACCATAAACCCAAAGGCCGGCGAAGTTTTAACAAGCGCGCCGAGGAAAAGAATTTAGCACAGGGCGTGATACATAAACTGAGTAAGAGTAAGCGTAAGGCACCCAAGCCCAAAAAATGGGTAATGTATTGAACCGGATCGCCACCAAGACGGTCTTGGAAAAAAGCCCAGCACAGCCAACACAAAGGAGTCACGCTAGCGATATGACAGAAAATCTGTAAACCGAGAGCAGAGCGAGGCCCAATACTGAGTTTAATTTTATTGTTACTTTGTATAGATGATGTCACTTATTAAAACCAGCGGGTTAAATCCATTCCGCTGTAGAGGCTTGCCACTTCTTCCGCGTAGCCATTAAAAGGGAGAGTCGCTTTTCTTTTTGCAAGTCGACCTTCGCCAACAAAGCGTTCGCTCGCTTGTGACCATCGAGGATGATCGACTTCAGGATTTACATTCGCATAAAACCCATATTCATTCGCGGCAAGAATATTCCACGTTGTGGGCGGCATTTTTTCAACGAGTTTTATTTTTACGATAGATTTAATGGCTTTAAAACCATATTTCCAGGGTGACATTAATCGTAGTGGCGCACCGTTCTGTGGAGGCAAAGTTTTACCGTACATACCGATGACCATCATACTTAGTGGGTGCATGGCTTCGTCGATACGCAACCCTTCAACATAGGGGTAATCAATGCCCCCACCAATTCGCCGCGATTTTTGTCCGGGCATTTGTTCAGGGTCATAAAGCGTTTCAAAAGCGACAAACTTTGCGCGACTATTTGGTTGCGCCTGTTTAATAAGTTGTGCAAGTTCGATTCCTATCCAGGGGATATTCATCGACCAGGCCTCTACACATCTAAATCGATAAATGCGTTCTTCTAATGCGGTTGAATTAATTAATTCCCAAACATCAATGGTAACGGGCTTGTCAACTTCGCCACTAATTTCTAAAGTCCATGGGTCGACTTTAAAATCTTTGGCGTTCATCGCGGGTTCGAATTTGCGGGTGCCAAACTCATAAAAATTATTGTGGGTCGTTGCTTTATCGACAGGTGTCATGTCGAAATCGGGTTTTGGGTTTTGCAGATTCTTAAAATCTAAATTCTTACCAACAGCTACGGCAGCTGACTGCGCCTGAGTATTCTGACTAGAAGTGCTTAAGCCCATACCTGCCAAACTTAATCCGGCCAGCCCCATGCCTTGTAGTAAATTTCGACGCTCCGTATAGATCGTTTCCGGAGTGATTTCATTTTCTTTTACCTGGCTGGGTTTTGCAGTTTTAATCAGCATAGTATTTCACTTGGCTCGCGTTGGATTGGTTAAAGTCTTCGCTTTGATCAAAAGGATAGCGAAAAGGTTCATGTATTGGAAATTAAAGTTGGAGAACTGAGCCGCTACCCATACATTATTGCGGACCGTTGCAAGCATGCTCGCGATGCCGGATCGTTAGTAGCTAATGGAGACTCGCACTCTTAGATAAATTTTTAATGGCCCCTTGCTCTCTCGATCGCCTATAAAACTCTAGTTTATCGCTAATCGACAATTCGTCTGTAAGGCGGTCCAAGCTGTCATTTGCCGATCTCAATAACCTCATTCTACGCAGATTGCAGGGCTTTGGTTCAGTCGCAGCACTCTGTAGCAAGCTGTTGTGTACCGTCATTAGGCAAACTTCCGCCTCGTCAAATAAGCCTAGCTCCATTAGCACCCTGAGCAATAAATTCCCGGAATCCAGCAGATGCTCTATACCAAAAGCCCCTGATTCAGGGGCTGGCGACGCTAATTTAGCGCGGTTTCGAAGTATGGCAATTTCGTAAGCAGAACCAAAAAAGTTACGAGCGTCACTGAAATTATGCTGGTTCAGCGCCTCGTAGCCGCTTTCCATAGCGCCAGTCCAGAGTTCATGGGCAAGCTGATTATTATCTGAAATGATTATTTGGTGGCGAGGACAAAGATAGGCCATAGGAATTCCTTATTGATAATGATTGTCATTTGCAATAAGATAGCGGCATTCTAAATTAGGGTCAAGCCTGAAAAGGGGTTCTCTATGCCAGAGCGAATATTATTAGAAGTCGATGCTAATAAATTGGATCAGCTCCTCGCTGAAAACGCGATTACCGTGAATGATTTTTCCTGTGTGGATAAAAAAGGAAAATACTGGCTGCGAAAATTATTTTTAAAACTGTTAAATCGCCAATTGAGAATCGAAGCGTATTTGGAGTCGCATTAGTTTATGTAAAAAATTAACAACGAGTAAGCATAAGAATTAATGCCGCTATGCTGTCGCGGTGAGATACAAAGTTTCCGGTTCTTCTACTCCCACTCCCCCAATATTAGCCGTGCGATCAAAGGGACTCAGTACACCTTTGCCGCCACGATTGATGACATGTAAATAAATCTCAGTGGTTGAAATATCCGAATGCCCCAATAATTCTTGAATGGTTCGGATATCGTACCCCGCTTCTAGTAAATGCGTTGCGAAACTGTGGCGAAAACAATGGGTTTTAGCGGGTTTGTTTATATTGCATTTTCGCATAGCATTTTTTAAGGCTTTACTGATAGAGCTTGGGTGAGCATGATGCCGACGGAGTACACCGCTGCGTGGATCCATACCGATTCTGGCGCTCGGGAAAAAATATTGCCACATTAACTCACGCCCAGCATTCGGGTATTTTTTACTGAGTGCATTGGGCAGGTAGACATCGCCATAGCCATCAATACAATCTTGCTGATGAATAATTTTTACTTGTTCTATTTGTCGCTTCAATTGAGGGATCAATTTTTCAGGCAATATCGTTGCTCTATCCTTACCACCCTTTCCGTTGCGAACAAAAATATTATTACTCGAAAAATCCACGTCATTAATACGCAACGATAAACACTCTGCCAATCTCATTCCCGTGCCATACATCAACGAAGCTTGTAAGCGGTGAACCCCTTTTAAAGTAGAAAATATTTTCGACAACTCTTCTTGGTCGTAGACAACAGGTAAACGACGAAAATTTCTGGCGGGCTTAAAGTCTAAATTATCAATGTTGATAAACAGAAATTTGTTATATAAGTAACTTAATGAATTTAAGACAGTCTTCTGCGTGTTGACCGAACAATTCCTTTGTATTCCCAGATAATTTAAAAATTCCGCGACTTCATCCTTTCCCATTTTTGCAGGATGTTTTTTCTGATGAAAATTAATATAACGACGCATCCAAAGAATATAAGTTTTCTCAGTGGCATAAGCTAAACCTGCTTTGCGAATATGAATCCGCACGCGATCTAAAAGCTTAGGTTTATCCGCGGATACATAGTGGCGTATGTCGTCCATTACATCTTTCCTTCTTATCCGAAATCTAGTTAATACTGTTTTAATGTACAGTATAATGAAAATTATATGACCTCAAGTCAAGCTTTTCAGTTGACTTATTCCGAGTATTTAGGTGTTGTTATCGTAAGCTATTGATTTGCGGTGAAAATTATTTTGTTGACTCTTTCCACATATTAAAGATATGTTGATAACGATCCCATATTTCCTCAGCGGCAAAACCTAAAAACGCTTTAACCGATTGAATTAAAAATAAATTATGGTTTTTTGCCATGTGCTTGAGTAGAAATACTCGACATGTAAATATAAGAACCTTTCAAATGATTAAAACTGTTATATGGCTTAAGTATGATGAAAAGAAGTTGCCCTAGTTGCAAAAATAAAACGATCTCTGTTCTAAAGCTTTCTTTATTAATGGGTAGATCCAAGTGTAAAAGTTGCGGCGCTTTGGTTGGCACACATTGGCTAATAAATGTATTGTGTTTTTTCGTGCTCTACTTAGCAGCTCTTTTAGCTAGCTTCACCATCTTAAGTAACTTTGGTTTTTCCACATTGTCAGCTGTTTTAGTAATAACTGTCTGGGTAGCATCGGAAATACTAAGGGAAATCGTCGTACCATTAGAAATAAAGCAATCAAGATTAATCTAGCATGGCAAGCCATATAACAAGCCAAAGCACTAAACGCCCAGCAAAAAACGCTGGGCGCGGACTCGCTACACGTTGTTTCGCTCGCCCGTGTTTGGGACGTTAAATGTCCGTAATTGATAGAGCTAAGATGAATTTTGATAAATTTCTGCCAGATCAGAATAATAAAAGAATGTTCCCTGGCTTTGTCGTATTTTGCGTCGTACTGATTGGGGTGCTGCTGGGATTTATAGCTTCTTATTTTAAATTCAAGTTCCTATTCATCATCTCTATAACTATGACGTTAATTGGTATTCTGTGTGGTTTTATATTGATTGCGTACGGTTGGGCTATTGCAATCGGTAAGTTCATAAGACTTCTATTAGGTAAGTATGAGTGATGGGCCAAAAGAATAAACATTTAACAAGCACAAGCAGCAGGGAAAAACTTTCCGTTGCACTACAAGTTTTCCCCTGTTGTGGGCGTTACGTGTATAAAAAATTATAATTTAGTGTCGCCGCAAAAATAAAAGTGCATTCTTTAAGTTACAAAAGATGCTAGAGAACACGGTAGTAACTCAAACCCTATCGCAGGGTCAAGAAGCCACGGAGCAAGGTTAAAAATTTCATTCTATAAGTATCGTGGTTTGCGGCTCTGTAATGTTTATCGCAAGTACTTTTGCAGCAATAACGTTCTAATCGGGAACTTGCTAAATTAAAACAATCGCGGTAGTTTCAAATTTTTTGTTTGTACGTATCGGCAGCAATGGTGCCTTAAATGAAACACAAACTAAAAACACGTAACAAGGCGGTGTTGTATGCCGCTAAACGCGGCGGGACGCTCCTGGCGTCGCGCCCCAAACCTTGGCGTTAAGCATAAAAATAAAAGAGGTAGTATGCTGAATCCTTACAAAGTCATTGAAGAATCAGATACAAGCATTACTTATCAATATAATTCACTTTATAGCTGGGCTCTTGTTGTAATACTAATCCTGCTCATGACAGGCGCGTATATCGCTAGTTTTCTACTTCAAGCCTTGGCTGCTGTTCTTATAGTTTTGTATTTTGGAGTAAAGCTAATTATAGGTAACGAGGTTACTTCTAAAGTTAGGCAAGCACTAAAATCAGGTTCTGTAGAGCTCAGTGGTGGCAAGTATTCTTTATCAAATCCACTAAAAGTAAAAATTCCAAAAAATGCTTAACAAGGCAATCGTTCGGACTTTTATAAGCTCCGGCTTCGCCTCCACTTATAAAATCCGCACATCGCGGCGTTAAATTTAATTAAGCCCATGAAGATATTTGAAAAACAATATATTAAAAAGGCTTATAGAAAACTAGCACCGCATCTTAAGCGACAATATGGCGGGTCGAATTTCTATACAATCAAACAAATTGAGAAATCGATAGGGATTCTCAAGTTAAGCTCGAAATATGAACGTTACGCGTATGCAATATTTTTGTATCATGACGAGCTTCCTGCATATATACGAGAGAGCGGGATCAATGAAGATGCGTATGCTCTAAAAAAGGAAGTTGGGCATGTACTTTTTCATGGCAATCCATATTTCAAAACTAAAAATAATTCTATTGGTAAAGTAGGTAACTCGGTAGGCGGGTCTTCAAACTATGTCGAGTAATAATTTAACAAACAAAGGCACAATCGCCCGCAAAAAGACGCGGGCTGGACTCGCTGTCGCTCGCCCGTGCTTTGGGCGTTATACATAAATGAAAATTGAGCCCCCAGAAAAACCAGCTTATTATTTCCTTCGGGCTTATGGACCATTTTTGTGGTTCTTCTCATTTTTTGTATTACTTCAGTTCATGGGATCGATTCCTTCAAAAATCGTCTTAATGATTTCTTACTGTGCCATATATTATTTGGCGACGCGAAGGTTTAATCCAAAGGAAATCTCTGAATACCATGAATATCTTATAAACAAAGAAAAAGAAACAATTAAGCCTCCAATTTCCGATGACGCGGTTAGAGAAAATATCGCGAGATATCGCGAAGAACAACGGATAAAAAAGGAAAATGCAAAATGGTGGCAGTTTTGGTATTGGTAATGTATAACAAAGCAATCTTGTTTGCCGCGAAAAGACGCGGCGGGACGCTCCTGGCGTCGCGCCCCAAATTGCGGCGTTAAGTGTAAGCGTATGAATATGATCAATGCTTTAAAATCTACAAGCTATTTCTTGGGATTTATATTTCTCTTTATTGCTATTCATAATTCAGGGATTCTCACGCGAAATCACTTGAACTATGTAAGCTATGTTGAAAAGCAAAATAAACTAATAGCGCTATATGAAGAAGTATTGGATGGAAAAGATTTCGATGGTCTGAAATCGGAAGAAATACTTAGGATAAAAGAAAATATAGAATTTTCTATGGAAAGTGAGTTTAGCGCCATAAAACCAGATGATAGTAGGTACTTTTGGCTAATGTTATTGGGTATATTCGGGTCAATGTTATCCTTAAGTGCCCCGCAATATATAGAGAAATATATAAATGGAAAAGCACTTAACAAAAACAGCCAGCAGGACGCAGCATAAGACGCTGCGCCTCTGCTGTTGGCGTTATAGGGCCTAAATGAAAAAGAAAAATATTGTGGGCGGGATGATATACGGATTAATATTTTTAGTATTTTTAATGATTGCGTATTATTGGGGCGTATTCACAACTTCATTTAATACCAATATGTGCTATTCGGAGGTCTTTTGGGAGATAAAAGCAGAAGTTGGTAGCGCGATAAATTCGGAAGATACTGAAGAGTTACAGAATGTAGAGAAATTGTTAAATGACTTACCATTACATGGTTACGAATCAAGTTGTGATGAAATTAAAAAATATCTCAGCCTATAACAAACAAGTCAATGCGACCCACATTCCGTTGCTTCGTTTCTCTACGCAACTCCATTTGGCCGCATTACTTGGGCGTTATGCAAATTTAGAATGAAACTACGAGTAATTGAAAAACACGAATCAAATTACCCAAACCCAATTGAATTCAACATTGGTGATATTCTAAAACTTGGAACAATGGATAAAGAATTCGAAGGGTGGATTCGAGCGGCAACAAAAGACGGAAATGAAGGCTGGGCACCTCTTGACTATATCGAAATAATTACGAATAAGTCTCTAGGCAAAGCAGTATGTAAGTATTCCGCAAAAGAACTAGATGTTGCCCCAGGCCAAATCCTCGAAATTTTAAAAGAGCACAATGGGTGGGTCTGGTGTTTGGCGGAGAACGGTAATTATGGTTGGGTTCCTAAAAAGGTTGGGGTAATTGCATAACAAGTATATTTACCGGAAAAACTTGGCGGCGTTCGTTTCACTCACTATACAAATTTTTCCGGTAATAAAAGCGTTATGGTTCCCTAGAATGAATATGCAATCATTTAGGCAAATTGCAACGATAATACTTATACCTATCTATTTGTTAGCAGGTTTGTTGATTGGTGAATTGTTATCGAATATTTTTGGGGTATGGAACTACCATATATTTAGCATTTTATTACCAGCTATTGGCTTGTTGTTTACTTGGTATGTCGCGCCATACTACAAAATTTATAATATAGTTTTTGTGTTTTTAATAGGCCTAGTTTTAGCATATAGTTTTGCTTTCCCAGCATACTACCCGGAAAGTCACCCCATGGCGTACATGCCTACTTACAAACCATTTATGCTAAGCGTTGCAATCGGATTAAGCTTATTATTTATCCTTGTAATCTATGAGCTTAAACGTAAAGAACCATAACAAGTTTAGCCATGCGAAAATTAGTTGTTTCGCTTACGCTACACAACTATTTTTCGCATGCTAAAGGCGTTAAGTGCAATATGACCGAAACCGATTTCCTTCAAGAGTTAAGGCGTTTATGTTCCGACATTGAGAAACCATGGTTGGAACATCTTGAATTTTGGGAGGGAGACGAGCCAGGAATCTTTAATGAAATATCTGTAATTGTTCACTATGTTATTAATAAACTTGAGGCGAAGGATACGGTAGAATTTCAACCAGTCTTCGATCTAGTAGAACGCGGAGTCAATTCAAAGAATCGAAACGTGTCAGAGTTGGCAGTAACGGGATTTCTTGAGGGAATTTTATTTGTAGGTTCTCACAAAGATTTACGACCCGAGCTATTCGAATGTTGGTTAGGGCCTAGCTCTATAAAAGCTATTGAAGATCTCGAAATATTTTTTAGCAATGGCACTTAACAAACGCAGGCACCGGGAAAATTTTTCCGCTGCGCTACAAATTTTCCCGTGCTACGGGCGTTATATTTCCTAGAGACTCAAGTATGGATGACCAGAATAAACAAATTAAAAGGTCAAAAATTTTGCGAGGCTTGATTGGTCTTAGTTGGTTTTTAATTGTAAATATTGTTTTTGTGTTTGCCATGGCTGAATTGGTGTCTGTATACGCAAATAGCGTAGCTACTGGACAAGAAGCAATTGAAATAGATAGGGCATTAAGTAAAAAGCTAGGTGGTACGATTGGTGTATTTTTTATATTAGTCTCAGCAATTCTGTGTGTACGGTGGAGCATTATTGGTTTCCTTCCGGGCACATCTAAATACAAAGGCTAAATAATTTAAACATGCAATCAAAATATAACAAAGCCACCAACGGCGCATTAGTTGCAAAAAGCGCAACTAATGCTGGACTCACTACACTACGTTTCGCTCGCCCGTTGTGGCGGCGTTATGTGTGTAAAGGAAGATCTAAAATAAAATGACGGATAAGGTAATAGCACTAATTTACGGTATCGGTTTTTTCACATTACTTGGTGTCGCTTTTTACGCGGGAGTCTTTACCACCTCTTTCGATGAAAACATGTGTTATTCCGAAGTTCTTTCACATATCAGAGACGAAGCCGAAGGGGCAAGTGCAGAAGAATTGGAATTGTTAAATGATCGACTGCAAAATCTGCCCTTGCATGGATATGAATCCAACTGCACTGAAATAAAAAATGCAATTTTTGCAAATAAAAAATAGATATGCAAAAACACATAACAAGTGAATCTAGGCGACCCCTAAAACTTCACTTTGTTACGTTTTAAGGTCGCCTAATCCAGGCGTTATGTTTCAGGGAGAGAATGAGTACTACAAAGAAAATATCAATTTGGTTGGCATCGAGTGCTCTGATCGCTGCAATATATTTAGTTGGCCCATTCGTGATGTTGCCATCTATGCTTTCCAACTATAGTAAGGAGCAACCTAGCTACTTCTGGAGTGATTTGTTCTCAGTTATCTATACCCCTTTCCTTAATAATTTAAATAAGTCAGGTTACTATTACATCACATGGCAAGAATTCAGCCTTGCCCAATGCAAAAAACACCCCGGTGCGTGTACGGACGCTGATCAAAGTGCAAACTAAAAACATAACAAAACGGTCAATGCTCGCCTACGGCTGGACAACTTTAAGCGCTGCTTCGCAGCAAAGTTGCCCATTACCTTGGCGTTAGGTGTTTTTGCGAAAATGAATAAAGTTGCAGTTATCGGGTTACAGATTATTTTTTTAGCTACAACTGTGGTTTGGTTAACATCGTGGTTATATTTCAAGGTTAAAGCCTATAAGTTAAGCATTGATCAAACTAAAACTGGTAATTTTCAACCTTATAAAATTGCTTCACTTATATTTTTGGTATCCCTGGTAGTTTGGGTATTTGGCATAGGGTTGCCTTCCAGTGATGCTGGTGCAATATTTTATTCGGTTTTATTTATAGTTAATTTTGCGTTCCTTATTATCACAGCATATTGTGTTTATCGGCTCCGCAATCAAATACAAACAACTAGCCAGGGCAAAGTAAACACCTAACAAGTTGGTGTTGTTCGCCTTCGGCTGGGACACGCTACACGTTGTTTCGCGTGCCCCAAACCAAGGCGTTATGTTTACAAGAGAGAGAACTCATGAACGAAGAGCTATTTTGGGAAATTATTGAAGAATCAAGAACTGGTCTAAAGACTTCCGATATAGACGGAAATATGGAGGTACAGTCTGAAAACTTGCGCGAAAAATTAGAGTCCTTGACCAAGGGTGAATTAGAAGATTTTTACAAAATTTCCCATGAATTAAATATCAAAGCATATCGTTGGGATTTATGGGGTGCGGCATACGTCATCGGTGGTGGCTGTTCTGATGATAGTTTTATGGATTTTAGATCGTGGCTAATTTCAATGGGAAAAGAGGTGTATTATTTGGGTATAAATAGCCCTGATGATTTAGTTGGCCCAGCTACTGATCCAACTGTCGAGGATTGTTTTTATGAGGGATTCTTGTACGCAATCGATGAAGTTTATGAAGAAAAATTTGGCCAAGAAATAGTACTGGAAATAAAGTATCCCTCCAATCCTGAGGGTAAAGATTGGGATGAAGATGATTTGGAGAAACTGTTTCCAAAACTATCGGCTAAATTTGATTAGAAAACATAACAAACAAAGGCACAATCGCCCGCAAAAAGCGCGGGCTGGACTCGCTGCCGCTCGCCCGTGCTTTGGGCGTTAAGCATTCAAATCAATATGCCTAGAGAAAAAAGTAGATCTGAAAAATTGGCAGGAAAGCTGATTTCAACAATACAAAAAGTTTGGAGCGAGCAAGCAGGCGAGCCCGAAGCCGAAGAGTCAGAAATAATTATGAGCCTAGGTCATAATCTTTTGCAGGCTCGTAGTGCAGAAAATATGAAAAAAATACTTAATGGTCGTAGGGCATCACAATATATTGGCGATATTTGGCTGCAAAAAAATCCAAGCGTAAAGCCCATCGTCAGCGAGTTAAATAACGAAATATATGGCAACAATGCTTAACAAGGCGGTGTTGTATGCCGCTAAACGCGGCGGGACGCTCCTGGCGTCGCGCCCCAAACCTTGGCGTTATGTTTGATATGAAATGTTATCAATGCCAAACGATTCCAGAATCGCTGAAAGTAAAACTACTTTCAGACCGTTTCGATCCAGCTTTTTGTCAAGGCTGCGGAGCTAAGTATTATGTAAGCAGAGCCTTGTCTGGATTCGTTTTTCACGGGATCGTAGGTTCTGGAATAATTTTTATACTTTTACTCTTAGGCTTTTCTGAGCTTCGGTGGCTTGGGCTAGCCTTGGTGCTAGTGGGGGTCGTATTAGCTTGGGTTGTATTGGCAATGATTGAATCCAAATTTTTTGATTCAAAAATATTGACCAAAGAAATGCAAGCTAAAGACCGGAGATTTCAAAATTGGATTAGAATCATTGTTCTTTTAATAATTATTGCATTGGCTGTCATGGTTTTAATCTAAATAAAAACATAACAAGGCGGTGTTGTATGCCGCTAAACGCGGCGGGACGCTCCTGGCGTCGCGCCCCAAACCTTGGCGTTAAGCATATAAAGAGAATTGTGTGAAATTTACAAATACCGCAAAGTATTTATTAGCAATCATGTGGGTGCTTATTGGATTGGTGTTTATTGGTGTCTTTATTAGCTTGTTAGGTGATGTTAAGGCAAACATTGCATATTCCTCTGAGTCAGCAGAAAAAATCTTTGTTGTTGTGGGTTTGGGCTTTATTGTAGAGGGATTCGTAGTATATTTTACAAAAAAAACAGCTTGTATCATTGCTGTCCCAGTTGCCGTTTTTTCAGTGTTTGTTGTTGTCGGTCAGCTTAGTAGTATTTTCAATAACAGTTTAGTTACATACAAATATATTTTCATGGGTTTGTATATGATGACAGTCTCTATTTTTACAATAATTTTGGTATTGTTTCCAAAAACAAAACTGGCAGCCAAAAATGCTTAACAAAGTAATCTTGTACGCCGCGAAAAGACGCGGCGGGACGCTCCTATCGTCGCGCCCCAAATTACGGCGTTATAGGTACAACTAGAGAATCGATTATGAAAAATATTTTCAAGGCCATATTGATTTCTACACTTCTTTCCTTTCTCTCAGGATGCGGTTCTTTCGTGATTCAATATGAACCCGAAACTGATATGTCTCTAGATGAAGCTGGCAGAGTGATAGATAGATTAATTATGGAACAGCATCCAGCTTGGAGGCCCGATTTCGTTGAAATAAATGATCAGTACATTTTGCTCGGGTACGGAACTGTGACACGAGGTGGAGGTAGCGCAGTAGTCCTAAATGAGAACGTGGTAATAGGTTCTAGTTCATCTAACACCAGAGCAGCAGGCGAGCGTGTGTACTATGAATCAACTAATAAAGTTGTACTGTACTCTTGGAAACGAAAATTTAAGCAGTGGTATATCGTCTCGCTGGTTGGTAAAAAGCAACAGCATTTACTTCGAACTAGATATATTGAAGAAGCAGAGTTAATGGTAAATGCGCTGCAGATAGTTCTGAACAATTTTAAAGAATAAATCCTATAACAAACGCAGGCACGGGAAAATTTTTCCGCTGCGCTACAAATTTTCCCGTGCTACGGGCGTTACGTGTATAAAAAATCATAATTTAGTGTCGCCGCAAAAAATAAATGTGCATTCTTTAAGTTACAACAGATGCTAGAGAGCACGGTGGTAAACCGAGCAATATCGAAGGGGACAAGAAGCCACGGAGCAAGGTTATATTTTCATTCTATAAGCATCGTGGCTTGCGGCTCTATAAAGTTCAACGCAAGTACTTTTTGCAGCAACAACGTTCTAATCGGTAACTTGCTAAATTAAAACAATCGCGGTAGTTTCAGTTTTTTGGTTTAACGTATCGTCGCCAACGGTGTGCTAAATGAAACACAAACTAAAAACACGTAACAAGGCGGTGTTGTATGCCGCTAAACGCGGCGGGACGCTCCTGGCGTCGCGCCCCAAACCTTGGCGTTACGTGTACAAGGGAAATCGTCCCCATGATTAAACTATTGGTAAATAATTCGGATCGCGCCGAAATGAGCGAAACCTCTTTTGGCGGTAAGCCAGTCAAAAATATAGGCGAAGATTTTCATTGGCCTAAGTGTTCTTGCTGTAAACTTCCAATGCAATTTTTAGGGAAGCTAAGAGTTGATGAAGAATTACATCAAATATTCATGTGCCAAAACGATCCCGGAATGTGCGACGATTGGGATGCTAATGGCGGGGGCAATACTGTAGTCGTAATAAAGCCTTTCGAGGTTGCATTTGTCCAAGAACCAACAGAAGGTGAAACTCTACGAGAAACAGAGCACTCTGCGAAGGTTGTTTCGGTTGATGGAAACGACTATGAAGCAGCAAGAAGTGAATGGGCAGAAAAGAATGGCATTAGCCCTAGAGAGGTATTAGGCCAAGTTTCTGGTGAGCCCTGTTGGATTCAAGGTAATGAAACACCAAATTGCACAGCGTGTAACAAGCCAATGGAATTTGTAGCTCAATTGGAGCAAGGGCCAGACTGGAAAACTGAAATGAACTTTGGAGGCGGTGGGGTAGCGTATTCGTTCCGTTGTCGTTGTAATGGTTCTGCAAAATTTTTATGGCAGTGCTAATACCAACACGTAACAAGTCAAATCACTCGGAATTGGTAAAGCTGTCATTTTTTTTGTTCCAAAAAAGCCGCCAACTTAACCAAGCCGGTGTTTGAGGCGTTATGGTGATGTCAGCATTTCGAGCATTAAATGATAAAGTTTAAAATATCAAATTTTATAGTTACTATTTTATTGTTCAGTAATGACGTACTCGGTGAGACTAAATCAGTAACGTGTGATGCAATCCTTACCGACTACGTTGCTGAATACGCGTGGTATGACGAAATCGATGGTGCCCACAGTGATGGAATTGCTCCTTTGGTGGTATTTTCAATAAAGCCATCCATAGGGTGCGGCAATAAGGAAGTTAAGATTTTGTTTAAGTCTGCCGATCATGAAAATACCATACCTCAGTTATCTTCGGACATTGGGGAAACTTATGAAATTAAGATTCCCGCCGATTTCTTTGACGGCAACGCGTTAATCATCGAGAGCACGTATGTTTCAACCCTGGTTCGAAAAGCACCATAACAAAGCCACCAACCACGCATTAGTTGCAAAAAACGCAACTAATGCTGGACTCACTCCGCGATGCTCCGTTCGCCGGTTGTGGCGGCGTTAGGTGTCAAATGAGCATCAGCTTCCGAATAGTAAAAGTAGCAATCTCAATCAGTGTTTTAATGGTGCTCGCTGGGTGCAAAACCGATTTCGATACCTTTGATAAAACTATTTTACAAGGCATGGATTCAAGCGATATTGAAAAATCCTTAAAGAAGAATGAAATAAGTTATCGCTATCTCTCCTGCTCGGAATTGAAAGAAGAATTAAGCAGCATTAAACAAGGCTGCGTTGAACCTGAATCACTTGGTGCGTATGTAGGCTGGGTAAATAATGGAGCTTATATGCTTGGAATGGGTTCCGCAGACGTATATTTTGAAATAGAAATCGGAAAAAATAACAAGGCCGTCGGGGTGTATACAGATGAAATATATACTTTCATATAAAACACCTAACAAATTGCTCAAGTTCACTCCGGCCGCAAAAAGCGCGGCCTCCGCGGGACAACCTACACTGCGTTTCGGTTGCCCCTTAGCAAGGCGTTAGGCATACAAGGAGATCGCGGTATTAAGTGGGAAATATATAAACAACTTGAAGTGCCTTGCGCGGATATTTCGTATCAATGGATATCTGGGAAAAATGGATTCCTTGAGATTACTATGCATTTTTCTCGGGTTATAGGTGGTTTCAAAAATGATGTGTGTCTTACCTTTGACAATCCTATAGCGGTGCAATGGGAAGACGAATCTTACGGTATTATCGAGCTTCCAAATAATTTGCCCAAATGTCAAAATGAAGCATTTAGTCCTTGGGTTTATCCAACATTAATTATTCCAAATTCGAATTGGGCAAATACTTATGCTGCTCGAATTTGCACAGCCGAAGAGTATGAAAATCACAACGTATCGCACTTTGCTTTTATCTCAATGAATGACCTTCTCCATGTTCTATCGAATAAAAAGCCGAGCGCAAAAATTGTGGAGGCTAAAAATGCCTAACAAGGCCAGCCAGGTTTGCGCAACAAAAAACGTTGCGCGGGACAATTGCTACGCTGCGCTTCGCAATTGCCCCTGCTGGCGGCGTTAAATGTCTCGCATGAAAAAAGCAATTGCTGGGTTAGTTGTTTTATCTTTATGTTCTTTAGTTGGTGTTATGTGGCTGATATCTATAGAAAGGGTGCACTCCAGGTTTGATAATTATCAAGGGATGGAAACATCGGGAATATTTGAAGCAGGTTGGCTACCGCCGTATCTACCAAAATCTGCTACAAATATAAGAGAGAAGCATGATATAGATACGAATTTTGTGCATGCAACATTTGAATACGAGCAACAGGACAAGTCCTCAGTTATAGACAATTGCCAAATAATAGAACACCAGAAAAAAGTAACAATTTTTAATTGTAACTATAGGGGCAATGAAGCTGTGCTTAAACTATATAATAACGGCTTTGCCGAATATTCAAGCTTAAGGTAAAAAACATTTAACAATCGCAGGCACCGGGAAAATTTTTCCGCTGCGCTACAAATTTTCCCGTGCTACGGGCGTTATGCATAAATATTAATGAAAAGCTTCGGCGATAAAGATAGGCTCTGTTTTGAAGTTGGCGACAAAAAGGTTGGCGGTCTTTTACCCATGGAAATCTATGCGGCAAAAGAATCAGTTACACCGTTTGATAAACACGCCTATCTGCCTTCTTTCATTGCATCCTTAGAGCGCGAATTAGATACCATTAAAAAGGGTGGTATTCCGGAAGAATTTATTTATTTTAATCACGGTCCAACTACAGATGATGTTTACGGAAAAGTTGCGTTTATAAATAACGAGGCAAAATTAACATTTGAGTTTAGAGGGGAAAAGCAGGTGGTAGTAATGCTGAGTGTTGCGGAGCTAATAGAAATTTATAATGAAGTAATCATTTATTTGCGTGAGTTAAATGCATAACAAGCAAGTCAATGCGACCCGCATTCCGTTGCTTCGTTTCACTGCGCAACTCCAATTGGCCGCATTACTTGGGCGTTAGGCATGCTCGTATGAAGAAAATATTTTGTATTTTGAGCGCCCTAGTATTAATAGGTTGTGAGTCGGCAAATTATCAAAAGGTGTCTGGAGTACCTACGTCTGCAGAGTATTCTGGCTGGGATATCGATCACTGCACTGAGGAACGGAAGGCGGGTGTTGAATGCATACAGCATGGTGGTCAAATCTACGTTGTGAATTTGGAATCCGTGAAGGGAGCGAAGCTAAATCAAATCCTAGTAGTACAGCATGCTTTAATGGTTCCTAAAGGTAATACTGAACGTTGGTGTTTTAAAGCAGAGCCAGCTGTACCAAAGTTAGTGGAAGGAACTGGTGTTGCTTATATAGCCGCAGAATATTTTCGAGGTTGCTAGACATGCCTAACAAACCAATCAACTTCGCGCCTTCGGCGCCGGACGCGCAAAAAGCGCGCGCCCGGTTATTGGGGCGTTAGGGCAACTATGAAATCAATACTTCTACTGATACTACTAATCCCATCAATTGTGATGGCCGAAATTCATAAAGAAGCTCAAATATGCCAAGAAAGCGGGCAAATCTGTTTCTTTTGGTGGCCTGAACTACCAGAAGTAAAAGGCTGGCACCAAGATATCGATCATAGCTACCACTATAGAATGAATACACAAGCGCCGGAAAATTATACTTTTGCTAACGCTGAAGCAGTAATTTATGCAAAGGCTGAGTATCAAGATAAATCATCAAAAGAACAAACTCTTGAAGAATTTATAGCATTTTCTCAGAACCAATTTATAAGTGGCGCGCCTTCTGAGCTTAATGTTACAAAAACAGGCGAACTATCTTCAAAAGGTAAGCATAAATTTGAAAGTTACTCATTCTTCCCAAAAGGTGAAGGAAACTGGGAGCAAGTGTCTTACGCTGAAGATCATGATAAAGACGGAAACAAATACTATGTAATATTTGTTTTAAGTTCGCGATCTAAAGATGGATATGAGAAAAATATTAAGGCATACAATGAGTTTATCGCCGAGTACCAATAGCCCTAACAAGTGCAGGCACCGGGAAAAGTTTTCCGCTGCGCTCCAAATTTTCCCGTGCTACAGGCGTTAGGCCTCTTTGAGAAATCGTGATGTTATCGAAGTTATTTGGAAAAAAAGAACAAGGAATCGTTGGGTACATTTATGTAGCCGATAGCGACGAAGGTATACTCAAAAATGTCAGTGCTGGTCAAACTATCAAGAACAAGAAGAAAGGCCCGCCTTGGATCGTCGTAGACCATGGATTCGAACATATGACTATCGCCAAGTGGCCTGGATCACTTTGGCGTGCAGAGGTTATAGATGAGGCAAAGAATACCGGTCTTCTTGAATACGCAAAATACACAAGAGCTAATGGCGTAAAAATCATCGAAAACCTACCGCTTAATGTTCTCTTTGGAGATTTTGGGTCTGGCATTCTAAAGATTATTCAATCAGCTAGTGCTATTAGTCCTGATTCAGTTGAAACATTGGTAAGTGCTTTTCCAGATGAGGCTATAGAGCTTTACTCCAAAGGTTGGAATATATATGGAGGTACTAAAACCGACCAGCCTCCCTTTTACGGACGTGATCATCAAAATACGATTGCAATGCCCGGTGATGAAGGTTGCTCTCCTATAAATAGCGCCTTCAAAATTATCTATTCCCAAGTATTCGATCAAGCTAATAAGCTAACAGATGGTAAAGCCATACTTTCTGATGACGAAGGTAACCTGTCACTAGATGATGTGTGGTCAAAAGCATGTAACAGTTTTTTGTGTGCAGCAATGGCCATTGCTTATCAACAGAAATATTCAAGTGATGAAGTTGCTTTATTATCTAGAGCATGGGAGGCGGTCCATGGCAAATTGCCAATCAAGGCCTAACAAGCGCATGTTGTCGGACTGGTTTTCCGCTGCGCTCCAAACCAGCCGCAAATGCGGGCGTTATGCATTTAAAAGCTATGAATAAAGTTATTTTAGTAGCTGGAATATTAGTTTCTCTCTATACATTGTTGGCAATGCTATTTGGTATTCCTGAAATTACAGACCTACTACCAGTATCAATGTTTAGCGAAACACAAAATCATTACAAGGTAGTAGCTACAGATAAAAAAAGTTTAAGCGCTTGGTACACTCTAGGTGTTGGCGCCGTATTAATAATAATTGGTGTAGTACTGCCGTGTTTTTCAAAGAAATGGGGTAAAAAGTAATGCATAACAAGGCGCCCAAGTTTGCTCCAGCCGCAAAAAGCGCGGCTTCCGCGGGACACACTACGCTTCACTCCGTGTGCCCCTTGGCTTGGCGTTACGTGTCTAAAAAATAATAATGTAGTGTCGCCGCAAAAAATAAATATGCATTCTTTAAGTTACAACAGATGCTAGAGAGTACGGCGGTAAACCGAGCAATATCGCAGGGGACAAGAAGCCACGGAGCAAGGTTATAATTTTCATTCTATAAGCATCGTGGCTTGCGGCTCTATAAAGTTCAACGCAAGTACTTTTTGCAGCAACAACGTTCTAATCGGTAACTTGCTAAATTAAAACAATCGCGGTAGTTTCAGTTTTTTGGTTTAACGTATCGTCGCCAACGGTGTACTAAATGAAACACAAACTAAAAACACGTAACAAGGCGGTGTTGTATGCCGCTAAACGCGGCGGGACGCTCCTGGCGTCGCGCCCCAAACCTTGGCGTTAAGTGTATGAGAGCACTACTACTTATAGTTGCTATTCTAGGTCTATCGGGTTGTGTTAATTCTTATAAGCAGCCCAATACTGAAATAGTACAAAGCTTTGAAGTTCAACCTAATCAAATTCTTTTAGCATTACGGGTAAAATCTGCTAAGTACACCGACTATTTTCCATACGAGTGTGACCCTAATAACTGTATCCCGTTTAATTTTTGGTTTATATACGAGGCCGAGGTCCTGGATGTGATAAGCGGTGAATTCAGTGGTAAAGAAGTGGTCTTTGCAAACTTGCAGCATACATACTTTATCAAGTCAGTTACCAAAGAGTGGTATGTACTTTTAGAAGAATTTACAAATCCACAAACAATCAGTACCTTAAACACCAAGTATTATGCGGTACAGAACGAGTCACCGTACTTATGGAATCAACAGTAAAAACACTTAACAAAGCAACCCAGCGCCCACAAGCCACAAAAAGCGCGGCTTGTGGTGGACTCGCTACACGATGTTTCGCTCGCCGCTGGTTGCGGCGTTATGAATCAAAATGACTAATGCGAATGCAACTACAATTATCAAATTACTAGCAGCTATAGAGCTGGCAAGTGATACAGATATAGCCCCAGACATCGCCGTAGATCTACTTGAACTAGCTGCAACTGAATTATCACTTTCCAATTCAGACGAGAGGTTCTGTATTAGCGAAGCCATTGATGCCCTATTGGATTCCGATGAAGAGTTCAGCAACGAAGAGGTGGAGTTTTATGAGTCATTTATGGATAATTTTGGGTTGCTGTAAAATTCATAACAAGCCGCTCAAATTCGTTACGGCCAAAAAAAGCGTGGCCTCCACCGGACTCGCTACCGCTCGCCGTTTAGCGGGGCGTTATGTGACCGCAAAGGGAATATGTAAAGGTGAATGAGGACCTACTCAACTATTTAGTGGCTACTGAAGAAAATAATATTGGAGACGTATTAGGTTGTCTAAATAGATATGGAGCCTGGATCGAAGAGATTGATGCGAGTGATAAAAAAACAGAAAAAGAAATAATGTGTAAAATTTCAAGTAGTGATATGAGAGATTTCGAAACATGGTTGCTCTCACATAAAAATATAAAAGTAAAAATTACAAAAATCACATAACAAGGCCAGGCACATGAAAAATCAGTCGTTGCGTTTCACTCCACAACTGTTTTTCATGTGCTCGCAGCGTTAGGTGTATTCGGAAATCAATCGACGGATCAATTATATGGATAAGGGAACAATTTACCCTAGGTTCACAAAAACTAAGGTAGCAACGAATACAGCTAAGGCCAAGAAAGGCCGCTCTTTCTATTCTAAGTTTGTTCGTGCAATTGCGTTGCTTCCCCTAGCACCTTTATGTCTCAGTTTAATAATCAACGGCATGTGTTCGTTTTTTGGCTTTGCTTTTGGCGCAGACTGTAAGCCGTCTGGTGGTGGCATTGGTAATAACGATACTTTGGCAGAGCTTAGTGCCATTTATGGAGCTTTCGGATTTGTGGTAACAATACCTCTTGCATGCTTTCTTGCTTTGATTGGGCTTCCGTTTACAAGGTCTAAAAAATAAGTGGGGCACCTAACAAGGTAGTGTTGTTCGCCTTCGGCTGGGACAACCATTCCGTTGCACTACATGGTTGCCCCAAACTACGGCGTTAGCCTTACAGGAGAAACAATGGAGCAATTAATAAAAGAGCTATTTGAAAAAACGCCAAAATGCCTATCCGAGTTGAAAACCTCAGTGTCCGATGTACAGCTTCCGCGTAGCTGGAATTCAGGCCCGTTATTTACAACAAAATTAATTTCATGCAAATGTGGAAATGAAGAGCTAGAACTTCACACGGCCCAACGGAAAGCTTCGAAAGGTTTTTTCAAAAAGAAGGAAGTTACCGAATACTACCCGCCAGTTAAAGTAAGCTGCACCAAATGCAACAATTCGACAACAATATTCAATCCCGAAGTACACGGGTGGAACGGTGAAACTGAAGAAAGTCTTGGTACACCCCAAGAGGTCGAATTGATGCCGTACAGCCCAGGCATGGGTGAAGTATATGTAAACTATTCATACCAAGGAGTTGAAAACTACGAAGACTTAGTCGAAGAAGGAGTTAAAAACCCAGAAGACTTCTTCGATACATTTACAGTTTTAGTTAAAAATTCAAATACTGGCGGGTTAGTGGAAGTTGTTTCTTGTGAGTGTGCGTAAAAAGGCTAACAAACACACCAACCGCGCACAAATTGCAAAAAACGCAACTTGTGCTGGACTCGCTCCACGATGTTCCGCTCGCCGGTTGTGTGGGCGTTAAATTTCAAGGAAGTATCGAGTTGGACGACAGAGATAAAAAGGCATTAAGCGATATTGAAGAATATGGATGCCATGTTCTCAACGTCGCTGAAGGTGAGGGTGAACCTTCATTCACCTATTCCATTGGTATCAATAAAAAGCAAAACAAACCAGATGTAGTGATTCTCGGCCTTAAAACAGAGCTGGCTCATTCCATGGCCAACAATTACAAAGACCGCCTTCTTTCTGGCGAAGTCTTCGAACCTGGTAAGTTTTATCCTGACTTTCTAGGAGACTTCGACGTATGCTTTGTTCAAGTAGCAAAGAAGTACTTCAAAGAGTATTTCGGTTGGGGACTCTGGCTGCACGATGGAAGTGATTTCGAAGTACTACAAATGGTGTGGCCTACAACTGACGGTGTATGGCCTTGGAGTGAGGACAAATCGGAATTCTATCAATGGGCACAACCCATCCTTACTGAGAGTGGTGAGCTAAATAAAATTTAACAAAGCCATCAAAAATCGTTCCGGCCAAAGAACGGCCTCCACTGGACGCGCTAACGCGCGCCTTTTATAGCGGCGTTAAGTTTACAGAGCATGAACCAACCAAAAGAATGGAAATGTCCAACTGATTGGCACCCGGATTCCGATGGAGAATGGGAAATTGAAATGCTCAGCCGTTTAGCGTCTGTTTTAATTGAATATGATTCTAGTTTAAATGTAGAGCTTAATCTTAATGATCCAACCTGCGCATACTTCTATATCACAAGAGATAAAACAAAATTAGGAGAGGTTTACGTAAATCGTAAAGAAGCTGAGAGTGATGAGCCAATGTATAGCATCTTCTACAATCTCGATGAAACTGAGTATCATGGTTCATCAACAACGGAGTGTGTTCAAAGGCTGGTAGGTTCAAATGGTTTTCCAATTAATTAAACAAAAACTTAACAAACCAAGCCAGCAGAAAATGTGGGCAATGGCCTTGAAAAGCAGGCCATTAAAGCGCCCACTTTTCTGCTGCTTGGGGCGTTATGCATGAATGAGAATAAATGATTTCAGAATCTGATTGGAAAAAATTTAAAAGGATAAAGGAAGCGGCTTTAGAACGCTTCTGTGAAACGGTGCTCAACGATGTATCTGAAGGCCTAAGCAATAAAGAAAACACGACAAATCATGGCAAGTACTTGTATCTGTATAGGCTAATCGAGAACTACGATAAACAGATCGCATTATTGTTTAATGATCACAGCCGGTCTAAAGCAGCAATTCAACTAATGATGCTGCGCGGTGAGGGATTGGTTAAAGAAGAGGAGCTAGAGAATTTGTCTGGTGAGCTTAAAGAGCATACCAAGCCTGAAAAATATGCATAACAAAGCCATTAAAAATTGGCCGCAAAAAAGCGCGCGGCCTACGACGCTCCTAGCGTCGCGCTTTTTATGGCGACGTTAAGCATTAAATCGACAAAGGAGCAATGTTTTATGGGGATGATTGATAAATTGCTTATTGGGGCTGCGTCAATTTGGTTCGTTTTTGTTATATATTCTTATGTTTCAGCGTTCGCTACCGCTGGTTCGTTCGAGCAGGCATTAAGAGGAACATGTCCGAGTCTTAATATTCATGTGCTCCCGCGTTCTCTGAATATGGCTACGATTTCGAGGAAAGAGTGGGTAAATCTCATAGCTTGGTACGACAATAAGACTGGTAAGGAAATTTACATTACTCCAGAATCATATCGTCAGTACAAGTCTACATATCATTGTGATCGCAAATTAGCGAACGCCAATTTACAGCTGTCAAAAGCAAGCAGTCGAGAAGTAACGCCGATCCTAAGGATAAAATGGGGCTATTTTTGTCTTGTTTTATTGCCTGCTTTTCTATTGGTTGGTTTAGCTTTTCTTTCAAAAACCGTCAAGACAAAAGCACGTGGCAAAGCTTAACAAGGCAACGCAACATCGCCCGGCAAAAAGCCGCCGGGCTGGACTCCTTCACTCCGTTGCGCTCGCCGTTGGTTGCGGCGTTAGCATTATCAATGAATAGAAAATCGATCTTTACTCTAGAACTGCTATTTATATTAATTCCTATTTCGGGCATTTCCGTAATTGGAGGTTTAATATTGCTTCGCACGCTAATTTTCGAAAAGCTTCGTTACGATTGGATTTCATTCTTCTATATCATAATTATTTTAATATCACTTATTGGGTTGGCGGTTTTGGTTATAGAAGTTACTAGCCGAATAATCAGGAAGAGTATCATGGGTATCTGGCCATTCCGGGTTGCCATGCACCTTGGTGCATCAATATCTGCGCTGAGTATTTTTTCGCTGCTGGCTTTATTGGTTGATCCACAATCTAAGGACGGCGCCGGATCACTTGGGCTTTTATCTATTTCTGCGCCAGCTCTAATACCATATCTCCATATGGTGTATCTTCACAAAAATGCTAACAAGTACAGCCAGCAGGACGCCGCAAAAGACGCGGCGCCACTGCTGTAAGCGTTAGGCACACCAAGAATGATGGAAATCTCAAGTAATTTGGACGAACTGGATAATTCAGATTGGAAGGCTGAGGAAATAAGTCTTAGGCAATGTATGCTTGGTGATTCAATCGACAAAATCCAATTTGATACTGTTTTGAATACTACGAGGCTAGATATACCAATTAAAGAACAACTGGAATTTGATATATTGCCTCTTAAGCATAAATTTCACCTCTTAACCAACAATGAAGGCTGGGTACAAACAAAAGGTGGCATTAATTTTCGAGTTTCAAAAAATCAAATTGTACAATTTGGTCTGTTTCAAGGTGCACTTACTCCATTGGTCTTTAAAGGCGCTGAAAGTATATCCAACCGTTTTGGTAAACCCGATGACGTTAATAAATTTTATAGGCAAGACCAATTATCCGAAACGGAATTTTTTTATAACAGCAAGCAACTTTTGGTGGTCTGGAGCCATGTGCTTAATCAATTGCTTCATATCAATATTGGGCCAAAATATTTACACCGGAGTACCTAACAAGGCCAGCCATGTCGCTACGCTGGACTCGCAACAAGTTGCTCGCCCATGCTGGCGGCGTTATTGCGCTCTAGGGTTAAAGAATTAATTTTCTTCGCGATAAGTGTTTTAAACAGCAATCGATTGAGTACGTAGTATAAAAATAAGTACGGTGTTCTTTCAGGTAATCAGCAATTAGCAGCGCGGCACCTTAAACATCTTTTTGTTCGTTCGCTGGTGTTTAAAATTGTGGTAAGTTTCAGCATTATTTATTCGTTCGCGTTCCGAGGGGTGCCACTAGCAAAATTGCCTTCGCAGTGGCTCCGGTACGTGTTTTAAATTAGCTGCAAACTGTCGCGGCTATAACAAGTATATTTACCGGAAAATTTTGCGTCACTCGTTTCACTCGCTATGCAAATTTTCCGGTAATAAAGGCGTTAGGTTTATAAATGCGTGCGTTCAAACATATATCCAAAAAGGAAGAAAGTGAACTTAGGAAATTGTTCCCTACTTTCTATCTTGATGAATTACATGACGATAATTCAATAATTAAACTGCCAATTTCATTATGGGATAAATGGTATAAGGACATTGAAGATAAAGAGAATCAGATCAAGTTTGACTGTTCAGATAAAGAGGAACGTGAACGATACAAACTATTTTATGGGTTAGCAGCTGATATTGTCAGAGAATATGAGGTATACGGAATATTCTATGGGAGAGGGGGTATCAAGAGTGTTCGCTCAAGAACTCAACTTATAGAAGACCTCACTGATCATCATTTTTTTATGAGGCCACTTTTAATCCCAAGTGTAAATGCAATTTTTAGTATCACCTGGGACTTTACTGCGTATATTTTTTGCAAAAACCAAGGTGGAGTAAGTCATTTATTAGATCTTGCAGTTGCTCGTGGTTTGAAATTAATCAGAAAACCTAACAATTAAAGGCACAGGAAAATTTAATGTTTCGCTTTCGCTACACATCAATTTTCCTGTGCTTTAGGCGTTAACTACACATCAAGCTATGAGCACCATCGATAAAATAAAAGAAAAATTGCGAAAATACCCTTCGCTTATTTCTAAAGAGGAAGAAGGTTCTATTTCAGTCACTCCACCAAATGGATTTACAGTTTCTCTATATGAAAGTACAGATGATTATACTGTAGGATACGATGGGTGGCATGAAGAATTTGCATCTGAAGACGAAGCTCTAAATTGTTTCGCATTTGGCTTAAGCAAAGAATGTCGCCTTAAAATATATTCGCGTGGCGGGATGGACTACAAATGGATAGTGGAGTATTTACATGAAGGTGAGTGGCAAGCTGACAGCACAACCGGCCTTATATTTTTCCCATTTTGGCGGCGTCTTAGTGTTACTTATAAATACAATGAGGTAATTGGTAGTTAACAAACAAAGCCACCCGAAACTGCGGGCAATGGCTTTGAAAAACAAGCCATTAAAACGCCCGCAATTCGGGTGCTTTGGGCGTTACGTGTAATCGTATGAAAAACGTTGTTTATATATTTATTGTATTTTTCTCGGTTGCATGTAAGCAAGAAGTCGTAAATGATCTTGACGGGGTTAAGAGTTACTCCGTCAAAATTCACTCTACGATGGGCGCAGAAAGGGAGTTTAAAATTAACATTGGCACAGAGAGCTTTGAGAGTTTACGCTTTTGGTTGTATGCAAATCAAAAAGGCTGGGAAAAATCTCCTGCCAGCTATGTACCAGGTATTGTAGTTAAGTATAAAGATAGCCAACTAAATTTTATAAATGACCTTGCTGTCTTAAATAATCAAACCGGCCAATACACTAAAGAAGCAAGCATTAAAGATTATGGTTTTTTATTGCAATAAACACGTAACAAGCAAAGCCATGCGAAAACCTACGCGTTGCTCCGTTTTCGCATGCTTTGGGCGTTATGACTCATGAATATCGATGCACTCACAAAAATGGAAGAAGACCTTTTGGCGAAAATGCCCCAAGGTGGGCACTTTAATGATAGAGAAAAATTTCTTGATGAGAATGGTATCTATAAAAAGTGGCAAAAAATCTTTGAGCATTATTCTCAACTGGCTCTAGAAGGAAATATCGAAGCCTTGAAAAGAGCCGTATTTTTCTTGTGGTATCAAACTTGTGAGCCAGCGCCTTTGAGCGGATTAAAAGATTTAAATGTTCAGGCCGTAGCATCAACCTTAGAGCATTTAAATAAACTCATTACCTCGGAGCAAATTGACTCAGAGCTAGCTTATATGCTTCCCTATTATTATCAAATAGCCGAATGGTATATTCCAAAGGAAGTGGAAGCTGATGCCATCTTATCAGCTAGCCAAATAAGTTCTGGAGAGAATTCAGCAGGCCTTAATAAATCAAATTTCGTAAATAGGGGGCAGCTTGGCCAATATTGGCAGTCACTTCAGTCATAACAAACCAACCAAGCGCGCATTAATTGCAAAAGGCGCAATTAATGCTGGACTCGTTCCGCGTTGCTCCTCTCGCCGCTTGTTGGGGCGTTATGTGTAAATGAAAGAATATCATTGTGTAACTGAGCTAGGTGAGTATTTTTCTCTTTTTGAAAATAAAGAAGGTACTCATATTTGTCCTGTTTGCGGTAGCGCAGAACTTGCTTCGCCGGCATATGACAGCGAAGGTCGCCCTTCGTTTCAAATGTGTTCGTGTGGGTTTGAGTATGGCTATGATGATGCGCCATCCGCATCTTCAGGAGCCGTCGAGGGAGGAATCGAGAAAAATTGGGAAAGATGGCGGAGTAAGATAATAAAGAGATCCTCCTATTTAAAATCTACTTTAAGCAAATGTGAAAAAAACCTTGAAAATATAGGTATTACGTTGGCCTTTGATCTTACCCCTATAAAAAATGAGAAAAACACATAACAAACGCAGGCACAGGGAAAATTTTTCCGCTGCGCTCCAAATTTTCCCGTGCTGCGGGCGTTAGGCTTCAATTCGCATGAACAAAATTATTTTGTTATTTTTATTCTTATTTACAGCCATCGTTTCCGGTCTCCTCGGGAGCTATTTTGGTAAGAATATATTTTTGAATGTATTGGATCAACAACGCGAGGAAGATCGTTTACAAAACCTCTCTTTTACGCAAATAGTTTTAGAGCATCTAGATAAAGGTGAATTTGATAAGGCTCGAGAAGAGGTGTTATCGCTTTCTAGTTCACTCGTTTATAACCTGGAACCAATTGAGTCTTATTCGGTAATGAAGACCGAAGCATGTGAAATACATAAAATTATTCACAAGTACCGCCAGTCGGTAAAAGAAAAATACATTCCAGAAAATCCGATTGACGAAGAAATTCAAAGTATTCTAGAAGCCTGGAGTAAAATCGAATGCGGCTAAAAAAGCCTAACAAGCAAGTCAATGCGACCCTATTTCCGTTGCTTCGTTTCACTACGCAACTCCAATTGGCCGCATTACTTGAACGTTACGTGTATAAAAAATTATAATTTAGTGTCGCCGCAAAAAATAAATGTGCATTCTTTAAGTTACAAAAGATGCTCGAGAATAAGGTAGTAACCCAAACCCTATCGCTGGGTAAATAAGCCACGGAGCAAGGTTAAGAATTTCATTCTATAAGTATCGTAGTTAGCGGCTCAGTAAAGTTCATCGCAAGTACTTTTTTCAGCAATACCGTTCTAATCGGTAGCTTGCTAAAGTAAAACAATCGCGGTAGTTTCGAGTTTTTTTTTTGTACGTATCGGCAGTAACGGTGCCCTAAATGAAATACAAACTAAGTACACGTAACAAGGCGGTGTTGTATGCCGCTAAACGCGGCGGGACGCTCCTGGCGTCGGGCCCCAAACCTTGGCGTTATGCTCATCAATAAACCAGTATTTAACTTAAGGATAAATTATGACAACCAATGTAATAATCACATTTACTGTAAAGCCTGAAAAAATATCTGATTTTGTAAATATTCTTAATTCTGTAAAAATCGATCTACCATCTGTCGAAGGCTGTAATGGAATCCATATTTTTTCTGATAGTAAAAATAACAATGTATTTACGCTTGTAGAAAACTGGGATTCAGAAGATGCACATAAAAAGCACATTGCTGGTGTAGTTGAGTCAGGAAACTGGGATACGATTTCAAGCCATCTAGAGAAAGATCCTGAAAGCTCATATTTCAACGAGCTCTAAAAGCATAACAAGTTACTCAAGTACACTCCGGCCACAAAAGGCGTGGCCTCCGCGGGACAACCTACACTGCGTTTCGGTTGCCCCTTAGCAAAGCGTTATAGGTAGTAGCAATGAACAGAATTTGCTTTTTACTGCTAATTTTTTCAAACATCGCTCTTGCCCAAGAACCTCTAGGTAAATGTCCTAAGGGCGTATTTTATAATTGGAAGGTTGAAACAAAATACGCTGAAAGTTGGGATAAAAAATATCTAGCTATTGGTGATATTGATGGGATAAATCAATACCATAAGAGCAAAGAAGATTTTATTAACACAGGTAAAATAAAGCGGGCCACTGGCCCAAGTACTGATTTGTACCTTAGCGACACAGGTAATTTGCTTGTATTGGGTGAATCCTTTACAGACACTCAATCAGATAAAATTGAAATCTACAATAAAGATGGCGAATTAATTTATACCATTAGTGGTGAAGATGTCCTCTCTTCAAAAGAGTTAGAATCAGCGCGTGAGAAATATGAATCAACTGATTGGTGCACGCCTGAAAAGCCTTGGATATGTTGGGATGAGGCCATCTTCCAGGCAGATAATTCATTATATTTAAATGACGTATTAGGTCGTAATATTGTTATAAATATAAATAATGGCAATGTAAAAATAAGTAATGAAAAAAAACAATGTAAAATGTTCCTATAACAAAGCCAGCCAGGTGGCCACAAAAAACGTGGCCAGGGGCTTTTGTTCCGCTGCGCTTCACAAAAGCCCCTGCTGGCGGCGTTATATGGATGCAGCATGGAAAATCAATTAACCCGCGGAGAAAGTAAGCGAGTAATGTATGTCGAGAATAAAGAAGGCTGCATTGACGAATTCGCTGCGCATATTGGGTGGGTAACCTTCTCCAAAACGGGTAAAACTGTTTACTACAAAAATAAAGTCTTAAATCGAATGAAGGGTGGCGGAATATCTGGGAACCACATGGATGAAGCTACTGGCGAAGAATATTGGGTTTCTGGCGTTAAGAAGCGCGGCTCAAACACACATTGGGCAGAGTCTACCTTCGTAAAAATAGACGATGATGCTCGAGAAGAATATGAACGCATCATCAATAGTTATTCCATATAACAAACACGCGCAGCGTGCCGCAAAAAGCGCGACGGGACTGCCTACGTTTCACTTCGGCAGCCCCTGGCGTGGGCGTTAGGAGTTCACAATAACATGGAAAATATCTCGGTCTATATTATTTGTGCTTTGCTAGTTTCCATTTTATGGTTTGTTCCCGCAGCTATTTTAACTATCAGAGTAAAGAAGCACGAAGGAATCGAACCAATCATAAAAAAACAACTTATTTTACCTATGTGGGTAATTCCCATTGTAGGTACATTGGTGTGCTTTTTAGTTTTCGCAAAAATTGGACGTGTCCCACGCCTATCTGAAGCAGATAACCGAGACATATGGTTATCCAAAGAGTAGCAAGATGAATTCGAAAAATACTCCTAACAATCGCAGGCACCGGGAAAATTTTTCCGCTGCGCTACAAATTTTCCCGTGCTTTGGGCGTTAAATCCTCGTCACACCCACTACTTGCACAATTTATTGAACAAGTTATACTTGGGCTACATTCTGTACAAGTAGGTCGAACCCCAATGAAAGTTGTAAATTTTTCTGATGCCCGAAACCACCTAAAAAGTGTTTTAGATCAAGTGGTTAGCGATGCTGACTACACCATTATCTCTCGCCGGGATGCAGATGACGCTGTAGTGATGTCTCTCGACCAGTTTAATGGGCTCATGGAAACTGTTCATTTACTAAAAAGCCCAGCGAATGCCGCGCACTTGAATAAGTCCATTAAACAATATCGAGCGGGCAAAGTTCAGAAGCGTAATCTGACTGATGATTGAACTTCTAACCTGGACCAAAGAAGCTTGGGTCGATTATGTGTATTGGCAAAGCCAGGACAAGAAAACTCTTAAGCGCATCAATAAATTAATACTTGATGCGCAAAGCAGTCCTTTCGAAGGTATCGGAAAACCGGAACCATTGAAAGAAAATTTAGCAGGCTTTTGGTCTAGGCGAATTGACGATACCAACAGATTGGTTTACACGATCGACAAAAAACAAATAACAATAATTTCTTGCAGGTATCACTATGAAAAATGATTTAACAAATCAAACAGCGATGTAAAAAACCCACGACTGTTCGAGGCGTTAGGCGTAACGCAGAGTCGATGCCATGATTCCAAGTAAGATCGAAGTATTACTCTCAAATCAAGCATTTAATTTCAACCGAAGCGATGTTGAATTAGCAAAATTAGAAATGCTCAAATTGGGAATTGAACCGTCAAGTGAGTTTTTTGAATTCTATAAATCTGTATGTGTAATAAATTTACACAGTGAATCTTCATATGAGGAGTTGTCTGATGTTTCTGAGCCCTCATCTCAGGTGGCAGTCGGTACAAACTTTGTCCATGAAGTTTGGAAAGTTCCGCCTGAGTTCGTCTGCATCACTACGTGTGAGGGCGAAGGTTGTTATTTATATTCAAAGAAAACAAGGTCGGTATATGACTTTTCTTTAAGCGAAAGAGAAGTATTTATTAAAGATCCCAAACCATCATGGGAAACATTTTATGACTTCATTGAATGGTATCTTTCTCCAAAAAAATGTGTGGAGTAGCAATCACATTCAAATGTGTAGTATATACGCCTAACAAACACACCAAGCGCGCATTAATTGCAGAAAAACGCGGTTTGTGGGTCACACCACCGTGGGTAATATAAACCATGAATAAAAAACTATTTATCTTTTTTCTAGCTGCCTTGTCCACTAATCCTGCCCAATCGCAGGTTGAACCAATGAGTCCGAAAGAGGAGAAGTTGCTTAGATCGTTGAATATTTTTGCAGCACCACCTTCGGATCCTGGAATAGAGCGAGGGTGTTATGATTTTGAAGGTCACATTTATAAAGCGAGTGAAAGTATAGTTCTTGAAGGGATATCAATATCATGTGCTTCGATACCGAGCTCTAGAGAGCCCAGTAAAATCACACATATTTGGCTACTAAAAAGAATATTTGAATACTGTAAACAATTTGAAACTTTTCAAGAGTGTTTCTCAAAACCATAAAAAACAGATAATAAATAAAGGCGCAAACGCTTAAAAAAAGCGGGCTGGACTCGCTGTCGGTCACTTGTGCTTTGGGCGTTAGAGTTGCAATATGAAATCAAAAATAATCGCAATATTAATTTTATTTATGTCGGTTTTCTTGGCGGCATATTTGGTTTATTCATCTGATTATGTGGCTGATTCCTACGTTGGTGCCCTAGCAAGAGTAGAGGGGCTTAACCCAGAAAATTACAGAAATGAGAATGCGGAAGACCTTATCACGAGATATATCTCAATGGGGTATTACGCAAACTCAATAATTGATCACAGTAGTGAAGCAATCTACCGAATATACAATGCACTCTTAATCGCGTGTATCGCAATTATTTTATTGTCGGCAGCTCTTATGGTATTTATATTTAAAAACGCTAATAAATCGCGGCAGTAGCACCATTTCGTGACTGGACGAACTAACATTACTTTGTAACTACGAGAGATAACCATGATCAAGAAAATATTTATACTTAGCGTGCTTTTGTTAGCAATGGGATGTGAAGAAAAACTTGAATATGCTATTGAGGCATCGAGGACCGGTGTGGCTCTTATTGCTAGTGAAGATGTCGCAGCTGGAATTGAGTCACTTACCAAGGCAAAAGAAGCTTATGAAGAAATGTTGACGGTAGAGCCGGGCAACGCCTTGTACCAAAATAATTACGGTTGGGTGCTGATGCAGTTAGGTGAATATGATGCAGCCGAAGTTCAATTCAAAAAAGCGGCCGAACAATCAGATTCTATCAATCACAGTTCTGCTCCTCGGAAAAATTTGACCGAACTCGCGAAACTTAAAACGCAATAAAATAATAGTAACAAGTTTGCCCAAGCTATATAGGTTGGAGTGTTATGCGTTTATGAGTAAATTCAAGTAATTGGGAGTAAATGTATTTCGCGGTTTATCCTCAATCGTGGCATATGAGGAGACTGACCCGATAAGCTATCTGCAACATTCAGCAACTAAAAAAATGATAATTTAGATTAAAGAAATAAACTATGAAAAACCTACTGATAAAAATTACCTTTCCTATCCTCAATTATTTTGAATCTGGGCAAGATTCCTACTCGTATAAAGAATCACATCGGACGATATTAAAAGCGGTTGGCGCTTTGTTCTTAATGATCTCGACAATTTCACTCATAGTTACTGTGAATACTGGTCAATATGGAGGCGTCGTCCCAATTCTAGTTTTTCTAGCTGTGGGCGTGGTGTGTGAAATTGTTGGGTTTTTAGGGAGCGATAAGGCAGTTGCAAATATTTGGAAAAGTCGATGAGCGCTGTAAGCCTAGACGAGGTGTTTATATGTCAAAATTAACTTCGTCATTGGATAGAGAATTTGTGGTTTTGGATTCAGACAAAAATGCACATATAGAAGTTGCAAATTCAGCATTGTACGAAAGGATTGATAAATCTTATGGTGGATTCAAAAACTGTGAGTTGATCTCTAGCTATGAATTTGATTGCGATTGGCCGACCTGGGAAATCCACCCGAACGGTGATGAGGTTGTGATTTTGCTGCGCGGTAAAGCGACTTTTATATTGCAAATCGGCGCGGAGGATAAATCAGTAATCCTGCAAGACGAAGGAGCTTATGTTGTAGTGCCCAGAAATACCTGGCACACAGCGAAAATTAGCGAGAAAACGAAGTTGCTATTTATTACGCCAGGAGAGGGCACGGAACAGAAAGATATTTAGTTTTGCATTGGATAAAAGAATAATTTGGGTGAGGAATTCTTCAAATGATGGCGAAAGGTATTTTTTATATAGAAGCCTATGTTTCTAATTTTGAAAATAGCAAAAAATTTTATCAGGAAACTCTGGGTTGGAAATTAAATACTGATCTGCCAGAAGTGGCGGGCTTTTTCTTCGGTACAGGTTATTTAGTTTTGATGGCGGAAAGTAGACCTGTTCCTGAGCGCCAGTATGCTGGAGGAATGCATGTTGAAGTTGAAGTCGATGATATCGTTGCTGAACATGAGCGTTTACGAGTGCTTGGTGTGAAGGTGGGTGATATCAGTGAGAAGCCTTGGGGAGAGCGTAAATTCACATTCACTGATCCGGACGGCTACCCATGGTCTTATGGTCAGCCGTCAAATTCTCAAAGCTCATGATCCGCGAGGCACTTGAGAAGGACTGTATAAATCTTGCGGCCTTATCGCTAGAAGTGTGGTTCAGTACCTATGCTCTTAATGGCATTTATTCTGATGCCTCGCGCTATGCTATTGCTACATTTACTGAAGAAAAATTCCAAGATATTTTATCTGAATCGAAATACAAATTATTAGTTTGTGTTGAAGATGACTATCTTCGCGGCTATGTGCTTCTTAATTTTGAATCATTCTATGATGATCAGAGTAACGGTTTTGAGATTGACAAGCTTTATGTGCAAAGCCCCTTTCAGGGAAAAGGTATCGGCGCTAGTTTGTTATCTGAAGTAAGAAAGCGTTATGGAGAAAAATTCTGGTTACACAGCTGGGTAGAAAATAAATCTATCGATTTCTATAAGAAATATGGCTTTAAAGATATTGGCCGCTATGATTTTATTCTGGGTGACGAGGCGTTTGAAAATCGCGTATTGTGTTTTAGTGTATAAATATGAAGTTCCCATGGATAAAAGCACCTTTTTAGTACTGTTCTACTAATATTATCCCAAAGCGAATGGGGAAGAATGCAGTTTGGGCATCTATGTTGTTGTCGAGATTGTGCAAGCAAAGATTATTTACCGCTATATCTCGATTTTTATCGACTATTTATGTTCCCCATCGCGCTAATAAGCGAATGAGCCATTTTGGCTTTTACTTTTGCCGATATCGGGTAAAACGCTATGTCAGCGCATTTTTTATTTGTTAATTTTACTATCGCCAAAAATTGGAGGCATTAAGAAGAATATACTAAGAGTATTTGTTATTAGTTTGGCTGTTTTGGTTAATCCCGTCGCTTTTTCGGATGATTTGGGCTCGTGTTTGGTGGATCATTTAGATGGAAAAGAGAGAAAAAATCTTGCGAAATGGATATTTTTTGCGATTGCCGCACACCCAGAAATTAACAAATATTCGAGCGCCACTTCGGCGGATGTGACTGAAAGCGATCGATTTGTTGGTTCCCTAGTAACAAGGCTAATGACGGAAGATTGCCCAAAGGAATTGCAGGCCGCGAATCGTGCAAATCCACGTGCGATCGAACAAGCGTTTGAGCTTGTCGGCCAGGTGGCGATGCAAGAACTTATGACAAATCAGAATGTCACAACGACGATTACAAATTATGTAAAGTATGCTGATCAAGACAAAATTACTAAATTGTTAACTGAATAATCTAAAAATATTTCAGGGTTTACCAGTTAAAAATCGATCTATTATTAGCGTTGTGTAGATGGGTCAATCGTAGACTATTTTTAAAGGTGCCACCGTTTGAAAATTAAAATTGATGATTTAACTGGCCCAGAAGTTTTTTCATTGCTTGAAGAGCATCTTAGTTCTATGGCGGAACACTCGCCTCCTGAAAGTGTTCATGCTTTAGATCTAACTGCATTAAAGCAACCGGAAGTAAATTTCTGGACTGCTTGGGACGAGCGAGAGTTGTTGGGTTGTGGTGCGCTTAAAATATTGAGCGACCGACATGGTGAAATAAAATCGATGCGCACCGCTACACAACACTTAAGAAAAGGCGTCGCCGCGAATATTCTAGAGCATATTATTAATGAGTCGAAACGAATGGGGATTGAGCAACTGAGTCTTGAAACTGGCTCGATGGAAATTTTTTTACCGGCAAGAAAACTCTATGAGAGCTTTGGTTTCAACTATTGCGGACCATTTGCTGATTATGTGGAAGATCCTTATAGCGTATATATGACTCGGCTTTTAAATTAGTATTGTAGAAACATCGAATGTTAGAACTTTAAGGGCCTTGCTTTAATTGAAATAAGGACTCAGGCAAGCCATTTCTTCCAGAGACAATGCCGCTCGGTTCTTTACCCTACCTTTCTATCTTAATGTCCAAGTTTGCTTGTAAGCATCTGATCTATCTCAAATAACCACCACCCATCCCCCCTGTGTCAATAAAACGTAGTCTAGATGCTAGACTTTTAGAGACTGAACTCAGGTAATACCCTGATATCTGCTACTTTCTGGACTAGCTAATTTCTATATACGCAGTTGAGGTAGCCAAGAATATCGTCAATCGTCGTAGTCAACATACGGATATAGCTTCGAGCACGCACTATGGTCATTATCCCCACAGAAAAAAGTTTTGATTGGCAGCATGCTCCTGTCGTGCTTATCTCGCTAGTTCTTCTTAATATCCTCGTGTTTTTTTTCTATCAATCTGGCGACGCACAAAAATTCCAATCAGCTTTCGATACCTACGACCATAACGAACTGTTTGATATCGAATGGCCTCTCTATGAATCATTTTTAGTTGGTCAAGGTGACGAGGAATTACTTGAAACCTATCAACTAGACATGGAAGAAGGCTATTTTTCGGATATTGCGGGAGCAATGTTCTTTGATGAGCCTTTTCAGTCATATTTAAAAGAGCAAGCGCCCGATCTAATTAAGAAAGACGAAGATTACTTTAAGTGGAAAAATGCAAAAGCTGAGATCTATAAAGAGCTAGATTCGGTGAGCTTTCGGCGTTTCGGTTTGTTTCCCAACGATTTAGATTTTATCTCTCCTTTGACGTATCAATTTCTGCATGGTGATTTGATGCATCTTATAGGAAATCTCTTTTTCCTAGTGGTTTGTGGTTTTGCAGTTGAGGCCGCAATAGGCCATTTGCGTTTTCTGTTGTTTTATTTGATCACCGGGGTTGTAGGTGGGCTCGCTCACGCATTGATAAGTCCCGATTCCTCTACGCCTTTAGTCGGTGCATCGGGATCTATTTCTGGTGTTATGGCAATGTATCTAGGGATATTCCGATTTAAAAAAATAGAATTTTTTTATTGGTTCTTTATATTTGTCGGTTATTTTCGCGCTCCCGCACTTTTAATACTACCGATATATGTCGGCAAAGAATTATTTAGTTTTTTCAGTGATACGGAATCGAACGTGGCTTTTATGGCGCATGCCGGTGGATTTATATCTGGGTCGATATTAATGGCAGCGACATTTATCTTTGCTCCGAAAAAAATTAATGAAGAATATGTAGAGTCCGACCAGTCAGCTGTCGACCCGATGCTAGGAAAACTCGCAAAAGTATACGATGCAATTGGAAATTATCAGTTTGAGTCGGCACAAAAACAGGTGCAGCTATTAATTGAAGAGTTTGGATCCAGGTTTGAATTGATTGTCCTAAAATATAATTTATCAAAAATCGATAAGCCTAAAGAATACAAAAACCTAGTAATGGAGATACTAAGTGCGAGAGGGAATTCAGCAGAGCAGAAATTTCAAATGGAGAAAGTATGGAAAGAAAATCCCGAACTGCAAAACGGTATGAACGATGATATCGCTGTTCAGTTGGGTATGAATTTTTCCAATGAGCACCATTTTAATACTGCGGAAGAGATTTTTAAGATACTCCATGAGAGGGGAAGCCAGCACCCCAATTTGGGCTTGTTTGCAAGAAAGCTTGCTCAAGCTGCCTCATCACTAAAGCTAGATGCACAAAAGAGAAACTACAGTCAATTCGCTGATTCTCTAAAAGCAGTATAACTGGGGCGCATGAGTAAATATGGACACTTGTAAATATCACCCTTTATCGCCTGCGACATTTCGTTGTAACCACTGTTTTACGTTAAATTGTGATCGATGTATTGACGAGGGAAGTGGCCGCGAAGAGGAAAGTTGCTTTCACTGTTCGCAGCCGGTTGAACATCTCGGCGCAGTTAATGAAGCGGCACCCTTTTGGCGGCGTCTTGAAGAAAGTTTTAAATATCCGTTAAATCTGAGCACTATTATTTTCATCGTGTTTATGTCATTCGCGATTACAGTGGTTGGCTTTATCCCGTTTGCATTTATTGGCTATCTAATACTGACAGGCATTTTTCTTCAGTATTGTTTCAAGTGTTTAGAAAGCACAGCTCAAGGTTTATTGGTGCCTCCAGAAATTTCAGATTCCTATGGTGGTGGAATTGCGCTGATAGCGAAACTGTTGGTGATTGTGTTCGCTATGGGGGCCGTTATTTATTCTGCAGATCGTTTTTTAGGTCCGCAATTCGCAGGGCTGTTCGTGTTTTTACTTGCGGTTGCATTGCCGGCTGTTTTTATTATTTTTGGTATGACAAATAATTTATTGGAAGCCTTAAACCCGCTTAGCATCATTCAGCTTATTACCTCGATTGGGCTTCCTTACGGCCTAATTCTAGGATTTATCCTGGTAATGTCGGCATCTGTAGGCGTTATTAATGAACTGATCGGTTACGAATTTACGGTAGTTTCCAGTTCACTACAATCGATAGTATCCAATTACTATATGATCGTCATGTTTCACATAATGGGGTATACAATTTTTCAGTATCAAGGCGAGTTAGGGTTTACCGCGCGAGAAGATTTCGGAGATGGCAAAGCGTATCGGAGTGATCGAGACCGTCTCGCGGCTAAGCTCGATGTTACTTTGAAAGAAGGGCGATATAACGATGTTGTGAAATTATTTGATACAGCGTTAAAACAATACCCGAATGATAAAGAGTTTAATAAACAGTATTTTGAATTTCTCTACGCATCGAAGAGAACCCAAGTTATCGAAGAATCCGCGACACGTTACTTAAGCTTTTTGGTGCGTTCAAAGCAAGATCACCAACTTACGATTGTTTATAAACGTGTTTTGCAGCAAATGCCAACATTCAAACCTGATACAGCTAATTTGCGTTGCATATTAGCAAATGCTTGTAAGAAAAATGGGGATTCGATCTCAGCGGTTAAGCTGATTAATGGTCTGCATAAAGAATTTCCGGAGTTTAAAGGTCTCGTTGAAGCATATGAATTAATGGCAGACGCACTTGACGATATCCCCCATAAGCAAGAACAAGCGAAAAAATGTAGATTGCTAGTCGAGCAGTTAAAGAAGAAAAATCCGCCCAGTGAAAACAAGGAAAGCGCAAAACCCACTTTTGAACTTGCAGCCGGTGCGAAAGATCCGAACGAAACAAGCGAGTCGAGCGAAAGTGGGGCTGGTGTAAAGCCCACAGAAGCATTTACTAAAAAGTCTACATTTGAACTCGAACCTGAAAAGAATGAAGACACATCCACCGATACTGCTAGTACCTCTAAAGACCTACCCCCAATCGAATTCAAACTATAATTTACTCGATTGTGTGGTTCCATTGTCAGTAGACTGATAATGGCGTCGCATTAATTCTTGTCCTCCACAAATTCTTTCCGAAATCGTATAGACTTACCGCCATATAAAAATAAGGGCGCAAGGTTATGGATACTCTTGAACTAAAGAAATTGTTGTTGTTTCGGGCGGGAATTACGCTCACCTTACTTGTTGGTATTTCCACCGCATTTGTCATTATTTTTGCATTAATGACAGAAGTGATGGGGACATTGTTGTTTGCCTTATTGATCGGCGGTGTCGGTGCTTTAACATCGCTGTTTAGACGCTTTCCAAAGCTTCAGGAAGTCGAACTTAAGTTTTTAACGACATCTTGGTGGGCGATGTTAATGCCGATTCTGATCGGCCAAATTATGGCTGGATTAATCTATATCGTATTTTTTGCGGGAATTTTAACGGGCGACGGCGGTAGCGGCTTGTTTACGAGTAATTTATTCCCAAATTTTACCAGGCCTGAAACGGATCCAAGCTCAGTTCTCGATATCAAAACCGTATTGAGTATCCGACCTGGCTCAGTTCAAGATTTTGGCAAGTTATTGGTGTGGTGTTTCCTCTCTGGTTATTCAGAGCGCTTCGTACCCAATATTCTTTCGAGCTTAGAGCGGCGAGTGTCTGAAGGGGAGAAGTAGTTTTAGTGTCCAAAGTGAGTACGCAATCAGTTAATAAAATCAAAAAGTTTTGCCTGACCTTTGCCGGTGTAGAAGAAAAGCAAGTTGGTGATCCGGCCAATATTTTGAGTTATTCCGTCGGAGCTAAGAAATTCGCCTATTTTAAAACCAGTGATCCCGAAAAATGGCGCTTCAGCTTTCGGGTTACCCCGGAACGTTTCCTTGAACTAACTGATCAAAGCGGCATTAAGCCCGCTCGTTATATGCATCGTTTTCATTGGGTCAGTGTCGTAAATTTGAATTCAATTTTTGATGCGTATTTAAAAGAGCTAATCACTTGGTCATATGAAAAAGCCCGACGTTCATTGCCAAAGAAAATTCAGGCTCAGATACTCAACGAAATAAACTCTAACTAGTTAATGGGGGATAAGATGAAAATTTCTGGAAAATTTGATGTGTCACTCGACCCTTTGGAATTCTCTGTACAAGGTGTTGATAAAATCACACTGAGTAGGCTGTCAATCGATAAAACTTTTCATGGTGAACTAAACGCTAAGAGCAAAGGAGAAATGATCAGCGCGAGGACGACGGTACCAGGTTCTGCGGGTTATGTAGCAATAGAGCAAGTGGAAGGAACGCTGGACGGAAGATCAGGAAGTTTTGTGTTACAACATTTTGGCATCATGAATAAAGGCGAAAGCCGCTTGGTGTTAGAAGTTGTTCCCGATTCCGGTGCCGGCGATCTAGTTGGGTTATCGGGAACTATGACAATAAAAATTGAAGACCAGCAACATTATTATGAGTTTGAATATCAAATATAAGTAATTTTTGCATATCAGAGACCTAAAGCATATTGGATAATTCACCCTTGGAGTTTACTAACGCTATTAGTAGCGTTGCGTTCTTTTTAGAATGCGCAGTTTATACGAAGGCAATGCAAATAATTCTAGGCCTCGCTCAAGAAAATCAAACGTTTTCTGCTTTAATGTATTTTGTCTCTTCTCGCGAAGAAGGGTATTTATAAGTAGAATTCGTTACAATACTCGCTATTTTTGGTTGGAATTGATTTTTATTTCGAGAAAGATATTTACCCTTCAGTATCTACGCCACCGGATCGTTTATGAGTGCAATGTTCGAAGAAATTGATAGTCAAGCTTCGCCACTTGGCGAAATTTCGCTGCGTCGCAGACGAATTCCAGCGCTCGGTGATCGGGATATTTATGAAGTAAAACTCGGCGACGAATTTCTCATGTCGAGCATGTTTGTACGCGCCGAAGAAGCGTTGTCTGAACTTGGCTTGGCCGCTATCGAAGGTGATAAGTTAAAAGTTGTAGTCGGTGGTTTGGGTTTAGGGCATACCGCTGAAGCGGCCTTGCAAGATAGGCGCGTGGAGGAATTGTTGGTCATTGAAGCACTGGAGCCGGTAATCTCTTGGCATCGCAATGGCAAGGTACCTCTTGGTAAGACCTTGAGCGAGGATCCACGTTGTCGCTTTGTTCTGGGTAATTTTTTTGATCTGGCGGTAGCAGAGGAATCGGGTTTTGACCCCGAGCAAGCCAATAAAATTTTCGATGCAATCTTACTCGATATCGATCATTCTCCGAGTGCATTTTTAAATAGCGCGAATGCCAGTTTTTATACGCCTGAAAAACTAAAAAAAATGACCAGACAATTGCGAGATAAAGGTGTGTTCGCAATGTGGTCGAATGAGCCTGAAGACAAAACTTTTACTGCTTTATTGAGGCAAGTATTCGTTTCAGTAGAATGCCACGTAGTGAGCTTTTATAATCCCTTTCAAAATTGTGAATCGACCAATACTGTTTATGTAGCGACCAAGTAATGAAGTGACACGAGTGTAAATACTCTGGAGAGATGTATGACTAATTGCCGAAGATCCATCAGGACAAAGCTTGTAGTAATTTTATCGATACTAACGTGTTTTCTTTTTGCTTGTAGCTCGCAAGAGCGCGGCGCTCCGCTTTCAATCGTTAGCGTCAACAACGACACACAAGAAAATTTTCACGAAAAACTTTCCTGCGCGAATGAACAGGCGGCAATTGTCGAGAATGCAGGAGTTTACAGCAGAAAAATATCGACCTCTTCTGAAATGGCGCAACTTTATTTTGACCAAGGCTTGAGATTAACATTTAGTTTTTATTTTCCAGAAGCCTTAGCATCTTTTAACGCGGCGCTTTGTTTCGATCCCGATAATGCCATGGTGCAGTGGGGTAGGGCATTAGCAATTGGTCCTAACCCAAACAGCCGTTATGGCAGAGCGAAAGATGACCCAGAAGGCTTAGGTAAAGCCGCACTAGCAAGTGCAAAAGAAAAAATTAACAAGAATCCAAACGCTTACAGTGCTTTTGAAGTGGGTTTAATCGAAGCCTTAGCAGTTCTTTTTGATACCGATACTTACACGAGCAGAGAAGCGCGCAGTCAGGCATTTATTGTTGCGACGCAAGACTTGTATGCTCAATATCCACAAGATCTTGAGGTCGCATTTCTAGCGGCTGATGCCATCATGATGGCGACACCCTGGCAATATTTTTCGCCACGCGACGGCAGCCCAATAAACCAAGGCGATAAAGCGCAAGAAATTATAGAAAAAGCACTTTCTATTGAACCTGGCCACCCTGGCTTAACTCATCTTCATATTCACCTTATGGAAAATTCGATTGCGCCCCAGCAAGCAGAAGCCTCTGCGGATAGGCTTGAATCTCTAACACCAAAAGCCGGGCACATGGTGCATATGCCCGGACATATTTATATGCGTGTCGGTCGCTACCAAGACGCAATTTTAACGAATGAGCGATCTTTAGAAGCCGACAAATATTTTGCCGAGGTATGGGGTGAGCGAGAATTTCCGGGTGGATTAACCTATGGGCTTTCTCATCGTGGCCACGCGGGACATGCCACTAATTTTATTCACTGGGCCGCTGTCTTACAGGGAAATAGTGCGAGAGCAATTCCCGCGGCAAAACAAATGGCAGAGAGCGTTAGTGAAAATAGAATAACAACAGGTGGTGGGCAACGCGCGATTGCGACTTATTGGATGACCTTGAGAATGTTTGGCCGTTGGGATGACATCCTTGCCTTGCAATCTCCTCCGCAAAACACACCTTATTTGCTAGGCATGTGGCATTTTATGCGCGGTAGTGCCCTTTTGAGGAAAGGTGATGTCGAAAATGCAGAGCAAGCGTTAGTTCGTTTGCGAGGGATACAAAGCGATCCGAAATTAAAAACGTTACGCGTAGTAGTAAATTCCGCGGGCGATTTATTGTCGATTGCACAGCACACCTTGGCCGGAGATATCGCTCAGCGAAAAGGTGATATTCGTAGCGCTATTTCTGAGTACAAACAGGCGATTTTGATTCAAGATCAATTGCGGTATATGGAGCCGCCGGACTGGTTACAATCAACACGTTTGAGTTTAGGTCAGCTGTATTTATCGTTAAAGCGATTCTCAGATGCGGAACTAATATTTAATGAAGATTTGAATTTGTTGCAAGAGAACGGGTGGGCGCTTTACGGCTTGTTAGCGAGCATGCGAGGTCAAAACAAAGCGGGACCGGCAGCAGACGCCGAACGCAGATTTAAACGTGCTTGGCAATACGCCGATATAGACATTAACACAGCATATTTTTAGTTTGTGATCTTAGTAGCACTTTGATTTTTATTCTTTGAAATTTGACGTCGTATGCAAACAGTAATTATTTTTTCTATTCTATTTATAATCGTTTTGTTGGTAGCGGTACATCTACTGATATTGCCGCGCTTGTTTCGTCATCGAACGGTCAGTAAACCCTTCCCTGATACCTGGGAAAAAATATTGGTAGAGCGGTTTCCTGTCTATTTAAAACTCCCTGCTGAGTTAAAAAAACAGCTTCAACAACTTGTAAATGTGTTTATCGAGAATAAAGAATTCGTTGGTTGTGCAGATCTAGAAGTCAATGACGAGATGAAAGTGTTGATCGCTGCACAAGCTTGCCTCTTATTGTTAAATAGACCAACTCATGAATATGTCGATTTAAGAACTATCTATCTTTATCCCAGCACTTTTCGAGCGACGCGAGAGGTGAGGGATGAGCTTGGTTTGGTTTCACACCAAAGCCATGATCTACTGGGTGAATCCTGGAGTAATGGCAAAGTTATTTTAGCTTGGGATGATGTCGAAAAGGGCGTGCGTAATTTTACCGATGGGTTCAATGTGGTTTTACATGAATTCGCTCATCAACTAGACCACGAGTCTGGTGTCACTAATGGCGCTCCGCTTCTCTATACCAAAGCCGCCTATAAAAGCTGGGCTTACGTACTCGGTAAAGAGTTTGAAAAACTCCAGAAGAGTGATCCTAGAAAAGAGAGTATTATTGATCACTATGGTGCGACTAACCCCGCAGAATTTTTTGCCGTTGCGACGGAAACATTTTTTGAAGAGCCTGACAAGCTGTATAAAAACCACAAAGCGTTGTTTGAAGAGTTAGAGAAATATTATCGACTGGATCCTAGAGAGTGGCTTTAATAGTGGTGACTTAGATATCTTGAAAATATTGATCTAGAATTCCATCAATGTTTGAGCAATGTTGATGCATGGTTTTAATTTGTCCTTCTATTTCTCTTCTTTTATTTATTAGCGTTCTTTTAATACCTACCATGTCCAGTTGGCTTTTATTAGCCATAGCTAACACCTCTTTGCTTTGACTAAGAGAAAACCCCATATTCTTCAACTGGGAGATATGTTCTAAGGTTTGCAAGGTTTCATCAGAATATATTTTGTAATTGTTTTCAGCCGAGCCTTGGCCTTTGCAATTAATCAGGCCCATTTTTTCGTAGTAACGAATTGCGTCTCTGGTAAAGCCGGATTTCTTCGCCAATTCTCCGATAAACATGGCTACCTCCTTTGGTAAGAATGTCGCTTGTTTTTACTTTCACCGCTGTGCGAATGTGGAAATTGAATGAAATCTGATTTTAGTGGATGTTGAGACGCAAAAAAATCAGCAAGGCCATAAACTATGTAGTGGCATAGTCACGGCCTTGCTGAAAACAGAAAAAAAAGCGATTAAGAGTTTCCTTAACCTTCTAGTTGGTTGAGATCCGCGAGAATTTTTTCAACGATCTCATTAGAAAGACCGGCCTCAGGAAAGGAGGCAACTTCACCTAGGGACATGCCGCGGGCCATGTCAATATCGGGATTACTCATCAATGCAGGCGCATGCTTTTCCATAATGGCTTTAGCCGCTTCTTCATCTAAAAGAACACTGAATGATATATTTTTGGAGTACTTCGCTTCTTCAGCGGCGAAAGAGAATGGCGATACGAATAAAAACAGCACAGCACTACTTAAAGCGATAACGCGTATTATTTTTTTATAGTCTGAAAACGATTTCATGGTCTGGCTCCTAATTATTATGTTGTATGTGAGCCGATCATAAACCGTGGTGTATAGACCATGGTCAATGCCTGAAAGTAGACTTAATTCCTGCTCCTCTTCAAACTTGTAACTGCTTCCAAAACAATCACAGTGTATTGTTAATGGCAATGTTTCGAAATTTGACGACCCCGGCGCCATACTGCAAAGCAATCACGCCTTCGGAAAATTTTGTATCTTCTGTATCCACCATAAGGATGTCGTTTAATTTAACTGTCAGGCGCGATCCTTTAGCGATAATTTCATAACGATTCCAATGGTCTGCGGCATTTACGATGGAATTAGGTGGCGCGATATCAACAATGCCCCCAGTACGATAGGTTTGATCCGGTCGTGTATCAAAGATATTCACCTCATAACAATTGCTCGCGGTAATATTGCTGGCTTCCAAGCAACGAATAAAGACGCCACTATTGGCCGGTCTGTCTACCCAAAAATCTAGTGTCAGATGAAAATCCGTGTACGGAATTTTACTTACCAACATGCCGCTGCCGCTGTTAGCACTTACGGTATCGTCCTCAACTATCCAGTTTGCATCGCCTGTTGTGTTCCAGTGATCAAGGTCAGTACCGTCGAATAGCTGAATCCAAGCGTCTGAATCGCTGATCGCGGTATTATTTTTTATGTTGGCGTCGTTGGTTGCTGATTCTTTTTCTGAGCAAGCGCTAAGGATTAACAATAAGAATGGACACGCCGAAGAAATAAAAATATTTTTCATGCTAACTCCGTTTGAATTGTAAATTATTCGAAGGCTTCTAAAAAAAGAAAATGCCAGCTTGGCAAATGGCATTTACCCTGGTACTGAATTGATTCTTGTAGTCAATCTGAAAGATCTGATCTTTTAGGGTTTTGCTGTAAGTACCTCATAGGCAGCGCGTATTTTAATGAACTCTTCCTTATCACCGCCTTTATCGGGGTGGTGTTTTGCAATAAGTTGGCGATAACGCACGGTAATTTTTTCCTTGCTCGCACCGGCTGGTAGTTCCAATATGCCTAGCGCATCGCCACCGTTAATTTGGCGTGCATATTCCTGCCAGAAGCTTTTTAGTAATCCTTCGACATCTCCGCTGCTAGTGTCATAAAAATAATTCAAATCCATATAATATTCTTTCAACGCTTGTTCAGAATGATGTTCACTGATTTCGGTAGCGCTGATTTCGGTACCGCTGGACGTGGATTTTTTGGTTGCTGTTATGTTGATTTTTATTGGGCTAATAGTTAAATAGAGTTGTTCCTCGGTGATCATTTTTTCTTGTAGAGTATATAAACAGTGCATCAATAAAAAGTGTTGTCTGAACATCAATAGGTTTTCCTTGCCGTCAAGCTCAGGGAAAACATCCTCGTTCTGAAGTTGCTTTAACAGCTCGTACTCACTAATTCCTTGGCTATGATCGCGAATAATCTTATGAATACGCTGCTGTAAGGATTTAATTATCGTTTGATTAATCATTATTGATGTCTAATTCAGTCGTTTGATCTACGCCAATGTTTCAGCGCTGGGACAAGCAATTTTATCGTGCAACTCAATTACCATTCTTACATCTGGATGCGTACTGGCACTTCCATAGGTGGCAATTTCTCTGGCCGCACACTTATGTTTGCTGGCATGTTGGTAGTTTTCGAGCCACGACTTAAATTTTTGAGTTTCGTTTTCATTCTGCCGAGGAAAACGATTTGGCGGCCTTTCGATATCCATCCTCCATGGCTTGGGCGTGAGACGCGCGCGAAAACAAGATTGTCGTTTACAGAGTTGGGCGTACAAGGGATCAACTTCCAAATCTTTAAAAATTTGATAGACCGTATCAGCGCCACTGGTAAACAGTTTATCGCAGATGATAAAACGCAAGCCGCCAAAGGTTTCATAGACTTTAATTTTAAAATGGGTATTTTTTTCTTGGTAAGTTTTTATTAGATCTAAAAAACAGGCTTTGTCTTTCGGTTTTTTACCAAATATCGACAAGATTCGATCAAGCATTCCCGGAGAAGGGTAATCGATATCCCCAATCAATACCTGCTCGGTGTTTAATACGCATGCCCCATAACTATTGCGGGTGAGTACGGCGAGAGTGTCACCGTGAGGGTTCTTAATTTCCTCGATGACTTCTTCGCGTATAAATCCGACGGAATATTCATATTCGTCCTGTTTATTAAATCCCTCACTAAAGAATGCCTTAAAGCGATTGGCGCGTTGCTGCGCTTCACTTAGTGCCTGCTCCTCACTCTCGTTGGAAGCTCCCCAGATTGGTATTTTGTCTGAACCAAATATTGATTTGTTAGCGGGAACGATGATTTGTTGCCAATACTTTGCGAATTTCATAATAGGTCCAATTATTCTTGTTATTGAGAGGAACAGAACAGGTTATAAACCCTTTGAATAACGAAGATTAAAAAAAATAATCCTAAATCTAGCTCAGCGGGAATAGACTATGTGAATGCCGGTAAACTACCGTAAAAAATATCCTAGGTGAAGCGGAATCCCATGTTATTACAAGACTTATTGAACATCGAGTTGCCCATCATTCAAGCGCCGATGGCTGGAGCGCAAAATCACGCCTTAACTGTAGCTGTTTCCAATGCAGGTGGCCTTGGCTCTTTGCCTGCGGCCTTATTGAGTGCCGAGGCCTTAACTGACGAGATTGGAGCGATCACTAAACTTACATCTAAACCATTTAATCTCAATTTTTTTTGTCACGCGGAGCCCGGAGATAATAGTGAAAAAATAAAGGCCTGGAAGCAATCACTCGATCACTATTATCAAGACCTTGGTGTTGAAGATATTGATTCTCCACCTGGCGGTATTCGAATGCCCTTTGATGAGCGCGCAGTAGAAGTGGTTGAAAAAACTAAACCGCCGGTGGTGAGCTTTCATTTCGGGCTGCCGAAGCATTCGCTATTGGCTCGGGTTAAATCCAGCGGCGCGAAAATAATGTCCACGGCAACAACAGTGGAAGAAGGATTGTGGTTGCAGGAACGTGGAGTTGACCTAGTAATCGCTCAAGGTTTGGAGGCGGGCGGACATCGAGGCCACTTTTTGTCGATGGAATTAGGTTTGCAAATGGATACCGTAAGTTTAGTGCAGCAACTGCTGTCGAAAATCGACATCCCTGTTGTTGCCGCAGGTGGGATCAGTGATGCAAAATCCGTTGCACGAATCATGTCTCTTGGCGCGGCTGGCGTACAAGTCGGTACCGCATATCTTCTGTGTCCCGAAGCAAAAATTTCTGCCATTCATCGCTCGGCTTTAAAAAATAAAGAAATACGCGAGACGGCACTTACCAATTTGTTCTCTGGGCGACCAGCTCGCGGAATCATCAATCAACTGATGAAAGATATTGGACCCTTAAATCCTGAAGTTCCGGATTTTCCTTTAGCGGGCAGTGCACTTTCGCCATTGAAAAAGGCAGCGGAGAAAATCGATCGAGATGATTTCAGCTCGTTATGGTGTGGATCTCAGTACCAAAATTGCCAGGAAAAATCAGCAGCAGACATTACTCGTCTCCTCTGCCAAGACATCACATAAACAAAGAATTTCAAAACATTTATCTGAGTTTTCGGAAGTGGCTAATCAAGGCGCCGTGAAAAACGCAGTATTGCGGCGACCATAGCAAGTAGTGTAAATACCATTAGTGCAATAATTTCTGATTTTAATTCTAGTAATGCCGCCTCACGTAGCATGATGCCCCGCGTTAAACGAATGAAATGGGTGTTTGGCAAAACTTCTCCGAGATACTGAGCAAATGTTGGCATGCCATCAAAAGGAAACATAAAACCTGACAATAATATTGAGGGCAATAAGAACATGATTGTTATTTGTATCGCTTGAAACTGCGTTTTTGCAACCGTAGAAATAAACAGGCCGAGCGCCAAATTGGCAGCGATAAAGACAATCGCTGCAGAGTATAAGTCTAGCAGTGTTCCGCGTAGCGGAACATTAAAAAGAAATTGGCCGACAGCAAGAATTAGCGCCACTTGAATAAGACCAATAAGAATGTAGGGTACAACTTTCCCCAACATTAACTGCGCCGTACTGACTGGCGTGTTAATTAAGAGTTCGAGGTTGCCGTGCTCTCGCTCTCTTACAATTGCTACTGCGGTAAATAGCGTCATCGTTAAGGTTAAGATGATACCTAGCAAGCCGGGAATGATATTAACGGCGGTACGTCTGTTCGGGTTGTAATAGGCTTTTACTTCTAATGATCGTAAATTTTCTCGCCGAATATTATTTTTAAAACCTACGGGAAATGACGCTAATTGATTGGCAACGTTTACCACGGTGGGATCTGTTCCGTCGACCAGAAGATGTGCAGCGGGTCGGGATGAATCTTGTGTACGACGATCAAAATCATGGGGTATGAAAACACCGATAGAAATATCACCGACTCTTAGTAGCTGCTCCAAATCATCAGCGCTTTGTACTTGTGATTGAAATGCTACTACTTGGGTTTGGCCTAGCTCGGAAATAAACTCTCGTGATAAGTGAGAGTTAGATTGGTCGGCGACGGCGGCTTTTAAATCTCTAATATCGGTATTAATTGCATAACCAAATAATAGAATCTGACCCACAGGAATTCCTATGATCATTGCAAAAGTAATTTTATCTCGACGTAATTGTCGAAATTCTTTGATCATTATGGCGAAAAAACGTATCAGCCAATTCACTTAATTCGTCCTCAGGTGTTTTTATGCGCCCAATTGTTTTTCGATGGTGATGTTATCTTGCGATGGTTTTTTATAGGTGGTGACGACAAAAACATCTTCCAGCGACGGGGGCACCAAGCTTACTTGTGCAGCTAATTTGTAATCGCCTAGTTGCTCCTCTACCAGAGCTAAAGGCTTTGCAATTGAAGCGGGAACCAAGACACGAAGTCGAACGCCTAGCTGGGTCACGCTGAGTATATTTTGGTTTTTTTCCAAGATATTTTGAATGGCGGAAGTATTAGTTGATTGCACTTCTACGACAGAGACGCCGATATTTTCTTGTAATTCCTGCGGAGAACCGGCAGCAACTTTTCTTCCGTGATCGAGAATAGCAAGGCGGTGGCAGCGCTCAGCTTCATCCATGTAATGAGTACTGACTAAAATTGTCGTACCGGAATCAGCGAGTTCAAATAATTTTTTCCAAAAATCCCGGCGGCTTTTAGGGTCGACCGCGCTAGTGGGTTCATCGAGCAATAATAATTCCGGTTTATTGAGTACCGCACAAGCTAGTGCAAGCCGTTGTTTTTGCCCGCCACTTAATGTGCTCGCCATTTGCCGACTGAGTTCTCGAAGATCGTACCGTTCAAGTAATTCTTCGATTCGAACCTTGCGGGCCTTACGTTCATAACAATAGATATTCGAAATAAATTGCAAATTCTCGATAACGCTTAAGTCGCCGTAGAGAGAAAATTTCTGCGTCATATAACCGATTTTTGGTTTAAGTTTTTTTGCGGACTCGGGTATTTTAAATCCCAACACCTCTGCGCTACCTTGGGACGGTGACAATAAGCCGCAAAGTAAGCGGATGGTTGTCGATTTTCCGGAACCGTTGGGCCCTAAGAAACCAAAAATTTGTGAATGAGGAATATCGAGATCTAAGTTATTTACCGCTAATAGATTACCGAATTGTTTGCTTAAGCCTCGGGCCCGGATTGCGAATTTGTGGTTCGTTTCTAGATGATTATTCATCGATAAGTTCTATCTGAACCGGCAGGCCATCGGGTAGTCGTTCGTCCGCATCGAGAATATCGATTTTTGCAAGATAGGACAGTCGACCGCGATCATGTTCGGTGAGTGAATAGTAGGGGGTAAAAGCGGCTTCATTGGCAATACTGCGTACTCTGCCGCTTAGTACTTTGTTCGCTCCGTCAAAATTTATTGTCGCCGTTGATCCAACGCTGACCGACGAGCGCATTGTCTCAGAGATATAAACGCGTGCATAAGCTTGATCACCGGACAATAAAACAATGATGGTTTGTCCTGCTTGTGGGCGCTCACCTTTTTCGTACAAAATATTATCGACGATGGCGTCGCTAGGTGCTTTTAGCGTAAGCCGATCACGATCAATTTCTAATAACTGAAGTTTTGATTCAATTTGTTTCACGGCTTGTCTTGCTTGGCTAATTTCTTCGTTAGTACTTCCCGCAATTAGTTCGTCAAGTTGTGCTTGTCGAAAATCAACATTTGATTGGGCCTCATCGAAAGCGGTTTTAGCTGAGTCTCTACTTGCGATAGAGGTGAGGTTTTGATCGAGTAAACGTTGTGCCCGAGTGAACTCTATTTTTCGAAATTCTCGCTCGGTCTCAGCGCTTTGCAATGAAGCACGAGCTGCGCTAATTTTTTCTAATCGGGGCCCTCTTAATAATTCTTCTAGTCGTGCTTGATGTTGCGCGAGCAAGGCATTGGTTTCTAGAATTTTGGTTTCAAACCGCTGTGCATCCAATTGAATGAGCGCCTGACCGCTTTTGACGGTTTCGCCTTCTCGCACTAGGATGGCTGTTATAGGTTCAGAAACCTCGGCGTTGATTTCTATACGGTCAGATTCTAGTTGCCCAAGCAGTAGACCTTGTTCTTTATTTTCACAACCGGTACTAAGAATGACAGTGAGCAAGTAAATAGAGGAAAGTAATGATGATTGAAGCAAACGATGTTGTTTCATTTTAGTTTCTCATGCTTTAAGCCAGGCAATTAACATATCAATGTGTGTTTCAATAAATGAGTCACTATCGATTTTTTCTTGTTTTGAAAAAATGGAATTCCAAATCACAGAAAATATAACGGGTGAAGCGATAAGTTGCGGAAATTTTTCGATAGCCGTTTCTCGAAATTCACCACTTGCAACTCCGCGCCTAATAATTGTTTTGAGCGCTAAGATGCCGTGGGAGACAACCGTTTCCCAATAGTAAGCCACAAGATCTGGATGCTTGTGCCCCTCAGATATCATCAAACGAATGAGTATACTCGCGGGGGTGTGAGGAATTTGTTTCGCTAAATGCAGAAATGGCCCGCGCAAAAATTCTTCTGCAGGTAAATCAGTGGTTTCGACAACGTCCAGCAAATGATCAACTTTGGGTGCAATATATTTGCGAACCACCGTTTTGAACAGATCTTGCTTGGTTTTGTAATAGAGATAAAGCAGGCCCTTACTTACCCCTGCCCGCTGGGCGACTTCTTCGACCTTGGTAGCGGAATAGCCTTTTTCTGAAAATACCTGAAGAGCGGCATCGGCAATCTCTTCCGGTCTGTCTTCTTTTCGGCGTCGGTAGCGTGGCTGTTTACTAGGGGAATCTGTGTGTGTGGGGTGTGGCATTTAAATCCACCTTGCTGAATTATGGGTCAGTAATTATAGGTTGCTGACCCGTGGTTTAGCAAATCTTGTAGTTATGAAGGTAACGACCACGTATGGGAATAACAATTATTATCAGTCTGCTTTCGGAATCATCAGTACAATGGCAAGCTAATCCGATAACTGGAACATTAATAATAAAGCAACGCTCCAACTACTCAGATTGCGCTAACAGCGCACCTTTTTAAAAAACCAAATTAAAATATTTTCAAGACAATAATTAGAATCAAAACTAGAGGTGATTAATGAAAACACGTAAATCCACGATCTTGACTCTAATGGCACTATCTCTACCGATGATGTTGAGTATGCCGACATGGGCTCAGCGCGGAGCAGTAGGGCCGGCGGAACATGCTGATGTTAAACCAATCAATGATCTACCCAACCCTTATCAAACGATGAGAAATTTTGGCACCTTACCTGATGAGCGTGTATGGGGCTCGGTGAGTGCGGTTCATGTTGATATTGATGGGAAACACATTTGGGCGGCTGATCGTTGCGGTAACAATTCTTGTGTCGGTTCGGATGTTGATCCAATTGTGAAACTTGATCCTAGCGGCAAAGTCGTTAAAAGTTTTGGTAAGGGCCTAATCGCTTGGCCTCATGGAATAGAAGTTGATAAAGAAGGGAATGTTTGGATTGTCGATGCGCGCGGTGCTCGGGCCAATGAGTTAAAAGAGTTTCCCGATGCCACGAATATAGGGCATCAGGTAATTAAATTTAGTCCCGAAGGTGAAGTCCTTATGGTCTTGGGAACACCAGGCCAAGCCGGTAACCCCCCAACACATTTCACCGATCCAAATGACGTAGTAGTTGCACCTGACGGCAGTATTTTTGTCGCCGAAACTCACGGAGCGCAATTTCAGAATGAGCCAGGTCCAAATTCTATTAGTCGCATTTCTAAATTTTCGGCTGACGGAAAATTTATAAAAAGTTTTGGTTCATGGGGATTTAAAGACGGCGAATTTCGTTCGCCTCACGCATTAGCGATGGATTCTCAGGGACGCATATTTGTTGCGGATCGTGGTAATCGACGCATACAAATTATGGATCAAGACGGAAATCACCTAGATACCTGGTATCAATTTAGCCGTATCAGCGGATTATTTATCGATGCAAACGATACGATTTATGCGATCGATTCGGAGTCAGATGACAACTACAATCCAGGTTGGAGTAAGGGTTTGCGTATCGGTAGTGCTAAAACGGGTAAAGTTGAATATTTTATTCCGGCTCATGAATCTGAGCGAGCTTCTGGTATGGGAGGTGTGGGCTCAATGGGAGAAGGTGTGACTGTCGATAAGGACGGTATTATTTACGCTGGTGAAGTTGGCCCTATTAAGGGTTTAACTAAATTTTATAAAAAATAATTTGAGTTTTCGTCGGCAGAAAACCCAAACCAACTGGTTTGGGTTTTTATTTTTATCTTGTCAGTTTTGTAAAAAATGATTTTTACCCATTCGCTTTAAAAGATTGGATCACCGAATTGTAATCCGCAGCATTGCTTTCAAATTTTGAATTCAAACTCCAAAACAGAAGTTGATGAAAATGGTGATCAGTTTCAACTGAGACGTGCCAATAAATAACGTTTAAACCCTCGATTGTCCCAGATATCTGGTAACGTATCATTTTGTATTTTTTACTCAAATTATTTTCGGGCTCAGTTTCTTTATAGTTTTCTAGGCTTTCGGATATATAAGACTTTGTCAAAGCACTATGTTCTTCCAATGTGATATCTTCAAAATCATCTTTATTTTCTGACAATATCACTACATAAGCTTCTTTAAATAAATTCGCCATTTGTAAGTCTGCAGCGTCATTCAAATCTGTGCGAATAGACCAGGTAGCAGGTTTGATAACCGAAAATTTATTATTTAGAAAGCTTACTTCTTCCGCCGGAGACGAAAATAAGTCGCAAGCGGAAAGGTTAATTAGTATCGCTATCAACCCTAGGTTAAAAATGTTTTTTTTGATTGGTGTTATAAGAACCATTGTTATTTTCCTTTAAGCGTTGAGGTGCGATGTATGTTTTAAATATTGTTCCTAAAGCGTGTGATAGTTTATTTGATATTTTTACTGGAAGCGCTCGTTGTAGGAAAGCGTTTTCCAGTTAAAGCCCCAGTAGCTCATTCAACTATAAATATTTGTTCAAGTATAGAGTGCTGATATTCCGTCTAGCACCAAAAGCGACTCGTATAGCAGAAACATGAGCAAAAAACCCGACATTCAGCACGGTTTGATTGCTGGAACCGTGATATTTTAGCCCGCTACATTGAGCGATTATTATTCAATACACCGCTTCATCTCATAAGGATATGATTATGTCGAAAAACAGAAACGCAATTAAAGTTATTGAATTGTGTGAAAAGCACTGGGAAAGTAATAAAAAGAATTGCAGTGGCTTCATAAAAGCGGTCGCCAAAGAGTTAACAATAACGGTTCATGGGCAGGCAAATGATATTGTCGATGCTATTCAGAAACCGCTCTGGAAAACAATTGAATCCGGTTTGCAGGCACAGCTTCATGCGGCTAATGGCATGTTCGTCGTTGCGGGGCTCAAGAGCGACCCTCATGGACATGTGGTTGTCATTGTTGACGGGCAATTATCCCACGGCAAGTACCCTTCACCGTATTGGGGCAGTCTTGGTGGAGTGCCAAAGAAAAATACAACTATAAACTGGTCATGGAACAAAGCAGATCGAGATAAGGTTATTTATAGCTATAGGCTAATCGAATGAAAATAAAAATGGTATCGATAGCGTTTGGGTTTGTTTTTTCCGTCGCAGTTTTAACTGCCTGTGAGCAACCTATAGCTCAGAACCAGGCTTCAGATGAGCAAAACCAAGCCTGCCATATCGAAGGACAGTACACTACTATTGAAGTAGATGACTATCAGGTTAAGATTTTTAACCCAAATGATTTGGCGAAACCCGATATCTGGGAAGGTCCTATCTGTATAACAAATTTGAAAAAAAACCTGAGGTGCAGCGTAGATATTTCGCTAATAAAATCAGCAACCGTATCTCAGGATAAAAACATATTGTTAGTGAATCAGTTTACTGGATCGAACGAATCCGTAGTTCAAATATTATTAGAAAACTGTGAGCTTTCAATAGAATAAACGAATGTTTCTAATCTTTTTTTTCTATTTGGATATTCTTCGTTTTGTTTTCTCGGTTCAGTTCTGATTTTATGAGCCATTCTCTAGCATCTCCCATCGTGCTACAAATTTTCGTTTCTAGCCAAGGGTTTTCGGAAAAAATTTCCCAAGCTTCGCTTAAATATTTTAATAAATTATCCTCGGCAATTATCGCTACTTTCATACCTTTGTTTTTTTCTGCGGCAGCACGATCAAGATCCGCAATTTTTTGGACCGTTTCAATATCAATATCAACACTGTCGACTTGGGTAAAGTCGACAATTTGATATCTAAGTAGGTGAATAAACTCATGCTGATAAATTTGCTGACTTACTCTATACAAGTCCCCGCCATTGAAGTCCGACTCAGCAGTTAGTAAGACGCCTTGATAATCGTTCTCATATATGACTTTTATTGCCATGATAGAAGTCCATCTCAGATAAAGATATTTTGATTAAGGCGCCAGACGGCTTGGAGGTTTTCACTTTGGTGCCATTATTATTGTTATTGTTATTGTTATTGTTAAAAATATATTACAGGAGCGGCACAGGCGCAATGAACTTTACAAAGCACAGTATGAACAATGTAAAGATAGCGAAGATGTTTTTTAATGAAGATTAGTTTTGATGCCGAACGCTTAGTTGTAGGATAGATTATTCTTACTTAAGATTAACTGAACAATCATTTTTTTGGGCGAAATATCTTACTGAGAACTATTACTCTCGTTAGCTTTCAAGTTAAAAAAAACTTAAATTTCAGTTCCCTAGCGGTTCTTGGTCCTGTTTTTTTCACGACGCCATGATATTGATCGATATGATTATGAAGCTTGACTCATTGGATAAGACCGGCATGATAGAGCATATTAAAGCTGGCTGGGATAATGATTGATAAAAATTTTAAAAGCGTAATATTGAATAAAACAGATTTGGAGGCCGTCGTTGTCTGACTCACAAGTTAAACAATTACTTATTTGTCAAAATGAAGGATGCGAAGAGCAATTTGTCGATGAAATAAATGAAGAGCTGGAGGGAGATGCGGCATCTTTACCTTCGGCTTTAAAGGCGCACAAGGCGGGGTGGCAAATTGTTGAAGGCAAGATATTTTGCCCCCGCTGTGCGAAAGGTAAAGCAAGTCCTAATTAATAATTTTGTTATTGCTCTGGTTTTTTAAAGCGCGACACTATTTCTCAACGGGCAAATGTTTCGCGAGAAACTCATCCATTGCACTAAACGTTGTTAAACGATGATCATTGTTACTGAGATGATGATCGCCTCCATCTAGCTCAATGTATTCGACATGTTTTCCTGCTTTTCGCATTGCTTTTTCCATGTCCCGACTTTGTTCGACTTTTACCGAACGATCATCAGTTCCGTGCACCAATAAAACAGGTGTAGTTATTTTTTCAACAAAATTGACGGGTGAACGGTTTCGTAATTCTTTATAGTCATCTCCGATTTGTTCTTGCACAACTTCAAAGTTGCTGTACCGTCGATGTGATTTCACCAGCGCTTCAACATCACCAATACCGGCGAAACTAATCGCACAACGAAACAGGTCGGGTGACTTAACGGTAGCCATTAACGCCGCGTAGCCTCCATAGCTTGCGCCCACAATACATATTCTTTGTGGGTCGACAACGCCGCGTTCTGCTAACCAATGTGCGCCATCCTCAACGTCATCCTGCATTTCCTTGCCCCAATTTTGCAGTCCCGCTTTCATAAAATCAAAACCGTAACCACTAGAGCCGCGAAAATTCATTTGCAGCACTGCGTATCCACGATTAACAAAAAACTGAGTCCAGTAATCAAAACCCCCATCATCGAAACTAATTGGGCCGCCATGGGGGAAAACAATTGCGGGGAGATTTTTGTGTTCGATACCTTTTGGTAAACTTAAATACGCCTGTATTTTTAAACCATCGCGCGCTTCATATTCAACTACCTGCTTTTCACTCATTAATTCTGGATTCAAAGCTTCATAGCGTCTCCCAACAGCTTCAAGTGTGCCTTTATCTCTATCACCTAAGTAATAGGTTCCGGGATTAGTGTCGCTAAGCGATAGAACGAGATAGCGACGCTGATCTATAGCCATCCCGTAGATGAAATTTTTAGTGTCAGGTAGCACAGCATTAACACTGTCTTGAATTTTATCAAGTTCGGGATCCCAAAATGTAAAGCCACCATTTTCGGCGTAGCTTATACCAACCACGTCCCTTGTAGATTTGGAGAAAATTAGGTTTCCATTCACATCGAAATTGGGGTCGGAAAATACTAGCTCTAGCTCACTGTTTTTTTTGCTGAGATCCACTTTAAAAATTGCTTTGCGGTCATCGTGATAGGCGCGGACGAAAAGAATGTTGGGGTCTTTCCCAAAGCCGAGTGGGGCAATTGCTGCCTCATCGAAACTTTCAAAGCGCCAGCGTTCAAACCAAGAACCTGATTCGGAATTTCTAGTTAAGACGCGCAGATCCGTACCATCCTGATAAATTCCCACGCGAATATTATGATCTTGGTCGGTAATCCAATTTCGCACATGACGGCGATGTCGATGGTATCGTTTAATATGACCATTGTTTAAATTAACTCGATAAACCTTAGCATCGCCTGTGCCTTCTGTATCGAGAGTCATCAGAAAAAAATTCGGCTCATCTGGGAGCATATCGATAATGTTGTGCTGAAATTGCGGAACCCATTTGAATTTTTTCGTAGTGCGGTCAGAAATGACTGGGCTAGCCTCAGCTGTTTCGACGTTGATCTTCATTAATCGGGTTTCCGTTGTAGGAGTCCCGTATCGGTTTCCTGGGAATCTGGCGCCGATCAGTAAGGTGTCATCGTTTGCCCAACGAATCGAGTTGATAATAAACTTTTCATTGCTGGTGCGGAGGAGGGCTTTATGCGTTTGGCTGCGGGTATCATAGAGGGAGATAAGTGATCCCTCATAACCATCGGCATCGATTCGAACCAAATTCGCCAATCGATATCCATCATCTGATAACACTATTTGACTGACGTCTGGTAAGCGACCAAACGCTTCCACAGGTAGTTTTTCAACGGCGTAGACTTTACAGGTTATCGTTGAGATACAAAGTAACAAAACAATTATTCGCATTTTAATTCCCTCTAATTTTATTTGTTATTTTCGACTGTTCCGCTGTACGCGTTTTTTCGCGATGGAGATTTCATGCTAAAACAGGCCGCAGTGATCCTAGCTAAGCAGGCTGTCGTTATTGGCATCGGTCTTTCAGCAATTTCAGCTGCCCGAACAAAGTACTGATAAAATAAAGTTTACTAAAAATTGTATTTCACCGTTAAACGTGCAACTTGGCTTTCGTAATAATTTTCGTAAAGCGCGGTATAACCTGCAGCGTCATATTCTTCTTTGATTCCAAATTTATTGAAAACGTCTGCGAAAGAGAAATTTAATTCACCTCTGCCATCGAATATCAAAGTATTCACCCCAATATCAAATGATGATCGTGAAGAAGCTTCACCCTGGGGAATATTTCGATCTGCATAATAAATATAACTGAGTTGCACGTCAGTGTTGGTAGTCAGTGCAATTCGCGTGTTGAGTTTGAAGTCCCATGTGTCATCATCGGATGCGTCAATTGTTAAATCGCGAACAAACGGAAATAATACGGTTACGGTGTCGCCGTCGATGTCATTTTTGTACCAATTCAAACTCGCATTTACCGACCATGTTTCGTTCAGTTCTTGCGCGAGGCTGAATTCAATACCATCGTTCGTAGAGTCACCAGTGTTTTGGTAGATTTTATGAGTAACAGGATAAATCGGGTTGGTCGTATCGGGTGCGTATAGGCGCTGAAAAGTATCTTCGATATCACGATGGTAGAGCGCAATAAAAGCTGATCCGTTTGACCAAAAACGTTGATACGCAAATTCAAACGTAGATGTAAATTGAGGCCGTAAATAAGGGTTTCCGGTTTTAGAAAGCTCTGGATCATCATACTTCGGGAACACTCTTAGTTCAGGTTCCCCCGGGCGATCTACGCGATTGTTGTAGTGTAGAGAAATGATGTTGTCTAAGTTTAAGTTATAGGTGAAGCGTACATTTGGATACGCTTCAAAATAATCGTATTCATCATTTTCTGCATAATAAATATTGGTTGGTGGCACGTCGTAGTACACGTCTGTTTGTTCCAAACGCAAGCCGGCTTCGACACCGAAATTACTTTGTTCGTAAACATAGTTTACATAGCCTGCGTAAATGGTCTCTCCCCATTCAGATTCATCGCCAAGGCCAGGATAAATAACCGAATTTGTTCCAGGGACGATGTCATACTCTACAGGCAGCCAACGTTTTTGAAACTTGCCACCCAGTTCGAGCCGGCCAGTTTGTAATGGTCGAACATAATCGATTTGTAAGGGTACTGTATTTTCGCGAGCGTCGAGATGTGTTTCATCGGTGCCAACACGAACGAGAGAGTCCTCATTTAAGAAATAAGATTCATCCTCCCAGCCGCGCGTGTATTGCAAGCTCGCGCTAATTTTATGTCCGGGTTCGGAAAACTGACGTTCCCAATCAACATTAATATTAAAAAATCCAGTCACTTCTTCTTCGGTCCAAAACCAATAACGTAATCGGTTCCCCGTGGCTTGATCTATAAAAGGGACTTGGGCGCGATCAGTGTGTTCTTCGTAATCCCATAATAGAGAAGCATTGATTGTATCCTTCGAGCTGGCAGTCCAGCTCACGCCAGTCTTTACGATGTAATGATCTTGCTCACGATTTTCAGGAACTTGCGAAAGTGTAACGTCGCCATTGTCATAAAAACGCGTCGTGAATTCATTGTTAGGCAAGTGATCTTGAGTGAGTACTTCGGCTTGTAAAAAATAATCAAAATTATCTGCACCGTAATTGAGGCTTATGGCAGGCGTATATTTTTGATTGTTTGAGTAACTGCCGAGCTCCGTCGGCAAATCTTTCTTCCGTTTTTCAAGTTGTCCAACAGCGGCGGTGAAACTCAAATCTCCGGTCCAGCCAGAACTCTTCTCGTTTTTGTAAACGATATTGATAACGCCCGCTAAGCCGGATGCATCATAACGTGAAGAAGGGTTGTTAATAATTTCGATACGTTCAATGTTGGCGGAGGGAATGCTACCTAAACCGGATTGATTTCCGTAACCTGTCAAACTCGAAACTTTTCCATCAACTAAAACTGAAACTTTATCACTACCGCGTAATAATACTTTGCCATCTTGATCAACCGAAACCCCTGGCAGTCCCTTCATGGCATCTAAGATAGAGCCGCCGGTAAAGGCGGCGTTATCGGCTAGATTAAATGACCGAATGCCTTCTTCTAGCTCAATGGTGGAGCTGGTGACGACAATTTCTTCTACATCGCTATTTGAGCTCAATCGAATATCACCTAAGTTGAAAATATCGTTGGCGAGGCCAACAGTGAGTTCCACTTCTGCTGGAGAATGACCGACACTCGCCGCACTTACCCGATAGTTACCCCTTGGAATGTCTTCAAGGATAAAAACACCCGTCGCATCAGAAAGAAATACGGTGACTGCCTCACCGTTAGCGGCGTTTTTTAAAGTGATTTCTGAGAAGGCGAGAGGCCGTTGTGTGTTGGCGTCGACCACCCGACCAGAGATGGTCGCGGTATTTTGGGCCGCTATCTGAGCGGATAGTAAAAACAATACAAGTAACGATAGAGTTCGCATGATAATTGTCCTAGTCATTCATCCTTAAATCACGATAAATTATTCGTTTGAGGAAAGTCGCGAAATCGAAGACGGAGATTGATAATTCTAAATTGGATCGGAGTCGCGGAGTATATAACAGTCAAAATGAAGCGCCAACATTCTATGTTTGACCAATTACCCGTGGTTTTAATGCCAAAGCTAAGCTTATGAATGTAGATCTTTTGGGGTTTTTACCGCAATCAGAAAATCAAAATATGAAGAGTTTGCTTCGCGGTGAAAATTATTTTGGAGAATAATTTTACCTGGTATGTCCCGTATTAATAAGCTGCTTTGAGGCCTCGTTCAAATATTCTGAGCGACCCTAGGTGTTTGAAATGGATATATTTAGCTTTGGTAAAGTTGCTTGAGAGGAATTATCCATCATGTAAATATGAATTTTTTCTAACCAATAGTTATGTGCGTAGTATTTCGGAGAGATAGCATGAATGGAAGTTGTCTTTGTGGGGCCGTTCAGTATGAAGTGGCTAGTTTGGATGGGCCCATAGAACACTGTTCATGTATTACCTGCAGGAAGGCTCACTCCGCTGCATTTAATACAGCTGCAGGTGTAAAGTTAAAGAACTTTAAGTGGGTGAGCGGAGAAGGTTTATTAAGCACGTACGAATCATCCCCTGGCAAAAGGCGTCGTTTTTGTTCGATATGCGGCTCACAGCTAGTCGCCGAATATCCAGGAAAACCATACGTAGTTTTACGCGTTGCGACATTGGACGAAGATCCTGGAAAGGTTGCCGAGTTTCAAATTTGGAAATCGCAAGAAGCGGCGTGGTTAGTTTATGATAGTGATATTCCCAAATACGACGAGTGGGAACCAGGCCATGCATAGAGAAGATAACAATTTTTTTAGTTTTAATATAATACGGAGGTCCTAATGAAAACTATGCGATGTAAAGAACTCGGTGGAGCTTGCGACAAAGAGTTTCAGGCAAATACCTTTGATGAAATAGCTGAATTGAGTAAACAGCACGGAATAGAGATGTTTCAGAAGCGTGACGAAGCTCACCTCAAAGCGATGAATGATATGCAGGCGCTTATGCAAAAACCTGAAGCGATGGCTGAATGGTTTGAAAGCAAAAGAAAAGAATTTGATGCCTTGCCTGAGGGCTAGAAATGTTGCAGTTTCAAAACCTCTTAGATCTACAGATTAAACTATTCGATAGTTAAGGAAATAGAATGGAAAGTGAGCATGATTGTTACGTTGTAATATTTACTGCTACCAGGGGCGAGAATACGGAAGGTTATGATGAGATGGCCATGGAGATGGTGAGTTTAGCTATGCAGCAAGAAGGGTTTTTAAATATTGAGCATGCCCAAATGGGCGATACTTCAATTACCCTTTCATATTGGGGCTCCGAAGAAGCGATAAAGAACTGGAAGAATAATAGTAGGCACCAGGTGGCGCAGGAAAAAGGAAAGAATGGTTGGTACAAGAACTATTCGATCAAAGTGGCAAAAGTTACTCGCCAATATAGTGTTAATCAATAGCAATAAATTTATGGAGAGTTTCTGAAGCTTTTTCGACCTGTAGACGACTAAAGTTTTAAAGAACGTTGTCAATAAAAACCCCAACAATAGATCTGAAGGAGGATTTATTGTTGGGGTTTTTATTTAAATGATGGTGTTTCGCGGATTGGAATTGTGAGCCACCCCCATTATTTTTAGAGAGAAGATCATTGAGCGTTGAGGTGGCTGGTTTAATTGGTTTTCGTGTTTGAAGCCCTCACAGAGTTAATTAAAAACACCTTGGTGTTTTTGACACCACGCGGGGCTTTGCTTCGCTCGTTTCAAAACGCTGGCGCGTTTAGTGAACTGTGCCAATGTGCGAACTAGTCTGTGAGGAACCACCATATAAAAAAACCACCCGAAGGTGGTTTCTTTATGGATGGTGGTTTTTCGTGGACTTGGAATGTGGACCAATCCTGATTTTATAAAGAGTTGAGTCGACTGCGTTTTGTTAGAACTTTATCTGAGCTTAAAGCATCCCTCACAGAGTGAATCAAAAACACTTTAGTGTTTTTGACCCTTCGGGCTGCGCCAATCGGTGAAGCTGTTTGGCTGGTTGCAAAACGCTGGCGCGTTTAGTGAACTGTGCCAATGTGCGAACTAGTCTGTGAGGGACCACCATATAAAAAAACCACCCGAAGGTGGTTTCTTTATATGGTGGTTTTTCGTGGACTTGGAATGTGGACCAATCCTGATTTTATAAAGAGTTGAGTCGACTGCGTTTGGTTAGAACTTTATCTGAGCTTAAAGCATCCCTCACAGAGTGAATCAAAAACACTTTAGTGTTTTTGACCCTTCGGGCTGCGCCAATCGGTGAAGCTGTTTGGCTGGTTGCAAAACGCTGGCGCGTTTAGTGAACTGTGCCAATGTGCGAACTAGTCTGTGAGGGACCACCATATAAAAAAACCACCCGAAGGTGGTTTCTTTATGGATGGTGGTCCCTCACAGACTTGAACTGTGGACCAATCGATTATGAGTCGACTGCTCTAACCAACTGAGCTAAGGGACCTTGAGCTTCGGTTAGATCCTCAATGCTGCGTCGCGTGCTCAGCTCTATTGGTCACATACTTTTACGTATGCTCCCGCTTTCACTTCCGCTGCTCCTTGTCTTGAGGATCTACCCTGTGCTCAACCCGACTATTGGGATGAGCAACAATTTCTTTAATGCGCCTACGCCGCGCCTTGCCCTCGTAAAAAATTCTTGCGTTAACTCTCGCACTGAAATCATGTGTGAAACAGGCTTTGTTAAAGTAGTGAAGGTGGCCCTGGGAGATTCTCGCTCACCTTTCTACTTACCACGAGGCCGCGCATTATAAAGGGCAGCAACTGACTATGCCACCCCTCATCCCTTGGTGCTATTGAACGGTTTCGTTTTCGCTGAACTGGCCTTCGAAGAGGGCGGTTGAGAGATAGCGTTCGGCGGAGTCCGGTAGTATCACGACGATGTTTTTGCCTTGGTGTTCGGGTTGTTGTGATACGCGGTCGGCTATGGCCATGGCGGCGCCACCGCTGATGCCGGTGAGTATGCCTTCTTCTTTCATGAGTTTGTGAGCCCAGGCGATGGCGTCTTCGTTGCTGACTTGTTCGACTTGGTCAACCATTTCCAAATCAAGATTTTTAGGAAGGATACCGGCGCCGATGCCTTGGATTTTATGGGGGCCATGAGTCGGTTCTTCGCCTTTTTTCGCGGCGGTGATCACAGTGCTAGAGCTGGGTTCAATGGCGACAGAGGTGATTGCTTTACCCCGGGTCTTTTTGATGTAGCGAGAAATTCCGGTAAGGGTACCGCCGGTGCCGACGCCGCAGACGAGTACGTCGATTTCGCCATCGGTGTCGTTCCAGATTTCAGGGCCGGTGGTTTTTTCGTGAATTGCTGGATTTGCGGGGTTGTCGAATTGGCTGGGTTTCCAGAACTTATCTGGTGCTTCCGCGGCGATTTCATTGGCTTTGGCGATTGCCGCAGGGATACCTTTCGCACCTTCGGTGAGGACAATAGTTGCGCCCAAGGCTTTCATTAATTGTCTTCGCTCTAGGCTCATGGTGTTTGGCATGACGAGCGTTACCGGATAGCCGCGGGATGCGGCAACGAAGGCGAGGGCGATGCCGGTGTTACCGCTGGTGGGTTCAACTATCGACATGCCAGGTTTTAATGCGCCGCTTTTCTCGGCTTCCCAAATCATATTCGCGCCGATGCGGCATTTAACTGACATCGCTGGGTTGCGACCTTCAATTTTGGCGAAGATTTTGCCTTTGCTGATGCGCTGTATTTTTACGAGTGGCGTGTTGCCAATGGTTTGGCTGTTGTCTTCGAAGATAGAACTCATAATGGATTCCCTGTTTGTTTTAACGCGAACACTTGCGTGTTGGCGATCGTCAATTAGGATTTGAAAATGATTGTGTTCAAGCTTGCTGATTTTTAATTATGTTTCATTCGCGTGCTGGGCATTGTAACTGAAAATAAGCGTTGGCGATTGGAGAAATAAAAAAGGTCGGATGATCCGACCTTTTTAAAACAACCTTTGCCCAGCAATTTTCGGCGTAATTACTCGTCCAAAAAGCTGCGCAAATGATCTGAGCGCGAAGGGTGACGAAGTTTACGTAAGGCTTTGGCTTCGATCTGACGAATTCGTTCACGGGTTACGTCGAATTGTTTGCCAACTTCTTCTAAGGTGTGGTCGGTGTTCATATTGATACCGAAACGCATGCGTAATACTTTCGCTTCGCGGGCGGTGAGGCCTGCCAGTACTTCGCGAGTTGATTCTGTTAGACCTTCGCCGGTCGCAGATTCCACCGGAGAAACGATGGTGCCATCTTCAATAAAATCACCAAGATGCGAATCTTCGTCATCACCAATTGGTGTTTCCATAGAGATCGGTTCTTTGGCAATTTTTAAAACGCGACGAACTTTGTCTTCGGGCATTTCCATACGCTCGCCTAATTCTTCTGGCGTTGGTTCGCGTCCCATTTCCTGCAACATTTGACGCGATACACGATTGAGTTTGTTAATCGTTTCAATCATGTGAACAGGGATACGAATCGTGCGAGCCTGATCTGCAATCGAACGTGTAATCGCCTGACGTATCCACCATGTCGCGTAAGTTGAAAACTTATAACCGCGACGATATTCGAATTTGTCGACGGCTTTCATCAAACCAATATTGCCTTCTTGAATTAAATCGAGGAATTGTAAACCGCGGTTGGTGTATTTTTTCGCGATAGAAATTACAAGGCGCAAGTTCGCTTCAACCATTTCTTTTTTCGCGCGACGCGCTCGCGCTTCACCGATTGACATGCGACGGTTGATTTCTTTTATCGTTGCAAGATCGAGGTTGATGTCTTCTTCAATCTGCTGAAGTTTGCGCTGTGAACGCAAAATATCATCCGCAAAAGGTTTTAAGGCGTCTGAGTAATCGCGCTTCTTTTTAATGATGTCTGGAATCCAGGCTTCATTGATTTCGTTGCCGGGGAATTCCTTGATAAAGGTCTTGCGAGGCATGCCCGCATCACGCACGCATAAAGTCATTACAGTGCGCTCTTCACGGCGTACCCGATGAAGGATATCGCGGATGCGGTTGTAAATCGGATCGAACTGGCGCGGCGGTAATTTGAAGAACTTGAAGATTTCTCCTAGCGCGTCTAATTCTTTTCCGGCTTGTTTACTGTTTTGGCCATGCTTGGCTAAGATCTTGTCGGATTTTGCGAGCTGTTTGGCGAGCTTGGTAAACCTTTCTTTCGCTTCGATCGGATCAACGCCAGTGTTGGCTTCTTCTTCATCCTCAGACTCGTCGCCATCATCGTCATCGTCGTCGTTATTTTTGTTGTTCTTGGCCGCCGCTTCGGCAATATTTTGCTGTTGCTGCATCGGCGAAGGAACATTGTCAGCGGGATCAAGCCAGCCGGCAATAATATCAACGAGACGTCGCTCTTCTTTTTCAACGAGGTTGTATTCATCAACAATAAGGCTGACCGTATTTGGCCAGTAGGCCATCGCATGCATCAGTTCGCGAATGCCTTCCTCGATACGCTTTGCGATGGCGATCTCGCCTTCGCGGGTAAGTAGTTCAACCGTTCCCATTTCGCGCATATACATGCGAACCGGGTCGGTGGTGCGGCCGGCTTCAGTTTCAACAGCGGCTAGCGCTGCGGCGGCTTCGGCAGCGGCGATTTCATCAGCTGAGGAGTCGCCATCCGCCATCAATAATGCTTCTGCATCGGGGGCGGTTTCAAAAACGCGAATCCCCATGTCATTGATCATTTGGATGATGTCTTCGACCTGATCTGGATCGGAAATGTCTTCCGGTAAGTGGTCATTTACTTCGGCATAAGTTAGATAGCCCTGCTCTTTACCGCGGGCGATTAACTCTTTGATACGGGATTGTTTAGTAGCAGACATTCGGGTCCTTTGGGTGTGATCTAGAACTGATAGCAGAGAGTGGCAAAAGGTAACAGGCAAGTATAACGATATATGGGGGATTGATCTAGATTGTTCAAGGTTTTTAAGCGCTGCCCCGGGCAATAAATGTTTGATTTGGGGTGATTTGTAACCTTTGAACTACCCAGTGAGCTCGAGTTCCCTGGGTGTTTGCCGTTGGCACTGAGGTCGCATAGAATCACTCGTCGGGGAAATGGGGGATCGAGTTCATTTCCGCTGCTACACGGTTTTGCCGTTGCTAGCCATCTCCACGCGTTTTGCTTATCAAATCTTTCGCCTACACGGGCGTGATGACTTGGTCGAAAGATTAAGTTTTATCGTCGGTTGTTGGAATCTGTCGCTTGCGTAAGCGCGGTTCTTGGGTGATTTATGCAGGCGCTGATTAAACGAGTCAAAATTATAAAATAACAATTATTTGAGGAGTGTATATGGATCAGTTGCTGTTGCCACCGGCCTTAGGGGTCGCTGGCCTGATCGCGGCATTTATTGTCTATCAGATCGTAAAGAAATATCCCGCTGGAGATGGCTTAGTTGCCGAGATTGGTGATGCAATTCACCAAGGCGCAATGGTTTTTATGCGCCGGGAATACATGATTTTGGGTGCTTTCGCGCTGGTTGTCGTGGCGCTATTGTTTGTCGGTTTTAAATCTTGGCATACCCCAGTTGCCTTTATCGCTGGCGCTTTGTGTTCAGCGATTGCTGGTTACATTGGTATGTATACTGCTACCAAAGCAAACGTGAGAACCACTATGGCGGCTAGCACTCACGGTGCGGCAACGGCCTTAAGTGTCGCGTTTTTTGGCGGCTCCATCATGGGTTTGGTGGTTGCGTCCATGGGTTTGCTCGGGCTTGGCGGACTCTATTATTTCTTTGGCGCTGAACACGCTGAGGCGATTCACGGTTTCGGTATGGGGGCATCGGTTGTTGCGCTGTTCAGTCGTGTCGGTGGTGGCATCTTCACCAAAAGTGCCGACGTTGGTGCTGACTTGGTGGGCAAAATTGAAGCAGGTATTCCTGAAGATGACCCAAGAAACCCTGGTGTAATTGCCGACAACGTTGGCGACAACGTGGGCGATGTTGCCGGTATGGGTTCGGATATTTTTGAGTCTTACTGTGGGTCAATGATCGCGACCATCGCGATTGCCTCGACTATGGGAATTGTCGCTGTCGAAGCGTTGGGTGGTAACAGCGAGCAACTAATGTTCATGCCATTGGCTTTGGCTTCTAGCGGATTAATCTGTTCAATATTAGGTATCTTTATCGTCAAGCTTATGTCCGGCAAGGCGCCAGATGTGGCCTTAAGAATCGGAACCATAGGTGCGGCGGTTTTATTTATCATCGCAGCGTTTTTCTTGGTAGCTCAGCTCGGTGTTGCCACCAGCGTATGGTGGTGTGTGGTCTGCGGTGCTGTGGGTGGTATCGGTATTGGTTTGGTTACTGAGTACTACACCGGCGGTAAACCCGTTCGAAAACTAGCGGCGGACGGTGAAACTGGTCCGGCTACGGTAATGATTTCTGGTTTGGCGACAGGTATGGAATCTGTTGTGGTACCGGTGTTAATCATTGCCGGCATTATCTTCTCGACTAGTATGCTGTTGCCAGATGGCGCTGGCGTTTATGGGGTTGGTATAGCGGCCGTAGGGATGTTGGCAACTGTCGGGATCACTATGGCAATTGACGCATACGGCCCAATCGCAGATAACGCGGGTGGTATCGCTGAGATGGCTGAGCTGGGCGAAGAAACTCGCGAAATTACTGATGGTCTTGACGAAGTTGGTAATACTACCGCCGCCATTGGTAAAGGTTTTGCGATTGGAGCGGCAGGTCTTGCTGCCTTAGCAATTATTGCCGCTTTTATTGAAACCGTTGAAAACAATGTTGATGGTTTCGCATTGGATATCAGTAATCCCTTGGTACTAACGGGAATGTTCATCGGCGGTATTTTCCCCTTCCTGGTGAGCGCCTTAACTATGCGTGCTGTCGGTGATGCGGCTTTCGATATGATTAAAGAAATTCGCCGACAGTTCCGAGAAATTCCTGGTTTGATGGAAGGCACTGCGAAACCCGATAGTGCACGCTGTGTCGATATTGCGACTAAAGCCGCTTTGCGGAAGATGGTTGCACCCGGCGTCTTGGCTGTTGCCGCGCCTGTTGTTGTCGGTTTCGGCATCGGCCCTGAAGCTTTGGGTGGAATGCTAGGCGGCGCTTTGATCACCTGCGTATTGATGGCGCTAATGATGGCAAATGCGGGTGGCGCTTGGGATAACGCCAAAAAGTTTGTCGAGAAGGGCAACTTGGGTGGTAAAGGTTCAGACACCCATAAAGCTGTTGTTGTTGGCGATACTGTTGGTGATCCCTTTAAGGATACCTCTGGGCCAGCGATGAATATCTTGATCAACGTGATGGCAATTGTTAGCTTGGTTATCGCGCCTTTATTGGGCTAGATTTCAAAGCTAAGAACGAAACAAAAAAGGAAGCCTAGGCTTCCTTTTTTTATGCGTGTTATTTTTTGTTACTGCGTTGATTTCTTCACAGTGAAAAACATGCCCACGCGTTTTTTGTAATCGATATAGGTCTTGCCAAATTCTCTGATTAAATCTTTTTCTTCAAAGCCTACACCAATAAAAATATAAACCGTAAAGCAAAGGGCGAGAACCAGTTTTGTCATTGTCATTACCGGAACACACCAAATACCGATAAGAACGCCGAGCATTATTGGGTGGCGGCTGAAGCGATACATCCAATTTTCTTTGAATTCAGGATTTACGTAGCTTTTATTTTGCAGCGCAAACCACACTTGCCGAAGCCCAAATAAATCCCAGTGATTAATCGCAAAAGTTGCTGCGACCAAATATGTCCAACCGATAGCAAAACCTGCCCACAGTACTATTTGTGCTGTTTGTGACTCTACTTGCCAAGCAAAGCCAGTAAGCGGTTGCCAAAAGGCGACCATAATGAAGGCACAAATACCGCTGGTCCAAACGAAAGTACTTCGTTCGCTTGCTTCGCCAAACACGCTTTTAAAAAACTCTTTGAATTTTGGTCGCGCCATTATTGAATGCTGTAAACCAAATACCAGTGTTAGCGCGATATTAATAATTATGGCGAGGGCGGCATTGTCTGTAATCACGAACATGCTACCCAGTGGAATGAAGCCAGCCATTGAAAAAATTATTGCCAGTAGGCCACTAAAGCCGATTGCGTAAGAGCTTAAGCCGTACAAGGCGAGCCCTGATTTTTGAGCAATTCCCATTTCTTGTCTTCCTGATAAGTGGTTCTTATATACGAAATCTTCCCGTGGTTGATTCGGCTGTTGAGATGATCGGACCGTATTTGTGAATGACATTTTCTCCTCCTGAAAATCTAGCATTAAGTGAATATGTGAAACGCATCAGATACCGTCTATTTGGCTGCGGTATTGATCAGATGGACGCATCTTAGGGGGCGCGGTGATCGATAGATACTCCTCAATCAGTAGTAACCAACTACGTAATGTGTAGTTGTTAACTTCATAAACTGGAGTTAAAGACTCGAATTGGGTATTGTAGGGAGCTTTACAGTCTATCCATTGGTTTAGACATTTCGGGGCGAGGAGAAATATATATGCAATATGGCCAATTTTGCCCGATCGCTAAAGCGGCAGAAATCCTCGGAGATAAATGGTCCTTACTTATTGTGCGAGAGCTCCTGATGGGTGGGAACCGATTTAATGTTTTGCAACGCGGCTTAGGTGGTATCTCGCCAACCATACTGACAAAGCGCCTCAACGATTTTGCGGCGCAGGGCATATTGATTAAAAAGAAAATTCAGGGCCAGAAAGGTTACGAGTATTTTTTAACAGAATGCGGAAAGGAGTTGCTGCCGCTGGTAAAGGAATTCGGTACCTGGGGGATGCGCTGGGCACGAGATGGAATGCCAGAATCAGACTTGGATGCTGAATTATTAATTATGTATTTAGAGCGCAGTATTGTTACAGACAAATTGATAGGTAATGAATCTGTAATCCGTTTTCAATTCACCGATCTCGAGGATATTAAAACGTGGTGGTTGGTGATTAAAGGTGATGAAGTCGATGCTTGCATTAGTGATCCAGGGAAAGATATCGATGTTTATATCACCACAGATTTACGAACCATGATTGAACTCTGGATGGGTGACCTGAGTTATTCGAGCGCGATTGCAGATAAAAAATTCACTATTGTTGGGCCGACGGCCTTGACTAAAAATATATCGTCCTGGATGAATTGTTCTATCTTTGAAGGGATCGCTCCGGCGAAAGATATAAGACACGCGGGTTAATCGCAGCGGAGGCTTATCTTGTAGGTTTATTATGGTTTCTAAACCCTTTTTAAAAACAATTACCCTGCTTCTATTTTATTTCGCGAACTCGCCTACAGCTTTGGCTTAGTTAAAAACCGCGACTTTATAAGTTCGACTATTCGATTGTGACTGAGATTGCTGCGTAAAAGAGTTATATCCCTCCGAGCCAGAACACCAAAATTATTACTAAAAAAATCCGATCAGATATCGTTTTTATCGACGAGGGTGTGGACGAGATATGCGCTTAAAAGAATTGTGGGGCGACAAATAAAATTTTATCTACTGATGTTTTTCTAATTCTTTTTTTAAGTTTTCATCGAGTTTTTGTAGAAAGGCTTGTATCTCTTGGTTGGCCTCTTCGCTTTGCTGCTGTAGGGCTTGGCTGGCATTAGACAATTCTTCTGCCATCGAGTTGGTGATTGAGTCGCCTAATTCTAAAAATGCATTGGCGCTATCGGCAAGCGCAGCTTCTAAACCCGATAGTGTGGATGCGTAAACACTATCGAAAAACACTTTTTGCGTTTGTTCGGTATCTATCTTCCAGCCGTCATCGGTCTTCCTTAAAATTGTCTTGGTGCCAAAAGTGGATTCTTTTTCCGAATCTTTCCAAGTAAGCAGGGTATCGACTTTCGCAATATCTCCCTCGATTTTAATATCACCGAACACTACCTTGCTTTCGTCGCCGGGATCGAGAATTTTATGGAGGCTAGAGGCTTCTTGATCGAATACCAGTGTTGAAATGCTTGCTTCGTCGGAGATAAATAATGCCTGCCAATAGTCATTGGCAACCTGTTCAGGAGAATTTCGTGAACAAGCGGAGAGAATTAACAAGATAAAACAAAATGCGAGTTGGGAAGTTTTGTTCATGCTTGAATATCCTAGACGCGTTCAAGAGGAATAAAGGGCTCTGGCGGCAATTCAACGGTTATTTCATCGTTTGCGGAAATATCACCGCCACATATGACGATTGCCATAACGCCGGCCCGACGAATTATTTTTCCATTCTCATCTCTGTCGAGAACCGCGGCGGTTAAGCCTTGCTGATATTTGTCGAGTTGCGAGCAAGGGTTGCGCAGCCCGGTAATTTCTATCACCGCATGCTCACCAATTTTAAGGCGTGTCGCGGTAGGTAAATTAATTAAGTCTATGCCAAGTGTTGTGATGTTGTCGCCGATCGTGCCTGGCGTGATTATAAAACCTTTGCCCTGTAATTCATCGATTAATTCCTGAGTGATTAAATGCACTTGCCGCAGATTTTTCTGAGTCGGATCGACTTTAATTCGAGATAAGTGTTGAACCGTTTCACCGAAATGTGAATCACCTTCCACCCCAAGACCTTCAATTAAGCGAATTGAAAACGTATTCGGCTTACTAAAAGAATGGTTGGGGCTTAAACTGACGGCGACGACTTTTCCTTTCATAACAACTAATTATCCCGACGTGTTGGTTCGCAGGTGGTCTTCTTCTGCTTTAGATATCGAATGAGGTGTCTAGTTTCTTTTTCACCAATATTTTTTTCAAGCGGGCGTACACAGGTACGCCGTTTTTGTAGGTGGGATAGCTCTCACCTTTGATCAGAGGCTCTAAGTAAGTTCGACATTTTTTGGTAATGGAAAAACCATCTTTGCTAATAAAGTCGCGAGGCATAAATTTCTCGACATTGGCAACTTTTTTCAAGGGCGCTTCTTTGATTTTCCATTTGTAGGGTTTAGAAGATGTTCTGCTAATGGCCGGCATCACTGCGTTTTTGCCAGCCAATGCCATTTTGACACCGGCTTTACCAACAGCGTAAGCTTGTTCAACATCAGTTTGTGAAGCAATGTGCCGTGCTGCACGTTGTAAATAATCGGCAACTGCCCAGTGGTATTTGTAACCGAATTCATCTTTAACCATATTGGCTAGTGTTGGCGCGACTCCGCCGAGCTGAGTGTGTCCGAACGCATCTTTTGTTCCTGCATCGGCGAGAAATTTCCCATCCGCATCTTGGCAGCCTTCTGATGCGACAATGGCGCAATAACCATATTTTTTAACACACTCATCAACTCGCTTTAAAAATTTCTTACGATCAAAAGCAAGTTCGGGAAATAAAATAATATGCGGAGCGTCGCCTTCTTGTTGAGCAGCCAGTCCGCCAGCGGCTGCAATCCAGCCTGCGTGACGACCCATCACTTCCATAACAAATACTTTCGTTGATGTGTCACACATTGATGCGACATCAAGACCCGCTTCCTTTATTGAAACGGCAACGTATTTTGCTACCGAGCCAAAACCAGGGCAGGTATCGGTAATCGGCAAATCATTATCGACGGTTTTTGGGATGTGGATTGCTTGCAGGGGGTAACCCATCGTTTTCGAAAGCTGTGAAATTTTTAAACAGGTATCAGCAGAATCACCACCACCGTTATAAAAAAAGTAACCAATATTGTGGGCTTTGAAAACTTCGATTAAGCGTTCATATTCAGCGCGATTGTCCTCGATACTTTTTAATTTGTAGCGACAAGAACCAAAGGCACCTGAAGGTGTAAATTTTAATGCGGCGATTGTTTTCGCGGATTCTTTCGAGGTGTCAATTAACTCTTCTCGTAGTGCGCCAATAATTCCGTTACGACCGGCGTATACTTTGCCAATTTTATCTTTATGTTTGCGAGCAGTTTCAATTACTCCACAGGCACTTGCATTGATGACGGCAGTTACGCCTCCAGATTGTGCGTAAAAGGCGTTCTTCTTAGCCATTATTTCTCCAAGGATTTCGCTTAATCGGGAACTTCGTTAAAAATTCCAAAGACTTGAGTTGTAGGTGGAAATTTGCAGCGCACATGATAGCCAAAAACGGCGCCTTAGGGTAATGACAATAAATGAAAATTTTATGAACTGGGCGGCTGTTAGCTAGAATCTCAACCGTGGTAAGCTGTCGATCCGCAAATAACCCACTCAAAGATAGATTAATTCAGCTATGCATATTCATATACTCGGCGTTTGTGGCACTTTTATGGGAAGCCTGGCGCAGTTGGCGAAGGATTTGGGGCATCGTGTTTCTGGCTGTGATGCCAATGTGTATCCACCAATGAGCACGCAGCTCGAACAGGCGGGTATTGAGCTGATCGAAGGTTTTGATCCCTCACAGTTAAATCCTGCGCCTGACTTAGTCGTTGTTGGCAACGCCATGAGTCGTGGCAATCCGATAGTTGAAGCTTTGTTAAATTCGAGTATCCCCTATGTATCTGGTCCGCAGTGGCTACATGACAATGTGCTGCAGGATAAATGGGTCATTGCCGTTGCGGGCACTCATGGCAAAACCTCAACTAGCAGCTTGGTGACGTGGATTCTTGAGTACGCGGGAATGGATCCGGGTTATTTAATTGGCGGTGTCCCCAGTAATTTCACCCAGTCGGCTCGCTTGAGTAAGACCTCGCCATTTTTTGTTGTTGAAGCGGATGAATATGACACCGCTTTTTTTGATAAGCGTTCAAAGTTTGTGCATTATTTGCCGAGAACTTTAATAATTAACAATCTCGAATTTGATCACGCTGACATTTTTGATGATCTTGCAGCAATTCAAAAACAGTTTCATCACGTTGTGCGAATAGTTCCCAGCAATGGTTTGATCATTTGTCCTGAAAAAACAGCGAGCATTGATGAGGTCATCGAGAAAGGTTGTTGGACGCCCACGCAAACACTCTCGCTTGGCGAAAATAAAATATTAAAAACACCTGACCAATGGCAGGCAAAATTACTCAGTGAAGATGGTAGTCAATTTGAGATTTATTTTGAAGGCGAGTGTGTTGGTGAGGTGAATTGGGCACAAACCGGAACACATAGTGTATTTAACGCGCTTGCCGCAACCGCAGCAGCTCGTCACGTTGGTGTTAAGCCGGAAACGGCAGCACAAGCTTTAGCGAAATTCCAAGGCGTAAAACGCCGTATGGAATCCTTGGGAACTTATCACGGTATTACTGTGTACGATGATTTCGCTCATCACCCAACCGCAATTAAAACAACTTTGGCGGGCTTGCGTGCGAAAGTTGGCAAACAAAAAATTATCGCGTTGATTGAACCTCGTTCAAATACCATGCGAATGGGGGTGCATCAAGCAGCACTTGCCAAGGCTTGTGAAGACGCCGATTGCGTTTTTTGGTATCAGCCACCGAATATGGATTGGTCTCTGCAAGATGTTATTGATACGAGTTCATCTCCTGCTTTTTTGCGTAACGATATAGATGTATTAATTCAAGATGCGATCGCAGCCTCGGACAGGGATTCACATATTGTCATTATGAGTAATGGTGCTTTTGCCGGTGTTCATCGAAAATTAGTAGAAACATTAAAAGCCAGTTCGTAATTTACGTCGTTAAATTATGCGGTTAATTTGTATAGTTAATTGATGTAGTTAGTCTCGACAGGCGATTAGCGCTTCGCTCAAAGCCAATCGTAATGTTGACGTGTTGTTTCAGGTTTATTTTAAGAAATTAACGATCTAGTCGGTTCAAAATCTCGCAACTAAAAGGTAATTATTATGGCCAATTATTATCGAACCGTTACCTTGGCAATGACGGGGGCTTCTGGCGCCCATTATGGTCTGCGTTTGTTGGAATGTTTGTTGGCAGCAGATTGTCAAGTTTACCTTTTGATGTCGAACGCAGCAGAAACTGTTATTGCCACAGAAACAGAACTGGATTTGCCCGATACCTTACTGGCCCAGCAGCGTCTGCTAGCAAAAAATTATAATGCTGCTGAAGAGCAACTTATTTTGCTGGATAAGCAAGACTGGTTTTCACCTGTGGCTTCTGGTTCTAGCTCGCCATCATCGATGGTGATTTGTCCTGCCAGCGGCGGGACTTTGTCGTCGATCGCCTGTGGTGCAAGTAATAATTTGATTGAGCGCGCGGCGGATGTCGCGTTAAAAGAACGACGCCAATTAATTATTGTTCCTCGCGAGATGCCTTATTCAGAAATCCATTTAGAAAACATGCTCAAGCTAACTCGCATGGGCGCGGTTATTATGCCCGCTAGCCCCGGTTTTTATCATGAGCCTCGTAGCATTGAAGATCTTGTGGACTTTGTGGTTGGGCGTATTCTCGATCATCTAGACATTGAGCAAAATATTATGCCTCGCTGGGGCGAATAAGATACCCGTCGCGTTTGAGAGCGACCGATTACATCCCTCCTTCGATTTCTACCATCGTTTCTCCTCCCGAAATGGGGGCTACCCTGCAGCTTCGTCGCACCTCGACACGAGCAAAATTAGGCATCCCCTAAACGCCTCAATTTCAATTCCTAGAGATATGTTTAAAAATTGAAATTTCCAGCTAGGCTTAATTTAATGCACCGTCGATATCGACGGCTTTGAGTGAAAGTTTTAGATAGGAATATTCAATGAGCGTGGTTCAGCTCGAAGGTTATCAGTTTAACGAAAAAATTGGTGAAGGCGGCATGGCAGAAGTCTACCGCGGCCAGCAGCTTTCCTTGGCGCGTCCTGTTGCCATTAAAATTCTCAATCAACAGATGTGCGAACATGGCCAGATTCATGAGGCTTTTGAGCGTGAGGCCGTCATCATTGCGCGACTCAATCACCCCAATATCGTTAACGTCATTGATCGTGGTATGACGCCTCAAGGCACGCCATATTTTATTATGGAATATGTTGAGGGCGCTGATCTAGCGAGCGTGATACGAAGTCGGGAGCTAAGCCTCCGCAATAAACTGGATATTTGTTTGCAACTTTGTAAGGCTTTTGCTTATGCGCATAAAAATTCTGTTATTCATCGTGACATTAAACCCGCCAATATTATTGTCGATCGCGATTTTACGATTAAAGTTTTAGATTTTGGTATCGCTTTGTTTCAAGCAGATAAGAGCGCAGAGACGGATCACGAAGCTAAACCAGAAAGCGAAAATTCTTTTGTTTTGGGAACAGAGTCTTACATGGCGCCAGAGCTGGTAAACTCAACAGCGAATGCGAGTATTAAAACCGATATTTATTCTCTAGGCGTTGTTATGTATGAATTGTTTGCCGGATATTTTCCTGGTGAAGAAGAGCGTCAAAAAAAACCTAGCGATACCGCGTTGCCCGCTAAACTTGCAAATTTGGTTATGAGTTGTCTGGCACATGACGCAAATCAACGACCACCTTCAATGACCGCTGTTTATGATCGTTTGTTGCTTCAGTCTCAAGGTTCACATCTAGATACACAACGGGTAAAGCGCGCGAATGCTGCGGTCAATAATCGCAAAACCTTTTCGTTGCTCGATATTCTTTGGGAAAACGAACAGGGCGCGGTGTATCTTTTTATTGAGAAAAATAGCGGTCAACAATTTGTGGTTAAAAAAACTATTGGACAATTCCACGGTTTTCAAACCTGCCAAACCATGTCGAAGTTAAGTCACAAAAATATTGCGCGTCTTCACGGTGTTTCAAAAAATAAAAATGCCTTTATTGAGGTGATGGATTATTTGAAGGGCGGCAGCTTGCAGGAACGACTTGTTCGTAACTATAGCGTAGAAGAGTTTTTTATTATTGCTCAGCAGATTGTAAATGGCTTAAGTTATGCGCATAAAAACGGTGTTATACACGGGAATTTACGGCCATCGAATATTCTCTTTGATGAGCAAGGCATAGTTAAGGTAGCTGATTTCGGCATGCTTCATCATCGCGAAGAAAGTGATATGCAGAAATCGAAGCGTGATTCGAAGAGCTCCCGCAATCCACCGGCGTTCTACATTGAAAGTGAACCGCTGTGTCCGCAATCGGATATATTCGCGTGCGGGGTAATTTTTTATTTAATGTTGGTGGGGCATTTTCCACTCTTTAAAGGTCAGGCCTTGCATCAATCGCGACATTTTCGCCGTTTACCAGACGATATTCAAAGCCTATTGGCAGGTATGTTAAACCGACAATTGACTGAGCGACCAAGCAGTTTTGAAAGTATCGCTGCAAGTCTAGATCAACAGCTGGGCGATATGCCGACACTCGTGTGCAATTCGGTCCCTGAAAACCGCGAAAGCTCGGAGCGTTCAAGTTTTTCGCATTTTAAGAAAGTACTGAGCATTGGCCTCGTTATGGTCTTAGTTGTCGCGGCCTTTTTCATTGGGCGAGCGATGTAGACTTGTAGCCTTCCTGTTATCTAAACCCCCTTCTTTGTTCGATATCTAATCGTTTACGGCATAAAACTTATTCTTGTAGTATTTGTCTGACGACACTCCCAGGTGGCTTGCATTCATCGTAAAGAATTACGCCTCTAGAAATGGAGTGAGTTCGCTATACTCTCTGCTCGAATTCATTACAATACGCCGAGTAAGTAAACGCTGGGCTGAGTACGGCCAATAACGATAAAAATTCCGAGTGACGAATTACCTCCATAGAAAAAGCACGATAGGCAAACTAGATGATAAATAAATTTGCAGCCTTGTATGAAGCCGCAGTAATCGATCGCCCTAAAATCACTTTAAGCGTCATAGTGTTAATCTTGGTTGGTCTAGCTATGGGGTTGCCGGGTTTTAAGCTTGATGCCTCTGCTGAATCGTTAACGTTAGAGCATGATCGCGCGATCGATTACTCTCGAGAAATTACTGCGCGTTATCAAAGCGGTGATTTTCTCGTGATCACTTATACGCCTAAAGCGCCCTTAATGTCTGACGAATCTTTAGATGCGCTTAAATCTATGCGTGATGAGTTATTGCAGCTAGAGGGCATTGCAAGTGCGAATAGCATTTTAGATGTTCCCTTACTGTATAGCCCCTTGCAAACGCTGACACAGGTTGGCAGTGGTTTACGCACGCTAGAAAACAGCGATGTTGACCGGGAGTTGGCAACACAAGAATTTCTTGAAAGCCCTATCTATCGCGATACTTTGTTGAGCCCGGACAAGCTTACAACCGCTTTGCTTTTAAACTTTGAAGTTGACAACAAATATTTGGAATTGGTTAGGCATCGCGACGAGCTACGATTAAAGCGAGATGAATCTGGGCTAAGCGCTGAAGAACAAGTGGAGCTGGAGCGCGTTAGCGAAGAATTTTTAGTGTATCGCACAGAACGTGATGCGAGTGATCATGCGCGGGTTGCGCAGGTCCGAGAAATTACTGATCGTTATAAAGATAAAGCGGAAATCTTTTTGGGCGGTGTCAGTATGATTACCGCTGATATGATTGCCTTTATCAAAAGTGATCTGGTGGTTTTTGGTCTCGGCATTTTGGTTTTTATTATCGGAATGCTGGTGATCATTTTTCGCCAACCGCGATTTGTATTTCTTCCGCTGATAACCTGTATATTTTCCGTGGTGATGATGTTGGGTTATACCAGTTGGATTGATTGGCGGCTAACGGTCATTTCTTCTAATTTTGTCGCGCTACTGTTGATTATCGCATTGGCTATAACTATTCACTTGATCGTTCGCTATCGTGAATTGCACGCCGCAAATATCGACTGGACACAAAAAGAATTAGTTTCAAAGACCGTTCGGTTGATGGCTTTGCCTTGTTTTTACACTGCGCTGACCACCATCGTTGCTTTCGTTTCATTGGTGGTGAGCGACATCAAACCGGTTATCGATTTTGGTTGGATGATGACGATCGGCCTATGCGTTGCCTTTGTCTTGGCCTTTACTATTATCCCAGCGGGCTTAATGATTTTGCCGAAAGGTGAAGCAAAAGATAAGGGTGACAATTCCGCTGCTTTAACACTTCGGTTTTCCAAGTTTGCAGAAAAGTATGGATCAATAGTTTTGGGGATTTCTTTTGTCGCCGCTACAGCCAGCGTCTATGGTATTTCGAATTTAGTCGTGGAAAACCGTTTTATTGATTACTTTCACAAGTCGACAGAAATTTACCAAGGCATGTCGGCGATCGATCAGCGTTTAGGTGGGACAATAACGCTCGATATTATTTTAGATGTTGAAGCGGAAAATACGCCATCCGAAGCCGCGCCTAGCGAATTAATCAATCAAGAAAATAGTCAGGCATTAGACACTGGCGTTGCCGGTGAAGTTGGTGGCGGCGATGATGATTTTGCCAATGATTATGGCGAAGATGATCCCTTTGGTGAGGAAGATCCTTTCGCATACGACGATTCCTTTGAAGATGACGATCCCTTCGGTGATGGTGATCCTTTTGGCGGCGACGAAGAAAGTGCTCAACAATCCAGTTACTGGTTTACTGTTGCCGGTTTAAGCGAAATAAAACAGCTTCATGATTATTTAGAGTCCTTGCCAGAAATTGGCAGAGTACAATCTTTGGCAACGGCTTACGAAGTTGCTCAAGATATTAATAAAGGCCCGTTGAATGATTTTGAATTGGCAGTAATGAAACAAAGCCTACCAAAAGAAATTGACGATTTTTTAGTGTCGCCGCATTTGTCTTATGAGGCTAATCAAACTCGTATTACTTTACGCGCACAAGAAACCAATCCGAATTTAAGACGTGCAGAACTCATTGAAAAAATTCGTGATTACGCCATTGATGATGTGGGCTTGAAAGCTGAGCAAGTTCATTTCACTGGTTTATTGGTTTTGTATAACAATATGTTGCAAAGTTTGTTTCGTTCGCAAATCGTAACAATGGGTGCAGTTTTTCTTGGCATCATGGTTATGTTCCTGGTGTTGTTCCGCTCTTTTACATTTTCGATAGTTGCTATTATTCCGAATATTCTCGCTGCTGGTTTTGTGCTGGGTAGTATGGGTATTGCAAAAATTCCTCTCGACATGATGACGATCACCATTGCTGCGATTACGGTGGGTGTCGGTGTCGATCATGCGATTCATTATATTTATCGTTTTAAGCAGGAGTTTGCGAAAGATAGAAGTTATGTTCAGGCGATACACCGCTCCCATGCATCGATAGGGCGTGCAATGTATTACACTGCATTAACTATTATTGTGGGCTTTTCAATTTTGGCTTTATCAAAATTTATTCCCTCAATTTATTTTGGTTTGCTTACTGGTCTGGCAATGTTCGCGGCGATTTTAGGCTCGCTTACCTTGTTGCCTAAATTAATTATGATGACCAAGCCGCTCGGTAAAGAAGGTGACACTGCGTCTACTTAATCACTGCGATGTATATAGATGAAGCGAGAATAAGGACCGAGACTCTTAAGCTCGTACTGGCACTGTAAGCGTATTGAATTAAGCAGTATCATTTGGCGCCATAATATTTGGAATCGTTTAAAAAATTTTCTTACCCATATTTGTAACAGGTGGCTCTATGATTGATTTCCAGCTCAACGGTAAATCGGTATCCCTTGATGAGCGCGTCGACCCTTCGACGCCCTTGCTCTGGGCGGTACGAGAACAGCTCGCATTAACGGGTTCTAAGTTTGGCTGTGGTCGGGGTTTGTGTGGTGCATGTACGATGCATGTCGACGGCCAAGCGATGAGAACCTGTGTTTTGCCCATTAGCGCGATAGCTGGGAAAACCGTAACAACCATTGAGGGCCTAGGGGGCGATCATCCGGTTCAACAAGCATGGCAAGATATTAATGTCGTGCAGTGCGGCTACTGCCAATCGGGGCAGATTATGTCGGCGGCAGCTTTGTTAGAGCGAAATCCTAAGCCCAGTGATGCAGATATCGATGCGGCAATGGCAGGAAATATTTGTCGTTGCGGAACCTACTCACGAATTCGCAAAGCCATTCATCAAGCCTCCACCTTAATGGCTAGCCCTGTCCAAATATTTGACCCAGAAGGAGGTGAGCAATGAAATTCACTCGCCGAAAATTTCTCATTGGTACCGGTGTTGTTGGTGGTGGGTTAGTTCTTGGGATTGCATTGACCGGAAGCGACGAAGGTCCAGTTCCGCAAACTGTTGAGAATAGTTTTCAACCAAACGCATGGTTGCAAATTACTACAGACGGCAACGTGATCTTTCAACTCGATAAAGCAGAGATGGGGCAAAATGTTTATTCTGCTTTGACCACAATTATTGCTGAAGAATTAGATTACGATCCCGCAAAAATTCAAGTTCAAATGGCACCACCTCACTCTGCCTATGCTAATGCTGCGCTTGGTATGCAAGTGACTGGCGGCAGTACCAGCGTTAATAGTGCCTGGTTGCCGCTAAGGAATGCAGGTGCATCGGCACGTAGTTTGTTAATGACCGCAGCGGCGCAGCACTGGGGTGTATCGGCGGAGCAGTGCGATACCGATAACGGTTACGTCATCAATAAACACTCAGGAGAAAAATTATCTTATGGTGAATTGTCGGAAGCGGCAAAAAGCTTACCGATTCCTGAGCAAGTCACACTGAAAAACACTAAAGATTTTAAATGGCTCGGCAAATCAACTAAGCGTTTAGATTCTAGAGAAAAAACCAATGGCAGTGCAATTTTTGGTACCGATGTTGATTTACCGAATTTAAAAATCGCCGTCGTTGTGCGGTGTCCACATTTCGGAGGCACCGTAAAAAGTTTTGATGCTGGAAGTATCGATAAATTATTGGGCGTGAAAAAAGTTTTCCAAATTCATAATGGCGTTGCTATCGTTGCAGATTCCTATTGGCAAGCGCGACAGGCCGCCAATCAATTAACTGTTGAGTGGAATAAAGGACCGCTGGCGGATCTCAGCTCTAACAAAATTTTAGAGGCACAACGCAATTTCATTGAAGAGCCTGATGACCTTGTTGAAGCTGCAAATGAAGGCGATGCCGATAGCGCGATTGACGCTGCTAGTAAAGTTATTAGTGCAGAATACAGTGCACCTTTTTTGCACCACAGTTCAATGGAACCGCAAAACTGTACCGCATTAGTGACCGATGATAGTTGTGAAGTATGGGCATCGAATCAGGCGCCAGATATTGTGCGACAAATGGCGGCACAATTTGGTGGCTTTGAGGCAAGCAAAGTAAAAGTAAACTCAACATTTTTGGGCGGTGGTTTTGGTCGCAGAGCGATGTGCGATTTTGCCGGAGAAGCGGCTGCCATTGCCAAGCAAGTTCCTGGTGTTCCTGTCAAAGTGATGTGGTCTCGTGAAGACGATATGCAACATGATTTTTATCGCCCTTCCACTTTACATAAACTCGATGCCACTCTAGATGATCAAGGCCACCTAAGTTCGTGGCGACATCGCTTGGCGTCCGCCAGTATTATAAAAGGCTTTGCGACGACTTTGGCCAGCGGCTACCTGCCTACATGGTTGCCAGAGGCAATGGCGAAAGGCATTGGCCGCTTAGCCGGAAATTTTGCCGCGGGTGCTGATACAAGTATGGCGGAAGGTGCGGTTGTTCCTTATCACGTTGCAAATAAAAAAGTGGATGTTGCACTTTATGATCCAGGTATTCCTTTAGGTTTTTGGCGTTCCGTGGGCCATTCACACAATGCATTTGTCGCAGAAGGTTTTGCCGACGAAATGGCTCATGCAGCGAATCAAGATCCTGTCGAATTTCGTTTAAAGCATTTAACAGATCATCCGCGACACAAGGGTGTATTAGAGGCTGTCGCAAAAGCTGCAAACTGGGGTAATCCCGCAGCGGGCCGTTTTCAAGGTGTCGCCGTTCATGAATCGTTTTTGTCTTATGTTGCAGAGGTCGTAGAGGTTTCGTTACAAGACTCTGGATATAAAATCGAGCGTGTTGTCTGCGCTGTTGATTGTGGTTTTGTTGTTAATCCTGATAATGTTACGGCGCAAATAGAAAGTGCTGTTGTTTATGGATTATCGGCGGCGCTAAAACCGCCCGTAACAATTGATGATGGGCGTGTAGTGCAAAGTAATTTTCATGATCTTCCAGTGCTAAGAATAAATGAGGTCCCGCCAATTGAAGTTGTGCTAATTGATAGCCAAGAGGCGCCAACGGGCGTCGGTGAAATTGGCTTGCCGCCATTGGCGCCAGCCTTGGCGAATGCAATTTTCGCGGCGACGGGGCAACGACTTAGAGATTTACCTTTGGTGTTAAAGTCTTAAGTTGGTATTTCGATACTCGATACTTCGCTAAATATTTACAAATAATTTTTTGATTAAAAAACTATGTTCAATTTGGATTCAGAAGTTTTCTCTACCTTAATTGGTTGGTTAGAAGAGGGGAAAGCGGCTTGGTTGTGTACCGTCACTTCAACCTGGGGTTCCGCGCCAAGAGATGTTGGCTCTTTAATGGCTTGCAACGCAGAAGGAGGACAGTGTGGCTCTTTATCAGGTGGCTGTATCGAAGAAGATTTATTGGAGAAAATTTCTCGCGGTGAAATCGCCTCTGACAAATCCGTACACATGCTCTACGGAGAATCAAAGGAAGAAGCTGAGCGTTTAAAATTGCCCTGTGGTGGAACTTTAGGTGTATTGATTGAACCGCAAAGTGCTACAGAAGAAAATCTTTCCTGGTTAAAAAAAATATTACAACATCTCGAAGCTCGAGAGTGTGTTGTCCGTAACGTCGACTTCCAAAAAAATAGACGCGAGCTTATCCCTGGTTCGCATGGCGAGCGATTTATTTTTGAACGGGATGAAAACACTCCGCTTAACTTGCACCAAATTTTGGGTCCTCAGTTTCATTTATTTTTAGTTGGTGTAAGCGAAGTCACCCGCGCGCTGGCGCGGTTCGCTTTGTTGATGGATTATCGCGTCAGCGTCTGTGATCCTCGCCCGGAACAAATCAAAGCGTGGAATATCGAGAATGTCGAGTTAATACAGTCGATGCCAGATGATGCCGTTGAAAAACACGCTAACGATACTCGTACTGCAATATTAGCGTTGACGCATGATCCGCGCATCGACGATATGGGCTTGTTGGAAGCTTTTAATAGTAAAGCTTTTTATATTGGAGCGATGGGCTCAATGGCGACTTCGAAAAAACGCCGTGATAGGTTACAGCAATTGGATATTAGTAAGGCGGATTTGGATCGTTTGCATGCACCGATCGGATTGAGCATTGGTAGTAAAACGCCGTCGGAAATAGCGATTGCGATTTTGGCTGAGTTAACTCAAGTGCGTGCGAAATTACATTCTTAGGCCCCATCCGCAAATCGAAAAGTGTTTAACTTCAAATAATAAATTATTCTTAATTCTTGCTGACTTTGTTCGGTCAAAGGCAAATTTTCTATATGACCTCAGCAGATAGTGCTATGAAAACCGCCGGTGTCATCTTGGCTGCTGGAAAAGCAAGTCGTTTTGGTAGTGATAAGCGCTTGGCAAAATTTGATGATTCGCATACCTTGCTCACACGCACCACTGATTTATTCTTGCAGTGCTGCGATGACGTTTTTGTTGTTCTTAAACCCAGTGATAAAGAAAACGAACAGTTGCTGTTCGCTAAGCTCGAAGAAAAAGTAAATCTTCACTTTGTTTATTCTGACGGCTCTGCGCAAGGTATGGGTAGCAGTTTGAGTGATGCAATTACCTTTCTTGATGTTTTCGAGGCAAAATATAATCAGAAGTTTACTGGTGTATTGTTGGGTTTGGCAGATATGCCTTTTATTCGTTTGACGACAATGAAAAAAATTCTGGCGTCAAAGTCGGCGAAAAGAATTATTGTGCCTTCGGTGTTTAATGAAGAAGGGGTTAAAAAATTAGGTCATCCTGTCTGGTTTGGTCGTCTTTGGTTTGATCAATTAAAATTATTACGCGGCGATCGGGGTGGAAGGTCAATTATTTCCGAAAACCCGCAAGCAGTTACTGAGCTGCCGGTTAAAGATGCTGGAATTTTACGCGATATTGATGAGCCGAGTGATCTGAAATAGTGCAATTTTTATTGTTAAAAATTAACTCCATGTATGCGCCATCATTCTTTAATCCCATATCATAAAAAACTTATCATTTTTTAATATAAACCCTTTCTATTTAATCAGTTTTTATCATATTATCCCGAAACGATAAGAATTCTAAAAAGGACAATAAAAATAGCAAAATAATAATAATGTAGTTTTCTCGGGAGTAGTAAACATCGTGCCAGTTTCGTTTTTATTTGAGAATAATGGTCAAGGTGTTGTTGTTACTGCGGCTGGTGAGTTGTTAGATGGGGAATTTTCTAGCGTTAGCGCGAAGATCTATCGCCCTGTTGTATTGTCGAAATTGAAGTATCAAGTTGTCGACCTCACTAATGTTGATAGTGTTAATACAACACCGGAACAAATTCAGCAATTAGCCGCAAAAAGTGTAGCAGCAGCAAAGGATAGCGGTGGATTAGCAATGGCAATCATTGTTAATAACGGACTATTGGAGAGCCTGGTTCGTCTATGGCGATTCTATGCGGAACATGACGCGCTACAGGTTGCAGTTTTTGCGGAGCTAGAATCCGCCAAAATTTGGGTCCAGGATATTAGCGAAACTATTTCTTAGCCTGTTCGTTAGCATATGCGGCTTAATTTTTATCTGGGTTTGTGTATAAATACTTCTATTTTTTATTGCTCGGCGCTTTTCGCTTGCGTTCTTGTTAAGCCTTGCTCTTGTCCAACTTGATAGCTCAACTTGATCATTAGCGAGTTGAATTTCTAGAGTCATCATTTACTCATTGGCCGAAATTACTTGAGCAAATAATATGCTTCATCACTTTGATTGTGCTTAAGTTGTGCTTAGATTAAATTGTGCCTAAGTTGTACTCAGATTAAATAGTCACACCAGTTTTAAAAATACTTTTAAAAATGAATTCATAAAAATAATTAGGAGTGATAAATGAAAATTATTTATAGATGCACAGTTTGTGTAATAAGCCTACTTTTTTCTCTGTCTGTCTTTGCTGTCGGAAGTGTTAGCGATATTCAGGCGGCTATTAATAGCGACAAGCGTACTGCTGGAGAAAGCGACCGGGATGCGGGGCGAAAACCAGCGGAAGTGTTGGCGTTTTTAGGTGTGAAGCCGGGAATGACGGTTTTGGATGTTGCGGCGTCGGGTGGTTGGTATACAGAAGTATTGTCTTTCGCTGTCGGCAGCGAGGGAAAAGTGTACGCGCAGAATTCGCCCGCTTTTCTTCAATACCGTGATGGTGCAAATGAAAAAGCAATTTCAGCGCGCTTGGCTAATAATCGCTTGCCAAATGTAGAGCGAATCAATTCAGAATTTGGTGGGATGAATATCGACAACAGTGTCGATGTTGCAATTACCGCTTTAAATTTTCACGATATTTATAATCGTAGTCCAGAAGCCGGCGTTGCGATGTTGAAAGATATTAAGGCCGCTTTAAAACCCGGCGGTGTTTTAGGTCTGATCGATCATAACGGTAAAGAGGGCACCGACAATAATGCCTTGCATAGAATGCCAGTTCAGCAAGCGATTGATGCAGCGAAAGCGGCGGGCTTCGAAGTTGAAGTCAGTGACATTCTTGCCAATAGCGAAGATGACGGCTCGGCGTTGGTTTTTGCTCCTGGGGTTCGAGGTAAGACTGACCGCTTTCTTTTGAAATTAACTAAAAAGTAAGAATTCCTAAATAGAAATTTTTAAAGCGATGTTGGTGCAAGCCGGCCTCGCTTTTTTTGTGCGCCCATCACCAGAATCTACTAAATAAATCTTGGAGTGTTGGCCGACTATCTTCAGCAGCGACGAATCTTCAATGACTGTCTATCTTTAATCGCCATTTAACTTCCTATTTAAAAGATAAAACGCTCTTCTGTGGTCTTGTGAGGGCTTGCGGGATGGTGATGGATCACCAGTGGCCATTGAATTGCCATATTTCTTGCTACATTGGCCTCGCAATTTAGGGAACTACGGAACACTTTTCGAGTCAAAATGCGACGTGTAAAAATGTGTAAAACGCTAACTGTGTGGATGTACTTAAAGTGGGGGTGATTATAATCAAGGCAGGCAATAGGAGCACTTATTCCCCTCGACCTTGATAGGCCAAAGCTTGCCGAGCGATCTACCCCTCAAGCAGCAAAAGAAATTAAGGTTTTAAGTTAAATTCACCGCGTAATCAACTATAACTATATAAGGGAAATAACCCGTATTTGCGCGCCGAGACGGCAAGGTAGAGTGTCAGTTAAGCCGGGCTAAAGTGGCGCGATCTAAGGGTTCAGGTGAATAAATAGCGGCGAAGCTTAATCTTGATTTTCATCAATTTTTTTTCGCTTTCATAATCCGCCCAATTCAATACACTAGGCGGATCCAAATCCATTGAACTGCCCTGTGGTATCTTTATGCCTTATTCAGCATTGGAATCTATTCGTGACCGCCTAAAAACAACCAGGCGCAGGCAAAACTTATTACTCGTATTGACCCAGCTAGGCCGTTGGATATTGGCCTGTTCAGTGGCGTTTATTACCTTTGTCTTTATTGGGGTGTTTTTCGATTTAGGCAGCCCCGCCTGGAAAACCTTATTTTTGATATGGGTGGCCAGTGTTTTCCTCATCAGCTTCGCGGTGATTTGGCGATTTCTTTCCCAGCTACAAAGCGACCGGCGTTTTGCCCACAGTATTGAAGCCCGCCTTCCTGATATTGAACAGCGACTAATAACTTCCATCGAGTTTCAGGGTGAGTCACGTGAAGGCGTTTCTCAGCAATTTGTTGATCAGTTGTGGGAAGATGCCAATTCTTATGTCGAAGATAAACCGCTGAAAACGGCGATTCCAACCTCGTCAGCAACCTTGGCGAGCGCTATGGCAATAGCTTCGATAACTTTTACAGTTTTTTTACTTAATTTTTCTGAAGGCTTTCTTGGCTCTGCAAAGCAACTGGTTTGGCCCTGGCTGCAAAGCGAAGATCTGATTGTTGAAGTCGAAATGCCAAATTTGCCAATTGCGATTGTCGTCAACCCTGGCGATATTTCTATGCAACGTGGCGACGACATTACAATTTCTGCGTCTCTCGATAATGCCAGTGGTCGGCAACTCGCACTTTATGTACAAGATGACAATGTTAATTGGCGTCGACTGAATATGTTGCCGGAGAGCGGCGAAGACGCGAACGACGCGAAAGCGTTTAGCGTGAATTTAAATCAACTCAGTCAAGATCTTGTTTATTATGTTGAGTATCAAGATCTCGATCGCCTGGATTCTGAACCTGTTCGTTCTCCTCAATTTCAAATTAATTTGTTTGATCTTCCTAGGGTTGAGGATTTGTCTGTTGCTTTTGATTTTCCCGATTACACAGGAATTGAAGACAAAGTTGAAACCCCGGGTGGCGATATTGTTGCACCCGAAGGCACAAAAATTTCTTTGCTTGCCTCGCTAAATAAATCAGTAAAAGAGGCTAAAGTTGTTTTTGATGACGGGACGATTCTCAATCTTGAAATTGAAAACGACAAAGCGAAAGGAGAGTTTACTGTTAGCGAAGACGCTAGTTATCAGATTGAATTGTTAGATGGTGAAGACTACCAAAATAAAAACCCACTAGAATATTATGTTCGTGCAATTAAAGATAAAGAACCGGAAATCACCTTAAAGCTGCCTGGTAAAGACCAGCGCGTAATGCCTTTAGAAGAAGTTGCAATCCAGGTTGATGCTAGCGATGACTATGGGTTAACGCAATTTGAATTAAATTACAGCGTCATCGGTGCTGATGATAAGCAAGTAAATTTTTTAAAGCAGTCTGGCCAGAAAAAAATTGCAAAAATAACTGGCGATACCATGGTCTATTTAGAAGATTTAAAAGTTGAGCCTGGTGATGTGGTGAGTTATTCAATTACAGCCTCAGACAACAACGGTTTGAATGGTCCTGCACAAGTTATTTCCGATATCTATTTTCTTGAAGTTGTTCCCACTGATCACGAATTTAGTCGCGCAAACGCTGGCGGCGGAGGTGGCGGTGGCGGCGGAGGTGGTGGTGGAGACAGCAGCGCTCTTATCACCAATCAAAAAGATGTGATTGCCGCGACGTGGAAGTTGAGAAACCGAAAAGATAAAGTCACCGCAGAAAGTTTGGCTGAAGATGGTGAAATAATTCGCGAGTCGCAAGCTGAAGTTGCGCAGCGTGCACAAATGTCGATAAACCGACTGACGGAGCGTGGTGATTTTGCCGATGAAAACTATCAGATAGCGGTTGAAGCGCTGACCAAAGCAATTGGTGAAATGGAAGCGGCGGTTGCAGAGCTTGATGATTTATCTTTGTCGACGGCTTTGCAATCTGAGCAGAAAGCGCTGCAATCAATTTTAAAAGCTGAAGCCCAAATTAATAAATCTCAAGTGGCAATGAACCGCCAAGGCGGTGGCGGTGGTGGTGGAGGTCAACAAGAAAACGCTGATTTGCGCGAGCTTTTTGAAATGGAAATGGGAGAGTTAGAAAATCGTTATGAAATGCCCCAGCAGCAAGCAGGCGGCCAACAACAGCAGCAGCAAAATGAAACCCTGGATAAACTAAAAGAATTAGCGCGTCGCCAAGAACGTTTGACTCGCGCGCAAAGAGAATTAGCCCGGCGTCAAAATCAAATGGAGGAAGAGCCTCGCCGCAAAGAATTGGAGCGCTTACAGCGACAACAAGAAGAGTTGCGTCGTGATTTGGCGCAGTTGGCCGAGTCTGTTCAGCAACAATCTTCTCAAGGACAACAGTCACAGAGTCAACAATCTTCTTCGGGGCAGAGTACGTCACAGCAATCTTCGGCGCAGCAGTCTTCATCTCAACAGAGCTTGCCACAACAAATGCAGCAAGCATTGCAAGAAATGCAACAGGCAGCTGAAAGTGAATCTCCTGGCCAAGCGGCGGCCAAAAGTCAAAAGGCATTGGATAGTTTGCGACAACAAGCTGAGCAGATGAGCCAAAACGGACAGCAGTCAATTGCCGAAATGCAGGAAGAAATTAAAAAGCAAACCCAAGAGTTGGTTCAGCAGCAGCGTGATTTCAAAAAACAAATCGAAAACCTTAGTCGTGAGCAAAGTTTGGGTAATAACCGTTATGAATCTGCGAACTCCGAGCGCACTGCGGAGCTTTTGGAAGAGCAAGAAGAATTAAAAGATACAATTGTTGATGTTGGAAAAAAATTAAGAGAGATAGCAACGCGCGCCGACGAAAGTGAGGCGCGTGCAATGGAAAGTGCTCACGAGCTGTCGCGATCATTGCGACCGATTCAAGAAAAAATGGATACGAGCCATCAAATTCTTGAGCGCGGCATGGTGAATTTGAGTTTGAAACTAGAAAATGATATTGAATCTCAGCTCGCTGATTTACAGCGGAGCGTTGAAAATCTTGGTCGTTCACAAAGTGCTGTTGCGGCAGCAGATGAAGACGATGATCTCGAGAATCAGGTGAGAAACCTCCGCCAAAGTTTACAGCAGCTTCAGCAGCAACTGGCACAACAAGATGGATCGCAGCAAGGTTCTCAGCAAGGTTCTCAGCAGTCTGGCTCGCAAGAGCCGGGTTCGCAGCCTGGTTCAGCGCAACAGGGTTCTCAGCAAGCCGGAGCGCGACAAAATGGCGAATTACCGGGTCAGCTTCCCGACACGAATGACGTGCGACAAGGTGAGCGCAGTGGCGCTGGTGGCCGAACCGGGCAGCAAGCTAATTCACAATCTCCTGCGACTAGACAGCAAATGCAAGAAACATTGGAGCAGAGTAGGGAACTGGCTCAAGGCTTAGCGGAGATGGGCCAGGGCGGGCAAAATGCTTGGGCTGGTAGCGCACGTTCGGTTCGTTCCCAGCTAACGCGTCAAAACGTCGAAGAATTTATGAATCGACCGGAGTTATTAAAAGAGTTGTTGCAGCCCATTATTGATTTAGAAAATCAGTTGCGTATGCAATCCCAGTTGAATCAAATAGATAACAAACTTTATTCCTCGCTAGAGGAAGATGTACCGGAAGAATATAAGAATTTAGTTGAAACCTATTATCGAGTTTTGTCCGAGAGCAAAACCACAACTACGAGCCCTCGAAACTAACGAGCATTTTTTCAGCTAAATGTTTAGCGGAATACTTTTTATTGGAATATGTATAGTTGATAGAAGATCATTACATTCAAGCCATACTTGATGGTCAATTTACTTTCGGATACTCGATAGGTGCTATTGGACTTACCTCGATTGCCGTAATTTTGGTGGGGCTTGCTTTTGCTTTTTACTGGCGAACGACACGACCCATTTCCAAAACTTGGAAGGCTTTTTTAATTTGTTTGCGTGCTTCTAGCTTATTGCTAATTGCATTTTTTCTACTTGAGCCGGGTGTTCTCGTTTCTGAAGTTATTCCCCAGCAAACCTATGTCGCTGTGCTGGTGGATGATTCACAAAGTATGAGTATTCAAGATAACTCGAGCTTACCGTCCCGCCACGATCAAACTCTTGATCTTTTATATCGTGATGAAAAAATTATCGAACGTTTGGCAGAAAATTTTCAGGTAAGAACTTATCGTTTTTCTGATCTCGCCGAACGCCTCGCTGGCCCAGAAGCTCTGACTCAAGATGGCGGTCGTTCACAGTTATCTTCTGCCTTGGATCATGTGATGGGTGAATTGGCTAGCTTCCCAACCGCAGCGATGATTGTTGTTAGCGATGGCGCTGACAATAGCGAGGTCGATCCTCTGCAGAATGCGCAGACCTTAGCCGAAAATAACATTCCATTATATACAGTCGGAATTGGTGAGGAAGATTTACAAAAAGATATCAATATCGTCGATGTGAGTGCAGCTAAATCTTTACTGGAAGGCTCTATTTACACGGTTGACATTAATGTTAATCAGCGTGGCTATAAAGGACAGCAAGCGAAACTTTCTATTACTTCTGATGGTGTCGAAGTCGCACAACAATCTGTCGCGTTAGCAGACGATGGTAATACCAAGCGATTCTCTTTGGAACTTAAGCCAGAAGAAGAGGAAATCGTCGTTTACAATGTTGCCGTTGAAGAAAAGCCCGGTGAAACGATAAAGCAAAATAATCACTACACATTCTTTATTGATAACCGCAAAAAAAAACCTTTGGATATTCTTTATATCGAAGGTCAGCCTAGAAACGAATATAAATTTATTCGTCGTGCCTTGGATGCTGATACCTCGTTGCGCTTAGTCAGTTATGTGCAAACGGGGCCAAGAAAATATTTACGCCAAGGTATCAATTCCCCTCAAGAACTCAGCGAGGGTTTTCCTCGTGATGCAGAAACCTTGTTTGAATACGAAGCTATTGTGTTTGGCAATGTTGAGCGTTCATTTTTCAATGATGAGCAGCTTCAATTGGCGCAAGATTTTGTTGGCAAGCGCGGCGGAGGCTTTTTATCAGTTGGTGGTTTAAATGAGGCGTTTATTGATTCCGCAATTGATGACATGCTTCCGGTGGATCTCGTTCGTGAATCAAGATTGCCCAGTTACCTTCAAGGCGGCGCGCGTCGAGGCGATCATCCAACCGGCGCAAAATTCCCCGCCCGGGTAACTCGCGATGGCGAATATTCACCAATTCTTCGTTTGGCTTCTGACGATAAAAAGAATCGTGAATTGTGGCGTGAGATGCCGGAGCTAGAAGGTGTGTATGTTTCTGGTCGAGCAAAACCAGGTGCTACCGTATTGATGGAGCACCCGACCCTGAGTTATCAGAACTCACCACTACCGATATTAAGTGCGCAACGTTATGGTGCGGGGCGTTCTATGGTGCTGGCTACGGCTAGTTCATGGCGTTGGCAGATGCTGCAACCAGTCGCGGATCAATCTCACGAACGTTTATGGCGACAAATTTTACGTTGGTTAGCAACTGAGTCTCAACAGCGAGTAACGATTTCCTTGGATAAGGAAAATTATAATGTTGGCGATACTGTAGAAGTATCAGCTCACTTGCTCAACGAAGAATTTGAAAGTGATAACGATGGTTTGTTGTGGCTGGAAATTAACAAACCTGATGGTGCTTTCGACGAATTGCCGATGAATTGGCAGTTAGAAAAAGATGGGACTTATGTAGCAAAAATGCTTGTTGAGCAAGAAGGCGTTTTTGATTTAACGGTAAAGGTGCCGAGCGAAGCAAATAGTAATTTACAAGCGCAGCGTCCACTAATCGTAACGCCTTCAAGACGAGAATTTTTACAAGCAGGTATGGATAGCGGCCTGCTGCGCCGCATGGCCGCTGCGAGTGGCGGAAAATTTTATACTCGCGATGACGCAAATGATATTGTGAATGATATTACTTTTAATCCCAATGCTTATTCGCAGACAGAAGTGCATAGCTTTTGGGATCAACCGTTTTTCTTGTATTTATTACTAGCGCTAATTTGTATCGAATGGTTTACTCGACGCTATAAAGGTTTGTCGTGATGATAAAAAGCCAAACTAAGAAAAAATCTCTCATTATGCTGAAAACAAAACGCGTATCGCTTGCCCTTTTAATATTGCTGATAGGCACATCGCTGTCCACGGTATTGCTCGCCGATGAGGTTGGTAGTTTTGTCAATTCTGCAGATACGAAAAAGTATGCACTAATCATTGTTGGTGCGAGTGCTGATCAGGAGCATGCAGAACGTTTTAAAGAATGGGCTTTAACGCTGCGGACCAGTTTAAAAGACGATTACGGTTATCCGGTTAAACAGTTAACGCTCTTACTTGGTGATGAAGACAAAAATAGTTTTAGCATCGATGGTTCGAGTAGAGTTGAGTCTATTAAATCTGTCTTTAGTAACTTGTCAGAAAAAATCAAAGCGAATGATCAATTACTTGTTGTTCTTATCGGTCACGGCACTGGTTCTGGCGATCAAGCGAAGTTTAATATTGTCGGTCCAGATATTACGGGTGTGGATTTTGCAAAAATGTTGGAGCCCATCGCGAGCAAAAATATCGTCGTTGTGAATACTGCTAGCGCTAGCCATGATTTTAGTCAGAAAGTCTCTTTGGCCGGGCGTATCGTCGTATCAGCAACGCGATCAAGGGCGGAAAAGTACGATACTATTTTTCCTTTATATTTCGTCGAAGGCCTGCAAAATCAAAATGCAGATCGAGATAAGAATAAACGGGTTTCTGTTCTCGAAGCTTTTGATTACGCGAGTTCCCAGGTAAATAATTTTTATCGTGATAACGATGCATTGGCGTCGGAACACGCCGGCTTGGACGATAACGGCGATGGCGTGTTCAGTATTAAACCTGGTGTACAGGGCGATGGCCGTCTAGCAGAAGTAGCCTATTTGGATTCTATCGGCGGCGAAGGGCAGGCATTGTCTCCTGAGGCTGCAAAGCTACGAGTGCAAATGGATAATATAGAAAGAGATATTTTTATCTTGCGGGCAGGGAAGAAAGCGCTAACTGAAGAAGAGTATTGGGGAAGAATAGAACCGTTATTAATTCAACTTGCGAAGACAACGAGAGAATTCGATGCATTACAAGCGCCGTAATTTTAAACGTCATTTGGTCCTTTCCTGTATAGGCTTAATTGTTGCGTCACCGCTGTGCTCAGCGGTTTCTTTACTCGAAGCGGAGGAGGTTTATAAGCGCGGAGATTTTTCTCGTGCCGCTGAGATGTATCTCGAAGTAGAAGATGCAAAAATTAAAGCCGCCGTGGGAGCGAGTCGTAGTTATGCTCTGGTCGGTGAGTACGAGAAAGCAGAGAAGGTCTGTCGTGATGCTTTAAAGAAATCAACTGACTCACCTGTTCTTCTAACTCAATTGGCCGAAGTTTTATTTGAAGTTGGCCGTTCAGATGAATCCTTGGAAATTCTAGAAAAAGTTGTCGACAGTACCTCAGTTAACTTACGCGCATTAGTGAAATACGGAGAAATACTTAAGTATCGCGGTCGCGATGGCGCTGACATTTATTTTTTGGCGGCGATAGCGGATTACTCAGGCCGTATTAATGTAAATTCAGAAGAAGTTAGTTTGGTTGCTAGGGCACAATGGTTGAGTGGTAATCATCAAGAAGCCAATCGGCTCTTTAGGGAATCGACACGCTTAGATCGTACGAACATGGAAGCCCAAGTTTGGTGGGGCGATCTGTTTGCGGAAAAATTTAACGATGCCGAAGCGCAACAATCTTATCAGCAAGTACTTGAATACAATCCCTACTACGTGCCGGCAATTGTTGGCCTGGCAAAGGTCAGTCATCAAAGAAACATTTTGGATAAAGCTTTGTTTACCAATCCGAAATCAGTCCAAGTGTTTGCGGCCTTTGCAGAGTTAGCGTTGGCGCAAAGTAAAATTGGTGAAGCTCGGAGCTATCTCAACGCGGCGCTGCCTAATAACTCAGAAGCTCTTGAAATTATTACTCCACTTGCCGGCATTGCGGCGCTTCAGGAAGATCAAGAGCTATACGAGGCTATGCGCCAGCGCGCTGAATCGATTCGCCCAAATAGTGCCGAGTTTTACAGCAAAATAGGCGATTATTTTGGCAAAGATTATCGGTTTACCGAGGCCGTAGAGTTTGCGCGACAAGCCATTGAATTGGAGCCAGAGTATTGGCCCGCTCATACGGTACTCGGTAGTAATTTAATTCGTTTGGGCGAAGAAGAAGAGGGGCGAGCTGTATTGGAACTCGCTTTCGATAAAGACCCCTTGAATTTACATACCTCCAATATGTTGAAAGTCTTCGATACCTTGGATACCTACATCACCAAAAACAGCGAACACTTTACAGTAAAAATGAGCGAGACTGATTCGCAAGTATTTTGGCCCTATCTTGAGCCCTTCCTTGAAGAAGCTTGGGACACCATGGAGAAAAAATATGGTTTTACTCCTGAGGCGCCAGTACTTATTGAAGTATTCGAGCGTCGCGAAGATTTTTCTGTGCGCTCCGTGGGTCTTCCCGATATCGGACCCTTAGTAGGAATTTGTTTTGGCAAGGTGATTACATTAATTTCGCCAAGCTCCCTAACGGCAAACTGGCAAGAAATTGTTTGGCATGAATTCGTTCATGTCGTCACTTTGCAGATGACAAAAAACCGTATTCCCCGCTGGTTGTCCGAAGGAATTTCTGTTTATGAGGAGCACCAGGGTCGAGATGAGTGGGGGCAAAGACAAGATCTTGATGTAGTGCGAGCCTTAAACCAAGGAAAGATTTTACCGATAGAAAGAATTGACGATGCGTTTTTTCAAGCGCGTTCTAATGATGATCTCAATCTCGCGTACCTACAGTCTTATTTGGTTGTGGAATACATCGCCGATGATTTAGGTATTGATAAGCTGAAGAGATTAATTGAGGCCTACGGTACTCATGCCACTACAGAAGAAAATATAAAAACCGTTTTTGATCTTTCCGCTAAGGAGTTTAACCAAGGTTTTTCCTCGTGGATTGAAAAACGCATGGCGAAAGTCGATGTGTATGTGCATTTGGAAGATACGGCTGATGAAGGCGAAGCCCATGGCCATGGTGTGCGGAATAACTCTTCTTCAGTGTTGGCGGAGTTGTACAGTGCGGACTCAGTTAAAAATCATATGCGTGACCGCATTAAAAAAGAGCCTCGCGATTTTCAGGCACAGCTACAGTTAGGTATCGTGTTATTTAAAGAAAAAAATTACGCTGAAGCAAAACGGTACCTGAATAAAGCGAAAGAAATTCTTCCTGAATATACCGGTTACCCCAGCCCGCCTTTAGTTCTCGCCCAGATTTATGAGGCGACGGGAGAGCGGGAGGAGCAGATAAAAGAGTTAGAGTACGTGGTTAAGTACCACCAGCACGATGTTAATTCTGCACTTCAATTAGCTGAGTATGAAATAGAAAATAATGACTTTGAAAAAGCGCAATATTATTTACAAAGAGCAATCGCTGTAGACCCCTATAACTTAAAAGCGCACAGCACGTTTGCGACCCTAGCGGATCAGTTAAAGAAGCATAACGATAGTATCCGAGAATATGAAATTCTTTCGGTGTTGGATAATACTGATCCTGTCAGCGCCTATACTGATTTAGCTGGGGCTTATTTACGGGGTGGGTATGAAAGTAATGCTAAACAAACTAGCTTACGGGCACTGGAAATTGCACCCACGTATAAGCCAGCTCAAGAAATTTTGCTAGAGGCGGTAGGAGAATGATTAAAACCGATTTGAAGATACGCAAAACGCTATGTGTGTTATCGCTAGGTTTGTTTCTTGTTTCACTTAGCCAGATATCCGCCGCGCAATTTCGTGGCGGCGAGCCCAGTTTTGATTACGATGATGAAATTCCAGATGACCGTCTTGGCCAATCTGAGTTTACTTTTATCAGAGGAATTTACACGAATTATCCTGGGGCCGGCACCAATATGCGCGGCAATGGCTGGTGGGATACTGACTTCGAAGATTCTGACAGAAATTTTTTGCGCGGCGTACAGCGCTACACCAAGCTCGATACCAATAGTTTTAGCTATAAGCCACTTCGGCTGACTGATCCAGAATTGTTTGAGCACACCTTCTTATATATGAATATGAAAAGGGTGCCGATTGATTATTCTGGTACCGGGCCCAATTTTTCTCTCGAAGAAGCCGAGTCGATGCGCGAGTTTATGTTGCGTGGTGGTTTTGTATTGTTAGATGATTTTTGGGGTGAAAATCATTGGAATGACTTTTTAATTGAATTAATAAAAATATTTCCGGATCGTGAGTTAGTTAAACTCGATACGAGCCATCCGATATTCCATAGTTTTTTCGACATCGAAGAAGTGCCGCAAGTACCTGGTCGCTCTGTTACTTGGAACTTGGGGGGCACGTTTTATTTAGATGATCCAGATTTCCCACCTTCAGTTCACGCGATACTAGATGATGATGGAAGAGTGATGATGGTGGCAAATTTCAACACAGATCTCGGTGACGGTTGGGAACATACTTTTTATCAACCTTATCCCACGAAGTATTGTAACGAGGCGTATAAGCTGGGAATCAATTATATTATTTATGCCTTGAGTCATTGAGGTAAAAATTTTAAAAAACTAGAAGCCACTAACAAAATACAAAATATGATCACGATTGATTTACGCGCTGAGAGTGCTAATAAGAGAGGAAAATATGAGTGATTTAGATAAACCTGGATTTGGGCTCGATACAGAATCTAGCTCTGAATCTGATTCAGAGCGACAGCAAATGGGAAGTATTGAGCAAGATCACTTAGCTTTAGTTGAGCGGATGAAAGCCGGGCGCGAGCAATTAATTGCGGAATTGAAAAAAGTTATTATCGGTCAGCACGACATTGTTGATGAGCTGTTAATTGCATTGTTTGCCGGCGGCCATTGTTTGATTTCTGGTGTCCCTGGTCTCGCGAAAACCCTACTGATCAAAACTGTTGCAGATATTTTGCAACTAGATTTTAGTCGAATTCAGTTTACCCCGGATTTAATGCCAGCCGATGTTGTTGGTACCGAGATCGTTAAGGAAGAGAACGGCGATCGAAATATGATATTTGTGAAAGGCCCAATTTTCACCAATATTTTATTGGCAGATGAAATCAACAGAACACCGCCAAAAACGCAGTCTGCGCTACTTGAGGCGATGGAAGAGAAACAAGTTACGGCTGCTGGTATTACCCATAAAATGACTAAACCATTTTTCGTACTGGCGACGCAAAACCCCGTTGAACTAGAAGGTACTTATCCATTGCCAGAGGCGCAGCTTGATCGCTTCATGTTTAAGTTGGTCATCGATTACTTACCTGAAGAAGACGAAATGAAAGTCGTCACCAGCACCACGCAAACACAGAATGTCGAATTTTCACATCCTTTAACGGGGCAGGATATTCTTGATTTCCAAACTGTCGCACGTCAGGTGCCCGCGGCAGAATCTGTAGTTCGTTACGCAGTACGCTTAGCCGCTGCTAGCCGACCGCAATCAGAAACAGCTCCGGATTTTATTAAAAACTGGGTGAGCTGGGGAGCCGGTTTACGTGCATCACAAAATTTAATTTTGGCCGGCAAAGTACGTGCTTTATTACTCGGTCGATTTAATGTTTCTTATAACGATATTCAAAGCCTAGCGATGTCCGTATTCCGCCACCGTATTATCTTGAATTTTCACGCCGAGGCTGAGCGAGTGACAACAGAAGATGTCATTAAACGTTTGATAGAAACTGTCCCAGTCCCTAGCGGCAATTAATTTAATATGACGATGAATATTTAATGGCTGACTCTTAATGGCGGAATCTGCAAATTTTATCGATCCTAATGTGCTGGCGAGCGTAAGCAACCTTGAATTGCGTGCGCGTCTTGCTGTGGAGGGTTTTCTAAGCGGTTTACATAAAAGTCCTCATCGGGGTTTCAGTGTTGAGTTTACGGACTATCGCCATTACTACCAGGGCGATGATATTCGACATATAGATTGGAAACTTTATGCGCGCTCGGAAAAACTTTATATAAAGCAGTTCGAAGATGAAACTAATAGCCGCTGCTTTATTCTCTTGGATACTAGCGCCTCTATGGGTTACGCATCTGAAGGTAATTCAAAGTTAGAATACGGCCGAACCTTGGCAGCGGCCATGGCACATTTTATTATGCGTCAGCGCGATGCCGCTGGCCTCATGACGTTTGACCACAAAGTAAATAACGTAATCCCCGCTTTGTACCGGCAAGGTCATCTGATGCAAATTTTGCGTACCCTATCGGCAGTCAGTGCAGCAGAAACCACGGATGTTGAACGCCCCCTCAAAGATTTAGCCGTAAATTTAAAGAGTAAGAGTTTTGTTGTGTTGATCAGCGACATGCTTGACGGTGAAGAGAAAAGCATCAAATTATTGCAGCAAATGCGGGCATCAGGACACGAAGTTATTTTATTTCATGTTATGGATAATGCTGAATTAAATTTTCCCTTTGAGGAAATGTCAGAATTTGTTGATGTCGAAACTGAAGACAGCTTGCTAACCTCTCCCGGCGCAATCCGGAAAAATTATTTAGCTGCGGTCAATGAGTTTGTTGATTACTGTAAAAAACACTGCCAAACCCACGGCGTTGATTATTGTTTGTTAAATACCAGCGAACCGTTAGACAAAGCATTGTTCGCGTATTTAACTCGGCGCTCAAAAGGTTTTTGATTCGATTTATTGCAATAGATAGTTACGATTTAAAACGAAATAGCAAGTTAGCCATAAAATATTTAGTAGGGTAAGAATGGCGTTTTTAGCTCCTTTATTTTTATTTGGTCTTTTCGCTGTGTTAATACCACTGGCGATTCACCTAATTCGTCGTGATAAACCGCCGAAGGTGGTGTTTAGTACCTTACGCTTTTTTAAAAAAACCACCCGCAAGCAGTTTTTGTTTCAGAAGTTTCAGCAATGGTTGTTGATGTTATTGCGAGCCCTCGCGGTATGTTTGATTGCTTTTGCTTTTGCTCGTCCATTCATGAATGAATCCCTTTCCGGTTGGGCGAATCTTGCTCCCCGTTCTGTTGTCGTTCTCGTCGATGTGTCGATGAGTATGGGCTACGAAGATAATTTAGATAAAGCAAAGCAAAATGCGAAACGTCTGGTAAATAGCCTAGCGCCCGGGGATGAAGCGTCGATAATATTATTTTCCGAAACGGCGGAAACCGTTCATGGTTTAACCGGCGATTTAGCATCCTTAACAGTAGCAATAGACGGCGTTAATTCGACGAGCTTTCAGGGTACCCGTTATTTTCCCGCTATTCGTTTGGCAGATGAAGTGCTTGCCGATAGTCAGTTTGACCGTAAAGAAATTGTTTTGATTTCAGATTTCCAAGAAAACGGCATGGTAGATTTCGATGAAAATTGGAAATTAAAGCCCGGCGTAGATTTTGTAACCGACGACGTCAGCGAAAAAAGCACATCGAACCTGGCGATAACGGGAGTTAAATCTCCTGCGTATTTGCGAGGTGAAAACCAGCAAGAAGAATTATTTGTTCGTGTGCGCAGTATGGGTAGTGTTCGTCAAAATCGGGCGGAGATAATCGTCTCGATAGATGATAAAGAGCAATTGCGTAAGGTTGTTGATTTACAAGATCAATCAGAATCCGTCGTTAGCGTACCCATTACCTTTTCGGACGCAGGTTCTCATGTAGGTAAAATTAGTGTGCTAGATAGTCGTTTCACACTCGACAATGATTTTTATTTTACTGTAGACGTATTGCCTAAAATTAAAGTTTTAGTGGTCAATGGTGAATCGTCTAACAATTGGTTTGATGATGAAAGTCATTGGTTCGAGTTGGCGGTGAATAGCGCCCAAGAATCACCCTTTGAAGTCACCGATATCGAGCAGGCACAACTGAGCCAGCGCCAGCTAGACGAGCATAATGTGGTTGTGTTACTGAACACTGGTGAATTGAGTAATCGCCAAGCCAATGCATTAACTTCTTATGTTGAGCAGGGCGGTAGTATCTTGTTCGCTCCGGGAGATCGAGTACAGGCGGGCGAATTTAATCGTCAATTCGCATCGATAAGCCCAGCGACCATTATCGATCGCGGTAATTTATCCGCTAACGATTACTTGCTCATCGCAGATGTTGAAAAACGGCATCCAATCTTACGGCCTTTAGAAGTAGATTGGAGTGTCAGGTTTGATGGCCATTGGGCGACAAAGCCAGACGAGTCTGCCGACGTTTTAATGCGTTTTGATAATTCCAGCCCTACTTTAATTGAGCGCCAAGTTGGGAAGGGCCGGACAATTTTATTTGCCTCCTCGTTAGACATGGAGTGGAATAACTTGCCTTTACAGGGTATGTATCTGCCTTTCGTACATGAAATATTAAAATACTTGGCGCACACGCCAGAGAAAAAACCGTCTTATGTCGTTGGTGAAAAAGTTACTTTACCCGACAGCATTCCGACCTCTGCAAATGTACTCGATCCTTTTGGTGCTAGAGTCGCTTTAAAAGAAGGGGACACGGGTTTCAACCTATCTAAACCTGGCGTATACAAACAGTCTCAAGATGGACAAGATATCTTTTACGCGGTGAACCGACCTATCGAAGAATCGAATTTCACATCGATAGATCCAGCAGACATTCTAGATAAAGTGATTAACCCCGAAACCACGCCGACACAAAGTGCTGCGGTACGTGATCAGTTAAAGAAAGCTGAGTTAGAAAAGCCGCAACGGTTTTGGTGGTGGTTGTTGTTGGTGGTGGGATTGCTATTGTTGGTTGAAAGTTTTGTCGCGAATAGAACACATCGCTAAAAACCAATGGGGTGGCAGAGTTTATTTAAGTAAAGGATGATCTTCTGGCAATTGCCTAGAAATCCAAAGTGCCAGTTTGTGTTTCATATTCGGTTCGTTTTCTTGACCAGTAGCTAAGGGCTGAATTAATTTGTCATGAGCCAGTAGTCGATAGACAAATTTAATTTTATTCTTTGCTGAATCATTCGCATCAATTTTCCCTGCCCCTCGTTTCTCCGCGTATACCGCGCCAACCCGTATTGCTTCGGCAACAAGATCTGCTTCGTTTTTTAAGGTTTTCATAAGCGTTCCTTTTAAGCCTAATCTAGATATGAACAACAATAATCACACAATTCCTGTACTTTTATCTTGAAGCTAGAGTTGGCGTCTACTTCAAACTTTGAACCGGCCTCAAAGATTTGCCAGTCGCCATTCTCAGAGAGTTGGACTGAAACTCTTCCTGCCAAAATTTCCATTAATTCTTTCTTTTCTGTTCCAAAAGTATAATCGCCAACATTCATAATTCCCAACGTTTTTCTTTCACCGCTCGGGAAGATAATTGTTCGGCTGGTCACTTGACCATAAAAATACATATTGGCTTTAAGTACCACACTTACATTGTCAAACTGATCCATAATACCTCGCAGATTTTATATTTTTTTCTCGTCTCTATTAAAACAAAGTTCTTTAGAGATACCCAGTTGCATCTTTGAGAGCGAGTTTACCGCGAACGAAAACTCCGTTGCCCCGCCCGATTTCTCTATCCTCTGAATCATATACAATTGATTCAGAAATAAACTGACTTTTGTTTTTATTAACCACTTTCCCGACGGCTCTCATTTTTCCTGTCGAAACTGGTCGCGTAATATAAGTCGTAAAAGAAGTGGTTAACACAAAAAGCTCTGTTTCTAGTGATGCAGCGGCAAAAAAAGCAGCATCATCCAGCATTTTAAAATAAATTGCGCCGTGTACACCCCCGGCGGAATGATGATATCTCTCTCCTATATCCATTTCAATTTCAGCACTTCCTTGTGTCACTATCATGGATGGTTGAAAAATATCATGTATAGGAGCGGCTTTGTACATACTTACCAATTTTTCAAAATGTGTTCTATCAGTCATAAAAGTTATCTAAGTTGGAAGTGTGGACTTCTTATCCTGTTTGTGTGTTTGTTTGATATCGTTCAAGCGCCCGACCTTTATTCCAGAATGATAGAGGGGATGCAACAACAAAAAGCATTAAGCGAATAGATAAGCCTTTAATAGCACCCCCGATCCGACCTAGCCAACTTTGCGAGCTTAGTTCCGAGTTCTGATCATCGGACATAGTTTTTATTCTACATTTTTATATTTATTATCTTAGCGTTTAAGAGGTATTAGTTAGCGCTTAAGTATTGGTTTGTTCAGCCTTTGAACGAAAGCTTATCTTTAGAATTAGAAAGCCCGCAATGCCAGATGCTAGTGAACCGACAATAATGCCCAGTCGCTCATCAAAAAGTAAGTTAACCCCAGTCTCTTCAAATGCCAGTGAGCCGATAAATAGGCTCATTGTGAAGCCTATCCCACATAGTGCTGCAGTTCCATACAGGCTAAGCCAGTTCATCCCTGCAGGCAATTCGGTAATCTTCAGCTTTATGAAAATCCAGCAAATTCCCACTATGCCAATTTGTTTTCCAAAAAATAGCGCGAGCGCGATTCCCATTGGGACGCTGTGAAGTAATTGCTCCGCCCCGACACCTTTAAAACTTATTCCTGCATTGGCAAAGGCGAAAATTGGTAGAACAAAGAATGCGACAACGGAATGAAGATCGTGCTCTAAACTTTTTAAAGGCGAAATACTTGGATCCTGATTCGAGCGTAAAGGGATAAACATCGCTAAGATTACGCCGGCAAGTGTTGCGTGAACACCGGATTTCAATGTTGCGACCCACATGATGATCCCTATTAATATATAGGGGCTTTTGGACAATACATTTTTCTTGTTGAGAGTAGCCAAAATTGGGATGCAAAGCGCAACGATGACTAAAGCAGTAATAGAAATATTTGAAGTATAAAAAAGAGCAATAATTACGATCGCTCCGATATCATCAAAGATAGCTAACGAAGTTAGAAATATTTTAATCGTAACCGGAACGCGCGAACCCAGTAAAGTCAACACACCTAAGGCAAACGCAATATCTGTCGCAGCGGGAATGGCCCACCCTTTTAGTGCGATTGAGTCATCCATATTAAAATACAGATAAATTAGCGCTGGTGCCAGCATACCTCCGATAGCTCCGACACCCGGCAGTATAATATTACGCTTATTGGATAATTCCCCTTCTATAAGTTCACGCTTCAATTCCAGACCAACGAGAAAAAAGAACACCGCCATGAGGCCGTCGTTGATCCAAAGTAGTAACGGTTTTGCAATTTCTAAGTTACCAATTTGAATTGCAACTGGTGTAGAGAGTAGTAAATCATAAAAGCGATCCAGAGGGGTGTTTGCTAATACAATAGCTAAAAAAGCGGCGAAGAATAATAATATTCCACCAGCGGATTCCATTTTTAAAAATGAGTTAATAAATTCTTTTTGAGGTCCTATCATGTCGCTCCAAGGCTTCGTAATTAATTCGATACTATTAGTCTACCAGTCAGAAAAAATTTCCTTAGTTTTCCGCTGTGCACTTTCGCATAAGAAAGGTGCCATTCTTGCAAACAAACGATTCAGCTCGTTTCCGTATTTACCTAAAAATTCTTCGTTATCGATTGCAATTTCAGTTTCGTTTGCCGCAGTTAACTCGCAAAAATCTCTAAATGTTTGCGCGGACAGATAATAACTCTCCTTAGTAAATCTGTTTTTAAATTCTGGCTTGTTGTCTCGCCCGATCTTTGCGAAAAAATCCTCACGATCACAGGCGCAGTATTGGTAAACAATTTCTTCAGCGGCGGATCCAATAATATCCGCAATTTTAGTGCGCTGATCTGCTGAAACTAAGCTTTGTTCAAAACCGGCTGTTCCATAGGCAGCATGAAATAAACCTGCATTCTGGAGAGCTTTACTCGCTCCCCAGGATTCGAGCAGTTGTTGGGTGCCTTTAAGGTGCTGTATTAAGCTTCCATCGAGATGCTCAAACTCGCCGGCGCCGAGGGCTGCGAGCGCCTGAAATTCTTCTTCCATTCCTAACTCCGGGGTCTATCAAATCTTATAGCTGAAACGGATAAAATCCATTTCAATTTTTCCATCTAGCTCGCGACTTTGATTGTATTCTTCACCGCAAATTGAGTAAATCGAACTTAGCCAAAAAGCGAGCGCGCGGGAGTTGTTCGTTAGTACTCTCACGATCCACTTTCCCGGATGCAAATTTACTGCACATCGCAACGTTTCGCGGCCAATACCTTTGCGCTTATAGTCCTCAGAAATGTAAAACTGATCAATGTCGAAACTATCTGCTTCTTTTGGGTAGTGGCGTATAAAACAAAACCCAGCGATTTCAGCACGGTAAATAATGAAATAGGCCCAGTGTTTGTCACTAACCCAATAATGGCTTAATCGCTCCGATAAATTTAAAGAAGACGCCGAAATTGGCTGATCAACGTAGGGTGTCATCTCCTTGACATACGATCGAAATAGTTCTTCAAGCGTATCCATTTGTTGACAGCTTATAGGTCTTAACAGAGTACTCATCTATAGATTTGATAAAAGTAAGTTGATGATCACGCGATACGAATTAAAGTGACATCACATTTGGCATAGTTGACGACACCATTTGCTGTCGAACCGACTAAAGACTGAATCCCTTTTTTTGAGTGTGTGCCTAATACAATTAAATCTGCCTTGCGTTTTTTTGCTTCCCTACAGACTAAGTCATAGGGTTTGCCAACTTTAATGACGCGATTCTTTTTTGAAATGGAGAATGAATCCGCGATTTTATTAAATTTAGGAGAAACCTCGTCTGTCAATGCTTTTTGGTAGTCCTTAGGTAGCAAGGTGTAGGCAATCACGTGAATAACAACAAGTTTGGCGTTGCAGGCCTTGGCTAGTTCAGCGGCTTTGCCGAGAACCTGTCTACCCTCTTTTGAGGCCTCGATGGCGCAAAGGATTGTTTTGTACATGCATTCTACTCCTCAATAACATATTGAATTAAGCGCAAATATTACTCTTCCCACCAGAGAAGTAAAATGATTAGCGAGGTTTTTGTCGTGTTTTTTGAATATTACGAATAGCTGTTATTTTTCGGAGACATAGATTGCCTGCGAATGCAATTGAAGAGCTATCGAAATGTGTAAGATGAGGAAAAAATATTTACGCTTAATACGGTAGAAAAATTATGAAAAGAAAGTTTGTTTTCTATTTCAGAGTGTAAATCATTTGAGGTATGTACTTTTTTAATCGCCTGAAACCGCTCTGACGAAGAAAGCAAAATGTGTGCTAATTCAGAATGAGTTAAAGAAAGTAATATTTTATCGTTAAGACCGCCCGTTTTTCTGAGTTCATCGCAGCTAGACAAGTTGATTTCATGATCATAATTGTGGTTGGAAGCTGAATCCCTTGGCCCAGTTTTTAAACCGAAGAATGATAAAGCGGCTGTGAGATCAAGCTCGAAATCATACACAATAAAACAGGCCGATTTTCGGCACACTCTATTTAACTCCGCCAACAGTTTGGTCTTATCAATATAGAAAAGAGACCCGGCCAAGGTTGCGATGTCGAAAAGTTCGGAAGTAAACGGGATAGACTCTCCGCTGCCCTCAATATAACGGACGCTAGGGTGGGGTGTGGCAAGCGTTCTCATTTCATTGCTAGGTTCTAATCCAATAACTTGATCGCAATAGGCGGACAGAGCGGAAGCTGAGTAGCCGGTCCCAGAGCCTATATCCAAGCCTCGATTAAATTTTAAGTCGTGGGGTATTGCCAACGATAAAATTTTTTCGTGTAGTGAGGGCCGATAAGCCGCGTAATGAAATGCAGTAATTTCATCGTAGTTATCTGTCGACACTTTAAATCCTTGTTTCTTAGCAATACGAATTTTTAGTACGCCAAATGTTTTTGATAAAATAATTTGTTGACACCCTCTACCGGCGAATTCCGATATTGACCGGAACAGACAAATCCCTGTTTTTCATAAAATCCGGGTGCCTGAAATGAATAGGTATCTAAAGTAATTGAGATCATATTACGAGATAAAGCTTCTTGCTCAATTGCGGCGATCAGCTGTGTACCTAAACCTTTATTACGGCAATTTTTGGAGAGCCAAAAATAATTGATATGAGCAGTTTGAAGTATGAAGCTGCCGGTCGCACCACCTTGAATTTCACCAGACTCATCCTCTAAGAAACATCCAAAACTTATATTGTCAAGTTTTGGAAAAAAGGGCTGATTAAAACCTATTAGCCCATTTAAAATAAGATCTATATTTTCTTGTGAAGGATTAAGTAAGAATTTGTGTTGCATGTTTCCCCATATATTTTTTACTGAGAGGCTAATCTTAATTATCTGAAGAATTTAAGTAAGTTGACATTTTTGGAGGTGCCAATAAGTAGTCTTGCATTTTTAAATAATCACCTCGCTGCGAACGCCAGTTAATATACTCTGTTTGTAATTCTTTAGATTCCCATCGTTCAATAAATAAAAATTTTCCACTTTCGTAGGGATCAATATAGATATCAAACTGCAAATTTCCTTTAGATTTTCGGCTGAGTTCTAAATCCGTGGTAATCCAAGTTAAAAACTCGCTAGCCAATTCAGGCTTCACCGATAACTCAGAAACCATGGTAAGAGAGGCCGCGCCTGAAATATTTGAAAATAGAAAAAAGCTCACTGACAATAAAATTGTTCGTATACCCGACATAATCAAATCTCCATTGCTTAGCTGAATATTTCGGAGAGGATATATCACGATAATGTCAGTTTATGTCAGTAGTGTTGAGCCAGTTTAATTTTCTGCGATAACGCGAAGTGTCTAATTTCGATAGGTCGCCGATAATTGTTCTCGACTTAGGGCCCTGCCGTTAACGATAACAACTTCGATACCATCATAGGCGTCATAATCCAATAACGGGTTTTTTCTGAGTAAGAGTAGGTCGGCTTGTTTCCCTACTTCGACCGTTCCCAGACGATCATCCAGCCCGAAAAATTTCGCATTGTTAATCGTCGCCGCTTCGAATAATTGTTGTGCGGATACACCGGACTGTTGCCAGCGCAGTATCTCTAAGTGGCCATTAAAGCCAGGAGGGTTTGCGTAAGTTGCATCGCTAGGTGTATCACTTCCAAACAGCAATAAACCTTCGTGCTCAGCAATAAAAGATAAACTCGCCTTAACCCGCTGAATCGCGTCCGCATCGATACTTTGCCAATTGCCCGACTGCAGGTGCTGAGCGATATAAGGAGCCGCACTCACGCGCTTTTGTAACCAACGACCTTCATCACTGCCGTACCATTCAATTAGGTTTTGGGGCAGGGCGTGTTGTAATTCTGCTTGCGCGAGATAGTCAGGGTCATGCAGGTCTCGTTCACCGTAGAGCACCTGTATCGTAGGCTGCCAGCCTATTTTCTGGTTAATAATATTTTCAAGAATAGTAGTAACTCCAGGAGTTAATTCTGTTTCCGTATTGTCCGCCCAAGACCACATGCCGTGAACAATTGCATCGACGCCGGTTTCAAGCCCAAACTGTTGGGCCTCTTGAGAGTTGGCGTGCAGCAGTACTGGCAATTTTCTCAGATGAGCTTCGGCGACCAAGTTTTGAATCAGCGTTATTGAGGGGATTGGTAAATCACCACGACCGCCAAAGCCGGACTCGTAATGTGTTTTTATGCAGATAGCGCCGCTAGCGTCAATGTTCTCAGCAACTGACTTGGCTGTGTGTGCCTCGGGGTCAAAGTTTTCTAAGTCAGGGTAACTCGCGGGGTCTTCCACCAAATAATTTGGTGTTACGGCGTATCGAATTGGCTTTGGAATATTATTTGTTGGGTAACCGTCAATGATTGGCGCAGCACCGCAAAAATAAGCTTGTGGTCTTAACGCCGCCTCGTTCCATTGCTGAATAAGCGCACTATTTGAATTTAAATCCACAATGGTGGTAAAGCCAAAATAAAGATAACTTAAGGGAAGTTGTTCTCGTGCTGCTTGTGCTATCTCGGGGAATTTCGCTTCTTGATCGGCTCGCATGCCGGGAATGGAATACAAATGCGTATGGCCATCAATTAAGCCAGGAGAAAGAAAATAATTACTACCGTCTATTACTTCGTCGCTTTCAGTAAGGATGTTCTCGCCAGCTTTTTCAATAGCTATTATTTTTCCGTTTTTAATTGCGACGTCAGATGGGATAGACGCCTTGCTTTGTTCTGCCGAAGCAATGCGAACATTTTTAATAATTAAGTCGGCTCGAGTTATGGGATCGGACTTGGATTCTTCGCATGCTATTAACAGTGAACTGGAGACAAATGCAAAAAAAATTACATTGATAACATTTGTTTTCCTTTTGTTATTCATAACGCTTGATCCTTTCACTATGTAAATCTAGCCGAGGTACCACTGCTGATACCCTGGTCAATCTCCAAAGACATATTGTCCGTTAACAACGTTGACATTGGGTGGTCTATTGTATTTTTTAAAATAATCGTAGCCTTCTTTCAGGTTTAACCAAAAAGGATGCCATGGGTGCGCACTATAAGTGGATAGTATTTCTGGCTCAAGTTTAAAAGGAAACGCGTGAACTCGAAAAAACGCTTGGCCTGATTGAAGCGCTGCGGCAGCGAGGGCATAAATTTCTTCAATATAGTCATCAGTCATCGCGTAACAACCGATCGAAACACAGCTACCATGTACCATTAACGCGCTGCCAGTACGATTATGATGACGGTCGTATTGATTGGGGTAGCCCAAATTAAAAGAAAGGTGAAACTGGCTCCAGGGATTTAGCCGACCCGCATTGACAAAATAAAACCCTTCGGGACTTTGATTATCGCCTTGCCTACGTTTTGGCCCCAAGTCTCCTGAGAATGTACATATGTCATAACTTTTAAAATGTAAAAAATCACCGTCTGCGGACTCAACCCAGAGTTCAAGTACGCCCGGATCTTTAAATATTCTAATAAATATCGGCGCACCATACTCAAGTCCTTTTTCTTTCATTTCCCTCTGCAATCTCGACTCGACTTTAGTGATGGATTGCTCCGCACGCGCGCTCGTAGGAATGTCTACCGCGAAGGTGTTAAATGAAAACAACGAGCACAGTAAAGCCGCGATATATTTAAGCTTGCTTCTTTTTTTCGCGAGTATATGCACCTTTAAGAAATTGTTGTACCCGCGAAGATGTCTATCGAGAACAATTGCTTTCATTGTCTGAATAAAAATGTGTCCGTAAGAAATCTTCAACTAAGTTCATGTGTTTTTGAGGTGCCGTATGTCCACCGTTAATTGCGGTGTGTTCGTAAACATAAGGGAAGTCTTTGTCTGCCAATCTTTTCATCATAAGCTCAGACATTTCGCTTGATGGCCAGAGTTCGTCCTGCGTTCCCGACAAAAGAAATACAGGGCCGTTTATTTTTTCAACCGCAATAGCGGCTTCTGCAACCGCTGTTTTATCTTTCAGCATTTCAACCCAAGCGGCTCGCAGATCGCCTTTAATAATCGCTGGTGTTGCACTCCAGGGTACTGGCACAAAGGGAAGGGGTTCATCGTTAAGGCTAAAAGCCGAAGTCGTCATCGCGGTGGTCTGAGCGGTAAACACTGCATGGCCAGGTACTATGCCTATAACCGTTTTAAATTCCGGAAAGTGGCTGGCAAGTAACAGCGCCAACTCTGCCCCTCGTGAGCCCCCCATGATGGCAATACAACGTTGATTAATCTTAGGGTCGTTCGCGGCTTCTAAAACTGCATCGTGTATTGCGTTAAGCGAAATTCTATCGAGAGATTTAGGTACACCTGCTTCACCAAAGTAAGCCAATGCTAAAAGCGCGTAACCTTGATCGATAAAACGATCACGCTGCGGCTTCCAATAATCGCTGGCCCATGCATTGCCACCTTCAGAGCCACCGAGACCGACTATTAAAGGTTGGTTAGCATCTTCACCTAGAAAAAGTTCAGTGTTAACACGCCCGTGATTTTTCGGCAGCGTTTCGGTATCGAAGGAATAAATAACATACGCGGTATAGGCAGCGGCCAATGCAATAACAACAAGGCAGGCAAGAATTAACCATTTTATTGTTTTGAATAAAATTCTCATATGTTTACCCTTTTTATATTTTTTATAAGGAGTAATTCAGAGCAAGTTGAAAAAAGTACGGAGCAGTAATATTCTTAGTTACTTGTTTTTAGATTTATTCTTAATGTAGTTAACCCAAAAAGATAATTCGAAAAAAACTCCAACAGCGATAAAAAAAGATATGCCAACTACAAAGCCTATGGCATAACTTAATAACGCGGCAAGGATTAGGAATAGTAGTATTAGTGGTCTTTTTGATCCAATCGCCATATTTGATTCCTTGATTTAAACTGAGCGTTAGCAAGGGACGAAAAAGCAGCGCGAGGCGACGGGTTTTTGTTCCCTCTGGGTTTGTTATGTTTTATGGCTTAAGAATAGTAATTATTTCAGTATTTTTTTTATAAATAGCAATGTCTAACGCCGATAAACCCTCTGCTATTTTAATTTCCTTATTTGCTCCGGCTTTGACCAGAAGAGCCACAATCGCTATGTTTTCATTCCAGACTGCTTTGTGTAATGCAGTATCGGAGATGCTGTTGTTGAGCGTTATTGATACATTAGGATCTGCTCCATAGTTTAATAACAGTTCTAGTGCCTTTATGTTCTCATCTAAAACAGCTGTATAGATGGGAGATAATGTTGGTTCTACATAATGACTAGGATTGGCGTTATTTTCTAATAGATATTGTAGAATATCTAATCTGTCCGACATAACTGCAGCTGATAGGGGGGTTACTCCACTGGTGGTTGCGTGCTCAATATTGGCACCATGTTTTACTAGCAGCTCAACGACATCTAAGTTTCCTACATGAACTGCTGATAGAAGTGGTGTTAATTTCTCGGATGTTTCATAGTTTGGGTTTGCATTTTCAATAAGTAATTTTTCAATATCATCTATATTAGCCCCCGCCGTTGCCGCGATAGACAATAGCTTACGATCAATATCATGTTGGGTATTATTAGTTTTAGCTGTACTGCAAGATTGGCATATAAGAGCAATAAAAATGATTGCTGTTGATATGAATAAATTTTTCATAAATTTCCTTGTGTAACTATATTTATAGGTAATTACAGGGTCGTAGCGCCGTAATTAGTGGGCGCTGGCAAGCGCTTAATGGCCTGCTTTTCAAGGCTATTACTTGCTGTTTCAGGTTGCTGGCTTTGTTAGCTTTTCTTTGAATTTTTTGTTGAAGCCTTTTATATAAAAATGTGGCTCAGTAAACTGCTTCACAGACAGCTGAGTATCTTTCATTGCTGTTGCAAATAAAGCCAATATTGGCGCACCTAAAATAATTGCAACTTGAACCCCTAATAGTTGTTTGCCCACGAAAATACGTACAAGTATTGCAATTACAAATACTAGCCAAAATACAATAGACACGTTGCCCCATAATTTAGATTTCCTGGTGCAGGCCCCACATTGGCTGTACTCAATTGAGGCTTTTTTTCGAGTCAGGAAATGCGCAATTATAAGAGCAATAGGGCTTAATAAGAGCCATAAGAATATTACCGGACTCACATAAGATAATGTGCCATTAATGTTGTTGAGGCCTTCTGTTGTGCCACAACCTACACATACCTTTGGAAGTTTTCCAGGGCTTTGAATTCTTATTGTTTCACCAGACCACGTAAATTCATTTAAGTTATCTAAGCGACTCTGTGGTTCATTGTATATTGATTCAGTACTCATATTTCCCCAATAAAGCTAACGCCGTAATAACCAAAATTTTAAATGATGGCGCAGCGAAGCGAAACCATGCTTTAAAATGTCTGAGCTTATGACCTTGTTAGCTTTTGTCTCCAAGTCGGATTAGTATGAAGTGAACCAAGCCTCAACATAATTAGCGCTAACAAATTTGTCTCCGTGCATTGCTGGTATAAACGAGCTATTTAACAATAATTCAATCAACGTTCTCTTGCAGCTATCGGAAGCTTCTCCGGCAACAATCCTCGGAGCTGTCGGGTTACCGTATTCATCAATATTTGCAGCCGCCCAAACCATAGCTGGCTCTCTAAAACTTTTTCTTCGACAGTTATCGGGAAATGGCTCAAAATCATATCTTTGTGGATCTATATAATTTCTTCCGTAACTGTCTGTGTTATAAAGTAAGTTTTGATGAATACTTATGGATTTTGATCCTTGGTTGTTTTCAAATACAACAGAAAAGTTAAACCAAACTCGTTTTTTCTTTCCATTTACGATTGCCGGAGCTACCTTGAGTCTTCGGCCAAAGGCCTTCCTAATTGCGTTTTCGTATGGTTTAAAAATGCCTCTATTATTTGAGTCTGAATAAAACACTAAAGTTGTAGATCTGCCCCCTCTCGATATGTCTGCGGCACCTCGTACAATAACAGTGCCGTCAAAACTATCTTCTGGGAAATCCATTTTTGATAGTAATTCTTCACCGTTTTCAAAAAATCTAGCTGGTGATACAGCGTTTTCATTTGCAAAGATTAGGTTTGCTATAGCAAGCGAATATATAACTATGCCTATTTTGATTATAAAACTGTTCATTTCCTTCTTCCTATAGCTCTCAATTTCGATTGCTACGCAACAAAACTAACGCCCAAAGCACAGGCGAGCGATAGCGAGTCCAGCCCGCTCTTTTTGCGGGCGATTGTACCTGTGTTTGTTAGCTATGTTTGCTCGAGACACTTTCAATAAACATGTAGTCGAGTTGCTTACGATCACCACTAGTCCAACGCCAGCTAAATTCAATTTCCATCCCTCGTGAAACAAAAGTCATTCCGATACCGGAGCCATCGTCCCAGAAATCACATGGGGTTTCAAAAATCTTTGAAATATCTTCAGGAAATGTTGCTGAGTTTATTTCTACGCTCTTTCCATTCTTTATTAATTTGTCCTGAAATATTATTCGGGGGGTGTCAGAAACATACTTATGTGTTTTATTTGCTACTCGTAAGTCAACTTCATCGCTTTCCATGATTCCTGTAAAAAAAATCGAAATGCTCTTAACGAGATTATCTCGAATTGAGATGATATAACCTGGACCCTTTAAGTATCTATCAGGTATATCTGATTCTTCGCCGATACTAAAGATTCCCATTGTTCCTGTATCGATATCTAAATCCATATTTATATAGCTAACGCCAAGAGCGTCCCGCCGCGTCTTTTCGAGGCAAACAAGATTGCTTTGTTATGAGTTTTTGGTAATTTCAATAGCTGCATACGTGACATTACTTACTACTGAGTCTTTTAACTTTAAAAGCTTTTTTATTAATGATGGTTTTTTTGAGATATGTTCTGCGAGCATATTTGCATATTTTGGCTTGTATATTTCTTTCCAATTTCCATCTACATGGTGACGAAAAACATGACAAGCTTCGTTTAAGATAAAGCTTAACTTTTCACTCTGGTCTTTATCATCATCGAAATCGTAGGCTATGTCATTCATTTCGTCGTTTTTCAATCTTTTCCTTTTTACTCATAACGGCCGCATTAGTTGCGTTTTTTGCAACTAATGCGCCTTTGGTGGCTTTGTTAACTTTTTGGGGGTGGAATCTCACACTTGCCTTCTGTAACAATACCTTCTGGCGACGTTGCAGTGAATTTTCCGATATTGTCTAAAGGCAATTCGAACACTACATTGAAACCAGATTCGTATTTAAGTTTAATCGTAATTTCATCTTCACATTTTATGACATCAGCAATAGTCTCAGTGGCTCTATGTCCGTATATAAAGTCCCCCAGCTTTGAATACATCACTTCAGTTGATTGGGGAGCAGTCATAATAATGCAGTCTGATTTTCCTTCTTCAATATATTTCTCGTTATTTAGAAGCAGGAATGCTAGCAATTCATCACTTTCTGTTTTAATAGCTACGATAGGCATTCTATATTTTCGCGAATTTGTGTAATAACGCCCCGCTAAAACGCGCGCTTTTCAGCGTCGTTTTTGAGCGGTTTGTTATAGCTTTCTTCACAAAAATAAGCGTGACCAGAGACAAGTGCACCAATGCCGCAAGTACGGCCGGTTCGAGTATCTGTGCCATGCCCCGAAATGTAGTCTTCTTCCCAACAGCACTGAAGAATATTACCATCCAATCTGTGTGTATCCTTGGATAGTTGATTTACTATATCCTCAAACGAGTTGCATCCCTGACGAATACTAACCTCCCCTAAAAACTGACATTCCAAAGGCTCGTTATTTACTGCAGCATCAACAATCCTCACATTTCTATAGGACGAACAAGAAACCAGTCCTAACCAAATGCAAATAAATATGGGAACGTATTTTTTCATGAGCAGCTATAACGCCCGGCACAGGGGCAGACAAATAAGCGCAGCGTTTTGGCTGTCCCAGCGACCATAGGGAGCGATTGCTGCCGCTTGTTAAATTGCACCTGCACTAAGCCTCTCTAATGTGTTTTGCGAGATCAGAAGCAAGTTGAACATAAGACCTCGCGTCGTTTTCGCTAAGATCCAATTCCTGTGCATGTGCGGCTTTATTTCTTAGCTGCCTCAACTTATTGAAAACAGAAAGCTGCTTTTCATCAATTACTTTACACTGAAGCAAGTATTCTCCAAGTCTTGGCATATTTCTGAAGGTTTCATTTGGAGATTGCCCCCAGAATGAACTCGCTACAGCTACACTTGCAGACTCGACTTCTAGCCAAGCTTCCATGATTGCTGCACGAGTTGAAAAGGCAACTAGATTTAAAAGGTTAGAGGACGCAGAAGCGATAGATGGTGCCTCTTCCCCCTTCTCCTTTGCTATTGCCTCAACTTCAGCCTTTAGTTCAGACACCTCTTGAGCAAATTCAAGCTCAAGTTCCTTATATTTCAACTTGCGTAGCAAAGGTATAAGTTCAACGATTGGTTTTCGGAGCAAAACAACGAGGACAATAGCCGTAGCTGGCCAGGCCGCAGCTTTGATTAGTTCCGATATAAAAGTAAGAACGTCCATTTAACCTCGATATTTCTAGTGCAATTTAACGCCAAGGTTTGGGGCGCGACGCCAGGAGCGTCCCGCCGCGTTTAGCGGCATACAACACCGCCTTGTTAAGTGACTTATTTACCAAGTAGTTTTTCATCACAGTGTCTGCATTGTTTTGGATAAAGAGCAATACGACCAAAGTTATCGATGTATGGAATTTTTCCGCATTTTGGACATAAGTAATATTTGTTTGTGAAATATGTAGACCAAAGTACAGAAATAATAAATACGACTATACCAATCAAAAAAAGTAACTGATTCTCGGGAAACAGAAAATCTATTACTACAAGCACAATTATCATTATAAAATTTGGCAAAATTGCTTTTTTTAACCAATTTTTCCAGATAACTTCAAAATCCCTTCTCATGTTTTCCACTTAACGCCGTAGTTTGGGGCAACCATGTAGTGCAACGGAATGGTTGTCCCAGCCGAAGGCGAACAACACTACCTTGTTATGTTTCACTAAATTGAACACCCGTTTATAGTTTGTAAATACCGCTGCACTTTACTTTGTTTTTGTTCAATAGCTACGACAAGCGCAGTTTTACCTTCACTATTTTCGTAATCACAAGAAGCGCCGTTACTAATTAAAATTTTAACCATCTCAAGATGGCCATTGTGTGCTGCTGAGTGTAACGGTGTTGAACCTTTTAGGCTGACATAATTCAAAGTACTTACTTTGGGCATATATTTTTGGACGCCTTCGAGATTTCCATCACCACTATAGATTGCCAAATTCATACGATCATCTGTGTCATCAGCCCCACACCCATATAAAAATACGGACAACGCTATAACTGGCAGAATAGTTTTACTCATAAGAAACATAACGCCCGTAGCACGGGAAAATTTGTAGCGTAGCGGAAAAGTTTTCCCGGTGCCTACGCTTGTTACATGTTTTTATGATTTTGAATATAACAACTCAATTCCTGGAAAACTTTATTGCTATTTTTATACATCACGTTATCTAGTTCTTCAAAGTCAGTTAGTTTCGACAAATTTTTTGCTATTGCCTTCTTAAATGCTACGGCGCAATCTAACATTCCTATTTCCCGATAGGCGACAACGAAATCTTGTAAACTTGGGTTCCCTTCGAATGTATTCTCGAAAAAATACTGAAATCCCCCGTTATCAATAATTCCCTGAGCAGATACCACCATGACTATAGTTTTTTCGAATTCAGTCGCAGAATTTGGGTCGAAACCATTCTTGACTATTTCGTCAAATACTTCGTCAATGCGATTATCCATACTTAGTACATGTAACGCCGTGGTAAGGGGCACGCGAAACAACGTGTAGCGTGTCCCGCGCAGGCCGCGTTTTTGGCGGCCGGAGTGAACTTGACCACTTTGTTAGGTATTTTATTTACCATATTTATCTATAAAGTCGTCAGGAACATCAATATCGCTTTCTCTTAACGGCTCAGTTAATACTTGACCATACAAAAATTCACAGCTGGGAAATTTACTTTTAATTTCTTCCGCTGATCTAGCCCAGACATAGCGGGAAGCATAATTCCCATTGCTACCAACCCGGATGGGAAATGCTTTTTTGCCTTGAGACTGGCTAAGAGATATTTTTAGCATTCTTGCTAAAAGCCCGTCTGGGTTAGAAAAATCATATATCACTTCACCATTCGCGACTGCATGTTTGTAGTACGCATTTTCTTTAACCTTTTCTGAAACAACTTTCCAAGATGCCCCTAGAGCGAACGCTAATTCATCTGGGTTTTCACAACGCACTAACATTCCAACACCACCGTGTCCGTAATCATGCGTTGCTACAACTACTTGGCTCATATATACCTAACGCCAAGGTTTGGGGCGCGACGCCAGGAGCGTCCCGCCGCGTTTAGCGGCATACAACACCGCCTTGTTACGTGTACTTAGTTTGTATTTCATTTAAGGCACCGTTACTGCCGATACGTACAAATAAAAAACTTGAAACTACCGCGATTGTTTTACTTTAGCAAGCTACCGATTAGAACGTTGTTGCTGCAAAAAGTACTTGCGATGAAATTTACTGAGCCGCTAACTACGATACTTATAGAATGAAATTTTTAACCTTGCTCCGTGGCTTCTCTACCCTGCGACAGGGTTTGAGTTACTACCGCACCCTCTAGCATCCTTTGTAACTTAAAGAATGCACATTTGTTTTTTGCGGCGACACTAAATTATGATTTTTAATACACGTAACGCCTCAAACAACGGCTTGGTGAAGTTGGCGGCTTTTTTGCGCAAGCGAAAAAGGTGACAGCTTTACCAAGTCCGCGTGCTTTGACTTGTTAGCTTTTGGACTAGCCCAGCCCATCAAATTCCCAATTGCCGTTTTGATTAGTAACCCAAAAGGCACTCCAAGTTGCATTAACATCCACTGATGCGTAGCGAAACTCAATTTCCTCGCCTATTTGTATGAAAATAAGACGCTGATATACAGGTTCTTCACTAGGCACCGCTTTAGCTACCTGATCCATTTCAACTACTTGTGATAATACGAATTTAGCTGCCTCCATATGTTGGACAGATACCTTACCGTTCGATAGTGGAAGATATATATCGAAGCCGCTATCACCTTCACCAAATGCCATATATGCATACGGCTCTTCAGCTGTTTCGGAAATTTTTAGCTCATTGGATTCGTATTGCCTTAAGTAATACGAAGATTCATATTCAAGATCTACATTCTTCATATTTCCTACTTAAACCGCTGGAAAGCTAACGCCTTTAGCACGCGAAAACAGTTGTGTAGCGAAAGCGAAACGACTGGTTTTCGCGGTGGCTAAATTTGTTATGTGTTTTTATCCTGATTTGAAAACATTGCATTTAGAATTCCATATACCAGCTCGTGACAGTAAGAATTACCACCCAGGTGAATAATTTCATCGTTGTCATTTTCGGAAACAAAGGTTAAGTATGGGTTTGCTTCAACACCATCAAATTCCAGACCTGCCGTATCGTCAATCATGGTCGCGATTTCAAAAGCGATTTTACCAGTCAATCCTTTAAGCTGCGTGTCTTTAATGCCAGCATTTTCTAGATGATCTGCTATGCGAGCGATCATTTCACCTGTGAAAACTTCTTGCTTTGCAAGATATGAGTGAGAATCAATTTTAAATTTCATAATTTACACATAACGCCGCCATAAAACGCGCCGCTTTTCAGGCGTCGTAGGCCGCGTTTTTTGCGGCCGGTTTTTGATGGCTTTGTTAACCCTTTCTATCAATGTATTCAAAAAATATTTCCGGCAGTGATTTAAATGGTAACAAACCATGCTCTTCAGGATTTTCTGGTACTTTCTGATGGTCAATATACCGAATACCTGCCGCAACATAGTATTCGCCAATCGCCATATCAAGAAGAATATAGGCAGCCTCAACGAAGGTATTTTTTTGTTCTTCATCATAAGTCGGAAAGTATACTATTAAGTCGAAATTACCGTCATCTTCTCTCCAATATATCCATAAATCATCTGGATGAAGCTTCAAGCCGTTAAAATCAATGGAATACTCTAAAGGCATACGCGGACGAAAAGCTATTATTTCCCATCCATCTAATTCCGGCCTCGCTTCATACAAGTCGATAACAGATTTGAATTCGTCAATTACACCTTCGGCGCTTATAACAAATTCACGTACTCCATTAGTAGGTTGCGATATCTCAAATGCCAAGTTGGGATTGTATGAATTCAAAGCCCCACTAACTGAGTCAAGTACATCTTCCATTCCTGGCTCGAAATTATTAAGCGTATCTATATTATTTTCGAACCACCGCCAAAATTCTTGGGGCAAAGTACGATCTCCTTTTTGGGGTTAACGCTTTACTTTGGGGCAGCTGGAACATAGCGAAGCGACGTGTAAGCTGTCCCAGCCACGCAGTGGCGACAACAGTAACTTGTTAGGTGCCGACACTTACTTCAACTCCACTGCTATTTATTTGCACATATATTTTTGTGCCAGATGTAAAATAAACACCTTGGGTAGTTTCAACGGTGCCATCATTGTAAGCGATATTAAATGACATTGCCGCTTCATCATTCACTTCAAACATGACAATACCACCAGACTTAATTTCACCCACTAACTTTTCTTTATCTCTCCACTTTGCTGTAACTTGCACAGGTTCGCCAGAGATATTTTCAATTCTTACCTTTGGTGTGGCAATGTAAGGCTGAATTAAAACCGCCAGCGCGATGACACATGTGATTATGATTATTGATGCAAAGATTATTATTTTCTTTAGCACTTATGTGCACCTAACGCCGCCATAAAAGGCGCGACACCAGGAGCGTCCTAGGCCGCGCCTTTTGCGGCCGGTTTTTGATGGCTTTGTTATGCATTTTTACAATTCTGTTTCGCAGAATAATTTGCACAGCCCCCAAAAATTAGTTTTGTTACCACCGGTACGCTCAAAATAGACGTGCTGGTAGCTACACGATACTGAAAAAGTAACATTCTCAAACTCTACTTCAATACCTTTTTCAACCAAATTACCATAATCTTTGGAAGTCCAGCTCGAATCCTTAATCTCTGCTGCATTACTTTCAAGCCATGCGAGCAACCCAACTGCAACGGGCATAGAATAATCTTCCGAAGCTACCGTTAAAATAACAGGGTTGGTAAATTCAATATCTTTTTCTTTAAATACTCGCATCATTCTCTATTTATGCATAACGCCAAGGTTTGGGGCGCGACGCCAGGAGCGTCCCGCCGCGTTTAGCGGCATACAACACCGCCTTGTTATGTTTTTAGTTAAATTAAAACCATGACAGACAATGCAATAATTATTGAAAGAACAATGATTCTAAGCCAATTTTGAAATCTCCGGTCTTTAGCTTGCATTTCTTTCGTCAATATTTTTGAATCAAAAAATTTGGATTCAATCATTGCCGATACAACCCAAGCTAATACGACCCCCACTAGCACCAAGGCTAGCCCAAGCCACCGAAGCTCAGAAAAGCCTAAGAGTAAAAGTATAAAAATTATTCCAGAACCTACGATCCCGTGAAAAACGAATCCAGACAAGGCTCTGCTTACATAATACTTAGCTCCGCAGCCTTGACAAAAAGCTGGATTGAAACGGTCTGAAAGTAATTTTACTTTCAGCGATTCTGGAATCGTTTGGCATTGAGGACATTTCATATCAAACATAACGCCAACATATGGGGCCGGAGTAAATTATGGCCTGTTTTTCAAGGCCATAATTTACGGAGGTCCCAGCCGCGCTTTTTAGCGGCGACATGATGTTTTTGTTAGGCATTTTTTATAGCCTTTTTATTGCGTAGGATCAAAAGCTTCCTCGCTTTCAATCCACTGAAACTCATGGTCGTCAAGAGAGACTTGCCAGTTTGAGCCGCCGTACCTTCTCCGCACTAAAGTCAGAAGTGCAACTGCAACCTGTATAGCTTCCCATGCAGCGTCCATTTTTGGCGGCATTTTAACTGCGCCTTCGTAACTATATTTATTGTTTTCTATTTTTGGTTTATCCCAATACCAGCTCTCATACGGCTTTCCATTAAATTCATTATCCCATTCTGAGCGGTAATGCTCCCTAAATTCTTCTTCAATTTCTTGAGAGAGCTCAAATTTATAATATACCGACATGCTCATTTTAAGAGTTGACTCCTGATATATGCCTAACGCCTAAAGCACAGGAAAATTAATGTGTAGCGAAAGCGAAACATTAAATTTTCCTGTGGCTTTACTTGTTAGTTGTTTACTTATTAAAGACTGCATATGTCACCTTCGGCATGATACTCGCCGACATCTACGGAAAGCCATATGCCTTGTTTAGTAGCACGCTTATCTGTGACTAGTGCTCGAAAAGGCTCTAGCCATTGTTCGTTACCGCCCTTTGCAAGCCATATTTTTCCTGTGAATTCTAATTGTTTAGTTTTGCGCTTGCGGATAGACGGTTCCGTGATTCCGTCATACCAAATATCGCGATCCCTCAAATCTTTAAAAAGCGATCCGCAAGCATATTCGAAGAAAAAACTAATTCCATTTTCGTAAACATCGATCTTTTCACCTGAAAGAAGTTTCTCGAAGTTAGCTACATGTGATTTTATTTGTTCTTGTTCCATGCTTGATAGTACAACTAACAGTTTTAATCATTTGAAAGTTTCTTATATTTACATGGTGAGTATTTCTGCTCAAGCAGTTTTATGAAAAGCTAATTATTTTTTTAAATTCAAACGCTTGGGGTGAGTTTGCGGAAATTCCACTCGGGAAATACAAGAAGCCCATCAACATATTTTAGATATGTGGAATGAGGCAATAATTTATTTATTCATAATAATCAATTGCTTATCGTTAAAAACCGAGATACTAGGAATGGGGCGACTGAACAAGGGTTTGAGATAGACGATCCCTTTGCATGGGTAGAGTGTTTTGGGTATTCCCACCAAACGATTTTTGATCAGGCCGACGGTATTTTTCGATAGGCGTTGCTTACTTTTCGTTGCCGAGCTTACTGCAGGGCGAAATGCTAGAGGCGAAAGTGTGGCGGGAAAAAGTGGATAGATTTTCGTGACGAGTGTAGAAAATTCTCTTGTCTAGGTGTGTTAACCTCGCGGGTAAATTTATGTATCTATTGATACATGTGAATATTTAAAGGGCGCGTGAACGATATGAATCTGTTCTTAAAACAAATGGTTGCCTCGCGAACGATGGCGGCTTTTTTGCTGAGCACTTTTTTGCTTCAAGCTTGTGGTGGCGGCAGTAGCGGTGATGATCCTGATCCTGTTGTAACAACACCGCCACCACCTCCCGGAGGAAATAATCTCGGTTTGGACGCGCGCCCGAGCAATACGACTTGTTTGGCACCGGATAATCCAACAACGGGCTCGGCGGATTTTGAATTACAAGCGGCGTTCCCGAATTTGCCTAGTTTAGGTTTTCCTTTGGGTTTGTTTCAGGCGCCCGGGGATAGTAATAATTTTTACGTCATTTTGCGTGAGGGGCGGATTTTACGTTTTGCGAATAGCCCTAACGTCTCTTCTGTTACTGAAGTGTTAAATATTTCTACCCAAGTGAGCGATCTTGGTTCTGAGGGTGGCTTGCTAGGTTTAGCTTTTCATCCGCAATTTGCCAGCAATAATATCTTGTATCTTTCCTATACCTCGGCTGGGCCAAATCGCTCGATCATTTCCAGATTTCAAATGGCTAATAATGGTTTGATCGATCCAAATTCAGAACAAGAAATATTGCAACTCACACAACCAGCGGGGAATCATAACGGCGGTGCAATAAACTTTGGCCCCAATGATGGTCTTCTTTATATTGGTTTTGGCGATGGTGGTAGCCAAAGAACGGAATCTCAGGACACCAATAACTTTTATGGCGCAATGTTGCGTGTCGATGTAAATCCGGTAGCGACTATGCCGCCGTATTACACGATTCCTCCTACAAATCCTTTCGCGGGAAATGTAAATGGTGATGCGGAAGAAATATTTGCCTACGGTTTTAGAAATCCATTTCGCTGGAGTTTTGATTCACAAACCGGTGTTTTGTGGATGGGCGACGTTGGCCAATCTACGCGAGAGGAGGTGAACCAAGTATCGATTGGCGGAAACTATGGCTGGCCTTTAACGGAAGGTTTTATTTGTGGGCCGGGAAACGCAGGCTGTAATCCGAATGATTTTGATTTGCCGGTGAATGATTATCCGCGCAGTGAGGGCACCTCAGTTACCGGCGGTGTTGTTTATCGAGGGGCAACGATTCCTGCTTTGAACGGCGCATATATTTTTGGTGATTTTAATTCAAGAAATATTTGGACCTTAAAAAATAGCAGTGGCGGTTTCGTTCGAAATTTAATAACGACCACGCCTGGGAATATTGTTGCCTTCGCCAACGATGATCAAGGCGAGGTATACGTCATCACCTTAAACTCTTCAGCAGGTCAAAGTATTTTAAAAGTTGTACCGGATACGAGTGGCGGAGCGGTTACCTTGAATGTTGCCAGCCAGCTGTCTGCGACGGGGTGTTTTGACGCGGTTAATCCGAGTGTTCCCGCTTCCGGTTTGATTCCTTACGAAGTCATTGCACCCTTATGGTCCGATGGCGCTGATAAGCAGCGGTTTATGGCGATCCCAGATGGCACGACAATCAGTACCGATGCTAGCGGTGATTTCCAATTTCCTGTGGGAACAGTTTTGGCAAAACATTTTATTAATAATAATATTTTTATTGAGACCCGCTTGTTGATGCATCACGCAACGGGTTGGGCTGGCTACAGTTACGAATGGGATAATGCGCAAACGGATGCAACGCTGCTAAATTCTGCCAAAGATAAAATGATGGCAGGTTTACAATGGCATTACCCCAGCGCGTCTGAATGTCGCCAATGTCATACGACGATAAAAGATTTCGCGCTTGGCCCCGAGGTTTTGCAGTTAAATCATCCAATCACGTATTCGGCAACGCAACGCACTGCAAATCAAATTGATACTTTGGACGCTATCGGATATTTTTCAGCGTCACCAGATGCAGCATTGTTAGATCAAGAGTATTTCGCACTTGATGATACGAGTGCGACTATAGAGCAGCGTGCGAAAAGTTATTTACATAGCAATTGTTCCCAATGTCATCAGCCAGGCGGAACTGGTGCTAGTGCAATGGATTTACGTTTTGAAACAAGTTTACAAAATATGAATATATGTAGTGTGGCACCGGTTGACGATTTGGGAATCACTGGTGCGAGTTTGTTCGAGCCAGGGAATCCAAATTTATCAATTTTGCTTGAGCGTATGTCTCGTCTCGATGGAACGCGAATGCCGCCTTTGGCGAGTGATGTGGTTGATGCGAACGCGGTGATGTTAATAAGCGATTGGATTGTGTCGGTGGCGATTTGTCCCTAAATCAGAACATAAATTTTTAGACTTTTTGGCAGCTCAAAAAGTATCGATGATAGGTAGGGATAATAAGCAGGAATAAAAAAACGCCAATGATTGGCGTTTTTTCGTTTGAGACTTTGTATTTTACGCGTTTAAAAATTTGGTTTATCTGGAATATCTTGATAACGCTTTTCTGATTCGAGAATTTCCTCTCGTGCGGTAACGGGGCCGTCCCAACCTTCGATTTTCACCCATTTACCTTCTTCTAAATCCTTGTAGTGCTCAAAGAAATGAGCGATCTGGTTTAGTGTAATAGAGGGCAAATCTCTTACTGATTCGATATCACGATACAAAGTCGTTACTTTGTCGATGGGTACGGCGACAATTTTTGCATCTTCGCCGCTTTCATCTGTCATTTTCAATACGCCGATAGGGCGGCAGCGAATCACTGAACCGGGTATCAAGGCCAAGGGCATAATAACCAGTACATCAACAGGGTCGCCATCTCCGCAAAGTGTGTGCGGGACATAACCGTAATTACAGGGGTAGTGCATCGAGGTGCCTAACATGCGGTCGACAAAAATCGCACCGCTGTCTTTATCCACTTCGTACTTAATAGGTTCGCCATTAAGCGGAATTTCGATAATGACATTGATTTCGTCTGGGAGATTTTTTCCAGCGGGTACTGAATGTAAGGCCATGATGTTACTCGTCTTCTGGGGTTTGCTGTAAAGGATTTACCTTGAAAAGGGCGCGCATTCTAGCATAGCTATCGGACAAAAATGCAGCGAATCACGATGAAACTTAAAGGTATTGGGATGTATTGCAAAAGTGAGTAGTCGATCTATTCCGATAAGCGTTAGTGCCTGAGCTGTTTATACCGTTGCGGCTTGTCTGGGGGCATTATTCACTGCAATTATTCCGTGTATTACGGCAAGCGATGATAGATGGTGGGTAAACGCCAGTGGCGCGTTCTCGAAGATTGAAGTGAAAGTTACTTAGAAGAATCTTTTAGCGTCGCTTGCTCCAGCAATGCTTGTTTATAACGTAGTTTTTCTTCTTCGTTGAGTTCAGCGAAAGGTTTTTTCTTAATTTCATCTAGAAAATTTGTATGATCACGTTGTTCAAATTGCCTAGTTATTTTTTTCAACGCGTCTAAAAATTCTTTGCTGGCATCGTAGTCTGGTTTTAGTTGTGCGCTGCGAATGACCGCCCCTTGTTCGTTTAATTCATTAAGAAATGCCGTGTGTTCGTCGCCATAGGTACCCTGCAGGTGGCCGATAATTTGCCCTGTGGTAAATTTTGGTCGTTGTTGTAAAAGTTTTACCAGCTCCACAAAAAGGACTAAGTCTTTTTCCGAAGGCGCTGATGAGGAGTTATTGTCTTGCGATTGGTCTGCCGCAATAATAACTTCGATTTTCTCAAGCTCTTCAACAAGCTTCGCCAATCCCGGGTTATGTAGTAATAGCAAGGCGAGTAAGCGCTGCGGCGGTAATTTGATTTTTGACGCAGAAAATTTTTGCGCCTTACGTTGAATGGGTTGGCTGTCTTCGAATCCATGGGTTTCATAATAGCTTTCGTAATCTTCCGGTGGCGGTTCTTGCGAATCAACTTTATTGTCGTCTTGGCTTTCGGTTTCCGGTGCAAGTGTTTGAATGGGAACTTCTTCAACTAGTTCGACTAAGACATTTTTTTCTAAACCGGTACGCTTCGCTAGTTGGTCAAACATAAGTTCGCGATATACGCCTTTGGGTAATTTGTTTAACCAAGGTGCTGCGAGTTTACTAAGCCGTGCTCGTCCTTCCATGGATTGTGGGTCTAAGTCTTCGGTTAATGCATCGAAGAAAAAACTTTCTAAAGGAAGAGCATGGTCAATTAGATTGTTGAATTTTTTTGCACCAATCTGTCTGACCAAGGTATCGGGATCTTCACCTTCCGGCAAAAATAAAAATTTTACTTGGCGACCATCGGTCATTACTGGGATGCTAGCTTCTAATGCTCTGCGTGCGGCCATTCTTCCCGCATTATCGCCATCGAAACAAAACACGATTTCTCCCGCATATTTAAACGCTTTAATGAGGTGATCTTCGCGGCATGCGGTGCCTAAAGTGGCGACGGCATTGTCGATACCGAATTGAGCGAGGGCAACGACATCCATATAACCTTCAACAACGAGAAGATTTTTTAACTGGGAATTGCGTTGTCGCGCTTCATATAAGCCGTAAAGTTCTTCACCTTTGTGGAAAACAGGAGATTCGGGTGAGTTTAAATATTTGGGTTTTTCGTCGCTGAGGACGCGCCCACCAAAGCCTATAACGCGGCCACGGATATCGTGAATGGGGAAAATAATTCGATCACGAAAACGATCATACAGTTTATGATCTTCTTCACGGTTAATTAACATGCCGCCGTCGATGAGTAAGCGTTGGTCTTCTGGATTTTGTCCTAGTGCTTGTAATAAGTTATCCCATCCGGGTGGGGCATAACCTAAACAAAAATCTCGTGCGATTTCACCGCTAAGTCCACGGTTTTGCAAGTAGCCGACAGCTTTATGTTTGTTGGGATGACTGCGCAATTGTTGTTTGTAAAATGTTGCTGCGGCTTCGAGCAAAGAATAAATGGTTTTACGATCTTGCTCTTTGGCAATTTGTTCGGGAGAGCGATTGCGTTCTTCATCTGGTAAGTCGAGACCACAAAGCTTCGCCAACTGTTCAACCGCTTCGCGAAATCCGAAGCGATCATAATTCATTAAAAAGCCAATGGCGTTACCACTAGCGCCGCAACCGAAACAATAATAAAACTGCTTGTCTTGGCTAACAGTAAAGGAGGGAGTTTTCTCGTCGTGAAATGGACAACAAGCGCTGTAGTTTTTACCGCTCTTTTTTAGCTTTACCCGGCCATCAACCAACTCGACAATATCGACGCGATCAAGCAAATCGTCAATGAAGGGTTGTGGAATGGGCACGCTATGTGTCTCCGATTTGATTGGCGAGAAAAAAGTTAAATGTGGATAGAGCTTTCGCCAGTTTTATGAGTTAAGACTTCGTCCAATTTTCTTGGAAAAAAGAATTTTTGATTCATTAACAGAATTATCGGGCTCGATGCTTTCTATGAGATACCCGTTCGCAATAAGCATACACATCATCGCCGGGAATTTGTTCATAGATTTAACACTTAATTTGTTATACCCGTTCTCGGCAACCCACGCTTCTTGTTTGAACATCAGTTGCTTGGCGATGCCTCGAGCTCGGTGTTCTGGTATGACACCGCCCAGCCAACTATAAAATTCATTGTTATCAATTTCATAACCCAGTTTAAAAGCAACGGGTTGGTTATCAACAAGAAAAACAAGTGATAGATAATTTGCTTCTCCTATTCGAGATAACATTTTCTCAAGGCTGAGGTAGTTTGAGAATTCCGGGATGTTCTTAAACATTGAGTACGCATGTTTTATATCTGTACTCAAAATCATCTGAGAACCCCAGAAGCGCTAATCGTTGATGATTAGATAAATTAACTCAATTTCGCTTTTACCAGCTGACTCACCGCACCTACATCCGCTCGACCTTGTACTTGCGGTTTGATGATCGCCATCACTTTGCCCATGTCGCGGGCGCTTTCAGCCCCGCTATCCGCGATCGCTTTTGTGACTAATTCTGCCAGCTCTTGTTCCGAAAGTGCCGCGGGTAAAAATTCTTGAATTACGCCAATTTCGAAGTGTTCTTGATCCGCTAATTCTTGTCGGCCCGCCGCTTCGTATTGGGTTACTGAATCTCTTCGCTGTTTTAGCATCTTGTCTAAGATGGCGAGTACGCGCTCATCGGGGAGCTCAATTCGCTCATCAACTTCGATTCGCTTACATTCGGCAAGCATCAAACGGATAACGCCGAGGCGCTCTTTGTCTTTGGCACGCATGGCTGTTTTCATTGCTTCGGTGAGTGAGGCTTTGAGGGGATGGTCGGCCATGGGATTTCCTCTTTTGTAGTCGTTATTGTGGTGTTGGTTCAAAAATGTGAGATTCGGAAACAAAAAATCCGAGCATGGGCTCGGATTCGTAGGATCTCTAGCGTGTGCCTAGGTTGCTAAATCAATCTAGGCAAAGCACATATAACTAGCCGAGGGCTATTAATACATGCGCTGGAATTTGCGAGACTCGCGCTGTACTTTTTTAGCGTGACGCTTAACAGCGGCAGCGGCTTTGCGCTTACGAACCGAAGTAGGCTTCTCGTAGAATTCTCTGCGGCGAACTTCTGCGAGGACACCGGCTTTTTCACATGAGCGCTTAAAGCGACGTAATGCGATATCAAATGGTTCGTTTTCTTTCAGCTTTACTGAAGGCATAGCTCTTCCTGTTGGGTCAATTCTATATTCGGGGCCTTTCGAATCTTGCAGCTCATATACGCTACGTCAATAGCAGGCCTACCTCTGGTGAGGGGCGCAGATGATAAACACTTCCAGCCCTAAGTTCAACTAATTAAGTCTAGTCGTTGCTAGGCAATTTGATGGTTGTTAAAAGTGCCGTCTAGCCTGGCGAGCTCAGCGTAGTTCGTCAAACCAAAGGGCTTGCCAATAAAATCAACGGAGAAGTGCGGATTAGCGTGGTAATGCGGAGGGAGGCTGATTATCATGCCTGCTTTTTCGCCTCCCCAAGGGTGATTACGGCCCTTGGGTCTAGTTATGAGGACACTAATGTGCGGATTTTAGGTATCGAAAGCTCTTGTGATGAGACCGGAGTCGCTATCTATGACAGTGAACGAGGCTTGCTGGGCCACCATCTATATAGCCAAGTCGCTGTCCATGCGGAATATGGCGGCGTGGTACCCGAGCTGGCCTCCCGTGATCACATCCAAAAGACTTTGCCGCTCATAAAAGAAGTGCTTGCCACCAGCGGATTGGATGCATCAGATATTGATGGTGTCGCATTCACTAAAGGCCCAGGGCTTGTTGGCGCGCTCATGGTAGGTTCCTGTATCGGTCGCTCTTTAGCCTACGCTTGGGGCGTACCGGCGATAGGTGTTCATCACATGGAAGGGCATTTGCTTGCACCGATGCTCGAAGACAACCCTCCTGCCTTCCCTTTTGTCGCCCTGTTGGTTTCCGGTGGTCACACGCAATTGATGCGCGTCGATGGTATTGGTGAGTACCAATTGCTGGGCGAGTCGCTTGATGATGCGGCGGGAGAGGCATTTGATAAAGCGGCCAAAATGTTGGATTTGGATTACCCCGGCGGCCCCGCCATTGCCAAGCTCGCTGAAAAAGGTCAGGTCGGGCGTTTTAAGTTCCCCCGCCCAATGACGGATCGCCCAGGTCTCGATTTTAGTTTTTCAGGTTTAAAAACCTTTACTTTGAATACCGTTGCGAAACATGCCGGTGAAGATGGTTTGCCCGATGATCAATGCATGGCAGATATCGCCTGCGCTTTTCAAGACGCCGTAGTGGATACCCTGATGATTAAATGTCGCCGAGCTATGGAGCAAACTGGTTTAAAGACTTTGATCATGGCCGGTGGTGTATCGGCAAATACTCAGTTGCGAGAAAAATTGAAAATCGTCATGGCCAAAAAAGGTGTGTCGGTTTCCTATCCTCGACCAGAGTTCTGTGTCGATAACGGCGCGATGATCGCCTACGCGGGGTGCCAGCGTTTATTGGCAAAGCAGGAAGAGGATTTAGGAATAAAAGTCCACGCGCGCTGGCCCCTGGATACTCTAGCAGCGCTTTAAATTAATTTTTTACGATTGGAAAAACTATGGATATTCTTTTTATACGTGGGCTAAGGATCGATACCGAAATTGGTGTTTACGATTGGGAAAAGAATGTTAAGCAGCCCATCAGCTTGGATATCGAAGTTAATACCACCACCTTAAAAGCCGCCCAGACTGACGACTTGGATAATGCCTTGGATTATCAAACCATCGCCGACCGCATCAGTGAATTCCTCAATAGCCGACATTTCAATTTGGTGGAAACCGTAGCCGAAGAGATTGCCGGTATTTTGATGGATGAGTTCGGCGTAACTTGGCTGCGTTTGCGAGTTTCAAAACTCAGCGCAATTAAAACCGCGAAGGATGTGGGTGTTTTGATAGAGAGAGGGGTTAAGCCTTAGCACCAAAGTTGTGGGCGTGTTGATAGAGGTAATTCATTTGTGAGAAAGCTACTTTGGATTTTGAAATACTTTTTGCAAGAGACATTTAATTGGAAACCAAAGCGCAGAACAGACAAGAAAGTAACGCTAACCTTGTTTAATTATTTTTAATAATCAATGTGAGTTCAAATTATGCCCTTCGAAAATGAAAAGTTAACTGGCGAAGATCAGGCTCGATATAAAACCAAGGAAATGCTTGATAAATATGTCCCGCTCAAATCTGATGCCACTACATTTCCGCGATACTGGGTCATTGATCGTGAGCGAGATATTTTTTTACTTTTTGTGACATATGTGACGGATTCAAGCGGGCAAAGTGGATTGGCTGAGCCGACAGGGGAAGTCCTCTGGGTGCTTTCAATAAAAGGGCATGAATTTGAAGTGCGTCTAAAAAAAGGACCCTTAAGTTCAAAGCTTACAACCGATTCACCTTATCTAATTGTTTGGCAGTTGATCTCATTAAAACCTAAAGGATCCCAAGACATTGCTAATAGAGATGTAATTTTGCTGCTTAAAGAGGCTCTTCAATTATTTGGCGAATATGGAGCGTTCAGACAAATTCCAAACACGGTAGTTGAATTCGAATTTTAGTTAAAAAGGATTATTAACAATGGGTATATCATTCGATGAGGCAAACATAGAATTGGCGAGCATTCAAACAATAGATGATCTTCCAAAGCTACGAAACATTATCTCTCGTTTTGGAGAGTGGTGGGTGTCTCGATAAGAAAATGTGACGCTAACCTTGGTTAATTATTTTTAATTATCAATGTGAGTTTAAATTATGTCCTTCAAAAATGAGATGTTATCAGGCGAAGACCAGGCCCGATACAAGACAAAAGAAATACTCGATAAATATCTTCCGTATGACCCTATCAAAACTGACGCGACAATGTTCCCGCGATTATGGGTAATTGATCGTGAGCGAGATGTTTTTTTGCTTTTTGTAACACATGTGACAGATTCAGGCGGGCGAAGTGGATTGGCTGAACCGACAGGTGAAATCATCTGGTTGCTTTCAATCAAAGGGCGAAATTTTGAAGTACGCCTAAAACTGGGCGCTTCGAGTTCAAAGCGTAGATCCAAGTCATCTTACCTAATTGTTTGGCAGTTGATTTCTTTAGAGCCTAAAAATAACGAAGAAATTACTTACGACGACGCAATTTTACTGCTCAAAGAGGCTCTCCAAGTATATGGTAAGGCTGGAGCGGTCAGGCAAATTCCAAACACGGTAGTTAAATTCGAATTTTAGTTGAAGAAACAAAGACATGGGTCTCTTAATCAGGGACGCGGGCAACCTGGCTGTGTTTGCGAGTCTCAAAATTCAGCGTCATTAAATCCGCGAAAGACGTGGGAGTTTTGATAGAGCGCGGGAATCTTAAGTGAAAAAAGATGCTGCGAAAGTAAATATTGGCGAATTCAATCTTTCTTCCGAAACTTATTTTGGGAAGTTGAAAGTTAAAAGAAAAGGGACAGATTTATTTAACGGTAGTAAGAAATTGATTTTTTATGCTGTTAATAAAATAAACGGATTTATTTTTAAGAAAAGCTAAAGGGGCTTGTTAAGACATATATGGACCCAATAACTCAAGGCGTTTTCGGTGCGATTGCTGGGCAAGTTCCTGCTAACAAAACAACTATCGCTAAAGCCTCACTTGTGGGTGCTTTGTCAGGCATGGCGCCAGATTTAGATGTGCTGATTCGATCCTCCAAAGATTCCTTATTGTTTTTAGAATTTCACCGCCACTTTACCCACTCCTTGTTATTTGTGCCCTTTGGCGGGGGGATTTGTGGATTATTTTTCTTTCTTTTATTGGGCAAGCGTTGGCAAATTCCTTTACGGCAATTTCTGTTATGGAGCGTGCTGGGATTTGCGACCCATGGCTTATTAGATAGCTGTACCTCTTATGGCACGCGATTATTGTGGCCATTAACTGGGGAGCGATTTGCCTGGGATATGGTGTCGGTTATTGATCCGCTGTTTAGCGGGATTTTATTAACATTAATGGCCGCTGCGATTGCATTAAAGAAAAAGATTTTCACCTTACTTGCTGTTGCCTGGATTGGGATTTATCTATCAGTGGCCGCCATTCAACATCAGCGTGCTTTAAATTTTGGTTACGAATTGGCAAAACAGCGCGCACATACAGTTCAGCGCCTTCAGGTTAAACCCAGTTTCGGTAATATTATTGTTTGGAAGATTGTTTATGAAAGTGACCAGGTATTTTACGTTGATGCTTATAAACCCGGTTTTTTTCAATCGCGTCACTGGGCGGGGGAAAGCCTGCCTAAGTTAGATATCGACCGAGACTTTCCGTGGCTGGATATTAATGATCAACAAGCTAAAGATATCGAACGTTTTCGAGAATTCTCTGGTGATTTTCTAGCCCTTGACCCAAACAATCGCAATCGAATTGGCGATGTCCGTTACTCGCAGTTGCCCAATGACATAAACCCTTTGTGGGCAATTGAATTGTTTCCTGGTGCTGATAATCAAACGCATGCCCGCTATGTAACAGATCGAAGTGGTAGTCGAGAGGCATTGCCGAAGCTTGTCGATATGATATTGGATTGAACTTCTTGCATATCCACTTTCGAATTTAATCGGGACGCCCACGTTAAAGCCCCCAAAATTGGGGTTTTACCAATGTAAGATTATTACTGGAATTGATTAACGCGCAATTAGATGGGCGCTCTAGAAGAACCTTAAACATAGGTGACTCGATAAGAAAAGGGCACTAAAACCTCGCTACCAGTCGTCCGAGAGGCCTGTATTTAGGCTAATTCTTGTGTTTTTCTGTATAAATATTGACCGGTTTCGCGTGTACAATCGTAACATCTCGGTGTATTATCGCCGCCCGCTTTGATAATTCCGGTAACGTTTTTGCTGGATAGCGGCAACAGCTCGGATGAAAACGAGGTTTTCGCCGCCATTAATGAATCGCGAGGCATGCAAGCGTATGCAGATTTTTCATCATATTGCATCAGTTCGCGAGGCCCTCGATAGAGAGCGGGCCGCGGGGAAAACAGTCGGCTTTGTGCCGACGATGGGTAATCTCCACCAAGCGCATATCGAGCTGGTAAAAATTGCTCAGGCGAATTGCGATGTGGTTGTGGTGAGTATTTTTGTTAACCCCTTGCAGTTCAGCCTAAATGAGGACTGGGATAAGTACCCGCGGACTTACGAAGCAGATACGGCTCGGTTGATAGAAGCCAATTGTGATTATCTGTTTTACCCAGATGAGCACGAGATCTATCCTAATGGCATGGCTGAGCAGACCCGAGTTATCTTGCCAACCATGACCGATGTCCTATGTGGCGCGAGCCGTCCTGGACATTTTGAAGGCGTGACGACAGTAGTGACCAAGCTGTTCAATATCGTCGAGCCGGATGAAGCAGTTTTTGGCATCAAAGACTTCCAACAACTGGCGATAATTCGTAGGATGGTCGAAGATTTATGTATGCCGGTAAAGATTACTGCCGGAGAGATTTTCCGCGAAGCCGATGGCTTGGCGATGAGTTCACGGAACGCTTTTATCACCCCAGAAGAGCGGCCCTTTGTGAATCAGCTCAATAAGAGTTTGAATTGGGTTTGTGAGCAAATTAAGCAGGGTGAGCGTGAGTTTTTGCAGTTAGAAACTAGCGCTGCGAAACAAATTGAAGAAAGTGGTTTTAAGGTCGATTACATCAATATTTGTAACAGTAAAACCTTAGATCCAGCGGTTCACGATGATAAGGAAATCACCGTATTGGGCGCACTTTATACCGAAGGCGCACGTTTGATTGACAATGTTTCACTCGTTTTGTAAAAACCTCTAATTGGATATTGAGTAACAGCGTTACCAAGAGAGAAAGCTATGAATACAACGCTTCTAAAAGGCAAATTGCATATGGCCTGTGTGACCCAGGCTGAGTTGTGGTACGACGGTTCTTGCGCAATTGATGCCGATCTCGTGGAACTGGCGGGTTTGCGCGAATTTGAGCAAATTGATGTGCTTGATGTAAACAATGGCGAGCGTTTTACGACCTACGTCATTCTTGCTGAAGCGGGATCTAAAACGATCTCTTTGAACGGTGCAGCGGCCCGTAAAGTCCAAGTCGGTGATCGTATTATTATCGCGGCTTATGGCCAGTTTTCTGAACAAGAAGTGAAAGATTTTAAACCCAAACTGGTTTACCTTAACGAAGACAATTCTGTAGAGCGCACCACCAATACCATTCCAGTCCAGCTGAAAGAGCTGCGTTCTTGCTAGTAATAGCCCCTCATTAGTTTTATAAATGCCTCTTATTTTTCAGCCTGTGATGTAATCTGCATCACAGTTGAAAATTAATTTTTCTTGATCAATCGTCGCCACTCCATCCCTTTCTAAAAGCATTCACGGTGTTACAATCGGCGAATTGCTATTTCGTTAGCGCCAACTATCTCGGCCGACTTACAAAGAATAAATATCAAACCTATATACGAGAATCGCTATGTCTGATTTGCCCAAGCTTCATAAAGTCCCCGCTGAGTTTGCCAAGCAAGCTCATATCAACAAAGACCAATACGATGAACTTTATCGTCAATCGATTGAATCACCAGAGACATTTTGGGCCGAACAAGCCCAAGCTTTTCTGAGTTGGGATAAACCCTGGGATCGTGTTCGGCAATATAATTTTGAGCGTTGCGAAGCAGAATGGTTTGGTGGTGGTAAATTAAATGTCACCACGAATTGTATAGATCGCCATCTGCCCGAGCGGGCAAATCAAACAGCAATTATTTGGGAGGGAGATGATCCCAGCGAAGACAAAAAAATCACCTATGCAGAATTACATGCTGCTGTGTGCAAGTTTGCCAACGTGTTAAAAGCACGAGGCGTAAACAAGGGTGATCGCGTTTGTATTTATATGCCGATGATTCCAGAAGCCGCATATGCGATGTTGGCTTGTGCACGCATCGGAGCAATTCATTCTGTCGTGTTTGGCGGTTTCTCACCGGAAGCGCTTAAAGATCGAATTCTCGATTCAGATTGCCAAGTGCTCATTACCGCCGACGAAGGATTGCGCGGTGGTAAATTAATTCCTTTAAAAAACAATGCCGATAAAGCGTTAGCAAGTTGCCCCAATGTGCATACTTGTTTAGTTATAAAGCGTACCGGTGGCGAAGTTGCTTGGAATGAAAAACACGACCTGTGGTATCACGAAGCTATCAAAAATGTTGCCGATAGTTGTGAGCCAGAAAGTATGGATGCAGAAGATCCACTATTTATTTTGTACACCTCCGGCTCAACGGGTAAGCCAAAAGGTGTTTTGCACACTACTGCAGGTTATCTGCTCCAGGCGGCAATAACACACAAATATATTTTCGATTATCACGAAGGTGATGTGTATTGGTGTACGGCGGATGTTGGTTGGGTTACTGGCCACACTTATATTGTTTATGGCCCGCTAGCGAATGGTGCGATTACCTTAATGTTCGAGGGTGTGCCCAATTACCCAAGTGCGTCTCGTTGTTGGGACGTCGTTGATAAACACAAGGTTAATATTTTTTACACGGCGCCCACAGCGATACGCGCGTTAATGGCAGCGGGAAATGATTTCGTCACCCGCACAAAACGTGATTCTTTAAAATTATTAGGCACAGTGGGCGAGCCAATAAACCCTGAAGCGTGGGAGTGGTATTACAAAATAGTCGGTGATTCTCGTTGCCCCATCGTTGATACATGGTGGCAAACTGAAACTGGCGGGTTTATGTTGACGCCCTTTCCTGGCGCGACGGATTTAAAACCGGGTTCAGCGACGGTGCCGTTTTTTGGTGTCGAGCCTGTTATCTTAGATGCAGACGGAAAAGAAATGAGTGGCGCTTGTGAAGGAAACTTGGCCATTAAGAGTTCATGGCCTTCACAAATTAGATCAGTGTATGGCGATCATCAGCGTTGTATCACGACTTATTTTTCAACTTATAAAGGCTATTACTTTACCGGCGACGGCGCGCGTCGCGATGAAGATGGTTATTATTGGATTACTGGCCGCGTTGATGATGTGTTAAATGTCAGCGGTCATCGGATGGGAACGGCTGAAGTTGAAAGCGCATTAGTGCTTCACGAAAAAGTTGCCGAAGCGGCAGTTGTTGGTTGTCCTCATGATATTAAAGGCCAAGGTATTTATGCTTACGTCACTTTAATGAGTGGCGAAGAATATGTCGACGAATTAAAGAAAGAGTTAATTGGCTTATGTGTGAGTGAGATAGGCCCCATTGCTAAACCCGATTACATACAATGGGCGCCGGGTTTACCGAAAACACGTTCAGGAAAAATCATGCGCCGAATTTTACGAAAAATTGCTGCGAATGAAATCGATAGCTTGGGTGATACCTCGACACTGGCCGATCCCTCGGTGGTGGATGCCTTAATAGAAAATCGCTTGATTCGTTAGCATTTAAATTTTGTAAAGAAAGGCCCCGTAGGGGCCTTTCTTTGTAGATAAAAACGCCTAAAGCAGTACAGTGATATTGCTTAGTTTTTAATTTAGAAAAATAGTAGCTGTGTTGGCTCGGAAATTACAATAATTATAAAAAGAGGTGCGAATGGAATACGCGATAGAAACGTCAGGTCTTAGCAAAACCTATCAGGGTAATATAAAAGCGCTCCATTCTATCAATCTAAAAGTTAATCGCGGTGTATGTTTTGGCCTGTTAGGGCCAAATGGTGCGGGTAAATCGACACTCGTAAAAACCTTGCTATCTATTGTCCATCCCAGTGGCGGGTCAGCTACTCTCTTAGGCTTAGATTCGCGTTCTCCTCTTGCTCGTAAACGTGTTGGTTATTTACCGGAGGGCCATCGTTTTCCGAACTATTTAACCGGCCGCGGTGTATGTAAATATTTTGGTCGCCTAGCGGGGTATTCTGGGAAAGCGCTTGATCTTGATATTGAAAAAAAACTGGCGCTAGTCAATATGAGTGAATGGGCCGATACCAAGATCGTAAAGTATTCCAAGGGGATGATGCAGCGCGTAGGTTTGGCGCAGGCGATGATCGGCGACCCGGAAATATTATTTCTTGATGAGCCGACCGATGGCGTTGACCCTGTGGGTCGTCATGAGTTGCGTTCGGTCATTGCGTCAATTAAAGCACAAGGTTGCACCATATTTTTAAATTCTCATTTGCTTTCTGAAGTTGAAGAGATTTGTGATGAGATTGCAATCATGCACAAAGGTAAATTGGTGCAGCAAGGAACGATTGATGAAATAAAAACGTCGGCAGAAGGTAGTGGCAAAGGATGTGTTGTTAAGTTCCGTACCTCTCCGATTAATCGGAACCAAATAGAAACGCTTTCGTTTCTCGACAGTCAAGAAGAAAAGCTGGATGCCTTTCAACTGGCTTTAGAATCTGAAACTGACATCACAACAATTATCGATCAATTGCGTGCCGAGAATATTGAAATATTTAGTGTGCAGCCGCAAAGGATAGATCTCGAAGATGCCTTTATGGAATTGGTTAAAGGTCCAGGAGAGACCAGCAATCAAAATATGGGAGCACAACTATGATTCTCGCTCTCATTGGTGATACTTGGCAACAATCGAAACAGCAGGGCGTTTTTATTTTCATGTTGGCGATGATGGCTTTATTGTTGTTGGTCAGTATTGCATTACCTAAAACCTTTGTTTCTCCGAACGGTGAAAAACAATTCGGTTTAGTTATTATTAATAGTCCTATTTCTTACTTTTCCCAAAAGTGGGTTGATGTTTATTCTGAATCTTTAAATTTAGGCAATAATTCAGAAGATCTTGATGCGTCGCGATTCAGTATGGAGGAGTATGTTGAGAGGCGTCGTGAACAACGTTTGCAGAATCGACAACAAAGACAGCTGGCTGTTGAGAGAGCGTCGGATCTTTCAAATTATCAGCGAGCGGTCGAGTATTATATTTATCTAGTGATGGGTGTAATGTTCACCTTGACGATGTTCTTGTTTATTGCCGCATGTTCTGGATATTTTCCTGCCCTATTAAGTAGTGGTGCGGTAGATATTGTTTTATCGAAACCTATTAGCCGTTTTAAAATCTATATCGCCAAATACATTGGTGGTGTTGCATTGTATTCTTTTGCTATTCTGGTTTTTAGCGCGCTTTTATTTGTTGGTATAGGTATGCGAACAGGTATCTGGCATGCACGGATATTTTATTGTGCACCTTTGATGATTTTCACGGCGATGGTTTTATATGGCATTCTTTCTCTAATAGGCACTGTAACGAAAAGTTCGACAATGGCGGTGTTGCTGGGTTTTGTTCTGTACGCCGTTATCGATTCGTCAATCGCCCTGTTGTTAAGTTACCAAGACGTATTTGCGAGTTTTGGTTGGGAAAAGGTTAATGCTATTTGTTCGGTTTTGCGGAATGTCTTGCCGAACTTCGATATATTAAAAGATCAAGCCGTGGCTTCGGTATTAAATGTACCGGCCTTCCAGGTACAGCCATTTGTGGTTTCTTTTGTTTGGTTGGTTGCGAGCGTGGGTTTGGGGTACTTAGTGTTCTCGAAACGTGACTTCTAGGCGGGAGCGCCTGAATAGGCAGTGTATTTCATTGGTCTCGCAAAAATCTTCAATATTTCCAAAGGCCCACGAAGGTTTTTAAATTTTTTATCCATAAAAAAACCCCGATCATTCCTGGTCGGGGTTTTTACTTTTCTGTTGAAAATCTTGCTGAGAATTTATTCTGTTTTTTCAGTGTTTGTTGGGTTTCTGGGTTTTAGCAGGTTGGCTAATTCGTCGACTTCTATGCCGCCGCTTTTATTTGCATCGAACCAGGGAATTAATTTCATCATGCGTTCACGGCTCGCTTCTGGAAGTTCATCGATAGTTATTTTTCCATCGAAGTCTGTATCCATATAACCCATTGCTAAATTAACGCGGTTTTGAAAAGGATCTAGTGCTCCTCCATCTTCTGGTTCTTCGGCATAACGGTACGACACGCCACCATAGAGCATCTCTTCCCAACTTTGTAATCCCCAGCGAACATTAATTTTAGGATCAGGGTTGCTGAGTTTTAGGGGCGAGTTATCGTATACCGTACTATGAATTACTAAAGTTCCGGCGGGCACTTCTAAGGGCTTTTCTAATTTGAAGTAACGCTGCCAATTGAAATCGTAGTTCGGTACAGAGAGCAGCAGTTCTTTTTTGCCATCAGGATAAAGCGCGAAAAACTTTGAGCTTTTACCCCGGTAATGTGAGTGAGGGAATAAAGCAAAGATAACAGCGTCGCGCTCAAATTTATAATACGCCGCTTCTTCGTGACTACCGTCCATCACGGGTATGTTTATCGCGGGATCAATAATGGCGTAGTGTCGCAGTATATGTTTTGGCGCGTCATCGCGAAAATATAAACCGATACGGGTCTTGTCTTTAGTCGCTTTGCCACTTGGCGTGTAATGCATCTGAGTAAAGAAGCTAGAGCCAGCGGGAACCTTCAGTGCCGTATTGGATGGGTAAACATATTTTTCATTACCAGGCACAAAAGTCATCAGCTGTTGTTGCAAGATGGAGCTATTAGTTTCGTTTACCGCATCATTGGATTCGTTTTTAATATTTCCAGGATTCACCGGGTCACCAAATGAAGCGATGGCGTGGTGAAGAATTTTTCTGTCGCCGGGAATGATCTGTACCGCGCGAACCCATACGTCTTTATCAAGAGGGTTGGCAACTTCAAAATTTTGATAATCAAGAACACCCGTTGCAGGAATATCAAATTCAGGTAATTCAACGATAAGATCTGGTTCTCCTAAATCCCACTCAGTTTGTTTCGCAACTACGGATTTCAAGGGGTCGTTGCCTTTACCTCGCTCTGCACCCGCATCTACCCAGGTAATGATCGTTTGTTGTTCTTCAATGCTTAAACTTAAATCTTCTTGAAAGCTGTTCACGTGGGGGTCGGCATGCCAAGGTGGCATACGCTTCGTTAAAATAACTTCTTTAATCATTGGTGCAAAACCTTTGATCATTTCGTATGAGGTCATTGCCCAAGGGCCGATGCCTTCAGGTCGGTGACACGTAGCACATTTATCTAAGAGTATGGGTGCAACGGTTTCGCTGTAAGAAATATTTTGCGTGTGAGTTTTTATATCATGAAGTGCGATACTGGCTTTTGGCATCGCTACTGTTGGGCTGTTTATTTTGCTTCCATTTAGATGAGAGTTTAGCGCAGATTTTAACAACTCATTTGTATCGGTGCTGATCGGTCCCAGATAAACACGCTGCCATTTTTGCTGAGGTGCAATAACAATAACTTCACCCACATGATTAAGGCCAATAGTGTTCGACACCAACTGACTTTCGTCGAGGAGGGTAGCCAAGCCCAAACCCAAATCTTGAATGCTTTGCCGTGAATCGCCGCTCGCATTTAACAAATAAAACTTTATGCCTTTGTTTTCGAATTCAGTGGCGATGTTTTTATATTGCGAGACCAAGCTTTGCATATTCTTGGCCTTCGCATTGTGACCCATAATAACAATGGCTTCGGAGTCGCTGTAGTAATGTAATTCATGGGACAGACCTTCCTGGTCGATCAATAGAAAGTTACTGACTCGAGGGGCATCTGCCATCGTATTAAAAGATAAAAGAACGAGTGCTGTGGTGAAAAGCGAAAGGACTATTTTGGAAAAACTGATCAAACGCTGTCTGTTAATAGTTTTCATTTTAAATACGACCTTGAATTGTATTGACTAGTTTAATATTTAGCTCGCGCAAATTTATTGGATTTGCAGCGATAAATACATCAATTATGTTCGACTCTCTGGTTTTAAACTAAGCGCCAAACAAGTTGGCCTAAAAACAGAGCGTATCCTTATAGTTTATTCGTTAACAAAATCACTAGTGGTTTAGTTGACTTGTCAGCTCGTCGACATTGACTATACGGACAGTTGAATCTAAATTTGTGACCGAAGTATAGCGAAGAGTTTAGATGAATTCTTGGAATTCTAGAAAAATTAACAAATATTATGTGCTGAGTTTAGCTGCAAAGATGTAACCATAAGTCATGTATCGAAGCGCGAATCAATATGATTGATAACGCGTCAGGGTGGTACTGGTATAGCGACACTTAGATTCAAGAGCCTATTAAGAAGCTTTCAATTCTTTGTTTCGGTAAAGGGCCGTGATCATCGAGCCAAATACAACCAATAATGCGCCGACGATGCTCCAAACGTTCAGTTGTTCTACCGGTAAAAAACCCGGTACTAGTTGTTCGAGTATATTCATAAAGATAATCGAGAAGAGCGGCGTCGTGGCGAGAACGGCGCTAACGCGGGAGGCTTCCCAATGATTCAGCGCTTCAGCGAAAGCACCATAACCTATTAAGGTATTAAGACAGCAAAACAATAATGAAAATAGCTCGATGTGATTTAGGTTAAAGATTTGCATTGCGTCGATTAAAGGCAGCATCAATATCACGCCGACCACATAGATCAACAGCATAATTCCCGCTGACCCCAATTCCACAAGTAGTTGCTTCTGCGTTAAGGCGTAGCCCGCCCAGGTAATCGCCGCAGCACCAATCCATGCGACGCCTATCGTGTAATCAGATAATGAAGTGAATAGTTCATGGAGTCGTTGATTGAAAAATAAAAATATACCGCATAAGAAAATAAAAAATCCGAACCACTGAACCGCACTAAATTTTTCTTTAAAAATTATCAGGCCGCCAAGCAATAACAACATTGGTGCAAACTGAATCATCACTTGGGCGCTGCTAGCGGGAATTGTATTGAGGCCGAAGACATAAAAGTTGTAGTTGAAACACAAACTTAGAATGCAAACTATCGCCATCAGCAAAACACCGCCGCGTAATTTTTTAATGTTTGGAAGCGACTTGTGATAAGCAAGATAAGGAGCGATTAACATCGCCGCAACTAGAAAGCGATACCACGTGACGGTGATAGGGTCCATGTTTGTTAGTACACCCTTCAATCCGATTGGCAATAGGCCCCAGACAATAGCTGTTAACAAAGAGAGACTGAGGCCAAGACGCCAGCGACCAGTAATGGAATGCATGAATGTCTACTTAAAAGAAGTTATTGGATAGAGGGGTCTAAAGAGTCGAGTCAGTCTATCACCAAAGTTAGATCCGTGCGTAATAGCTTGTCAGTGAATTACTTAATATCTTCTTGAAGATCTGTTTCTCGCTCAAAAAGTGAAAACAATTCATTGTGGATTAATACCGCATGGGAAGGGGCGATATCGTGCCCCATATTGTCTATCCAAAGCGTCGTTGCTTTAGGTGTTAAATCGGCGTGATGTACGCCGGAAGAAAATGGAATAACCGGATCGAGTTTACCGTGAACGATGAGGGTAGGAATATTCTTTTGACTGGTAACGGCGTTTTCAGGCCTTACGATATTTTCCATTTTTGCAATGGCGATGCTGTGTTTTTGTATTGCTTGAGTATTGATCCCATTGCGGAACCTGATTTCATACAGTACTCGCTCCGCAACGTGTTTAGTGTCGCGATGCTGATCACTTTTCCCATTAATTATATCGAGCATTGCTAGCTCTAATTTGATGGCTCCCGCTTCACTATCTCGCCAGCCGTATCGTGCGAAAGCCCAGAATATTTTTAAATACAGTGTGCTCGATATTTGCGGTAATTCAGATTCGAAATCGAGTTTTGCGGACATGATAGAGCTTAGGGAGCTGACTCGATTGGGGTGATTCTGCGCAATATTTTGTGCTATCAACCCGCCCATCGATACACCCAACACATGAACCTCTGAAATATCTAAAGTGTCGAGAATCGCGATGGCATCTGCCGACATATCATCGAGTGTGTAAGCGTTTTCCTTATTCCATTCGAGACTTCTATCGGACATGCCGACATCGCGATGGTCAAAGCGAATAACGCGATAACCTTGATCGATCAGGGGCTGAGTGAAATATGTTGGCCAGACTAAAGCGCTTTGTCCGATCCCCATGATCAATAATAGAGTTCCCTTCACCTCACCTTTTGGTTCTAGCACTTCATACCAAATTTTCACTCCCTTTGAATCTGCATAGCCCATGGTGCCACGGATTAATTCTGGCGGGCCGGTGACGATCGTATCGGAAATTATTTTTTTGTCCGCTGAGCTCACGTTGGTGCATCCTGAAGTGAGGCTAATGATGATCAAGAGTATAGGACACAGAAATTTCATTGATGAGCCGCATAAATATTTTAGAAGCATGCAGATTAGCAGATTTAAACATCAATATACGAGACAGAATCCGTGTTGGACTTGTTTTGGCGTGTATCTTTAGCGGAGAGGGAGGTTTGAAGTGGCCAAACAGATACGCGAACGACGCAGGGAAAAATCAAAACATTTGAATGGTTAGCAACTCTTGTCGAGCTAATTGGGAATCTTAAAACAAAGATTGACTGCGTCTTAAGATCCCCGGTTTTGTCCTTAAATAGAATGTTTAATTAATTGTTACTCGCACTATCGATATTGGCGCCACCTTTTATTAGCAGCTTAACAATATCGGAGTGACCGTTTTTCGACGCGGAATACAGTGGTGTTAGTCCGCTTGCGTTGCTGACATTAGGGTCAGCGCCTTCGTCTAGTAACATTTTAACGATTGCTTTGTGCCCATTTTCTGCTGCGCTGTAAAGCGGAGTGTTACCGTTGGCTCCAGTCTTGTCGACGTCTATGTTGCCCTCTAGCAGCATTTTTACGACGTCTTTGTGGCCGTTGCTTGCAGCAGCGTTAAGCGCAGTATCTTCTCTATTTCTTCGATTCGAGCTGTATTGATTCTTGGCAAACTTCATTTCGCGTTCAATTTCTTTCGAAGCTTTTGCCAGCTCGTCCTTAGCATTCGCCCAGATTTCACTATATCGACCGCGGTTTTGATCGTAATTTTTCTGGCCCTTGCTAAAGTCGATATTTCCTCGGTCACGATCGAAATCAAAGTCAAAGTCGAAATCAAAATTGTCGACGAATTCGCCAATGAATCCTGCTACATAGTCACCGATAGGTGAAAGATCTGGCATGTGGCTTTCGTCTTCGGTAATTAACCAACGACCGTTTTGCTTACGCCATTGCGCTTGATAATCCCCAGATAAAGTGAGATCGATTCCTTCATTAATCGTGACATGATAGGTTCCGATTTCTGTCGCTTGGTTATCTTTGACATCGACACTGTTAATGTCCATGGTGATATTCACGCCGCTGCCCGCCATATCACCAAAGTAACGGCGAATTTCATTCTTTCCGCGATAGGTTTTGTCTGGAGTAACGGCTACCGCATCTTCTGCGTAGAATTCCATTAACTTGTCGAGATCACCCGCTGCGAAAGCCTGCGACCACGCCTTATTAATGGCTGTAAATTCTTCTATTTCTGGTGTTGTCGGTAGGTTTTCTTTTAATGTTTTAATTTCTGTTTCTAGGTCGACAATTTTTTCTTGCTTACCTTCGGGAGTTTGTGTCTGGCTTTTTGTTTCGGATCTAACAAGCTCCAGCTCGTTCTCTAAGGCGTTAATGGTTTGTTGTATTTCGCTTCTGTCTTCCGAATTAGTTTGTTGGGCGTCTGGGCGCGCGGAAAAAATCGCTAATACCGTCGCTATTGCGATTAAAGCGAGTAATGTAATAGTTGTTTGACCGCGACTCAGTCCGCGCCTTGATTGTGATGTGGATAAAATGGAACGCATACGTTGAGGAAAAAATGAATAACTTCCCATGGCTGTCATAACCCCGCTGTTAAGTTGTTTACTTTGAATAGTTTTTACTATGTCTAATAAGTCTTGCGCGTAAGTAGAAGCCGCCACGCCTTTATCTAATACAAAATTGTCAGCCGATTTTTCTTGCTCTTCTTTAAGTTTTCTAAATCCATACCAAGCAAGTGGATGGAACCAATAAATTGTGCAGCTAATGTAGGCCAATATTCGCGTAAAACTGTCAGCATTATTGATATGGCCAAGCTCGTGAAGAATGGCTGATTCCTGTTTTGATCTTGACCAAGAAATATAATCCGCAGGCAGAACTACCGAGGGTCTTATGATACCAAGCGCTATTGGTGTCGATAATTCATCAGAGCTATAGAGAGAAATCCGGTTTTCTCGTGAGATGTTTTGGGTGAAAAGGTAAAGAGGGTCATCCATGTTTAGCGCTTGTGATCGTCTAAATAAAGCACGGGCCATCAACGTGTGGCGTAATAGTCGCAAGGAAAAAAATACGAATCCCATTGCCCACAATAAAAACAAACTGAGTTCCAGATTTATCGCCAAGCTGTCTTGTCCACTATTCTCAATTATCCCCGGTGTGATAGTTGAGCTGTTGTCAGCTGGCACGTCCAAAACTTCTACGTTTGTTTTTGCCTCGTGGTTGACGCCCGTCGAATTGTTAATCTCTTCAAGCTTGTTGAGAGGTTTCGCCTCGTTATTTATTCCAACGATTTCATTGGCGATGGCCGCGGTGGTATCTTGTTCGGTTGCCAGTAATGGGATTTTTGGCAAGGCGACACTGAGTAAAGGTATCAATAGTATTAAACTAAATGCACCCACCCATATTAGACGACGTAAAGCCGCCGATTGATATCGGAGTAAAACGGCGGCGAGCGATGCAACGCTCAAGAGTAAAGTGATGCGTATTAATAGTTCCAAGCCACTTAAGGACAATCCATTTACGTTGAGTAGCGAAGTAATCGTTTCCATTTATCGATCCTCTTGTTTTGCTTTTTCGGTAAGGTTTGAAAGCTGATCTAGGTCATGTTCAGATAAATTTTTGGCTTCAGTGTCGATAAGGGTGGCAATTAAATCTTGATGTGATCCGCCGAAAAAATTAGTTAATACATTCTGCAAGGCTGACGATTTTGCTTTGGTTTTGGGAACCACCGCCGTATAAACGTAACGAATACCCTCTTGCGAATAATCCAAATAACCTTTATCGACCATCGCTCTTAAATGAGATCTTATTGAGGTATAACTTGGAGCATCGTTAATCGCTTCGTGAATCTCCCGTGCGGTTGCTTTTTCAAAACGGTAAATAACATCCATTATCTGCCGCTCGCGTCGGGAAAATTCCGTTTGTGTATCTTTTGACATGGCTGGTCTCGCTGATAAATGTCTTTCGTTAAAATTAAATGGTCGTGGTGTCTCTTCTCTGAATCTGGATTCTCGCCCAAGCCTTTAAATTCCGTTGCTGACTTGTAAGAACACTCTAAATTTCCTAACATGCCAGAAAACCAACATGTTGGAATACTAACAGCCTTCGACACTTTGTCAATTCTTAGGAGCCCGATGATTGCCAAGCAAAGATAAATCGGGCGACAAAATTTATGAAAAACACCGAAAACATCGTTTACTACTAGGTCTTATCTATTCCAAGCGATTGTTTTTATTGAATAAATGTAAAAAACTACGACATCGCTTAAATTAACACTGCTTAACATTCGAGGCTTGCTCTACAAAAATATAGTGTTATAGTTATGCATAACACTATAGCTCGCATTACAAGTCAATAGGTCAATCAAGAGCTAGCTAATCAATAGTAATAAGTGGAAGGCCAATACATGAAAGCGTTGATGAAGAAAACATTACAGAGTACGGCACTAATCTCAGCACTAGCGGCGAGTGCATTGGTCGATGCGGAGGTGGTGAGCTCTACTATTGAGTTAGAGGACGTACAACATCTAAGAATTGGCGGCCATTTTAATGTTGTCGTCACTCAAGGTGAGCCGGAATTTGTTCGTGTTACTACCGAGGAGAAAAACCTAGACAAGCTTGAAGCAAAGGTGCGAGGCGAAACCTTGCGAATCGATGGTAAGCACACGAGCGGCCTTTGGGGTATAGGAAGAAATGTAGAAGCTGATTTTGAGATTCAAATAAAAGAAATTAAGAGTATCGAAAACCGTGATTCGGGAAACGTAAAAGTAAACCAGATTGTTTCCGATGGGCGACTAAAAATTGAAAATCGCGGTTCGGGTGATCTTAATATTGAATCAATTCAAGCGCGTAAAGTTGAATTGAATTCAAGAGGTTCTGGCGATGCGCAAGTAAAGAGCATCAGCGCGAGTAATATTGAAATTAGCGCTCGCGGATCGGGCGATGTCGACGTTGACCAACTTAAGGCCGATGAAATAGAAGTGGGCGTATATGGTTCGTCCGATATTAGCTTAGGTAAGGGCGGGGAAAGTTACAGCAAAGATTTAGAGATCTCCATTCGGGCTTCCGGGGACGTTAATGCGCAAGAAGTCGTGGCAGATTCTGTGGAGGTGTCGATTTATGGATCGGGGGACGTCCGAGTAAACGCTAGCGAGCGTCTCGAAGTCGATATTAACGGAAGTGGCGATGTTCTCTATCTCGGAAATCCTGCAGAAATTGATAGAGACATCAAAGGATCGGGCGATGTTCGATCAATTAAGCAATAGCGAAAGGCGATATTTTAAATGAGTGGCATTGACGATTGGGATGATTCCCAACCTATTTATCGCCAGCTTCGCGAAAAAATTATCGCGTTGATTATCGAAGGCGTCATAAAAGAAGGTGAAGCGATACCGTCAGTAAGACAGGTCGCGAGTGATTATCGAATCAATCACATAACCGTTTCAAAAGCTTATCAAGAGTTGGTTGATGAAGGTCTACTACAAAAACGACGTGGTCTGGGCATGTTTGTTGAAGAGGGTGCACAAAAAATACTGCTCGATCGAGAGCGATCTCGATTTCTGGATACGGAAGTTGAAAATTTGGGGAAGCGTATGAAGCAATTAGGTATTACTTCTGAAGAGTTGTTGATGCTGTTGGAAAAACAAACGCAAAAAGGTGAAGAATAATGAGCGCCTTGGTATCAGCAAAAAATCTCACAAAAAAGTACGGTAAAACCACAGTCCTCGATGGTATCGATTTAGAGATCGAACCAGGAAAGATTGTCGGCCTGATCGGTCACAATGGCGCGGGAAAAACAACAGCGCTCAAATGTATCTTGGGTTTGGCGCCTTGTGAGGGGGAGCTAAGCGTGCTTGGCATGGAGCCGAATCGAAATAGAGCAGGCTTAATGGAAAAAGTGTGTTTTATCGCGGACACCGCAATTCTGCCACGTTGGATTACACCGAATAAATCGTTGGATTTTATGGATGCAATTCATCCTAAATTCAATCGCAAAAAAGCAGAAATGTTTTTACAGAAAACCGATATCAAACTCGACAAAACAGTCGGCAAACTTTCGAAAGGAATGATTACGCAGTTGCATTTAGCCTTGATCATGGCAATCGATGTTCCTTTGCTAGTGTTGGATGAGCCTACCCTCGGCTTGGATATTCTGTATAGAAAACAGTTCTACACGAGTTTGTTAAATGATTATTTTGATCAAGAAAAAACAATCCTAATTACGACCCACCAAGTTGAAGAGATCGAGACAATTTTAACGGATCTTGTTTTTATTAGAGATGGAAAAATTGTGCTTAATTCGACCATGGAAGAGGTGGCAGAAAACTTCACTGAAGTTAGTGTAGGTCCTGACCTATTGGATGAGGCGAGAAAGCTAAATCCTATCTATGAGAATTCTGGTCTGGGGAAAACGGAATTTATTTTCGAGAACTTGAATAAAAAAGAAGTTGCTCAGTTTGGGGAAGTTCGCTCGGCAAAAATTGCGGATTTATTTGTAGCGAAGATGCAATAGGGAATCACATGAACGAGAGATTCACAAAGATTACATATTTACTGCGCCGGGAATTCTGGGAGCATATCGGCGGTGTATTTTGGACTCCCGTCATTCTTGCCGGTGTCGCTGTATTTTTCATGACTTGTAGTTACTTCCTATATAGTTATGAAATCGGTGTTTCTGCAAGCGATTCGGGCGAGTATTTTGAAAGCGCTCAGGAACCTGAGCAAGTGATAGACTTTTCGAGCGGTACAATTGTCATCAGTGATCGGTTATTTCCGAATTCAGAGTCGAGCAGCTTGTCACATTCTAATATTATTAGGGCTAGTGTTTTTGCGATATTCTTTGGTTTTCAGGTTGTAGCATTTTTTGTCATTGTGTTCTATTTGCTTTCATGTCTTTTTGTGGACCGTAAAGATAGAAGTATATTGTTTTGGAAGTCCCTTCCGATTCGAGAGGGCGAAAGTGCTTTAGTGAAATTTAGCTTCGCAATTTTTCTTATACCACTTGTTGCTTTTTTAGTTTCCCTGGCGCTGCAATATGCGACAGCGATAGCCTTATCGTTAAGCGCTGCTGGTGTTGGCGACAATTCATTTTTTGAAATTTTCTCAGATATAGATTTTGTTAATTTAATATCGGTCAGTTGCTTGTTCATTTTGTATTGTGCATTCAAAGCACTTCCCTTGTATGCCTGGTTAATGTTTGCTTCGGCTTGGGCCAAGCGTTCTCCATTCTTGGTAGCAGTAATACCACCTTTGGCAATAATTGCTTTGGAGTCGCTTATTTTTAGAACCACCTATTTCGTTTCGTTTTTGGCTGATCTCATTTTTGTGATGGGTTTGGATGAGAACGAAATAAATATTTCTAATATGGATTCAGGCCTGTTGCGAGATGGAGTCTCACGAATAACAGACGCTTTTTTAAATACGAGTCCGGTGTTGATGATGGTTTCTTTGGCGGTAACCGCTGGCTTTTTATCCGCTGCGGTGTGGCTTCGAAATAATCGTTATGAAATTTAAATTTGTTTTGAAAAATAAGTTAATTTAAGGGGATATTGATATGGAAATAGAATATACATTTCGTGAAATTCTTGAGGACGGAGTGACAAGTCCGGTTGGCCCTTTTCGTGTTGAGCTTGGATATTTTTTATTTGTTGAAGCGGCCTGTTTTTTTGGTGTGCTGCCACCGTTTCGGATGCTCAATAATAAATTAATGACAGGACGGCTAATTAGTACTCAGGGAAGAGTGCTGGAATGGGAGCCAAGACGCATCAATCGTATTCACTACGAGCAATTAAAGCGTTCCATAAAAGCGAATCCAGAATGGGGCGGTGAAATCGACGATGGCTTTCGCGGGAGTCGAGAATACTGGGAGCGCTGGGCGATTCTACGCTCAGTGGCAAAGATGCCAACAGTCTTTAGTTAATTTTATCCGTATCGCTTAAACACTTTTTTGTTGTTACCGCTGGCCGTAATCGCTCCCCCAAAAAAGATGCGGCCAGTGGTTTTTTTTGGAACACTTAAATGAAAATCAAAAAAGTATTGCATAGGAATCGTGGTTTTATCGCTTTCTTACTATTGATGTTTGTAGTGAGGGGAGCGGTGGCGGATTGGTATCATGTTCCAACCGGGTCGATGAAGCCAACCATTCTTGAAGGCGACTATGTGTTTGTGAATAAGCTCGCTTATGATTTACATCCACCATTTTCTACCCACTCGGTGTTGAGATTGTCTGATCCGAAACCAGGTGACGTTATCGTTTTTGAATCAGCAGTGGCGGATATTCGTTTGATTAAGCGTGTTGTTGGTGTGCCTGGCGATGTGATTTCGATGCGCAACAATCAACTGATTGTGAACGGAAAGCCACTACCGTATGAGCGGGTTGACGTGGAAGATCTCCATCCGGAGCTTAATAAGAGCAGCGATAAACTAACATTTCGCGAAACCATTTCCGGTCAATCACATCTCTTGCAAACGGATGCTCATCTCACCAGTCCATATGGAAGCTTTAGTGAAATTGTGGTTCCGCAAGAGAGCTACTTCGTGTTGGGTGACAACCGAGATAATAGCCGAGATTCTCGATTCATTGGTTTTGTTTCCCGTGGCGAGATTGTTGGCCGTTCGCGTAAAATTTTGCTGTCATTAAATTATGATAATTACTATCTACCCAGATTAGATCGAATTAATTTTCCCCTGCTTTAAATTCTAACTGTTATTTCAGATGCCATACCAATGATGTGATCACTGTATGATGGAGTGAGATTGTTGTCCGATGTCTAATCTAAGTAAGGCATCGCAGGAAGACGTCAAACAATTCTCCAATATATTTTGTATAATCCTTCCAACATTTATTCTGCGAATAACTCTACTAGATTGGTCGAAGTGCCCACATTATGTCAGACGAAGACAAGATATTCCTTGAGGCGATGGGTGATGTGCAACCCTTAAAGGCTGAGAAAAGAATTCAGAGCGCAAAAGTGTCCGCAACAACGCCAGGTCTTGAAGCAAGAAGACAAGCGGCGACTGCTCTTGGTGAGCAGAAAGCTGATGGTTTGTCGGAGAGCAATGTTCCCGCGTTGACGCCTTACGATTTGCTGGAGTTTAAACGCGATGGAATTCAACACGGTGTGTTTCGAAACTTACGACTAGGGAAATACACAATCGAAGCGCGATTAGATATGCATCGCATGACGGTAACTGTTGCTCGCTCTTCGATCGTGCAGTTTATCGATGACTGCGTCGAGCACGATGTTCGTTGTGCTCTCATTACACATGGCAAAGGAGAGAATCGCCAACCGCAACCCGCTTTGCTGAAAAGCCACGTCGCTCATTGGCTACCGCAGATTGACTCAGTAATGGCGTATAGTTCCGCGCAAAAACATCATGGTGGAACCGGATCGACCTATGTTTTGCTGAAAAAATCTGAAAAAAAGCGTTTAGAAAACTCCGAAAGGCACCAGAAAAAATCTTAATATAACAACAAGAAACTAAAAGATATTCCTGCCACAACGCCGACTAGCGCATGAGCATAGTGGTTGCCAAATACTGCTTCATCCCAACGCTTATTTCGTTCCATGTAGATCGTTAAGGGCATAGTCGCGCCAAGACTCAAGGTTCCTATCATTGCAATCAAGCAGGCGAAAAAAAGACTTGCGAGCGGAGCTTGCTGGGCAAAACTTGTCAGTACTTGGGCGCTGGTACTATCGCCCGTAAAGGTATTGTTCAGAACCAATGAGGTCGTCAGCAAAAATAAAATAAAAAGTTTGAGTTTGACGAGTAAGTGAAGCGGAACGATTTTCTTTTTTGATTTATTTTTAGTCGCGAAGGCACCTAAGGCTAATCCGAGGATGGCGCTTCCAAAAATTAATTCTGCACTGTAAGGCAATTTGCTATTAATCGCAGATAAAAAAGGGATCCACATAATCTCATATAGCGATGTCACTACGCCGATTGAAACCAAAAAAACAAAAATCAGACGAGGGTGTAGAGGCTTTTTGCATAAGTTTCTACTGAGAGGATGCTCTAGCGGTAATGGGTTTCTGCCATCCTTTACCGATAAGCTGCAAACAAAAAAAGCTGTCATTATATGAACTAGGCAACTTAATTGAATAGTGGCTGCGATACCAGTAGTCATAGATGCCAATAAGGGTGCAAGGGCTAATCCCGTCGCCATGCCAGAACCGTAACAAAAATATATCAAACTGATTGAGCGACCAGTCTTAACTGGACCACAACGAAGAATACCAAAAGACAGTAAAGGAAAAATAACTCCCAGTAGTATCGCTTGCGGTGTAATTAACAAGAGAGCAGCTAGCCAAGTAAATTGATGGCTCATTATTGGTTTACTGGCGAGAAAAATAAATGCAGAAAATAAACCGACGGCTAGAAAACCCGTACCAGCTTGGAGAAGAGCGAACAGCTTTAAGGGGTTGAAAATTCGCTTGCTAAAATAGCTCGCCAATTTTGCGCCAATAATCATACTCGTAAAGAATATACCGACGAGGATTAACCAGGTATTTATACCTGCTCCAAGTAAGCTCGCGAGATGGCTAATAACGGTAAGGGTATAAAGCGCTGAGCTTGCCGATGCGACGGTAAGTAACAAAAGGTAGGTTCTGGTGCGATGGGTGCTTAGTTTGTCGCTCTCTTGCCCAAGTTTTTCCGCCGAATTTTGCGCTTGTATGTCCTGGTTAAAAATATCCATTTCAATGTCGGCTTAGTGTTGTGACCTGGTTTGGCAAAATCTTTTTGCCCCCGCAAGTTAATTTCTTCCAAGTTGTCGCAATGGAGACTTTGAGCCCGTATTGTATGGGTTTAGATTAGTTAGGCTAGAATCAAGTGAGTTAACGGGGTTATTAATAGATTGGTGGCGAATGTGCCCGGACAGTTGCCTAGGCAATCGAAAATATGACCGCGAGCGCATTTTTTGTTTTAGATCTTTTTAAGTGTCCATGATTAAGAGGTGTTAATTGCAAAGTGATAATCAGATAAAAGTTTTCTCGCTACTTCTCAGCTTTACGATTCTGTTGCTCGGTGGATGTGGTGGCAATGATTTGCCAAAACTCGATCAAGGAGCGCTTGTCTTGGCTTTTGGTGATAGCCTTACTTACGGTTATGGAGCTGAGCTTAGTGAGAGTTACCCTGCTGTACTGGCAGGACTTTGTTCCTGTGAAGTGATTAACGCGGGAATATCTGGAGAAACAACTGAAGAAGGGTTAGAGCGTTTTGTTGATGTCCTCGATCAGCATCAACCGTCGCTGCTGATATTGATGGAAGGTGGTAACGACATACTGAGAAATAACACCGCATCTACCAAAGCGAATCTCTCAAAAATGATTGAAATTTCACAGCTAAATAATATTTCGGTGGTGTTGATTGGTGTCCCGGAGAAAAATCTATTTTCGAAGAGTGCTCCTTTGTATCGAGAATTGGCTGAAGAGTATGAGCTGGTTTTCGAAGACGAATTGCTTTCTACACTTCTAAAAAATCCTCGCTACAAATCTGACAGCGTACACTTGAATCGAGAAGGGTATGCGCGTTTTGCTGAAAATATTTTTGATTTATTAAAAACTAACGGCGCGTTTTAAGTTTTTTAAAAACTAAGTGAATTGTAAGGCGTACACCGGGGGCAGATTGTTAGAGAGAGTTTGCCAACTGTTGCCGCCATCATCGCTCAGCCAAAGACCTCCCGTTGTCGAGGCCATCGCTAGGCGTTCACCACTGGCATCAACCTCAAGACAATGGCGATATATCAGGTCGTAGCTTTCCGTGTCGGGTAATCCGGCGTCGAGGGTAGAAAACGTCTTTCCGCCATCTTGTGTTTTGGTTACGACCAGTCTTCCATCTGTGGGGTAGCGTTTTTCATCTTTGATTGCCGGTGCAAACCACGCGGTATCTGGATCACTAGGATGTACCGCGACGGCAAAGCCAAAGCTTGATGGCTGGGCATAGATGCGCTGCCAATTTTGGCAATAGTCGTCCGATTTAAAAATGCCGTTATGGTGTTGAACCCAAAAATGTTTTGGTGATGTTTTACATTGCACCATCCGATGAGGGTCTTGGGTGGCAGAATTTTCAGCCTGATCCGGTGGCATGTATTCGGCGACCATCCCCTGAGTAGAAATTTTCCAAGTGTTTCCGTTATCTTCGCTTAACCAGACACCACCACACGAAACGGCGACGGAGATTTTGTTTTGATCAAAGGGGTCGACGCAAATAGAGTGAATGCCGGGCTGGTCATAGCCGCCACCAAACCATTGTTCTCGAAGGGGTTCGTTCCATAAACTTTCTATTAACTGCCAGGTTTCGCCGTTATCATCGCTCCGAAACAGTCCACCTGGGATGGTTCCTGCCCACAGACAGTCATCTTTGCCAGGTGCTAAACACCAGATCAGCGCTAAATTTAATTCCTCGTCGGATTTTATTTTTCCATAAGATGGAACTTGGATTTCAGTCCATGATTTTCCGTCATCAAGCGAGCGGTGTAACTTGCAACCAAAATGTCCTAGATTAAGTGCGGCATAAAGTGTTTGATTGTTGGTATCGTTTAAGACCATGCTCACGGGATCACCCAGAAAACTACGCTGAGCGATTTCCCAGTGATCTGTATTGTTTCGATTAAATTCAAATAAACCTTTGCGACTCGCGACGAGTAAGCGATTACTTTTCGGTTGAAGAGTGTCCATATTTCTGTCTTCCTCCTTTGAATTTTGGTTTCACAAGTACCTTTACAAACAAACCATTAACCACCGGACAAGGCTTGCATAAGATAGACCTCACTGGTGTCGATGAGGGGTTTATCAAGCGCTGTTTCTTTATTTTGTAAATCACCATCAATAAAAACAGCAACATGCTTACGAAGCTTGCCGTGATCATCTAATAAATAATTTGGTAAACGTGGAAAGTCTGCCCTGGCTTTCTCCAGTAATACCTTAAGGTTGTCCCCTTCATAGTATCTTGGCTCACAGGGGCCAACGCTTTCGAGATGGGAAGTGCAAGTAATATAAGCCATTGATCTAGCTTCCAAAGTGTAGAAAGCAGTTGGGTGATTTAGTGTTTGAGTTTATTGCGGCCTCAAGGTTAGCAGGAAAATAAGCTATTTTGGAACTTTATTGTCAGTGCATCTGCAGAATAATTTGTAATTTGTCGTGTTTTGTCAATATGTTGAATGGAAATTTATCCTTCGTATAGTGAATTTATTCAGCCATGAGCGGTCGTATTTGCTTAAGGTTCTATCTGGCATGATGACAATGAAGGCGACCCTGGTGTTGCTTTATCTCGCTGCCACACTTGGCGATGTTTTGGGCTTGTTGATCCCACATTTAAGCCACCTTAATGCCACTTTTGTTTTGCAGTATTAGGTGAAAAAAATTGAGCGTTTTATTTCGCTTTACTTTAAGCTTCTCTCGCGACATGAGTTTGTAAAAGTATGCGTAATAACTTGTTCTACGCGCTGAACGCTTGCTTCCTCTCGAAACGAACGGTAAGCAAAATTTATTCAATTTTATTTTTAAAAGAAGTAGGTAAGCAAAGATGAGTGAAGATACGGGAGAACGATCCGACTTAACCGTTAAGTTACTGGTGTTGATTATTGCTATTGCTGCGGTTGCAGGGTTATTTTTTCTAACTCAGCAAGATGAAGCTGAACAGGAGACGGCGGTAGTTAATCTTCCCGCAGTGACTTCCGTTGAACGCGATATGCCAGAACCGGAAACTGCGCCAGAAACTTTGCGCGAAGTGCTTGCCCCGATTGCAGAAAAACCCCAAGCCGATACTGCGGTGATATCGCCAACCTTACCTGTTGCACCTCCACCGGAGCCACTTCCAGAATTGCATCAGAGCGATCCCGCCGTTATTGAAGAAGTTAAACAGCTGGCGGTTGGTGATAAATTACTTAAATTGATTGTTCCCGACAGTGTTATTTTGAAATTTACTCGCGCGATCATCGCCTTAGATGAAGGTACTGTGGTGAATGATTATCGCCCTCTTGTATCACCACCACCGCCATTTAAAACAGACAAAATTAATGAGCCCCTGATTGAACAAGTGGGGCAGCGCTATCGCTTGTCGCCGGAAAATTATTTGCGTTATGACGGTATGGTGACGGTGTTAGAAGAGTTGGATAGTCGTGCAGCCGTAAAGGCATACCGCCGTTTTTTACCATTATTCGAGGAGGCCTATGCGCAACAAGGTTTGGATACTGGTGGTTTTAATCAGGTGGTGTTGAGAGTAATTGATAATTTTCTCGCTACTCCAATCGTTGAAGAAGAACTGATACTAGTGCAGCCCAAAGTGTTTTATCAGTTTCAAGAAATTGCTTTGGAAGAGCTGCCAGGCTCACAAAAATTATTGTTACGCATGGGGCCGGAAAATACGCGTCGTATTCAAACTAAGTTAAGGGAAATAAAAGCCTTACTTTCAATGTAAGGAGCCGAACGAATTCCCACAATTCGTTCAATTTTCGCCAATCACGCAAGCACGAAACTAGTCCACCTAAGTTTGCGGCTGGCTTTTCTAATAAGATATTTAGATACCAATGACGCCATTTTGGGATAAATTGGAAAATTGTGGCGTCTTCTCCTACCACAACTTTCTAGATTGAGTTAGAGTTCCAGTCGCAGTGCTTACATATAAAGCCAAGTCTTTGAATATAAAAGAAACTAATCAGCTTGAGCGAAGCTAGTGCTGCAAACTATTCACCGTAGTGAAACCTATTCTCTGTATATAAATTCAACTGTCGAAAACAAAAGGAGTTGCGTTGTGGCCAAAAAAAAACCTCAGCCAGTATTAAACGTTATGGAAGATGCGCCGGATATGCGCGACCTGTATTACCAGCCGAATTTGCGAACACTCAAACCACAGTTGTCACCACCTGCAGACCTCAATATCCGTAATCAAGGTGTTGAGGGCGCCTGTACTGGCTTTGGTTTGTCTGCGGTCATTAATCTTCTCTATCGGCAGCAGGGCTTTGAGATCGAAGTGAGCCCCAGAATGCTTTATGCAATGGCGCAGCGTTATGACCAATGGGTGGGGGAAGACTACGAAGGCTCAAGTTGTCGCGGCGCTATTAAAGGCTGGCGGAATTCAGGCGTTTGTCTCGAAGATTTGGCACCCTACAAAGAGGCGGACAAAAATTTTGTTATCACCGCTGATATTTCGAAAGATGCACGTAACCGAACGATTGGCGCTTACTACCGTATTCGACCGGAAATTTCACACATGCATGCGGCGATTAATGAAACCGGCGTGATTTATGTGTCTGCCGCTGTTCATGGTGGTTGGTTTAAAACACAGATTGATGACGACGACGATCCAATTATTGTTCAGAATAATGTCCTGGAAGGTGGCCATGCTTTTGCGATTGTTGGTTACAACGAAAAAGGTTTTTGGGTGCAAAATTCTTGGGGGCCTAGCTGGGGTAGATATGGATTAGCTCTTTGGCTTTATGAAGATTGGGCGGTGAATGTAAAAGATGCATGGGTTGTACAGCTTGCTCTGCCAACACCGCAAATTTTCGATCACCAAGTTTTGGCGGGTAAGAGCGCAGCGGGAAATCATGGCGCAACCATGGGGTCGCCGCCACGAGCCGCTATCGAAGATCATTTCGTTCATCTGGATGATGGCGATTATAAAGATGATGGGCGTTACTGGAGTAATGTTAATCATATGGAGCTTATTCAACAGCGATTAACGGAAACAGATTTCGAACATTTTTTATTTTATGCTCATGGCGGATTAAATAGCGTTAAAGATTCTGCAAAACGCATTGCGACAATGAAAAATATTTTTCTCGACAATGGTATTTATCCTTTTCATTTTATGTACGACACAGGTCTAGCAGAAGAGCTAAAAGATGTTATTTTTGGCAAAAAAGAGAGTGCTGAAACCGTAACCGGCCGGGTAAGCGATTGGTTTGATCGGCGGATAGAAAACTTAACCCAAGTTCCTGGTCGTGCTTTATGGCGAGAAATGAAACGCGGCGCATCAACGCCCTTTTCAAGAGCGACTAGTGATGGCAGTGACGCAATAGACCGCGTGCTGAGCCAGCTGGAAAAGTTAGATCGAAAAATTGGCGTTCACGTCGCTGGACATTCCACAGGCGCAATTTTACAAGCTTATATGTTGGATCGTGCGGTCAAGCAACGCGATGAGTTAAAGATATCAAGCTGTACTTTATTAGCACCAGCGGCCACTAATGAACTCTTTATAAAACTATACAAACCATTACTCGATAGTAAGGTCATAAAAGATCTTAGTATTTACAATTTGACAGATAAGTTAGAACTCGGTGACACCGTTGCCGGTATTTACCGTAAATCATTACTTTATTTGGTGTCTCGTTCTTTTGAAGAGGAGGGGAACGCCCCCATTCTAGGCATGGAAAAATATAATGATCGATTAGGAGTAAACCATCCAGCGTTTAAATTCGTATACAGCAAAGGGGCTAAGACTGGAAAAACATCAAGTACAAGTCATGGTGGTTTCGATAATGACCCTAATACATTGAACGATATGATGAAGCGAATTCTTGGTAAAAAACCCAAACGACCTTTTACTAAAAAAGATTTGGATTATTAAACGGCTTTTGATTAGTTGGTTTCAATAAATGGGCGCTAGCAATTTTAAACTGGTGTGAAAATTAATGATAAGTGAGAATGTTGATAATCCAGAAAGCCAAAGTAATAAAGTGGCCGTTACTCTAAGTGAAATTGAAGCGAGGGTTCTCGGTTCCTTAATGGAAAAGCAACTCACCACGCCAGAAGCTTACCCATTAACACTCAACAGTTTGATTTTGGCCTGCAATCAAAAAAGCAGTCGAGAGCCGATCATGAACTTGGCTAGTGGTGAGGTTCAGGCTGCATTGAACGATCTACAGCAGCGCAAATTAGTCGAAATCGAATATGGTTCTAGGGCGAATCGCTTCGCGCAACTTTTGACGCGTATCTTGTTTTTACCGAAGCCCGAGCAAGCCTTAGTGACAATTATGTTATTGCGTGGGCCGCAAACAATTAACGAACTTTTTAGTCGAACACAACGTAGTTCTGTGTTCAAAGATATAACAGCACTTGAAGAAACGCTTCGTAGTATGTGTGCTAAAACTTCTCCGGTAGTTCTGCATATTCCTCGGCGGCCTGGGCAGCGAGAGGATAGGTATACACACTTACTCTGTGGCGAACCGGATGTCGAGTTAAAGCCTTCCGTCAACAACCCAGTCAGCAGCCACTCTTCTACTGTGAAAGCCGAAGCTCATAACTCTCGTGAAGAGAATGATCTAGAAAAGAGAGTCGAAAAACTGGAAAGCCAAGTAAGAGTTTTACTGGAGCAATTAGGTCTCGAAGATTCTAATTCGATTGATTAGTGTCATTCTCGATCAATAGGGTGACGCATTAAACTGTTTTTAATTTTAATAAGGGGTTTATGATGTTTGAAATTCAAAAAAGATTTTCGTTTACAGTTGCTATATCATTTTTCTTAGCGACCTTATTATCAAATACTTTGTTTGCGCAGGTTGCACCAAATACGGATGAGTTAAAAACGACTTATTTAAAACCGAATATTAATTTGCGCCAGTATGATCAGTTTATAATTAGACCGCTCGATCTTTCGGATACCAGAATTGTTCCACCGGCTTGGGTAGACAATCCCGACCCCCGCCAATGGGTGTTGAGTGAAAGCAATAGAGAGTTTTTAAAAGTAGCGTTTCGAGCGGCCATGAGAGTTGGTCTAGAAGAAGGCGGCAAGTTTAACGTGGTGCGAAATGCAACAAATGGAACATTGCAGTTAGAAATAAAGATCGTGTCTTTGTCGCCATACGCGCCGAGAGATAAGAACCTGACTACTAAGGGTTACGGCGAGCTCAGTTTTGAAGCGCAATTACGAGATGCGCAAACCGGTGATCTGCTAGCGATGTATGAAGGAGTTCAGCAGGTTGGTGATCAATACCAGGAAAACACGGAGTTTAATCAAGCCAATAGTTTTGCTGAGCAATTTCGTCAATGGGGTCGCAATGTATCTACGCGTTTAGAAGCGGCGCAGAAACAGTAAGCGCAACGGAGATATAGCTACCGGTTTTCATACAAAATACCCGTCAATGTGTTCAAGTGCGACGGGTATTTCTTTTTGTCCTCTCGTCTATCCCATAGCGGTTCTATATAGTCTTCATTAACTTAGTGATGATAGTTTGTAACCCTTTGTCTAAATGCGGCGTAATGATCAGGATGACTATCACCGCTCAAAGGGTGCTCCCCCGCCAAGTTACAAATAATTTCATATTGACTTGTGTGGTGAATACTGCTGGGTCAGTTGGTTGTTTAGTGTTAAAGCATTTGGAAATTTAATTTTAAGTCTTTAATGAATACCGATGCTAATTTGCCATCAATATTAGGAAAATTTATGAAGAAGTTGTTAATCCTTCTGGTCTTTATCGTCGGAATAGCTATGTTTTTCGTTTTAGGTTTTGACGACTATTTTACCTTTGACAACCTCAAAGCGAGCCAGGAAAAATTTTCAGATTTGTTTGAGCAGTCCCCTTGGTTAATTGCTTCGACCTTTTTTATTGTTTATGTGTTGATGGCCGCATTTTCAATTCCTGCGGCAAGCTTACTTACTCTCGCAGCGGGCGCATTATTTGGATTAGTCCTGGGTACCGTACTGGTTTCTTTTGCGTCTTCTATTGGGTCGACGTGTGCATTTCTGGTCTCGCGTTATGTGCTCGGAAATTCCATGCAAGAGAAGTACGGTAATCGACTAAAAGCAATCAATGAAGGGATCGAAAGAGAAGGGGCTTTTTACCTTTTTACATTACGCCTCGTGCCGATATTTCCATTTTTTGTTATCAATATACTGATGGGCTTAACCAAGATAAAAGCCACGACATTTTATTGGATTAGTCAGCTGGGGATGTTTGCGGCAACTGTCGTTTACGTCAATGCTGGAACGCAACTAGGGCAATTAGAAAGCGTTGGTGATATTTTGAGTTTCAATTTAATCGCTTCGTTTGTTCTCTTAGGTTTCTTCCCACTTATAGCGAAACGAATTATCGATTTTGTTAAAAAGCGCCGAGTCTATGCTAAATGGACACGCCCTAAATCTTACGATCGTAACTTGATTGTTATTGGCGCCGGGGCAGCAGGTTTGGTAAGTGCGCTTATCGCGGCAACAGTAAAAGCGAAGGTCACCCTAGTTGAAGCTCATAAGATGGGCGGTGACTGTTTGAACTACGGCTGCGTGCCTAGTAAAGCTTTGATCAAGAGCGCGAAACTCGTCAATCAAATGCGCAATGGTGAAAAATACGGAATTGATTCAGCAGAAGCAAAATTTAGTTTTAAACAAGTTATGCGGCGAGTAGATGACATTATTAAAACCATAGAGCCTCATGATAGCGTTGAGAGGTATACCGGCTTGGGAGTGGGTGTTGTGCAAGGGTACGCGAAAATAGTTGACCCCTGGACTGTAGAAATTACTTGCGAAGATGGCGGTGTTCGAAAATTAACGAGTCGGAACATTATCATCGCTGCGGGCGCGCAACCTTTCGTTCCTCCGTTACCCGGTATTGATGCAGTTGGATACGTCACTAGTGATACTTTATGGGATAAGTTTTCTGAACTTGAACAGCCTCCAAAGCGTTTAGTCGTGTTAGGGGGTGGACCGATAGGCTGCGAATTAGCGCAAAGTTTTGCGCGCTTGGGCTCACAAGTCACCCAGATCGAAATGTTGCCGCGCATAATGATCCGCGAAGATGAGGAGGTGGCTGCGCTAGCGGAAGAATCACTTCGAGCAGACGGCATAAATGTCTTAACCGATCACAAAGCATTGCGTTGCGAAAAAGAAGGCGAGAAAAAAATCCTCGTTGTTGAGCATCAAGGCCAGGAATCGCGGATTGAGTTTGATGAATTGTTGTGTGCTGTGGGTCGTAGCGCAAGACTGTCAGGTTACGGTTTGGAAGAGCTGGGTATAGAAACTCAGCGTACCGTTGTTACCAACGATTATTTAGAAACGCTTTATCCCAATATCTACGCGGCAGGTGATGTCGCTGGACCCTATCAATTTACTCATACCGCATCACATCAGGCATGGTATGCATCGGTAAATGCTTTGTTCGGCCAATTTAAACGATTCAAAGCGGATTACTCAGTTATTCCTTGGACAACATTTATTGATCCCGAAGTTGCGCGTGTCGGGCTCAATGAGCAAGAAGCGAAAGAAAAAGATATTCCTTATGAAGTTTCTACTTATCCTCTTGACGACTTAGATAGGGCGATTGCAGACAGCACGACTGCGGGTTTCGTAAAAGTGCTGACGCCTCCGGGAAAGGACAAAATTTTGGGAGTCACTATTGTTGGCGCACACGCGGGCGATTTGTTAGCGGAATACGTGTTGGCGATGAAACATGGTCTGGGATTAAACAAAATCCTGGGTACGATACATACTTACCCGACTTTGGCTGAAGCGAATAAATTCGCGGCGGGGGTTTGGAAGCAAGCGAATAAGCCTGAAAAACTTTTAGGGTATGCAAAACGTTATCACGATTGGATGAGAAAGTAAGATGAAATTAATTACTTCAGTTTTAATTTTTCTAATGGTTTCAATAGACGCGTTCGCGCAAAACATTAGCCACCTCAGTTGGGATCGCATGTTGGGCGAGTATGTGCTGTCCATAAATGAAGGTGCAAGTACTGGGGTAGATTATGAAGGTTTTCTAAAAGATAGAAAAAAATTAAAAAGCTATCTTGATTTATTATCAGCGGTTCAGCAGGAGGAGTTTGACACTTGGGCTAAACCTGAGCAGTTGGCATTTCTAATCAATGCCTACAACGCGTGGACGGTGGAGTTAATTCTGACGAAATACCCTGACCTTGAATCAATAAAAGATTTGGGGTCAATATTCAAGTCGCCTTGGAAAAAGAAGTTTGTTGTTTTATTGGGGGAAACTCGGTCCCTAGACGACATTGAACATAACTTGATACGGGGCTCGGGTCGCTACAACGAACCGAGAATTCATTTTGCGGTAAATTGCGCGAGCATTGGTTGTCCTGCACTGCGCTCCGAAGCTTATCAAGGAGAAAAGCTTGAGGAGCAGCTCGAAGAAGCGACCAACAGTTTTTTAAGTGACATTTCTAGAAATCGAATACGAGATGATGAGTTGCACGTTTCTAGTATTTTTAAATGGTATCGCGACGATTTTGAAAGCGCTTGGCGGGGTGGAAAAAGTTTGGAAGAATTTCTACTGTCTTATAAAGACGCCTTGGGTTTGTCACAGAGCCAAGCGACAAAATTGAAAAATAATCAGATCGATATCGAATATTTGGACTATGATTGGCGACTAAATAAAGCAGAAGATTGAGATGAAAAAATTACTCCAGTCTTATTAAAGTTATAAAAAGCTTATATAAGGTAAGATGCTTTCACCAAAGCTCATGACATAGCTAAATATAGGGACTCCCATAAGACTTAACGCAACCAATCCAAGTAGTGCATAACTTCCATACCGGTAGTTATATTCTCGATATGTCCGGGCCATTTTTTTAGGTAAGAAATAGGGCAGAATATAATGGCCGTCTAAAGGACCGATTGGTAGTAAATTAAATATCATCAATAATAAATTAATTAAAGCCAAGTAGATAAAAAAGAAGCTAGCCGATTCGCTTTGTAAAAACCCCCATCCTTGATTTATGCCAAATAAATAGAAGTTCACTGATAATATTGCGAGGACTAGATTCATTCCCGGACCAGCCGCTGACACAAATAGGTCGGCCCATATCGAATTAAATTTACTTGGGTTGGTTTGTACGGGTTTCGCGAATCCAAAACCAATGAGTACGACCATTAACAAACCTACGGGATCAATATGGACAAGTGGGTTTAGAGTAAGTCGTCCCATTTTTTCCGCGGTGTCATCGCCATATATTTTCGCCGTAGCAGCATGGCCGAACTCATGAAATGAGAGGGAAATGATGATGGCAATAACGATGAGTAAGAAAAGCGTAACTTGTCCCTGGAATAGAAGTTGAATCATAACGTTTTCAGCGTAATCCTTAAGAGGTTGCCATGCCCTGATAAATATATAATCATTAGATTTTTAGATTATTAGGCATAATATTTTATCGATGTATATTATATTATTTCCCGCTCTTGCAATACCCAATTATCTTGTCTAGAAAATAAAATCAAGGTCGAATCGTTTGAATAACCGCAGTGTTCAAGTATTTCTGGGACTTGGCAGCAATACGAATAGCGTGAAAAACATTAAGTCTGCGTTAACCGAGCTGCGTAAATATTTTGGTGAGCTGAAGCAGTCGCCAGTATATAGCAGCCCGCCGATGAAAAACCCGGGCGAGAACTACCTAAATCTTGTTGTTTCGTTTTATACAGATAGACACGTCGGTGACCTATTGAAACTTCTAAAGACTATTGAAGATAGTTTAGGCCGAGAGCGAGTAAAGTCTGAGTCAAAAACGAGGGATTCTGAAGGCTTGGGAAAAAAGGAAAGTGACGGCAATAAGAGAATAACTATCGATCTGGATGTTTTGATTTATGGTGATCTGCTTGGCGAAGTTGAAGGGAAAATTTTTCCGCATAGGGATATTCTTGATTGCCCACACGTATTAAAACCATTCAGCGAATTAGCCCCTAAACTGATTCATCCCGTAGAAAATTTGACGATACCTGAGCTTTGGCAGCGTTATTCTTCAAAAAATATTTCTTGGTTAAACGAAGTCGATTTAGATTAATCTCGAATTGATTTAATAAAAATGATAATTGAATTTAGCTCGGCGCTATTGAGCTCATCTTGCCATGGCGGCATCTGTGGCGACCGATTGACGCTAACACCACCGCCCATGATAATTTTTCTTAAATAATCATCCGGTACTCGGCTTGCGGTCAAGTCAGCCGGTGGGGGGCTACGAATAACCTTTGCCATTCGCCCGTCGCCTTCGCCAACTTCACCATGACACAGCGCACAGCGATAAGAAAACAGACGGCTGCCGTTTCTTAATGATGTAGATTCTGAGTGACTAACAGTATCCAGTAACGCTAGGGCTTGATCCGTATCGTTCTGCAGTGTGACGACAAATTTTGCAACTGATTCGACTTCGGACCAAGAGAGTTCATTTCCGTAAGGCGGCATGAACGTAGACACATCTTTCAATATGCCGCCATAAATTATCGTTTCCAAAAGAGTATTATTTTTCTTCTCGTTTCCCTTGCCCCGTAAATTCGTATCGGGGTAATCAGAAATATTCAAGGGTAAAATACCATCTCCTTCCCCTCTCGCTCCGTGACATAAAATACAGTAAGAAGAAAAAACTTCTGCGCCGCGCTCCAAGGTTGGTGTTGGATTGTTGTTGTCATAAGCGAAGTTATACACGCTTAACAACAGTAGGAAACTTACGACAATAGTTTTTTCGAGTAATTTCATATCATTCTGTTACCGTAATGTCGAGAATCATCGAGGGATGTAATGCACATTCGACTTGCGCTTTACCGACCGTGTCGAATACTACGTCGCGGTGTTCGCCTTGTGGAAATGATCCTAGATCAAATAATTTTATATCTGACAGACTGAAAACATTGTGAAAAAACGGGTCGCTGTTAACAAATCGAACAGTATCTCCTTTTTTAATCTCAATCGTAGTCTTAGTGAATTTTTTATCTTTTTGAGCGACTTCGATAACTTCTGCACTTGTAGTAAACGCTAGAAAGCAAGTACTTAACAGGAGAAGTCTAGATAATACTCCCCAAATCCTATTTGTTAGATACATATCCGTCCTCCGGGTTTGAAAGTATAGGTAGTAAAAAAGGTTGTTGAGGTGAGCTGAGCGCCTTCATAAACTCTACGATGGCAAGTGTTTCTTCATCAGATAATTTTATTGATTTCATGTTCGGAGAGAGGTTTTCTTTGTGTGAATTTTCCTCTGCATAGTGCTCGACAACTTCGCTTAGCGTGCTAGCTGAACCATCATGAAAATAAGGAGCAGTCAGGCTTATATCGCGTAGGGTTGGCGTTTTAAAAGCCCCTTTCATTATGCCAATGGGTTTTACTGAGTAGCGACCAAGATCTGGATCATTTTTATAAAAAGAATCTAGACCAACGTTATGAAAACCATTGTCGGTAAAATTAGGCGCGGAATGACATACAGCACAATTTCCCTTGTCGGCACGAACAAAAAGCTCGAAGCCTTGAACCTGTTGTTTGTTAAGTGCCTTCTTATCGCCAGCAACCCAACGATCGAATGGTGAATTACGGCTCACAACAGTTCGCTCGAAACTAGCAATGGCTTTAGCCAGTGTGTCGACGCTAATTTCTTCGTTTGGGTAAGCCTTTGAAAAAGCTTTTTGATAGTCTGGCGAGGTAGTTAAGAATTCTATCGCTTGGTCTAATGCAATATTCATCTCGTTGCTATTGAGCATGGGTCCAATGGCTTGAGCTTCTAAGGAATCTAAGTGACCGTCCCACATTTGAAATGGGTTGTAAGCTGTATTGATTATAGTGGGTGTGCTTCTCGGTAATACCTTACTCTTGAAACCTTTAGCGGTTCGTAGACCATCAGACCAACCGAATAGTGGGTTGTGGCAAGTTGCACATGACATATTGCCATCACCGCTAAGGCGAGTATCGAAAAATAACATTTTGCCAAGCGCTACACGTTCGTCTGATAGTTTGTTGTTTTCAGGTGCGGGAACTTGTTTTGGCATTAGCCATACTTGTAGTGATTCGTGTCCTGCTTTATAGGTATATTCTTGTTCAGACGCTCCGGCAAATGACAGAACGCCTAAAGCACTTATAAAAAAAACGGCACAAGCTATGGAGGCTTTCATGTTCATGACTTTTTTATCCAGTTTTAAAATGATTAACGACTTCGGTAAGCGATTTAGAAGACTGCGAAAGTCCATTGGCCAATTCGTCCATGGATTGGACACTTTCGGTGGCTTGGACAGATAGCTTGTTGAGATCAACAACTAACTCGTGAATTTCTTCGACGCTTTGTTTTTGTAGTTGATTGGTTTTATTCACAACCAGCATTTTTTCTTTTGTACATACGGAGGACTCGCTCGCGGCCAGCGTTTTTTCCATTGTTGTATTAAAGTTTTGAATACCGCTTTCAATTAAATCGCTGGCTGAATTTAGTGACGAGACGACGTCTTCAACGCTGTCACGCATCTCTGTCGCCAGATCAGAAATTTCTTGAACCGCGTCTCCACTGCGAATTGCTAAAGTTCTAACTTCGTCAGCCACAACTGCAAAACCTCTTCCGTGCTCACCGGCGCGCGCCGCTTCAATAGCAGCATTGAGTGCAAGTAAGTTGGTTTGATCGGATACGGTTCGAATCGCGTGTGTAATTTCTGTAATTGAGTTTGCTGAGTTAGAGAACTTGTTAATCTGTTTGGATAGGTCTTCCATGCTTTCACGGAAATTTGCAAATTGATTGAGAGATTCTTGTATTCGTTCCCCGGCGGAGATACATTCATCGGCAGTTGCTTGAGCGCCTTCTGTGCTGGAATTCAGAAGCTGCTCCACTGAATCCGCGTGTTCTAACATCGCGTTGAGGTTTCCGTCGATGGAGGAAATACGTTTTTTTAACTGATCAGATTGTTGAGACGATTGTTGTGATGATTGACTGACTTTATCTGCAGTGCTTTCTAAGTGCAGGGCTTGTTTTTGAATTTGTCCAACAAAATGACTAGTTTCGTTAACAGCATGCTGAATTGCGGCTGATGTTTTCCCTAATTCATCGCTGCTGGTTTTTAACAAGTGGTCGTTGAGTTCGCCGGCAGCAAAACGTTGCATACTGTGGCGAATTTCATTCAGCGTCTTAAGTAATAATTGGATCAGCCAAAATGCGAGTATCCCGCTGAAAATTAACCCCAGAGCTGTCCAAAGAATAACTGATTGCGTGACTTGCTTACCGCGCAATGTATTTTCAGCAGCGAGTTTTTGTAGAGCTTCCTGCTCTAAGGTAAGAATTAATCGTGCGAGATCTAGAATATTAGTTGCTTGATTGGAAATACTTTCAACTGTTTCTAGAGCTTCGCTGTCATTGTTGCTTCTTGCAAGGCTGATTACCTTCATTTGCAAAGGGCGAATTTCACTAAGCTCTTGTTTTAAGCGGGCAACATTTTCGTCATCGACTAGCTCAGCTTCCATTAATTGAATGGCTTCATCTAGCGCAGAGGAAGTTCGGATAGTAGCGATGGCCGCACGGCGGATCGCCTGCTCGTCTGATACGGCAATGAGAGTTTCTAAGCTTCTCTGCAATTCTAAAATTGACACCAAGCTTTGCGTTGCACGTTGTTGTCGTAATTCTGACGCACTCAATTGCTCGGTCAGGTTAGCATTCTGCTTAGATATTGTTGTCGCTGTGAGCGCTACGGAGCCTATTGCAACAATCGTTGGCAATAGAATGGCGATAAGTAAACGCAAGCGCCACGAAATGCTGAAAGAGGAAATTTTTAACATCATGTTTTGATCTAATTTTTACAGTCCTATTCATCTAGCGTAGTTAAGCTCGCATGGTTGGCAAGTAAGTGAATTCTTTCTTAAGGTTTTCAGGTGCTATAAACTTGAGTTCTTATAATCAAAAAATGAAGTGAGCATCGAAGTTAAATTTAATGTGATCGCAAATGATCAATTTGTGGCTTGTTGTATTGAGAGTAAATAAAAAAAAATTAATTCGGTGTCGGCGGGAGAAAATTCCATTATCGAAGTAAATTTATTAATCGCATTACTTGCAGCGTGCATAGGCGCTTTCGTACAAACCAGTATTGGTTTTGGTATGGCAGTGGTAGCGGCGCCGATTTTGTTTTATTTGAATCCTAGCTATGTACCCGCGCCTATGATTTTGGCGACCTTGAGTAATTGCGCGATGATGGCGTGGCTATACCGTTCGCATTTGTCGCTACGGGGTTTGTGGCCAGCGATTATTTGGCGGGTTCCAGGCAGTATTGTAGGTGCTGCTTTATTGCTAGTTGTTTCGACCAAATTACTGGCAATATTTATCAGCTTGGTCATCTTGCTGGCGCTTGCCAGTACTTATCTTCGAACGCCCTTTCTGGTCAATCGGCGCAACCTGGGCATTGCGGGCTTTCTTTCTGGTGTGATGGGTACCTCTACGTCAATCGGAGGTCCGCCCATGGCAATTTTGATGCAGAGCCAAGCGGCGAATTCCATCCGTAGCCATCTCGCCGCATTTTTCATATTTTCCTGCTTAATTTCCCTGATTATCTATTTGCCCATGGGTTATTTGGGCTGGCAGGAGATAAGGCTGGCTATACCTTTGCTACTGGGTTCCGTATTCGGAACATGGTTGGGTTACCGCTTTAGTAGCCATATAAAAGAGAGACCCATGCGTATCGGCACTCTGTGTCTTTGTGTTTTCGCGATAGTCGCCATGCTGGTGCGGCAATTTCGTTAGGGTAAAAAGGTGTTAGAAGGAGCCATTGGTACGCCCATCTCGGAAAATCGACGGTTTTGCTTCGAAACACGCTCTGACACAGAAAAATAATACAAAAGCATTAGAATATGTTTGTATAGTTTTGCTCCTTTTTATTCTCAAAAAAGTAGTTTTTAATAGCTTTTTCCTCTAGATCTACGAAACCCTTTCAATTTTCATTTTAAAAACAGCGGTTTTGGCCAAAAAAAGCACAATTTTAGGAAAATGCCCCTTATTTTAATGACTTCTGGTTATTTCCAGGTCACTGCTTAGTCTTGGCAAGTAAAATAAAAACCGTATTATGTGACGCAAGTCCGGTTGCTAAGGAAGACTGATTCACGAAACCTCTGATTGATTTGTAGTCAGAAACCTGAATTCAGCCAGTGCCAACAGCCAGCAATCAAAAAATATTGAGCTAGACAAGTATTGTGTGAGGGAAGACGATGAAAAAGAATTTATTACCGAACATGCGTAAAGTAAAAATGACTGATCGCCAAGGCGAAGAATTCGCGATGTGGATTGAAGTGCGAAAGTCAGATGAACAGATTTATGTGTTTTTGAGTGATACTCATCAGCTCGGTACTTCTAAATTGGCACAAGACGCCGTTTATTACTTCGCTAAGATTTCAAAGCGCTTGAATTTAGAAGACAAAAATTCTGTATTCTTTCGCCATATTTACCAAGAACAAATGGGCAGTTTATTTGGGCAGTTTAATGTTGATTGGGAAAATCAAGCGGGGCCGAGCTACAAGTTTCAAATGTTGACGAACATAGACGACCTACAAAGTGTTTCAAAAATTCTTGATGCTACCGAAAGCGTTAACTTGCAAGACCAAGTTACTGCGCGAGAAGTGGCGTAAGCTAAAGTATTCCTCTCTAGTCCTAAAAGCGCTAGAACCTTTATATGCTGGATTTCGAAAGATGTCCGGCATTTTTTTTGCCAAAACCAAAACCAAAACCAAAACGCGTACAGTTAATTGCGTGCCGGCCGTCCTCGCCATCCGATAAATCCGACGATAACTAAACAAAGAAAAACAATAGGCTCGCTGCCAAAGCGCATAAAAGGCGTCATGCCTTGTCGCAATTCAATTTCGCCACTGAGTGTTTGCATGACGAACTGTTCAGTTTTCTTGAGGATATTACCTTTGTCGTCAACAAGGGCGCTTACACCGTTGTTGGTACTACGAATTAAGTAACGTCGAGTTTCTAAAGCGCGCATCTGTGCAATTTCCATATGCTGAAGAGGCCCAATTGAAGAACCAAACCAGGCATCGTTGCTTATGGTTATTAAAGCATGAGCATCTCGCGCACCCCGAGCGACTAAATCGGGATAAACAATTTCATAACAAATAGAGGGCGCGAGCATAGCGTCTTTAATTTGAATACCTCTTTGTTCAGATGAACCCTTGGTAATCGATTCCGGCATATTAAATAAATCGAAAATTTTCCCCGTCCATTTTTCTAATGGACGATATTCACCAAAGGGAACTAAGCGTTGTTTATAGTAACTACCGCTCCCAGCGCCAAGGCCGATAATGCTGTTAAACACAACTAATTCGTTAGCAGCTTGTGACAATATGGGTGAGTCATAAAGAATCCCGGTAATCAAACCAGCATTATTTTTTGCGGCCTCAACTTGCAAAGACTCAATGACTGGTTTTGCGGCAGGGTCGTTGTAAAGCATGGGGATCGCCGCTTCTGGCCAAATAATCCAATCGTGTCCCCAGAGTTGCTGGGTCATACCGTAATAACGCGACAAGGTTTCTTGCCGAAAGCTGAGCGCCCATTTTTTTTCTTGAGGAATATTTCCCTGAGCTAAACCAACGCTGACCGGTTCTCGATAGGTTTTTGTCCATTGCACTGTTTGCAATACAAAACCAATAGCCCAAAGACTGGCAATTAAAAGTGCTGCGAAGGAAAAAAGTTTATAGTTTTGTCTAACTTGCCAGTAATAAACCAACAATGCAGCCGATAAGACCGTAGCAAAACTTAAACCTAAAACGCCAGTGATAGGCGCCCAACCAGAAAGTGGCGTTTGTAAATGACCGTAACCTAAAAACAACCAAGGGAAGCCAGTAAAAAGCCAAGTGCGAATCCATTCACTCAATACCCACAGTGCTGGGATACCTAGTAATAAACCGAGATGATGTTGCCTTAAAAAAAGTCCGTAAATAGAAAAGGGCAGCGCGAACGCTGTCGTTACTAGCCATATAAAAAGAAAAGTCGCGACAACTGCGAGCAAGCCGCCAAGATTACCGTAGACATTAATACTGACGAATACCCACGAAATACCGAAACCAAACATGCCGAAGCCAAACATGCTGGCTAGGAAAAAACAGCGTTTGGCATTTTGGTTTTGAATAAGCGCACACAAAACCGCGATACCTAAAATTGCAGCGGGCCAAATATTGTAGGGGGCGAATGAAAGTGGAACTAAGGCGCCAGCCGCTAGCGAAACTAAATAACCCAGCGGGGACTGAGTTATTCTAGATAAGTGTATTTGTTTCTGGCTGGCGGCGCTCGACACTGGCTGTGAATTTCCTGAGCAGGTTATTTTTATTCTTTATCGATTGTTTAATTTCTTGGAGTTGATATAGAAATTTATTCGACTTTAATGACACGCAGCAAATGAATTTGTCGATTGTCAGAATATAAAACGCGAAACTGAAAGCCGTCAATCTCCGTGGTTTCGTTCCTTAGCGGTAAATGCCCAAAAGCTTTGGTGACAATGCCACCGACGGTGTCAAATTCTTCATCGCTAAAACCCGACGTAAAATATTCATTAAACTCTTCTATCGGCGTCAGCGCCTTAACGACAAATTCATTGTCCGATACTGTACGAATGAAAGCGTCATGATTGTCTTCGTCGGTTTCATCTTCGATCTCGCCAACTATTTCTTCGAGAATATCTTCAATCGTAACTAAGCCAGAAATTCCACCGTACTCATCTATAACCATTGCCATGTGGTATCTGTTTTCGCGGAACTCGCGTAATAAAATATTGAGGCGTTTACTTTCGGGGATGATATTCGCGGGGCGAATAATGTTAGCTAAGACAAAATTGTCGGTTCCGTTGACTAGTAAACTAATTAAATCTTTGGCAAGCAAAATCCCTTTTACGTCATCAATAGAATCTCCAATCACGGGGAAGCGTGAATGCCCAGATTCAATAACGATAGGTAAGAAATCTTTTGGTTCTTGTTCGATCTTAATGACTACCATCTGCGATCGAGGGATTAAAATTTCCCGCACTTGTTGATCCGCTACATCAAGAGCACCTTCAATGATGGATAAAGCTTCTTGATCAAGTAACTGATTGGCGGCAGCTTCTTTAATAATTTCAAGTAATTCATCTCGGGATTTTGGTTCCGCTGAAAAGCCGTCCAAAATCTTTGTTAACCATGATTTTTCGTGTCGATTACCGTTGGTAGAGTTGCTACTTTCGGAGTCTTCGCTGCCCATTTTTCTGTTCTCGCTTTTTGTGTTCAAAGTTTTTGTTGATCTCTAGTTTTGTCTAGTAAGGTAAGTTGGAGGCCAGTTGTTCTTGGCTGGTGTAGGGGTTGCCGTAGCCAAGCTCTGATAAAATTTTAATTTCAATTGCTTCCATGATTTCTGCTTCATCGTCGTTAATATGATCATAGCCAAGTAAATGTAAGCTGCCATGAATAATCATATGCGCCCAATGTTGTCCAAGGGTTTTATTTTGTTCTGCAGATTCTCTTTTTATAACCGGATGGCAAGCGACGATATCACCTAGATGGTGAAAGGGAATGTCATCATTTTTTTCGATAGGGAATGATAAGACGTTGGTGGCGTAATCTTTCTGGCGATACTGGGAGTTAAGTCGCTGACCTTCTTCTTGATCGACAATTCTTACACTGACTTCGATATCACCAGAGATTGCTAAGTGTTGAATAACTTGACTGACCCAATGAGTAACCGTTGCCGGGTCGGGTGCGTCGTCGTCTTCACTCGCTATTTGTGTGTCAACTACGATATTCATTTGTTTTTTTGCGAAGAATCGTCTTCGAATTTCTCGTAAGCTTCGACGATACGTTGTACCAATGGATGGCGAACGACATCTTTAGCGGTGAAGTGAGTGAATGAGATACCGTCGACATTTTTCAGTACGGTTGCGACATGGTTAAGTCCTGATGCATGGTCACGAGGTAAATCGATCTGCGTTGGATCTCCGTTCACGACAGCGGTACTACCGAAGCCGATACGGGTTAAAAACATTTTCATTTGCTCGCGCGTCGTGTTCTGACTTTCGTCAAGAATGACAAAAGAATTATTTAAGGTGCGGCCACGCATGTAGGCGAGCGGCGCTACTTCGATAACATTACGTTCAATTAATTTTTCTACAGTTTCGAAGCCGAGCATTTCATAAAGCGCATCATATAGTGGACGCAAATAAGGATCGACTTTTTGTGCAAGGTCACCGGGCAAAAAGCCTAATTTTTCCCCGGCTTCTACCGCTGGGCGAACTAATAAAATTCTTTCTACACGATTGTTTAATAGGGACTCAACCGCGCATGCGACTGCGAGATAGGTTTTCCCTGTTCCCGCGGGTCCAATGCCAAAATTAATGTCGTTGGTTTGAATGGCTCTTACATAATACTGTTGGTTTCGCCCGCGGGCTTTTACCGAACATTTTTTTGTGCGAATGAGCGTCAGGTCTTCTACATTATCTGCGCTCGCACTACTTTCTTGCGCATTGCCCGAGTCCGCTTTTTTCTGTTCGCTTTCCATTAATACTTCCATCCCAGATTGCTGTAAAACCAAATGAATTTTGTCTGGTGTTAATTCCGAATCGCTCTCAGTCTCGCGATATAAATATTCAAGCACGCCGACGCCAGCACGCTTATCGTCTTCCGTGCCGTCAATGACGAAGGCGTTGCCACGATTGCGTATCTCGATGTTTAGGCGTTTTTCGATTTGTCGCAGATGCTGGTTATATTGCCCGCAGAGATTAGCTAATCGGCGAGCGCTATTAGGTTCGAGGAAAATCCTGAAGGAATCAGTCTGAATTTGCGTGGAATCTTGACGTATCGGGTTGCTGTCCAAGTGTTTAAAAAATACCTTTTGAGTCGAAAACTTGTGCTAAGCCTACTCCAATACCAAGAATCTTGGAACCCTGGAGTATGTGAAATTGGTACTAAAACCTACATCTTTTATAGCTAAACGCTGAGTTCATACTAGGGGAGTTTTGTGACATGTGAGTATTCAGGCGTCGACAAGTCTAGAAGTGATCATCGCGTACGAAAAAAATAGGGCCGAGGTGGAGGCTTTCACTTAACAAGCCAATGTGGGCGCATCATGATCCAAGACCTTACTGGCCAAAAGTTACCGGCCAAATTGTTACTGAATCAGGGTGCCGCGCAAGCTATTGGGGAGAGCCTCTTCAATAAGGATGTTGACGAAGGTGCCGATCAATTTAATGTCGTCACATTGGAAATTCACTACCCGGTTATTCTCGGTTCTACCGGACAGTTGGTCTGGCTGTTTTTTGGATACGCCTGTCACTAGGACAGAGAATGTTTTCCCGACCATGCCGCGGCTGATCATCATCGCCTGTTGATTGATACGGGTTTGTAGAATTTGCAGGCGCTGCTTTTTTACATCCATAGGGGTTGTGTCGGGCAAGTCCGCCGCTGGCGTACCTGGTCTTGGACTGTAAATAAAGCTAAAGGAGATATCGAAACCGATGTCTTCAATCAGTTTCATGGTTGCCGCAAAATCGGCATCAGACTCACCGGGGAAGCCGATAATAAAGTCGCTAGAAAAACAGATGTTGGGACGTATTTCTTTTAGTCGTCTTAACTTCGATTTGTATTCAAGAACGGTGTGGCCTCTCTTCATCGCTGACAGTATGCGATCAGAACCGCTCTGTACTGGCAGGTGTAAGTGACTTACGAGTTCCGGTACTTTGCCATAGACCTCGATCAAGCTATCCGTAAACTCTACCGGGTGAGAGGTGGTGAAGCGTATTCGGTCAATGCCTTCGATGTCTGCTACCAGGGTGATCAGATCCGCCATATCAACTAAGTTTGCGTTGGCATCTTCGGCGCGATAAGCATTGACGTTTTGGCCGAGTAAGTTGACCTCTCTAACGCCCTGACTGGCAAGGTGGGCGATTTCTTTCAATACGTCTTCCGGTGGACGGCTAACTTCTTCACCGCGAGTATAGGGGACGACGCAGAAAGTACAGTATTTTGAGCAACCTTCCATAATCGACACAAAGGCACTGACTCCGTCGCTTTCTGGTTGTGGCAGGCGATCAAATTTCTCGATTTCTGGGAAGCTGATATCGACAACCACAGCGCCGTTTTGCTTGGGGGTTTCGAGCATTTCTGGCAAGCGATGCAGAGTTTGTGGGCCGAAGATTAAGTCAACATAGGGCGCTCGCACGGCAATTGCCTCGCCTTCTTGGGAAGCGACACAGCCACCTACACCAATGACCAAGTCCGGGTTTTTGTCTTTTAGTTTTTTCCAGCGACCGAGTTGGTGGAAGAGTTTTTCCTGGGCTTTTTCTCGGATTGAACAGGTATTTACGAGTAATACGTCAGCATCTTCTGGGCTATCGGTGGCGATCATTTGGTGGGATTCGCCCAATAGGTCACGCATTCTCGATGAATCATATTCATTCATCTGACAGCCGTGAGTTTTGATGTAGAGCTTTTTGACGGCTTTAGGAGCGGTCATTGGTCGTGTACCTGTCTGTCATAAAAGGGGAAAGTAAATATCTCGTAAAGAGAGTAAAGCCACGGGAAGAGTAGGGGCTTGAGCGCCTTTTTGCCTACCGTATCGTGGGGCGGGATTATAGCGATCAGGCTTCATAATTCCTATCGATCTCGGCCTTAATCCTTGGGCTTACAGAAAATGATCTAAAGCCCCGAACGCTTGTTTTTCGTGGTTTTGTCCCCACCTATGCTATTCTCGTCGACAGATTTAGGGGCGATTTGAGAACGTTTTGGTCCCCACTTCCCTTAGATGGCCAAGCCATGAACGAAGTGACATCAACACATCATTAGGAAATTCAGAGTACGATTTATGTCAGATCCAATTTATAAGGTTATCTTCTACAACCAAGGGCAGGTCTATGAGGTCTATGCACGAGCCATTTATCAAAGTGAGATGTATGGATTTATCGAAGTAGAGGAATTTGTTTTCGGCGAGCGCTCAAAAATGATCGTCGATCCCGGTGAAGAAAAGCTTAAAAGTGAATTCAGCAAGGTCAATCGCTCTTATATACCGATGCACTCTGTTATCCGGATTGATGAAGTAGCGAAAGAAGGCCCAGGTAAGATTTCTGAGATTTCCGCTAGCGATAAGATTGCGCATTTTCCGCTTTCTAAAGGTCTTGCGCCGAAACCGACTAGCGATTCGTAATTAATTACCGATATAAAGAAAACTCCCGCATTAAAAAATCAGCAAGTATTTCGGTGCCTGCTGATTTTAAAATTTTCATTACTAGAAATAAACTTTTCGAGAAGTAAGCCTCCCGTATGAAACTCCATTTCGAAATTTTGGGTCAAGGTGAGCCGCTTATCGTCATGCATGGCATGTTCGGCTCTCTAGAAAATTTAGGCGCGGTATGTAGAATCCTGGCGGATCACTATTGTCTTTATCGTGTTGATTTACGCAATCATGGCCGTTCACCTCACGCGAGCACGATGACCTTTGCTGAAATGGCCGATGACATTGTCGAATTAATGGATTCGCAAAATCTAGCCAAGGCAAATATTTTAGGTCACAGCTTGGGTGGCAAAGTAGCAATGGAGTTGGCTTGGTCTCATCCGGAACGCGTGAACAAAATAATTGTTGCTGATATCGCACCGGTAAGCTACCCACAACACCACAATGCCATTCTCGATGCATTTGCGAAGATTTCTTTAGCTGAAGTGAAATCGAGAAAAGATGCAGATACTTTGCTGTCTGAATATGTCGAAGAACTGGGAGTGCGGCAGTTTATCCTCAAGAATTTGGCCAGAGATGAAAATCAAAATTATTACTGGCGACTCAACGTTCCAGCAATTATTGAAAATTACGATAGTCTGCGATTGGCCATTGGTGAGTCAGATGGCGGAGAAAGAACCGTAAGTTGTTCAGTGCCGACATTATTTATCCGTGGTGAAAAATCAAATTACATTCAAGAACGAAATTATCAAGAGATACATACCAAATTTTCAAATGCAAAAATAGATACTATTTTAGGTGCCTCTCACTGGTTGCATGCGGAGGAGCCGGAGCAGTTTTCTAATTTAGTCATCGAGTTTTTACAATCATAAATTTGACGCCGATTAATTTTAGTAATAGAAAAGATTAACTAATTAAACTGGGAAGCAATAACGATGGCTAATGATGTACTTTTTAAACCTTTTGAATCTTCGAAACTACAACTGAAAAATCGAATTGTAATGGCGCCGATGACGCGGGGATTTTCTCCCAACGGGGTTCCCGGAGATAATGTCGTAGAATATTATCGACGTCGCGCAGCGGGCGGAGTGGGTTTAATTATTTCTGAAGGCACGACGATTAATCATCCTTCTGCGACTGATAACACCAACTACCCAAAATACTGGGGTGAAGAAAGTTTAGCGGGTTGGAAAAAAGTCATTGACGCGGTGCATAAAGAAGGCGGAAAAATGGTCCCGCAAATTTGGCATCTGGGTTCTATGCGTAAGCCGGGAACAGGGCACGAACCTGATGCGGTCACCGCATCTCCATCTGGCTTGGTGGCAAGAGGTAAGAAGAAATTACCGGCACTGAGTGTTGAAGAAATTGAGAAACTTATACTTGCCTATGCAGAAGCTGCACTTTCTGCAAAAGAATTAGGTTTTGATGGTGTTGAAATTCATGGTGCCCACGGTTATTTAGTTGATACCTTTTTTTGGGACGGTACTAATGAACGAGATGATAAATACGGCGGCAGTATCGAAAAGAGAACACAATTTGGCGTGGAGATTGTCAAGAAGATCCGTGAATTATGCGGCGAAGACTTCCCCATCATTTTGCGGTATTCCCAGTGGACGCAAACCGACTTCGAGGCGAAATTAGCGGAAACACCTGAAGAGCTAGAACGCTTTTTGAAACCACTGAGTGATGCCGGCGTTGATATTTTTCATTGCAGTACGCGACGATTTTGGGAACCAGAGTTTGAAGGTTCGACGTTGAATCTTGCCGGCTGGACAAAAAAAATCACTGGCAAGCCTTGCATTAGTGTTGGTAGTGTTGGGTTAAACCAAGAGTTTATTGCGACGTATTCTGGCGGCGAAGCGGAAGTTGCGAGTCTAGATAATTTGATTGAGCGGATGGAAGCGGAGGAGTTTGATTTAATCGCAGTAGGTCGTGCATTAATAGCAAACCCAGATTGGCCCGCCGTAGTACAAGCAGGAGATATGACCAAGCTCAAATCTTTTGATAAAGAACAATTAGGTGAATTGGTTTAATACATAAGAGTTAAACAAGCTAATAAAAAGCCCGGTAAGCGTTTTCGCTATCGGGCTTTTTTTGTGCGCGTTGTTTATATGTGCAAGGCGGCGTTTGCAGAGGTTGGTAGATGATTTATAAGGTGCTAATTTTTCGTTGTACCGACGCGAGTTTTACACAGCAAATAAATACCGCCATTGCTTTTTCAAGTTCCGCAACCGAAGGAACTGTCGGCGCTATGCGGATATTGCGATCTTCAGGGTCTTTACCGTAGGGGAATGTTGCTCCTGCTGGTGTCAATTTCACACCGGCTTCTGCAGATAACTTCACCACGTCTTTTGCACAATTGGGTGCGGTATCAAATGCGATAAAATATCCGCCTTTAGGTTTTTGCCACTGACCGAGATCGCTCTCTGCAAACGCTTCGTGAAGTTGTGACAACACGGTATCAAAACGCGGTTTAATGATTGCGGCATGAGCGATCATGAGTTGGCTAATTGCTTCACGATCGGGCAGTAATAAGCAGTGTCGCAATTGATTTTCTTTGTCCGGGCCGATCGTGATAATTGCCAGTACACTTTTGATGGCGGCGAGATTATTTGCTGAGCTTGCTAAAAATGACAAACCAGAGCCCGCGTGTGTGATTTTTGAAGTCGAGGCGAATTGAATGACAGAGTCCTCGGTGCCATAGCGCTGACAAAAACTTTCTATATTTGCCAGCGTCGTAGCGCTTGAAGATTCGAGATCATGAACGGAATAAGCGTTATCCCAAAATACTTTGAAGCCGTCTCCTGCTATCAATCCAAGTTTGGCAATCCTATCGACGGTTTCATCGCTGTATATTACCCCCGTTGGGTTGGAATACTTCGGTACGCACCAAAGGCCTTTAATTGATGGATCTTGTTTAACTAGCCTTTCTACTGCATCCATATCGGGACCGCTATCTGTCATCGCAACAGAAATCATTTCGATGCCTAATTTCTCACAGATTGAAAAATGCCTATCGTAACCCGGTACAGGGCACAAAAACTTCACTGTGCCTTGCTTGCTCCAAGCGGTGCTCGAATCACCGTAGCCAAACTGGTGGCCAATAAGTACGGCGTAAAACATTAGAGTCAAACTGCTGTTGCCACCAACGAGCACCTTGCTTGCTTCGGTGCCGAGAAGTAGCGCACCCAGGGTTTTAGCTTCTGGCAGGCCATCAAGTCCACCATAATTTCGACAATCAGTGCCATCGGCACTAATATATTTACCCGCGAGGATACCGTCCAATTTATCAGACAGTGACAATTGTTCAGAGCAGGGTTTACCCCGCGTGAGGTCTAAGTTGAGACCTTGGCCTTTTAGGTTTTGATATTCTTTAAGTAATTCGCTTTCCCACGCTTGGCATTGCGCCAAATCAGCTTGCTCTAGATACACGTATTTACCTCAGACACTATTTAAATTGAATGATTTGTAACAGAAGATTCACGAGAAGATGTTGGTGACGTTACAATTGTGTGATTATACGCAGAAGATAATATTCAAGAAACTACTCCACAGGGTTATTTATTTAATCTTTTAAATATTTTTCAAGAAGATGAGAGCTATGGATTTAAAAGTATTGGCAACAGTTTTCGCCGCGATTTTTATCGCAGAGCTAGGTGATAAAACTCAAATCGCAACAATGTTGTTTGCGAGTGATTCCAACACCAGTAAGTGGACAATATTCATTGGCGCCTCCTTAGCGTTAATGGCGACGACGGCACTGGGAATTATGGCTGGAGGTGTCTTAGCGCATTACATAAACCCCAAAGTGTTAACAGGTATAGCCGGTGTTGGTTTTATTTTTATCGGCATTTGGACTTTGTATCAGCTATAAAAAATGTAAAAATAGCGCCTGCTTTTTTTTGAAGTTATGGATAGACGAATCAATGCCTAAATATGTTCACTGTCAGCAGGTCTCCGCCAATCCTTATGGCCGCGATTTCGTCTTAGCTGATCTGCATGGATGTTATAAATCCTTGAAGCGTGCGATGAAAGCCGTTGATTTTGATAAAGAAATTGATCGCGTTTTTTCGGTGGGAGATCTGATTGATCGCGGCGATGATAGCTTAGCGTGTTTAGAGTTGCTCTGTGAGCCGTGGTTTCATGCCGTGCAAGGGAATCATGAGAACATGATGTTGGCAAGTTTGCGCGCCGGAGAGGACTCCGATTCCTGGTTTGGTTGGATGAGTAACGGCGGGAAGTGGTATTCCAAGCTTTCAAAAAATGAGCTTAAGTTAGTTAAAGACCTACTACCGTTAATATCTTCGCTACCTATTACATGCATTGTAGAAACGCGATGGGGAGAGCGCGTCGGGATTAGCCACGCACAGCCTCCTATTATGGATTGGAGTCGTTTGATTGATGACAAGCGTCTGACTGGCGATGAAATATGGAAAGCGATGTGGAGTCGAGAAATAATTCGCCAGCGTAAAAATAACAAGGTTCGAGGTGTGGATAAAACTTTCCACGGTCATACCATCGTCAAAAAACCTCAGCAAATAGGTAACATGCATTTCATTGATACCGGTGTTTACCTCTACGATGATGTCAGTTTTATCGAATTAAAAAACTAGCGCCAAAATTACTATGAAGCCTAAACCCCCAGCAAATGCTCAACTTGCCTTATTTTCCGCGGATAATAACAGCGAAGATGAGTTCAGCTTTCCCCTAGTGATAAAGCGCTCGCCGCGCCGCAAAACCATAGAAATTATCATTCGCACTGGCGAAGTGCAATTAATGTTGCCCACGCGTGTAGGCGATGCGGAAGGGAAAGCCTTTGTTCGAGACAAGGAAGATTGGATACTACAAACCATTGCAAAGCATAAGCAGCATGAAAATGAGATAGTCCCGAAGCGCTATCAAGAAGGCGAGCCGTTTGAGTTTTTAGGGAAGAGCTATCCTTTAAAAATATACCTGGCGAAAAAGGCCAGCGTGCAATTGTTGAATGATTCGCTCTATGTTGGTATCAAAGCCAGCGCCAAAACAGATAAGGCAGAGCGCGTTAAAAAAGCATTATGGCAATGGTATCAAGAGCAGGCCTTGCAAATTCTCACTGAAAAAACGAATAATTTAACGGCGCGAATTAAGCGCCAATGTCAAGGAATTCAATTGCGTCGGACTAAGAGCAAATGGGGACATTGCACCAGCGAAGGCTACATTCAATTCAATTGGCAAATCATTGCGGCGCCAGAAAAGGTCGTGGATTACCTGGTCGCCCATGAAGTGAGTCACCTTGTGCATGCCAATCATGGTGTGCGATTTTGGCGGCATGTAGAAAAACTCTTCCCAGATTATAAATCTCACCAAACTTGGCTAAAGCTCAACGGTCATACGCTTACTGTGTAGATTGATAAGCGTGCTAGCTGTACTAGAATAATAAGCTTGAAGTAGCTTTCTCGCCCTTGCTGTTCTTAAGCAAAATCAAAAAATACCGGTATTGGAAAAATGCGAAATATTTTTCTCATCATAGTGATCTGCAGTTCGCTCAGTGCTTGCGTAACCCGCACAGTATTCGTAAGCGAGCCAGTCATATCGACGAGTGTCGAGGAGTCTCCGCAACAAAGGCGTCAGGAAGAATGGATAAAAAAGAATGTCGAGAAGCCTCAGTATAGAGAGTCCGCGCTTTTTTTTGATAGCCGTAAAGCCACCCTCAGTTTGAGAGCTGCCGTATTGCCAGCGAGTCGAGGCGCTGTAAATGATGGCGCCAGCCTTAGTCGAGAACGGGTCATCAGTTATCAAATTCTGATTCAGACGGAAGAAACAGAACGCGTGGAATCTATAATACTGCGGACACCCTCGAAATCGTTTCCACTGGAAGCCAAGCGTCTCGTGTCACCACTAGGACAAAATATTTATATTGAGCTCAGTGGCGATGACGCTACGGAAATAAATCCAAATGAGGATGCGTTACTAGTGTTTATGTATAAAGGGAAGCTGGTGAGTGCGGTAATTATCGAACATCAACTGAGTAATGTTATCGAATCGTACAACTGAAGAAATATTTAATTTCGCGGTGGGAAGATTGCTTTTTTTCGCTTAATCTTTCTTTCCCGGTACTTTTTCATTTTTACCATCATATATCGCTACATCAACCTCGATACCATTGCGAACACTTTCCGTCACCACACAAAAGTTTTCGAATTGAGAAACCGCGCGTTCTAAATGTTGAATACTCGATTGCTCTGCAGACAGGTAAATATCGACTTGAATTTTTTCAATCCGTAGTCGCTTGTTGATTCGTGTCATCAAACCGGTGACATTAGCTTTAATTTCACCCGGATCTTCTTTAAATTTTCGTACCGCAAATAATAAACTAGCGCATAAGCAATTTGCGACGGCGGCGGCTAAAAGCTGTGAAGGATTTGGGCCTTCACCTTCACCTAGGGGTGGAGGCTCATCCGTAATTAAGTCGCCAAATTCTCCAAAGTCTATTTCAAACATAAATTTATCGATGAGTCGTATCGATATTGCGAAGCTATCTTCAGACATATTAATTACTCTTGTGAATTAAGGCGTTATCGATAAAGCACTTCAGTTCCTACGCTTAATTCCAAGGATAAGCGTAGGGATTTCTTTAAACTTTTAACCACCAAACCATAAGATCGATCAATCATTCGTTCTATCTCTCCACTTGGGATGGTTTGATCGAGAATAATTGTATTCCAATGTTTTTTATTCATGTGATACCCCGGTATGACCGACGGAAAAATATCGCGTAAAGCTAGCGCCTCGTCTGGGTCACACTTTAAATTCATTTTTGCGACACCGTCTTGGACAGTGAGAAGCGCAAACATTTTCCCTTTGACTTTAAAAACTGCCGCTTGTGGACCAAAAGGAAAATCAAGTAGGGCATTCGGTTTGTTAAGTAAATAATTCTTAGTTGCTTGGTAATCCACGTAAAGTCATCTCTGTTGATTTACAAGAGCTGTACTGAACCAATACAGTGTCGAAATATGTGTGGTTTAGCCTACAAAATTACCAGGCAATAAAAAAGGGCTATGAAGCCCTTTTTTTTGGTAAATGATTAAGTAGGCGCCTATTTTCCTTCTTTGGCTGCATCTGCTTCCTGTCGCCTTGCGCCAGCAAGAATACCTTCCAGAGCATAATTACCTTCGTGGCAGGCGTATTCATAAATGGTTTCATCATCTTTGGTGAAACTCATTTCACCCTTCCATGTCTCGGAATAATATTTTGGATCTTCAACGGAAAATTCGTAAAGCATTTCGCTCTCAGAAGTTCGTGTAAATTTTTCGATGACCCGCCCTTGTTCCGACAAAGGAAATGCACCTTTAGATGCTTGAATGGGATGCACATTCCTTGTTTCTACCACAAGCGTATCACCTTCCCAATGACCGACTGAACTACCGAACCACTCCTTAATCTCAGCAGGATTGTGCTCGCCATTAATGTCGATAATGCGCACATCATGATTCATTTCAACATTTATCATCACATGATCGGGAGTTTGCACAAATTGATAATGATTGTTGTACATAACATTATTCATTGGCGGCCCCGCAGAGCTTCCAAAGCTAATTAAACAACGATCACCTAAAGAGCGAATTTCAGGGCCATCATATGCACCGCCACTACCCGATTCTTCACTTCCACCTTGTCGAAATGCGCGCATGCGAGCAGCACGCCCTTCTTTAGAATAGGGAACTTGTCCAGACTTAGGTGAAATAATCCAAGAAGAACGATATTCACCTTTCACTTTCCCGTAAGAATCACCGGGATCAATCCAAAAGTTGTTATAGCCTTTTACATCACCGCCAACTTCTGGCGCTGGAGCATTCGGGTCGGTGACTTTATTGTCCTCGCGTAAGCGACGATTGTAGTAAGAGTTGTAGTTGAGTTCTTCTAGTTTTTCGGAAGGAATAACAAGATCTTTGAATTCATTGTTACGCGTCATGCGAGTAAGAGAGGCATTCGTCCAGACTCCTTGCATGTCAGGTGTGCCGTCCGCGAGTTTGGGCACCGTGTAGTTGTCTGCGGCCTGCGCGAAACAGACAGGCAAAGAAATTAACGCGAAACTCAGTAAAGTCGCGCTTAACCATTTTAGTTTGGCCATGGTGTTGTCCTGTTTTGAAACCTAGTAGTCGCGTATTCTGCCGCCAAGAAGCATACAAAACAAGAGTGCATTATCTATATCGCTACAAGCCAAAAAAATTAATTTGCCTTAAGCAAACAAGAGTTAAATAAATTCAAAGGCTTCGAACTAAAAATAGGAACGAAGAGATATAGCGTGACAGGAGACTTTACCGATATTGACAAAAATTTACCTGAGGAGCCGTACGGTGGAAGATCGGTCGGTCAAATAGGCGAGGTATATAACTATAGGGAAAACCTCAAATGGTAGATATTTCCCAGAGTATTATTTGAGTAATTAAGAGAATGGGTGTGTTAATAGTAAATTTAACTGGGCGTTCTACATTTTTGTTTAAAAATGTAGAACGCGAGAACTTAGCTCGCAAGGCTTCCTATTACCATTAACCCAGCGACCAATAAAAATAAAATGATGTTCAAGGATAAGGCTAAAATCCCAAACAATTTCTTTTTATTTTTCCTACAGATGCTCACAATACTTAAAACTAAGCTTACCAGCACTAATACGCCGGATAATATTAACCCTAAACCCGCGATGATTGCCTGAGGAGAGGTCTCGTCTACGCCTCCGGGTGTGGTCACCTCTAAATAGCCGGCGTAGCCGATTAGGCAAATGATAATTATTAATAAAAGCATCGTCATAATGAACGCTGAAATTCCAATACCGCAATGTGTAATCTCAGGTGAATGTTGAAAGTTTTCTTGTAATGAGCTTTCTGGTGATTCGTATGCGTTTATAGTCATTGTAATACCGTTATTTTTCTGGTTATTTATTATTAAATAATTGTCGATATTTCTTAAGCAGATGATCTTCCGTCAAAATAGCGAATATGTGTTCGCTTCTTTTACTTGAAGAGTAGTCATTTGAGGAATAATAATTTGCTTGATTGATTATCCGGCGAGAATGCCGACCAGCATTATTGTGCCCACCAATAAAATTAAAATGATATTTAAGATCAAAGATAATATTCCAAAAATCTTTTTCTTATTTTTCCTAAATACGCTAATGAGGCTCAAAACAAGGCTCACTAGTAATAATATTAAAGAAACAATAATAACGAGTCCCGCCATGATCATTTGCGGAGATGATTCATTCATAGCTTCTGGGTTGTTCATGCCAAGAGACGCAGCAAATATGATGAAGCCGATGAGCCCAGTAAATACAAGAATGGTGAGTATGAATGCGGAAATCCCCAGTCCGCACTGGGTGGGTTCTTGAGAGTACTGATTAATATCTTGCGGTGAACTCTCTGGCGATTCGTAGGCGTTTATAGTCATTGTAATACCGTTGTCGTTTGTGAATATGTGATCATTATTAAAACATCGTGACTTATGTGTGGAAGCGATTCGTGTCTAGGTGTTTTTGTTGTGTAGCCCAATTGATTTTCGTAGAGCTCAAGTAACGCTCGAACACGCGTTAGCATGACTTAGCGTCAGAGTCATCTTGGACGGATAATAGATAAAAACGCCTCTGACAACAACGTTTTCGGCTAAAAAAGACGCAAGCGAAAGGTCAGGTAAGAAGAAATCGTGGTCTGCAACATTCGTAACATTGAGGTTTTTGCGGGTCACGCCGACTACTTTCTGCAATCTAGACCATAGAGTTTTTGGAACTGCTCGAAATTTTCCGGCGCTACTCTGGCGAGTTCTACACAGGCAGTAAAGTTGCCGTGCATTTTTTCCGTGGCATTGTCTTCAAAGGTCCAATCAACTATTTGTTCCTGTCTAAATTGAACGATTTCCCCTTTGAAGGTATTGCTAATTAGCTTTGGCTCAGCAACAATTTTTCCACTAAAGCCTTCGGCTTCGGGAGAAAAGGGGTAGACCCAAAAGTATTCAGTAGCGTTTTCATCGCTGAGGGCAATCTTCACAGAAAAGCCCTGTGTGTCTTGCGGGGGATTATTCGCGGTCTTAAAAAAATAATTTAGTGTTGATCGAGCTTGATCAAATGCGGCTTGCAGTTCTACGTCATCACTTGTTGCATAGGCAAGTTCTTCTTTGTCTGTTTCGCCGTCGTTCGAGTTTCGCATCCATAATTCTAAAATAATCAGACCTGCCAGTGCAGCGACCATTGAGTATAGTAAAGCGCGACTTTTCATTAGAGGCTTCTCGACTTTAGATTTAGGCGCAATCACTTCAGTGGCGCAATGAAATTTGTCTATTTTATAAGTCTTACTGTGATAGCAGCAAGTATCCGGACACGCTAGATTCGCTTCTCGCGTTAAACACCATTATGTCATCGCGTTTATCGCCATTTAAATCGCCTACGATGAGGTCGGCGATTTCAGTATCTATCGCGATTTCGGTCTGTGGCGCAATCGCGATGTTGAAAGATGCTTGTTGATTGTTGATAACCTGCAGTGATTTTTTATCGCCGATACTGGTATTTCGCAAAGAATCGCCGAGGTCCAGTTCGTAGTTATCACGCTTGGCCGAATATCCCTTGTGGCCTATGTCTTCAAAATCGATATCGGGCGCGACCGCAGCGGGTCTTTGTAGTCCGTTTAGATAAACGGATATGTGTTTTTTCCCCAGCGCGAACACGTCTAACTGCTGAGTGTTTTCGTCGCTGTTGCCGAGCGCGGTACGTACAATACTCTCCGCGCTATTTTCTCTGGTTTCCGTCACCAAGTTATATGTTTTTAATATGGACGGAAACTTGACCGACAGAGTTAATTTTCTATGTGGTCGATTGGAAAATTTATTGCCATTATTTTTATAAATAAATGTTTCGATATCGACGGAGCCCGATATCGCTAGCCAAACAAATAAGTTGCCGATGGAAATTTCTTCGAGTCGCATTAGGCAGAGTTCTTTAAGACCATCTCCATCTTCGTCAATGAGGAGGGCAGTTAATACATTGCCGCCGGATTTTAGAACTTGTTTGGGTCTATCTAGATTCATGCCGTATTTCGTTCCAGAAAAAACGGAAATCTTTCCAGCCTCTCTTAGCAACAAGTCTTCGATTCCGTCGCCATCCGTATCTTCCAAGTTGACATCGTAAGTGTGAGCTAAAAGACCACTAAGATTACCGTAATCAATCGTATCAAAATCAACTTCGCCAACGCGTTCTTCGATCTCTTCTAGATCAATGTTGTAACTGGCTTGTAAGGCAAAATTACCTTCGCTATCAGCAATAAAAACCTCCAGGCGTTCGTCACTGCGCGCAATTAAGTCCTTGCGCTGATCATTGTTTACATCCCTGATTGCCATAGTGGGAATGACGATACTTTGGCCGACGTTGTTGGAGAGGTCACCATCGGAAACGAGACGTGAATAATTTCGTATGCGCGAGTGAATTTCAAATCCTTGCTCATAGTTATCGATGGAGGTTTGCAAGTAAGTAAAAATCGAAGTTGTGCCGGGGATCATTAAATCAGGCAATCCGTCATCATTTATATCTTGGTGTAGTTTTAGAGGGTAAAACCCGTTCGGTAGATGTCCAGGTAATGATTCAAGAATTGTTTTCGCTACGGATAACTTAGCATTCTCGAATGACCAGGCAAGTAATGTTTTGCCATCTACCAAGGCGTATATACGACCTGCTTCTACACCCCATCCGGTTGCCACTCCCGGCAATTCAATCTCGCCATCGGCTTTATTGAAATTAAATGTATTGTTTTTTTGTAAATAAACCGATAAATATTTTGTGTTAGCCGTCAATATGTCTACCAAGCCATCTTTATTTAGGTCGGCAGTAGTAACGCGATCGACCGTATTGTTGAGGGTAAAGGGGAGTGAAAGATAGTTAGATAAAACTGTAGCGTTTGATTGTGCCCACAGAGCGTTCGATTGGCACAGTAACATCGCTGACAGTACAAAAACTCGAAATGGTGAAGACAATGTTTTACTGATCGTTGCTTTTAAAGAATGAAGCATATTCATGGTCTCGATACCAATACGGTTATAGATTTCTGGTGAGACAAAATAAAATCACTGGATCTGTCGGTATTTAGTGTTGCTGTTATGATTTCCTGGACGACGTGAGACGGAACAAATTGCCAAAAAGGATCCTTAGATCGCTGCAGCGCAGAGTCGATGCTGTGGGCAACAAGTTTTCCATCATTATCGATGGAAACCACATCGTAAATCTGATCACCATTGATATCTGCATCCATAATTAAAGGCTGTGACAAGCCTTTAAATGCATTGGAAGAAAACTTCTCTTCGTGCTTTAAGCTGGGGCGTCTTGAAAATACTGAGGCGTTTTTTCCATCGTTGGTAACCTCACCTGAGTGTTCACCGAGATAGACGACTAGATTCCTAATCAAGCTTCCGCCTCGCAAAGCTTCAACGCTGGAAACTGCGTAATAGCTGAGAGCGAACTCTGGAATAGCGTCGCCATTGAGATCTAAAAATTTCGCTGTTGGGGCGTAACCAGAAAATTTTATAACCTGATCTGGCGCCGATAAGTTGAAGCGGCCACCCTTATTGACATAAAAATAAAAACTAATCTGATCATTACCACTCGTTTCCATGCCGTAAATATCATCGAGCTGGTCGCCGGTAAAATCGACAAAGAAGAAAGTGTCTTTCAGCTCAAACTCACTTTTCCAATGATTTTCTCGACTAAAGCTGCCGTCTTTAGTCGCGCTGAGCAAGTTCAGTTGTTGTAGCGCTAACTTATTGTCTTTAGGGTCATCGATAAAAGCAAAATCGATAAGCTCGTCTTGGTTTATTTTTACGGGTAAAACGGCGGGTATCCAGTTTCTGCGCTCAAGAATGTTTTCGTTGGTCTCACCGTTTCGTGGTGCGTCGCTCTGTTGCGCGGGATGATCTTTTAGGATGTCTGCAAATGCGCTTGGTGGTGCTGATCGTGAAAATGCTAAGCCATTTTCTCCGTCGATTGTTAAGGTTAATCCGCCAGCCCGTTTATTGGCTTTGGTTGGGTTGTGAAAGGCCTTTGGTAATGTTTGTGCTTCAGTAAAAGTATCTGAGCCCTTACCAAAATACACAGCATAGCTTTCCGCTCCGGGCAATAATATGTCTACTTTACCGTCGGCGTTGTAATCTTGAAGTTGCCCAAGGAACAAAGTTTCTTTTCGATGGGGAACGGTGTTGATGAGTTCAGAGTTAAATAACTTTTTAAGGTTATTGCCGTAATCCTGGCTGGTGGTGGAAAAACTGTAGCTCGCAGATCGAGTAAAAAAAATGATTTCATCACCCGCTTGTTCTCGGACATCCCCTGTTGCCATTGCGATAATGTCGGTCTTTATCTCGATTCGTCGAGATGGCGTTGAAGAAAACTGACCACTAGCGCTTTGAAAATAAACCAGTAGTTCGCGACCTAAATCGTCACTCCATACGATAAGTGCGATATCGCCAAGGGTATCGCCATTGAAATCAGCCTGGAGAATGTCTTGTATATCTTCCTTGGCTTCGATGACCGTTGCAGTGTAATTTACATTCGCGCTTAAGTGTGCGGGGTTACCAAGGCTGGTAATAAGCGCCGTTAAAAAGAAAAAGAATTTTTTTAAGTCCACTTTCAAAAAAATGTAATCTAGTTTCATGGCCGTGCGTCGCTGGTTGATTCATCCACGAGCTCTCCGTATCCCGAAGAAAACTCAAATATGCTGAATAAACGATAAATTTTTTCTCCTTCAACGCGTTCGTATGAAAACAAGGAAAAAAGTATTAAATCGAATACGGTTAGTTTGCTGCTTGACGGCGTTACGCTTGCTTTGTAATTAAACAATGGCCATAAGCCGAGCCCTGTAATCTTGCGTTCTGGTTGCCACAAAGTAACGGTGACTCGCTCACTTGTCAGCATGTCGGATTCATTTCCGCGCAACATCTCAAGTGTGACCTTTTCTCCAAAATCAAACTCGGTACTGAGTTGAGTGACCAGAGATTGCGCAGAAGTGATTGCGGTACCATTGATTGAGATTATCGCATCCCCTTTTTTTATGTTCTTTTCTAAAAACGGACTATCTGGAAAAATTTCAACGATTCGTGCGACGCTTTTTTGCGGTTCGACTTGGTTAGAGCTGCCTATTAACTCGCTGCGGTATCCGGCACGCGTTTTTATAGCGTCGACGCGGTAACGTTCTTCAGGCGTGGCTCGATTAAGCACCTTGGGCTTGGCCATCTTGGTGGAGAATACTGTGGTACCTCGTTGGACAAGTAGCTCAAAAATATCTGCCGTTGGTTCGGCTTCTGCGATGGTAGCGATAACATCGGGGGAATTGGTTTTTATAGCGTTCATTTCTAACAGCACATCGCCCGAACGAATTCCGGCAAGCTCCGCAACACTGTTGCTTTTTACTGATCGCACGCGCACACCTGGTAAAATTTCTAGATTGTCCAATGAATCACTTTCATTCGGCGAAACATCGAAGCCGAAATCAAGACGATCGTCTGAGCTGCTCGTAAAGGTCATATTTTCTGGCGATAAATTAATATGTGCAGGCGCAGTGAGAGTTTCAGTGCTAACACACCCAGTTAGCAGGGAACTCAACAGCAAGGCTGGAAATAATAGTAATTCAAGTTTCCGCTGAAGAATGTTTGTCATAACTGTCTCCGGCTGACGACAAATAAAGTGAGCACAAAAAATAGCAAGGCTTGCGGCAGAGGCAGCCACAGATTCAGTTGATACACGCGCTCGTCGATAAGCACATCCGAAAAGCCGCGAACAATTTGCGCGACGTCTTTTAAATAAGATTGGTCAATCAATGATGGTTGGAAGGTGGCATAAAAATAATTCGCCAAATCACCAAATACATTTTTGAAGACATCGAATACGAGCGAAACGCCAATGGCGATAGATACCGCTTGCGTGGCGGATCCACTAATGACAGAAATAAGTAGCCCTAAACTCAGACAAGCAGGCAGCGACAAAAGAGCGAGTTTAAGGCCAAGATAAATTTCTTGATGGATTTCAGCCACGCTAATTAATTCATAACTATCTTCGACAACGGGGCCTAATTCCCAAAAGAATGAACTAGAAAAAACCGCGACCGCAATAACAATAGCCGCAGATGTAAAAGCTAAGCCAGATAATATGACGAACTTCGCTGCGATTAGTGCGCGTCGGCTGACCCGGCGAATAATTAAATGCCGCAATACGCCTGAATCTCGATCGATGGCAAAAACATAAGCCGCATAAGCGACAAAGATTAAATACAGCAACATCAATCCTGTCGACATTCCATCCACCATGAAGCCGTAGCCAGATAATGCGTTGGCAGATTCACCGTCGGAATTTTGCAATGCACTTGATAGGGTGCTGAGTTTGACGAGAGTAAGGCGAACAAGTACAGCCAGTGCGGGAAGGCTGATTAAAAGCCAAAGCCCGGTTCCGCGGCATATCACATAAAACTCAGTCCGTATGGCTGTCAGAAATCCATTGTTCATCGTTGTGGTATCTACATTTTTGATTTAGAGATTTGGCGATACTTTGTTAGCCAGGCTGAGAGTTAAATTCATGGTTACCAAACTAACTATCCCGCGTAAGTTCTCGGAATAAATTTTCAAGCGACGTTTTTTGCTGTACCAATTCAAATACGTCGATGTTATTTTCGATTAAGAAGCGGTTTACCTCTGCGCTGCTTTTGCCTTCGAGTTCGCAGCTGAGAGAATCCTGCAGACTTATTTCTCGGACACCTGGTAATTTCGCCAATATCGTGCAGCACCGTTCGTTGTCGTTAGTGTTTAAGGTGATGCGGGTTCGTTTCGAACTTAATAATGTTGATACAGTGTCTGAAATAATGATTTTGCCGTGGTGTAAAAACGCCATGTGGCTACAAATTTTTTCCAGATAAGATAATTGATGGCTCGCGAGTAAAAAAGTTATGCCTTTTTCTTGGTTTAATTGTTTAATTAACGCTAGTACATCATCGACTCCGCCTGCGTCTAAGCCATTAAAAGGTTCATCCAGAATAATAAGTTTTGGATTGCCAACCAAGGCTTGAGCAATTGATGTTCGTCTGCGGTTGCCTAAGGAAAGATTACGAATTTTGAAGTTATGGTATTTAGTAATGCCCAGTAATTCTTCGAGCTCGCTAGAGTTTTTCTTGCGATCGTATTTGGTAGGCAATAAACCAGAAGATATTTGCGCAAGTTCTAGCACTTGACTCACCGTTAAGTGCCCATGAAGGCAGGGTTCATCAAAAACAACAGCGACGCGTCCATTCGATTGAAAAAGTTTATTTGGTTTGAAGTTAAGAACCCGTACTTCTCCAGAGTTATACGCTTGTAGGCCTAGGATACATTGCAGCGCAGTTGTTTTGCCTGCCCCATTGAGTCCCACCAAGCCGTGAATGGCGCCGGTTTCAATAGTTAGATTTACTCCGCGCAATACCTCAGTTTTACCAAATTGCTTTTGTAATTGGTCTACTTTGAGTGCAGGGTGATTTTCTAATATGTTTGATGAGCTGATCATTAATTCCTAACGGCGAATGTCAAATTCTCTAACGGAAGTGTCGTATCCATATTGATCTTGATGCTATTGTTTTTTTAGATGTTCTAAGTTACTGGCTGGTGCATTCGGTTTGCAGCCACTTCCCACTTTGGTCGACAGTCATTTCTTCGTTCTGGCCGTTCATAACAGTATTGATCGTGGCGTTAATCGTGAAATTTTTGCTGTCAATTATTTTTAGCTCGCCGCTTCCAGTAACGGGAGGGGTGCCAGAACAGCTGTAATTTACCTTAAAGCCATCAGCGGTTTCTTCCGTAATTGTTTGTTCACAACCATCGCTGGGTTTTGGCAGGATGTTATTTTTTGCCTCTTCTTCAGTGATGCAAACCTTGGCGGTGTAGCTTTGTAAGTTTAGATTGATGCCTCGCGAGGCCATCATGTTTTCGATCATCGCCCGCTGATCTGCAGGCATACTTTCCAACATTTGTTTTGCCTGGGCAATCGCGGCTTCAATTTGTCCGCTTTGACTAGTAATTTTAAAAGTGTGTTGCCAAAATCCAGGTTGGATCTTGGTTTCTGCTGCGTAATTTGAGTTGCAGAATAAGACTGCAAATAGGCAGGGTAGCGAGGTTTTGATAAATTTAGCAATTGTTTTTTTTGAATTTTCCATGACAACTCCTTTTGGATCTTTCAGTAAGTCTAATTAAACACTGTTTGAGAAAATTAATTTCGCGAGGCTATTCATTCTCTCTTATCCAATCCATTACGGTTTTATTCTTAATGGTCTGATCAAATGAATCTGTTAATTGCGTCATCACCTTGACGACCTTAGCATCTGTCATCAAGGAGGCAGGCATGCTTGATTCGGGTGCGCGCAATATTGCCAATACTTCTGTCAGCGGTAGCTTGTCGAGTGATCTAGCAGGTAATAACTGGTCGCCATCGATGGACACTGTGACAATCTTGTGAGAAATAAGTTTATTGGTGATCCGTTGGATAACTTCGGGGCCAACAGATAGGCGAGATTCCATCTCACTAATAGATGCGCCACCGCCATCGTTATCGAATTGCTTGGCAACGCGGTAGACAATATTTAATCCGGTATATTCATCTATCACAGCACTGGGCAGGTATCGGCGGGATCTGGTAATTTGATGGGCGTGTTGCGCGTAAAAAGAAACCGATGCACCGACCAGTAATATAAGCCAAGAAAGATTGAGCCAAATGATAAAAAATAAAGCCACCGCCCAGCTAGAATAAATGGCTGTATAGGTGGTAGAAAATTTCACAAAAAGTGTGAAGCCCCAAACGCTGGTTTGCCATCCTAGACCAGCTATTACCCCGCCGATTAATGCATATTTAACTTTCACTTTAGTGTTAGGAATAAACACGTAGAGAAAAGTAAACAGACCCATAATCACAATGTAGGGCATCACGCGGGATAGAATTCCGTACGCCCATCCTAAGGGTTGTATCTCGACTAGCTGCTTCACGATGTCGGAAGAAACAAAAAGGCTTTGCGCAGCGAACACCAAAGCGGGTCCAAAGGTAATAATACTGAGGTAGTTAGTGAAGCGTTGGCCAAATGTTCTCGTTTGGTTAACACGCCAAATTTCGTTAAAAGAGCGCTCTATTTTTTGTACTAAAGAGATTGCCGTATAAATAGCGAGACCGAGGGCTGTTACACCTAAAGCGCCACTGCGAATATTATTCACAAAGCCCAAAATCTTCTCGACGTACTCAAGGCCGGCACTCCCTAGCGGCGCCGCAAACTGTTCGAGAATCGGCTCCAGAGTATCGGTAATACCAAAAATGACGAGGACTGAAAAGGTTAATGCGAGAAAAGGGACAAGAGAAAGAATTGTGGTGAAGACCAGGCTCATTGCATGGAGTGTGATGTGGCCGCTAAGGACATCGCGGATTACGGCAAATCCCACGCGAACAGCGTGCCACAGGGCTTTGGATAGGCGAGTTTTGCGCTCGGTTTCTGCCTGCCACATCCAGGTGTCGATCTGAACAAGCCAGCTATCTACTTTTTGTTTCACCATAAGGTTAATGCCCGTCTCCGATCTAATCGGAGCATCCCGTAGATCCAAAAAGTGCTTAGCCTAGCAGATTTTCCCTAAGCACAATACTGGTCCAGTTCCACAATTGCTTCATTCCGGACTAATAAATTTGCGGGGTAATTATGTTATTATCCGGCGCAGAAACGGACTGACGTTGAATAGCAACCAAAGCTGAGAGAGCCCTATGAAGAAATTATTCCTTATCCCCCTTACTTGTTTTTTATTGGCTTGCGAAACAACCTATTACAGTGCAATGGAACAAGTCGGTGTTCACAAGCGAGACATTTTGGTTGACCGTGTTCAAGAAGGACGTGAGTCACAGTTAGATGCTCAAAAGCAGTTCCGATCAGCGTTAGAGCAATTTAAGTCTGTAGTGGATTTTGATGGCGGTAATCTCGAAAAACGTTACAACAAATTGAACAAAGAATTCGAAGCCAGTGAAGATTCCGCTGAAGAAATACATGAAAGAGTGGATGGAATCGAGTCAGTCGCCAAAGCACTTTTTAAAGAATGGAAGAGTGAGCTAGCAGAATATTCAAGCGCAAGTTTGCGACGACAGAGCCAAGAACAACTCAACGCGACTCAACGTCAGTACGACCAATTAATATCTGCAATGCGTAGCGCGGAAGCTAAACTTGATCCAGTCTTAGACGCCATGCGCGACCAGGTTTTATTTTTAAAACATAATCTAAATGCGAGCGCCATTAAGTCACTTAAAGGTGAGGTTGTTACCATAAATCGTGATGTCGATAGATTGTTAGCGGCGATGGAAGAAGCGATTAGCGAAGCGGATAAATTTATTTCGCAAATGAAGTCTTAACAGGTCTTAAGCTTCTGTTTTTCTCAGCCGATTTTTGATGGCTTGTTAGGCGCTTCTTTTGGCAACAGGCTTAGCTAATTTTCCGTCTCATAGGTATAGCCAACAACGTCTGTAATCTCGTCTGGATTAAGAGATCTATAAAGCGCATTGGCCGCACGATTTTCCGCTTCAGCGCCTAGCCAAACTTCTTCACATTCTTGCTTTGTCGCTATTTCCAACAACTTCTGCATAATGAACTTGCCGACTCCCTTTTGTCTTTGATCTGCGCAAACGTCAATCTCATCAACGTAAAGCCAAAGCTCCTCACCATAGGGTTTAATTTCAATTCGTGAAGACGCAATACCTAGTAATGTAGATCGATTCCTTGTTGTCTCATAACAAGCAAGAAATATAGTGTCCTCTCGTAATAGATAAGCTTTTAAAGCCGTCGCTGTGTACTCTGGGATTTCATTTGCAGCATCCCAGGCAGCATTATTTATTTCTGAAGCGACTTTTTCTAAGTCATCTTTCAGACTAAATATTTTAATGTCCATTTCAGCAAGGACCAGTCCTGTTGTCGCGAAACTTTGTACCGATACGTCTAACGCCGCGATGTAAGGGTTTTGTAAGTGCAGGCGAAGCCAGAGCTTATAAAAGTTCGCACGATTGCATTGTTATACACTGATAGCAGCAATTTTTTTCGCATTTTTTTCTATAAAAAATGCACCTATACCAAAAACAGCCACCATTGCGATAAGAGTAGATATACCGAGCGAAAGCCCCAAGACTATTGGAATTCTAGCAGTCGCAGCAGCAAGAACTCCTAAATATGCATAGGTAAAAAAGTAGTAATGATAGGTAAGCCATTTTTTATGTGGCTTTTTAACAGCGTAGTAATAACCCAATAGCACCCAAACTAAATTTAAAACAGCGAGAGGCTGAAAAAAAGTAAAACCATATTCTGGCCAAAACGCAAATGCCGTCAGGTTAACCAGTATCATGCTTGCTACAAATATCTTTCCTAGCCAAGTATGAAAAACATCTCCTTTTTTCCTTATGAGAACTGTAAGTCCACTAAGAAGTCCTGTAATTGCAAATGTAAGATGTATGTATGATATTAAGTCCATGGTTTCTCCTTGTGTGTATAACAGCTTAAATCTGTCTCCTATCCATCGTTGTCTTGGGCTTGGTTTTTACCACAGTCGCTTGTTAGGTACTTTTGGCTTTTGTTAGATTTTTTCTAATTGATTCCATACAGTAACTTCCTATTTCTATTGTATGCAAGAATAATCCACTATCTGCGTAGGTTTGCACCTCAAACTCGATTGCCTCCAAAGTATCTAGGCTAAAAAGCAGATTGTAAGCGTAATCTCTATTAGTAAATTTTAAATAAAAGCTAATATATGGGGGGATATTTCTCAAATCATGATACCAAGAAGCTGATATCTCCAATATGTAATCGTCATTGTCTAGAAAATATTTAGATACGCAAGGTGGAAATACAAGAGACTTGCCACCGATGGACAGTTCCATTTTTTCTATATCAAACATGCTTGGAGAAAACTTATCTGGTAACCCTAGCAAATTTTTATTTTCAAATGTAAGTATCGTATCTTGGTGTGAAAACACGAATATTGAATAAAACGATAGTAAGAGAAATGCGATTATCTTCATGCTAATTGATGCATAATGCCCCAATAACCGGGAGCTTCGCGAGGTCCGGCGACAAACGGGAGCGTAGTTGATAGGCCCGCTTTTTAAGGCCGATGCTTGTTGTGTCGGCCAAGATTGGATTGTTAAAAGTATTTTGTAATATCATCTGATTTCCGACATAGAAAAAATTCGATATCAAGGAACACATCGGACTCTTTTCGCAAATACTTACTTAACCCTGACGAAAAAAACCATACTGCAACTTGCTTCCCTGTCCGTTTTACTTCCTGAATCAACGGAACATAGTCCTCATCACCAGCAACTAAAATAGCCACATCATAATTGTTGTAATAGGCATTGCTAAGCATTTCAGTAGCTAACGTTATATCAACACGTTTAGAGCGATTATTACTATTCTTCTTGAAGACTCTAGGATCTGATATACCCAACGCTAGAAGTTCATCTTCAATGCTTTCAATTTTTTGCAGGTCGCCTCGCGCACAGGTGTAGTAAAAACTTCTGATTAATGTGCAATGCCTATGATTATGTCTATTTGCGTATTGTGACCACACATAAATATTTTCTAGATGTTTCACATGTTGAGGAATTTCAATTCCATTTTTTAAGATATAGTTTTTATATCTAATAGCTAAGTTCTCGCCATCAACGAATACCATGAATCTGCTATTTGGTGGAACAGATGTTGGCAAATAGTTTGGCATACCCTTACCTTTAACAACTTAATAAATAACATGGTCAGATGTAGGTATTCTTCCTACATCTAGATATAAATGTGCGCATGTAGGCAGAATACCTACATGCCCATGCGACGTATTTTCAAAAAGGTTTATTGATTAACATTTTTACCCTTAACCAAAGTGATGTTCATCACTCGGGAAAGTTCCTTTTTTAACGTCGTCTGCATATTTTAGTAAGGCATTTGGAATATCATCCGCTTCAGCCAAAAAGTTTTTTGCGAATTTTGGAGGTTGTGGAGTTAAGCCTAGGATGTCGTTGATTACTAAGACTTGAGCATCGGTATCGCGACCTGCACCAATTCCGATTGTTGGCATTTTTACGGATTCTGTTATTTTTTTTGCGAGCGCGATGGGTACGCATTCGAGGACTAATAAATCCGCGCCGGCTTCGTCCAAAAGTTTTGCGTCGCGTAAAATTTTATCGGCTTGTTCTTCATTTTTTCCTTGCACGCGAAAGCCGCCGAATTTGTTTACTGACTGTGGCGTTAAGCCTAAGTGTGCGCAAACAGGTATGCCACGTTCGCCTAACATTCTCACGGTGTCGGCAAGCCATTCGCCGCCTTCAATTTTTACCATGTTCGCACCGGCGCGCATGACTCTTGCTGCATTGCTAAGTGCTTGTTCGGGGGTGGCGTAGGTCATGAAAGGTAAGTCACCCATGATTAATGATTTATTGTTGCCGCGTTTTACCGCTTCGATGTGATAAATCATCTGTTCCATGGTGACGGGAATGGTGCTGTCGTAGCCGAGGACTGTCATACCTAAACTATCGCCGACTAATAAAACCTCGACACCAGTTTTTTGCGCCATCGCGGCCATGGGCGCGTCGTAGAGTGCGACGGTGACAAATTTTTCGCCTTCGCTTTTCATTTTTCGCAAGGTATTAATTGAGATAACTTTATCGAGTGCCGATTCTGAGGAAATTTTTCCGTAGGGCATGGGAGTTTTCCTATAACAAATGAAAAATCAGAAGAGCTTAAATAACAGCAGGATTGTAGTAATGTCGGCCGCTTTTTATTTTCAATAAATAAGCGACAAACTTTTTATAGTGATCGGGATTATCTACCAAGTCGATATCGGTTGAATTGACGATGAGTAAGGGAGATTCATTGTAGTAATGAAAAAAACGTGTGTAGGCTTCGTTTAGTTTGCGCAAATAATCGAAGTCGATTTGCTGTTCCATGGGTGTGCCGCGTTTGCGAATACGTTCATACAAGGTTTCGATGGGCGCTTGTAAATAGACAACGATGTCTGGGGTGATGGTATCGATAGTGAGTTGATCATAAACTTGTTGGTAAAGTCGAAACTCGTCGTTGTCTAAAGTGACTTGTGCAAACAGCTGATCTTTTTCCATTAAGAAATCGGCAATTCGCACAGGTTCGAACATATCGCCTTGGCGTAATTCTTGTAATTGTTTGGCGCGTTGAAATAAAAAGTGTAATTGGGTAGGAAGTGCAGAAGCTTTTTGATCTTCATAAAAGCGCTCTAAAAAAGGATTGTTTTCGGTGCTCTCTAATAAGGTTTCATAACCAAAACTTTTGGCGAGATTTTTTGCGAGTGTTGTTTTGCCAACACCAATCGGACCCTCTACAGCGATGTAACGGGGTATTGAATCTGGGTCGTGATCAATTTGTAAATTGAGAGCGGTGGCCACGGTTAAATCCTAATTTTAACGAGTCCCTCAGCAGGGCAGCGCGCTAATAATGACTGAAGAGATAGGCCATTGGGAAGTGTTAATTCCGGGCTAATCTCCGCCAGTGGGTAGAGTACAAAATTGCGCTCCATTAGGCGAGGGTGAGGAATGCTTAAATTTTCGTCAGCGACGGTGTCGCTACCGAAAAGCAGGATATCTAGATCCAATGTTCGCGCCGCCCAGCGTACTCGTCGCTCTCTGCCATGCTTAGCTTCAATGGCTTGTAGTGCGGTTAATAATTGCTGCGCGCTCAAAGCGGTTGTGATTTTTGCGACGCCATTGACATAGTCGGGCTGTTCTCCGGGGCCTATGGCCTTACTGCCATACCAGGATGACTGCGCGACGAGTTGTGTATCCGGGATGCTATTCAGGGCATCTAAGCCGTCGCATACCTTACGCATTGGGTCATCGAGGTTACTGCCGAGGGCAATGTAGGCATCAACTGTCATGATTCAAAGTTCTTCAGTTGAGCAGACTATTCGCTGCTGGCGGGCTTGCGACGACGGGGTCTTGAACGTCGCTTTCGGTTTGGGCCGCCATTATTTTTGGTCTGCGCGTCTTGTTCGCTGACCAGAGCAGCGCGTTGATCTTCGTTCGCTGCTTGGAAGTCCGTCCACCACTGCCCTAAACCCTGATGATCTTCTCCGGCTTGCTCGCGCAACAACAAAAAGTCATAGGCGGCACGAAAGCGAGGATGTTCAAGTGCGCGATAGGCTTGGTTCCCGGCACGTCTTGGCAGGCGCAGCTGCATATCCCAAATCTCTTTGATGGTTTGGGTAAAGCGGCGGGGGATGGCGACTCGCTGCACTTGCTCTCGCAATACTATTTGCCCCGCTTGTTGCATGGCGGGCAAGCCTTTCACGCCTTGTTTGTTGAGCTGGTGTTGCTCGCGAGCGACCGCTGGCCAGAGAATGACGGCAAAAATAAAGGCGGGGGTGACTCTTTTACCGGTATGAATTCTTGAATCAGTATTTGCCGCTGCTTGCTGAATGAGTTGGTCGATATAGCCACTATGCTGGCTTATAGGTAGCTCGCTTTCTGCTTCATTCGGTTTTGCGTCGAGTAAATGGGCAGTCGCTGGAAACAGGTAGCGAAATAGCCGCTGCTGTTTCAGTTCTTGGTAAGTTACCTCGGCATAGCCGGACATAAACAATTTTAGCGACTCATCAAATAAGCGTGCCGGGGGGATATTAATGAGTAGTTGCCCCAAGGCTTCGATGGGTTTCGCCGTTGAAGCTTCAATAGTAAAACCAAGTTTTGCGGCGAGTCTTGCCGCTCTTAGCATTCGCACGGGATCTTCTTGGTAGCGAGTTTCTGGGTCGCCGATCATTCTTACCAAGCCGTTTTTCACATCGTCGATGCCGTTGGCGTAGTCGATGATTTCATCTCGCCCTGGCGAGTAATAAAGTGCGTTCATGGTGAAATCACGACGCAAGGCATCGGACTGAATATCGCCGTAGACGTTATCGCGAATCAACATGCCGTTGGCGGCTTGCGTTGCTTGCGACTTGTTACCATCGTCATGATGGGCTCTGAACGTGGTGACTTCGGTGACCTCTCGACCCATGCGGACATGCACGATACGAAATCGTCGACCAATAATTCGGGCACTGCGAAACTGACTTTTAATTTGTTCAGGTGTTGCGCTGGTGGCAATGTCGAAATCTTTTGGTCTGCCTTCAACCAAAAGATCGCGGACGCCGCCCCCGACTAGATACGCTTGGTAGCCGGCCTTTTCTAGCTGCTCAATTATTTGCAGCGCACTGGAGCTGACTTGATAAGAGTGCACACCCAGATCTGATGCTGACAGAAGATTGGGAGCGAGATCTGTGACGGGGGATTTCTTCGAAAACAGCTTTTTAAGCATAAATAACGGACGCAGGGTATGGCGCCCAGTTGGCGCAAAGTGGGGGATTCTAGCACGTCGGTGAATCCTCGTCCCATGCGCTCGATGTGGCAATGATCCGTGATGAAGTACGCACTAGGTTGAACAAGGTAGGGTGGTTGAAGGGGGGGGGGGTGAATGGCATATCGCAGATAGCAAAACGGGAAAGCCTAGGCTTTCCCGTCAATTGTAACTTCACATCTAACTGTTGTTACATTCAATCAATATTGTTATTAGTCGGCTTCCTTGCTTGAATTTGCTAACTGGCAAACCCTCTCCAACTTATTAAGTCAGTATTTCTTATTTATTTTTATTGTTTTTTGTTGTTGTTTTCTGTTTTTGCTTTTTAATTATTATTTGTTGTTTTTATTGTAAAGATCGATAAAGCACGGTGTGTGCCAGGTTAAGAAAGGGCATGCAAAACAACAAGTTAAGTAATTTCGAAAGTTCCTCGGCGCGAGCTAATTATTTGCTTTCGTTACCGATGGTGTCAAAAAACGTTACGTAAGTCGAAATTGGTAACAGCTTATCGGCAAAAATTACCGCTTGTACGAATTTCGTTCGAAGGTGGGTGAGTCTTAACTGACAGATTTGATATCTGTGCTACCTGCTTTGTTTCTAGGTATGCCCAAACGCTGTCTACGTTCCCAAAGACACTTCCTGCTTACCCCTAATTTCCTGGCAAGTTCGGTTTCACTCATTGAATCTTGGTGTTCAAGAACAAAACGCTGAAAGTAATCTTCAAGTGATAAGTCTTCGGTGGGGTCGGTATCGTAGTTGCTGGGGGAGGAGGGCTTGGTTTTTACTTGGTCTTTGGCTTGAGCGAAAGGGTTGCTGTCATCTTCTTCAACATTGACTAGATCTAAGTCAATTCCGAGCAGATCATAGCTAATTTCATTGTCATCTTCGCAGAGAATGACGGCTCGCTGAATTGCGTTTTCCATTTCTCGGACGTTGCCCGGCCAGGTATAAGTGGTAATGGCTTGAATGGCTTCGGGAGAAAGTCGCAGAGAGGGCTTTTCGAATCTTTTGCAGTACTGCTGGAGCATGGTTTCCGCTAGCGCAATGATGTCGCGGCCTCGATCGCGCAAGGCGGGTAGGGAAAGCTGGATAACATTGATCCGATAAAACAGATCTTCTCGAAATTTCCCCTCGCGGGCGAGACTTGCGAGATTGCGATGTGTTGCGGCAACTAAGCGTACATCAACTTTGCGTGACTCGACTGAGCCAATCGGCCGTACTTCGCCTTCCTGTAGCACCCTTAATAGTCTGGCTTGTGCCTCAAGTGGGAGTTCGCCAATTTCATCGAGGAATAAGGTTCCATTGTCCGCCGCTGCCACTAAGCCTTCTCGAGTACTGGCAGCACCGGTAAAAGCGCCTTTTTCATGGCCGAATAATTCAGACTCGATCAGTGTTTCTGGAATCGCTGCGCAATTCACTGAAATCATTGCTTGGTCTTTGCGGGGGCTTTCGGCATGGATTGCTTTTGCGGCGAGTTCTTTACCTGTGCCGGTTTCACCTTGAATCAGCACGGTAGCACCTGTCGGGGCGACTTTGTGAATGCGGTTGTAGATGTCTTTCATGACGCTGCTGTTGCCGATCATACCGTTGATGGCAGCGCTGGATGTTTTTGATTTGTGCTTTTTCTGCGCCGCGGCAGTGGCTTTACCGATGGCTTGTTTGACGGCGGCGATCATTTTTTCATGATCAAAGGGTTTGGCAATATAGTCGACAGCCCCCATGCGCATTGAATCGACGGCCGATCGCAGGCTCGCGTAACTGGTCATGATCAAAACCGGGACATCTTCTGCAAGGCCTATTAGCTCGGTTCCCGGTGCGCCGGGTAAACGTAAGTCACTAATAATTAGGTCGAAATCGCTTAAGACATGTTTGTTAGAGGCTTCTTTTACAGACGCGGCGACGGCAACTTCATACTTGTTGCGCTCCAGTAACTTTCGCAGTGCGGTTCGAATGATAATCTCATCTTCAACAACTAGAATTCTATTCATGACTAAAATACAGATTTCGTTACGTTTTTCCACAGGACTCATTCTAAGTCGTGTAGGCGTGTAGAGGCGTAACATAATACCGGTAACAATCCGTGGTATCCAAGGACAATTTCTCGAAGAAGCTATTTTAGGTGCCAGCGGGGGCTTTCGTTCGGTATCGGAAAATAGCCGATTCTAGTTATGGTGAGCCTAGAACAGCGAGCGCAGATAGTGCTCGCGATAGCGCATAGGCTAGGAGGGAGTTCGTGGGAAACGCAAGGTGAAGCGGGTTCCTGTGCCACGGTGGGTATCAACAGGGCTAGTAATGTCTACCAAGCCATTGTGATCAGTGACGATGCTGTACACCATCGATAAGCCCAGTCCCGTTCCTTCACCGGGTTCTTTGGTGGTGAAGAAAGGCTCAAGGACTTTATCGATTTGAGAGGGGTCGATACCGTCACCCTCGTCCGTCACGGTTAAAAATAACGACTCTTCATTACTTGTTGCGGCGATTGTTACGGGCGAATCTTCGGGGCTTGCATCTCGGGCGTTGGACAATAAATTAATGAACACTTGAATCATTAGCTGGCTATCGCCCTGCATGGTCGTTTGTTGCGAAAGCTGGTTTACGAAGCGGACACTGGTTTTATCTTTTTGTAAGGAAAGGAGGTGAATTGCTTCGTCAGCGCAGGCGTGAACTTGAACCGTTTCCATTTCTCCGCGTTGTTGTCGGCCGGAATGCGAAAAGCTCACTAATGATTGCACAATGCGATCGATTCGTTCGGTCTGGAAAACGATTTGTTGCGCTGCTTCTAAAAGTTCTGGGTTTTTTGTTTCGTACAAAATATTTTGCGCCAAACAGGCGATGCCGGTAACCGGGTTACCAATTTCGTGTGCCACTCCCGCCGCTAAACGACCAACAGAAGCGAGACGTTCGCTATGAAGTAATTCATTTTCTAATTCTTTAATTTCGGTAACTTCGTCCACCATGATGACTTGGCCATCAGCGCTATTAAGCACTGGTCCTTCAATAATGGCTTTATGCAAACTAAACCAACGAGACTCATCATTAATCGTTGCGGATTCTTCGCGTGCATGTGCGTTCTTATTTTTTGTAAATTCCGTAATTAAGGTTTGCCAGGGCTCAGGTAAATTTTTCAGGTGGGAGCCGCTGACATCATCGCTTTTAATGCCGGTGAGTTCGGCCATTGCGTCGTTCCACATGAGGATTTCGTGATCAGGACCGAGAGAACAAATTGCCATGGGCAATTCTTGCAAGGTTTTTCGGTAATACAATCGCAAGTTATTTAATTCTGCGGCGACACCACTAAAAGCACGTTCGTTTGAGAATTGTGTTTCGATTAAATTAATGTCTGCGGTTCTTGAACTTGAAGGCGATTTATAAGGAAGACTTTGTTCAATAATTTCAGTTGCCACAGAAATGCCGAGTAAGCCAGAGAGATTTGCTTCAAGGCGATCGCGTAAGCGACGCAATGCATACGGGCGTCTTTCATTGTTCCGTAAGTTTAATTGTTTTAAAGCGCGATCAACTTCTTGAGTGGCGGTATCGCTACCAATTACATCCCCGAGACGTTGTTTGAATTCACTGACTTTGTGAACATCTAGAATGGAGCGCACGTGATGAATGGTTTCATCTGCGGTACACAATTCAGCACTGTATTGTTCTTCTGGGCTGGATTTTCGAGCTAAGGAAAATAAGATAAAAGTTAATACATTTAGTCCGAGTGCCCATAGCGTAATTTGATTCCAATATTCAAAACCCAGGGGGATTTGTGTTTCGATTCCGGGAATCAAAATTAATTTAGTGCCGGACAGCATCGGTGCCAATAGACCAAAAAACCAAATACCGGTGCCAACAGCTAGACCTGCGATAAAACCTAGGCTGTTCCCCCTCGGCCAGTAAGCGATTGCGATGATGCCGGGTAAAAATTGTAGCGCTTGGATAAAAGCGAGTAAGGCTAAATTCGTTAAGGAGTATTTGTCGCCGAGCAATAAGAAAAACAAATAGCCGACAATAAATATCGCCAAAATTAAAAATCGTCGCAACCACAATACTGTTGAATAAATTCCCTGCCGGGAATCTAGTCGCAATACAGGTAGCAACCAATGGTTTAACACCATGGTGGTGATCGATAAAGTTATCGCGACTTGAGCGCCGGTAGCAGCAGAAAGACCCCCAATAAAGGCGAGTAGGGTTAAGCTCATTGAATTAGCTTGCAGCGGTACACCGATAGTGAAATATTCTTTGGGTACTAAACTTTTTAATTCTATGCCGGCCCACAAGATTGGAAAAATAGGTAAGGCTAAAAACAATAAAAACAGCGGGAACGCCCAGCTTACTTTGTCCATTGCATTTTTCCCGGGGCTTTCAACAATGCTCATGTGAAAGACGTGGGGCATTGCCACAGCGGTTGCAATAAATACGAGGAGCAGGGTATGTGAAGAACTTTCACGCACGGGCGTTTGTAACGATTGTAAATTCTCGGGGTTTTCTAGCAGCCAGTTATCTAAACCATCGAAGCCGCCGAACACGCCCCATAAAGAAAATATTCCTATGGATAATATCGCAAATACTTTTATTAGTGATTCGAAAGCTAGCGCGGTAACTAAGCCGCGATGTTTTTCACGTTTTGAGCCAAATAAAATGGTAAAAATTGCCAGCACTAAACAGTAAGCTAAGGCGAGAACTTCGCGGAAAGTGAAACCTGTATTTTCAAGACTGAGTGTAGATGCGGGATTTGCGGTGAGTAAATTAAAACTGTTTGCAATCGCTTGCAGCTGTAAGCCGAGTAGAGGTAAAACTGCTAGTAACATTCCCAGTGTGGCGATCGTGCCTACAGTCAAGCTGTGATACCGAAAGACTAATAGATCCGCTAAGGAATGAATTTGATGTCGTCGCGCAATTTCTGCTAAAGGTGAAAGCGCGACAGGTGCAAATAGAAAAACTGCGCCGGTTCCTAGGTAGTAGGCTAGTGCGCCGTAACCGTATTCAGATGCTAAATCTATCACGCCATAAAATGACCAGGCACTGGCGAATACACCTAGGGATAAAATATAAGTAATAGGGTGTCGAACCACTGAATTGGGCACCCAGCCTTTTTCGGTAATGTAAGCGATACCAAATAAGACCAATAGATAGCTGATGCAAATTAAGGCGATGGCCCAAATATTAAATGCCATTATTTTTTTGCCGTGTTTGAATGTAGTAAGCAACAATGATCGCGACAACCCAGATTAAATAAGGTCGGTACCATGCACCATTTGGATCGATCATCCAGGTAAATAAAGTGGGCGAGAAAATATAAAGCGCTAACAGCAACAAAATGAGCGGACGAGTTTTCATATTTTTTATTGCTCGGTGTTGTTTTTAAGATTGCTAAAATGAGTGCTATTTGGGTTCACTTATTCTTTTACAGGTATTGCCATTGTTTGTGGAATATTTTTTCTATTCCAATGCTTGCAAGCCCAGGTTAATAATTCGCTTACCTTTAGCTGATCGTCGGTGTCAGGTAGTGTTTGCCCGAGAAATTTTAATGCGCGCTTTAAATTTAATTCCGCATCTTTATCGCTGATGGATGTTGCACCATGCTGTTTACTGAGTTTTTGGCCGCGATCGTTAGTAGCAACTGGCACATGACCAAAACGAGGTGGTGTTGCGGCCAGTAATTGAAATAAAAAAAGTTGTTGTGGTGTTGAGTCGAGTAAGTCGCTTCCTCGAATCACATGGGTTATTCCTTGAAAAATATCATCAACGACGACGGCTAGTTGATAGGCAAACAATCTGTCTTTGCGCCTAACAATAAAATCCCCAGATTCCTTTTTAAGGTCAAACGCTTGCTCGCCAAAAAATATATCTGAGAAATTTATCGTCGTAGGAATGTTTTTATATCGATCCCCTAAGTCACTCACTTTTAATCGTAAGGCAGATGCTTTCTCGGATTCTTTCACCAAGCTTAGATCTTGCTTTAAAAATGCCAGTGGGTCGGTTTTGTCTCTGCATTTACCCAAATAGATGTTGCCTTGTGCGGCGACTGCCTTACGGGTGCAGTAGCAGGGGTAAAGTAAACCTTGTTGTTGTAAAAATTTAATTGCGTCTAAATATGCGCTGTTGCGCTGACTTTGGTACAGAATGTCGCCATCCCAATGAAGTCCATGGGCGTCAAGAGAGTTTAATATTTCGTTCGCGGCGCCTGGAATCTCGCGGGGCGGGTCTAAGTCCTCCATTCGCACTAACCATATTCCCCCTTCTGATTTTGCGTCTAGGTAGCTCGCCACTGCGCTGACCAAGGAGCCAAAATGCAATGGTCCGCTAGGAGAAGGCGCAAAGCGACCTATGTACTGAGGGCTTGCCTGCTGTGGTTGTGTCGGTAATTCTTGTTCGACCATTGTTGCTCTGTACAGTTATTGTCGTTGCGCTATTTTGGCTGGTCGAGTGTTAGATGCAAGCGCAAAAATTAAAGTACTTGGATTACTGAGATAAATTTGGTGAGAAGAATACAGGTAAGGTTGCGGTCGAAGTTGCCGTTTAATTTTAAGTGGGGGGGGTTACGGCTAAGCGAGCTGCTTAGCCGTAGGTATTCGTCGGGTAAATCAAGAACTAGCCGCTTATTTGCCGTTCTTTGATTTCGTCGAGGGTTTTACAGTCCACACAAAGCGTGGCAGTTGGCCGCGCTTCTAAGCGCCGAATGCCAATCTCTACACCACAAGCATCACAGAAGCCGTAATCATCAGCATCGATAAGTTCTATGGTGCTATCGATCTTTTTGATTAGTTTACGTTCGCGATCTCGAGTTCTGAGCTCAAGACTAAAAGCTTCTTCTTGGCTAGCCCGATCTGCCGGATCTGGGGGATTGGAGGCGTCATCTTTCATGTGACTCATGGTTCGATCGACTTCTTCCATAAGTTCTTTTTTCCACGCAAGCAATAGACCCTTAAAATGTTCTCGCTGGGTCTCACTCATGTATTCCTCACCCTTTTTTTCTTTGTAGGGGGTGAATCCATGCATGCTAAAGCTTTCAGTTTTAGTCGTCTTTGCTGCGGTTTTTTTAGGAGCCGCTTTAGTTGCAGACTTGGGCATGTGAGCAGGCCTCTTTCTCAACACAATATTTTTTAGTGGTCCAGAGGCCAAATAGTATGCCTTCGGGACCCCGGTTTTTGAACCGTGCAACCTACCAGAACTCTTATCCCTGTGCCAGCGATTTTTGGTGTCCAAACTACCCAAGATAGTCTTTATTTATCGAAACTAGCTATGGATCTCAGAAAAATGTTAATAGTGTCTTGCAAGGCTCTTGGGCGGGGAGAACCGTCAATATTTCGCCAAAGAATGTCAGGGTATTGGTTAGCGAGTATTTAGGAAAATTATGGAATTTAATCCGCCATTGATTAAGGCGAAATTATTAAAACGCTACAAACGGTTTTTGGCTGACGTCCAATTTAACGATGGCAGTATTGTGACAGTTCATTGCCCCAATACAGGATCGATGAAAAATTGTTTAGTTGAAAACAGCGATTGTTGGTTGTCATCGTCGGACAATCCAAAACGAAAATATCGCTATACCTGGGAAATTGCGACAGTACTGGCAGGGAAGAAAGCCGGAGTAAATACCGGCCGCGCAAACGCCCTTGTCGCAGAGGCGCTTGATAGAGGATTGATAAAAGAGTTACAAGGTTATACCTCGATTACCAAAGAAGTCCCTTATGGTGAGGAAAATTCCCGCATCGACTTTTTGTTGTCAGGCCATCCCACACGCAACCACCACGCGTGTTACCTAGAAGTTAAAAATGTTACTTATGGTGAAGTGAGTGGCCAAGGGTTATTTCCCGATGCTGTGAGTGTGAGAGGCCAGAAACACCTGCGTGAATTAAAGTCGATGGCAGAGCAGGGGCAGCGTGCAGTGTTGCTATATTGTGTTCAGCATTCTGGAATCGAATGGGTAGAGGTCGCCGCGAATGTTGATCCTAGCTATGCGGCGTCACTTCACGAAGCAGTGGATGCCGGTGTCGAAGTTTATGCTTATCGGGCGACACTTTCAGCGAATGAAATAGTACTTAAAGAGGCCATTCCGTTTAAGAATAAATAAGGCGGTGCAACTATTTTACTTTTTGAAGGGAATTTTCTTTTACGCATAGAAAGTTATCGGCATTGGTGTGACTCTCAATTCTTTGTAATGATTGTCCAATACATGGGCCGGCCACGCACTGGCCATCTTCGATTCTGAATAGAGCCCCGTGGCTTTTACATTGGATGAGTTCTCCGTCGGCATCCATAAATTGATCGGCGACCCAATTTAATGGTAGCCCTACATGAGGACAGCGGTTCAGATAAACTTGAAAATCTTTTTGAGTTTTAATTGCAAATAATTGCAGGCCATTTTGGTCGAAGCCTTTGCCTGTCTTCGGATCAATGTCTGAAATATGGCAAAGAATTAAATCGGCGTCGTTTGGTAGGCTCATATGGCGATGAAGGGAGAATGCTTTATTATTTTTGTAGCTTCAAAACTTGTTTATTTAATTGATTTATTTTGTCTGCCATTTCTTCAACGAGGCTTAGGCAAACCTGCGGTTGGTGAGCAACTAAATCTAAAAACTCCCCTTTTTTAACGGCTAAAACGCTACAGCTACCGGTCGCTTTTACCGTTGCATTTCGGTGTTGGCGAGTGAATACCGCCATCGCACCAAATATTTCTTCGCTGCCGATTTCTCCGACCTTGATGTCATCATGGAAAACGTCAGCGCTGCCTTCCAGCATGGTATAAACACACTCTGCTTCGTCACCTTGAGAAATAATTACATCACCATCATCGAAATTTAAAAATCCCGTCGCCGGCTTAAATTGTTTTGGCATTTCTTGAGCTAGCGCTTCACGATAATAAGCGGCCTGGCACACCAAATAGAACGCCCAATGTTTTTGTAGTAATTCACTGCTGTTGACGTGTTTAAATAACTCGTCACGATGGTAAGGGATCAAGCGGACCGGGTCTTCCGCGCGGATCAGACCTTCAGGAAGTTGCAATGATCTACCGAGTCCGATGAGATCGCCGGCTTCGATAATGCAGATGTTTTTTTGGTTTTGTTCGCAGAGTAGCTGACCTTCTTCCACTAAAAACAGTTGGGTAGCGGCAAGTGACGCAAACACGTCGTTTTTATTGCTGACTTCTATCGCATCGCCACTAGCCTTAAGGCCCTGAAGCAGCTCTTTGGTAAGGCCGCGAAGTTGTTCAGCGATATGGGATAGAGAGGCGTTTTGTTTGTCGGGAAGTCGCATGATGTATTACGTCAGCCAGCTGTTAAAAAAATAGTGGTTCGAATTCGATAAACGATGGTAAAGCGCTTTGTGCCGGTCTCATAAGGGAATCCCGACGGTTGGTATTTGCGCTCGGTTTTATGGTCGCTTCTTGGAGAAAGAGTGTAGTCGTGATTGAGCGATTTAGCAGGGATCAAAACATTGGAGGAGTTGAAGAGGCGTGACTTAGCTCACAGGCTAATTAAATTGTTTGGCAAAAAATCCGTGGCCTTGGCGCAGGGCTTTGCGAGATTATGCCTATTTGGAGTGGTTTAATAAGAAAGGCCTGTTACGACCGCACGCAGAGAACATGCGTTCTTAAGTGAGCTAGTGTGCCTAGCTCACTTTGTTTAGCGCAGCGATGTATGAACTGCAAATAAACGCTAATTCTCGTTGAGCTCAGCGCTCGACTTTGCCTCCGATTCAGCGACTAAACGCTTTTTCAGATCGGGTTCAAGTTCCTTCCAGTGCGTGTCCATTAGCGCTCCTTCAAGCGCATATAACATCACTTTTGAAACGCTAATACCGCGACGTTTTATACGGGTATAAGCTTCAACAGATCCCACTTCTTTCAGATCTGCGTAGCTGCTAATTCCGACCGCGCGCAGGATATTCACCGACGCAACGCCAAGGTTCTTTAATTGAAGTAGGTCACTATCAACTTCAGCCAAAACTTCGAGTCCCCAAACAAATGAACATATTGATGTTGGCCCTGTTGAGGATACCAATTGTCAATACACTCCTGATTCATTACTCAGAGGCTGCATATAGCCAGCGGTTATAATACATGATCGTTTAACGACTGCAATTTGTTTTTATGAAACGGTTCACTACTTAATCATATTAAAGTTGGCGCGGTAATCATTTTTTTAATTTGTATGAAATTCAGTCGCCCATGTGTACTTCGGTAACATTGATGGAGTCGAATCCAGTTGTATGACCTTGCGGGTTTGTTTGAACTTTCCGACTTTTATCTTATATAGGTGAGTGTTAACGACAATGACAGGAGTGCGGACTAGTGATTAAATGCAGCCTTCGTTAATTTTCCAGCGTTTTATTTATGATGACAGCAATTACTGATGTCCAGGTATTGGGGCAATCTGAAGATCATTTGGTCTTTGTCCCTGAATTTGATTGTTTGCTTCATATCGATGTGGTCTCCCCGCTGCGACAATTGGCAAGTTTGGCCAAAAAGGCGGGTTTCGAGCTGGCAGTAGCAAGTAGCTTCAGAAGCTTTGATCGTCAAAGAGACATTTGGAATGCGAAAGCCACAGGTTCTCGACCAGTGTTGGATGATGAAGAGCGGGAAGTCGATATCTCCCGGCTTAATGGCTGGTCCCTGGTTCAATCAATTCTACGGTGGTCCGCATTGCCTGGCGCTTCTCGCCATCATTGGGGGACGGATCTTGATGTTTACGATAAGGCCGCTATGGTCAATGGGTATGAATTACAGCTAACGGCTGCCGAGACTAAAGACGGCGGTCCTTTCGTTAGGTTTCACCAATGGCTAACGGCGCAAATCGATAGTCAGCAAGCCTGCGATTTTGTGCGTCCTTATGCCGTAGACAGGGGTGGTGTTGCTTGCGAGCCTTGGCACATTAGCTATAAGCCAGTGGCAAAACAATTCGAGAAAGCCCTCAGTGCCGATTTGTTATGGAAGGCGATAAGCAAAGCGGATTTATCTCTTGGTGATGAGGTACTGAAGAACTTACCTGAGATTCACCAGCGGTATATCAGCGCTAACTTAGCGTGATCTATCAACCTGCACTGATTCCTGACTAAATTGTCCTTAATAAACCTTTAAAAATCTCACCTTTCCTTCTCTGATTCGCTCGTTTAGAGTTGCTCTACTACGCTTATAGTGAGTAATACTTATTAATTTATAAGTCCATGAGCTCGCTCTTCCAAATAGCAACAAGACAGATAAATAAATAGCAGAGGTGGTGAGTGTTAGATTACAAAGACCATGAAGGTTTGGGTTTCTTAATAACCGACGTATCTCGCCGCTTGCGGCATGCATTCCAAGTGAGAATTATCGGCAGCGAGCTGACTCTCGCGCAGGCAAGGGCTTTGCTGTATCTATCTCGTATACCTGGTTTAAGGCAGGTCGAATTGGCGGAAGTATTAGAGTTGCAGCCAATTACGGTTGCGCGGCTTATCGATCAACTAGAAAGCACTGGTCTTGTTGAGCGTCGGCCAGATCCGAGCGATCGCCGTGCTTATAAACTTTATCAAACCAAAAAAGCTGATCGTTATATTACTGATATCGAACGCGTTATTACTGGGATTCGCGCAGATGCATTGGCGGATTTAAATCCTGAGCAAGTTGATATGGTGTTCAACGTACTCCATCGGATGCGTGATAACTTGCAGGACGGCTAACAGAAAAAAAGCAAATCGATACTCTCTACAACTAAAGACTTGATGTGCTATGAAAAATAAAAAAATAAAAAAAATAACCTTACTCGGGATCGTCCCGGTCGTTTTTATTTTACTTTGCGTATTCGTTTACTTGCGTGGTGGGCGCTATGTTGAAACTGATAATGCTTACGTGCGCGCTGATATTATCCCAATCAGCGCGGAAGTATCTGGAATTATTAATATTCTAGCCGTACGTGAGAATCAGCGAGTCGATAAGGGCGATTTGTTGTTTCAAATTAATCCACAACCATATTTAGTGGCCGTGTCGAAGTCCGACGCGAAACTGGGCGAAGTCAAAGCGCATTTGGAATCGCTGAGAAGCAGCTACGAAGAAAAACAAGCTGGCATTGTTCTCGCTGAAAAAAATTTAGAGTTTGCACAAAGAGAATTGCAAAGACAGATTGATTTACAAGGTAAAAATTTCGTTTCCGCTTCTGTATTGGATAATTTGCGTCATGCGGTGGAAACTGCCGAACAACAAATTAATGTGCTCAATCTAGATTTAAAAACAATTTTGGCTTCACTTGGTGGTGATATAAATGCGCCACTGAGCGCACACCCATCCTATAAAGCAGCCTTGGCGGAATTAAATTCCGCGGAGCTCGATTTAACTTACACTGAGGTTCTAGCGCCGAGTTCAGGAGTTGTTAGTAATGTGCCGATATCAGGTCAGTATGTTCGTGAAGGGAATATGATGATGGCTTTAGTTGCCGACGATAATTTTTGGGTTGAAGCTAATTTTACAGAAAAAGATTTAACAAATTTGGAAATGGAGCAAGAAGTCGCGATTAGAGTTGATACCTATCCCGACGCGAGGTGGCAAGGTTCTATTGAAAGTATCAGCCCAGCGACAGGCGCAGAATTTGCAATTTTACCGCCACAAAATGCGACCGGTAATTGGGTAAAGGTGGCACAACGGGTACCGGTTAAAATTAAAATTAAAAATACAGAAGATTCGCCGGGCTTGCGATCAGGTCTTAGCGCAGTTGTTAGAGTTGATACGAAAAAACAACGAGAGTTATTAGGGTTTCATTGGTAGTGAGCGATGGCTGACGAACCTGGACCATCATCAAACCACTCTTCTTCATCGACATTCGTTGATGAGCATCCATCTTCTGCTTTTAATAACAAGCAAAGAGTTTTAATTACCTTATCGGTCATGCTAGCCACGATTATGCAGGCGATAGATACCACTATTGCTAACGTTGCTTTGCCGCAGATGCAAGGATCGATGGGGGTGTTTCAAGATCAAATTTCATGGGTGCTGACTTCTTATATTCTCGCGTCCGCGATTTTTATTCCTCTGACGGGTTTTTTATCTGGCCGCTTTGGTCGTCGCCGTGTTTTTATCACTGCGGTGATTGGGTTTACGCTGACGTCAATGCTTTGTGGTGCTGCGCAAGATATTTATCAAATTGTAATTTTCAGATTTATCCAAGGGGTATTCGGCGCGCCGTTAATTCCATTGTCGCAGTCAATCATGTTAGATACTTATCCAAAAGAAAAACATGGGTCGGCAATGGCTGCTTGGGGAATGGGGGTGATGTTGGGGCCAATTATCGGTCCTACTTTGGGTGGATGGCTGACGGAATATTTTACCTGGCGTGCAGTTTTTTATATTAATTTACCCATTGGGTTGTTGACTTGGCTTGGCTTGACGATGTTCGTAAAAGAAACCGCCGTTGATAAAAAGAAACACTTTGATGGTATGGGATTTTTTTATCTAGCAATTGCTATCGGCGCGCTGCAAATGATGCTGGATAGAGGGAATTCTCTAAACTGGTTTGATAGCGGAGAGATTATTATCGAGGGATTGATGTCCTTGTTGTTCTTTTATTTGTTTTTAAGCCATACCTTTCTCACCGATCAGCCATTTATCGATCCGCGAATGTTTGCGGATAAGAATTTTGTTGTTGGTATTGGTTTTATGTTTGTCGTTGGCGTTATTTTAATGACCGTGATGACCTTGTTACCGCCTTTTATGGAAGGGCTGATGGGGTATCCGATTCTAGATGTGGGTATTTTGTTGGCGCCTCGAGGATTAGGCACCATGATAAGCATGATGATTATGGGACGAGTCATCTCGAAGACAGATCCGAGGATTTACATTTTCATTGGTCTAGCGGCTATCATGGTTTCGCTGTGGCAAATGTCTAGATTTACTCATGAGGTCGACAGTACGGCAATATTCACCACTGGGTTCCTGCAGGGCTTGGGTTTAGGGTGTATTTTTGTTCCTTTATCGACGCTGACATTTTCGACACTGGAGGCGAAGTTTCGAAATGAGGCTACTTCGCTTTATAATCTGATTCGAAATTTGGGAAGCAGTATCGGCGTGTCTGTGGTTATTACTTTGCTGTCGCGAAACACTCAGAGTAATCACGCTGTTTTTGTTGAAGACTTAAATTTCTCGAATATCGGTTTGCGCCAAGCGGTTGAGGCGGGTTCTGTCGATCTGTCAACGGTGCAAGGTTTGGCGGCATTGAATGGCGGCGTGTCGCAGCAGGCTTTTTTATTGGCGTATTTACAGGATTTCAGGTTCATCATGTGGCTTTGTGTGTTTGTTTTTCCATTCTTATTGTTATTAAGGCCACCGAAAGCACAAACATAGAATGTAACTTGAGCGCCAATTTATAAATTTTTTTGCGCTTAGCTATAATGTTAGATCTGATCTATCGACACTATAATTGAGAATATAAAAATGGAAACCAAATTAGTTTGGCAAAAAATTCGTGATGAGGCTTCGCTTGTTGTAAAAGAAGAGCCGGCGCTCGCCAGCTTTTATTATGCGGCGATCTTGAAGCATGACTCTTTGTTGGATGCCATTAGTTTTTTACTGGCGAATAAGTTAGATAGTGACACCTTACCGGCGATGACGATACGTGAGATTGTTACTGCAATAATGATAAAAAATCCGAGTATTGAAAGCGCGATTATTCGAGATATTGTTGCACATAAGGAAAGGGATCCCGCATGCCATTTATTTCTAACCCCCTTGCTTTATTTTAAAGGTTTTCACGCATTACAAGCACATCGTATCGCTCATGAGCTTTGGTTGGCGGGGCGAGAATTTTTGGCTTTGTATTTACAGAATCAAATTTCAGAAAGTTTTTCAGTGGATATTCATCCCGGTGCGGTGGTGGGTAGCGGCATCATGTTGGATCACGCAACGGGAATCGTTATTGGTGAAACTTGCGTGATTGGCGATGATATTTCAATTTTGCATTCGGTTACTTTAGGTGGAACCGGTTGTAGTCAAGGCGATCGTCATCCAAAAATTGGCGATGGTGTTCTGATCAGTGTCGGCGCAAAAATTCTCGGAAATATTGTGATCGGCGCCGGCGCTAAAATTGGTGCCGGAAGTGTGGTACTTGCTGATGTCCCTCCACATACAACGGTGGCCGGCGTCCCGGCGCAAATAATTGGGCAAACCAATGAGCAGCAGCCTGCATTGTCGATGCAACATCTTTGGAAAAAAATGGATTGTGATTAAACTCTCAGAATCTTAATAATATTTCTCAGAGTTTGGAAAATACTTGGGGAATTGAATATAAATTGGAAGGCAGTTATTGGATGTTTTTCAAGCTTGAAGCACGATGCTCCTTTAGCCAATTCAGAACACTTTGTCGGCTTTGTAACATATCTTTGTAGGTTTTAATGACAACGGTGTTTGGGGTTCTTTGTTTTTCTAGCTGGATAAGTCGATCTTCAAGAAAGGCTATATCAGATAACACTTTTTTTGCCATAGAGTCATTGTCGTGTGGAATGACTTCCCGATTTGCTTTGTTACTAGGTTGCGCTGAGGACATCGTTTTACTCCGCTTAGCTCCATTACATAAGATCTGTGAGCACATTTAACGCTTATATATTTACCCTAGCAGACCCTCGTCTATCCAATGGAATATCTGCGAATAAAGAAAGCCAGTTACAATGCAAAAAACCTGTAAGACACTATTTAGCGAATAAAAAAAGCGACGATGCAAGTAATGCTTTCGGCCAAAATAATGGCACCAGTTAATGTTTTCTGAACTAAACTTACCGTCAAAGACTAATCAGGCGTCGATCGTCAATTAGTTGTCTCAAATGTAAGCTCCGTAATCGCGAGTTTAAAAAAATTACGTTAGGATTGTGGCGATTAAATTTGCTTGAAAGGCGGTAATTGGTGGCAGAACCATTATTTGACATTGTGTTTCGTGGCGACATCGTTCTTGGTCACAATATTCAGGACGTAAAACAACGTTTAGGTCAGTTGTTTAAAACGGATCCAGCGAAGATTGACGCTCTGTTTACCGGCGGGGCTGTGTCCTTGAAGCGTAACGTCGATGCCGCAGCTGCGGAAAAGTATAAAGCTGTGCTGACCAAGTCTGGAGCGCAAGTTCAAATACGGCCAGCGGGGGTAGCCGCTGCCAAGCCCAAGCCAGCCCCGAAACCCAAGCTGCATCAAGATGCTTCGCAAACACCGACCCCAAAACCACCTCGGCAAGACCAGCCAGAGGAATCTCTTGTTCAAAGCAATCCACAGCAATCATCGGCAAACAAACCGCCAGAGTCTGAAGGTTTGAGCTTGGCGCCGGTTGGCTCCTATCTATTAGAAGGTGCAGATAAAAAGCATCAAGTGCCGCTAGAGATTGATACCAGTGGAATTAGCATTAAGCCAATGAGTGGCGATCTGCTCGAAGAGTCCGAGAAGCCTAAGGTTCCTCAAGCAGAGGTTGCGGATGCAGACTTTGATCTCGCTGAAGCGGGGTCAGATTTGTTGAAGCAAGAAGAGCGTAAACAGGTTGTACCGGTTCAGCTTGATGATTTGGTTTTTGATATTGCTGAAGTGGGGTCAGATATGATTGATCCCGCGGATAAGCTGCCATTAGCAAGTGTTGAGATCGAAGTCGGCGAGTTTGATCTTGCTCCAGTTGGTAGTGATATGAACCAGCAGAAAAAACCTCCTCCTCCCCCTCCACCCGATACTAGTGCAATTAAATTGGCCGACTGATACACCTCCGATCGAGCTTTCTATTGCTCGTCTGCTGCCAAAAACCCTCCATTTTTAGCGCTTACACCAAACACTTATAAAGTGTGGTGTTGTGATGGCATATTTCTTGTTATCTCTGTGTGAAAGCTGAATGAAAGCCGAGTAAAAATGTAGAAAAACATCAAATTTAAGCAAATTTTAGTGAATGCGCACTGCCTAGGTGCCAAAAAGTGCTTGAGTCCATTTTTTTTCGCACCAAATTAACGCCAATTTATTCACAAAGGAACCAAAATAATGCTTTTTGGCCGTAGTGACCGTAACAAAATTAAGATACTTGATAAAAAAGTTGTCGAGTGGAAGTACACCACCTGCGGCTATTGTTCTACCGGGTGTTCGATAGAAGTTGGCCTAGATAAGGCGGGAAAAGCTGTTGCTACCCGCGGGAAAGCTGATGCCGATGTAAACCGAGGCAAGCTGTGCATCAAGGGAATTTTTGAACACGAGTTGTTTGACGCGGCGGGTCGAGGCACTACGCCTATTATTCGCGATAAGTTTTGGGATCCCTGGCAAAAAACAGATTGGGATAGTGCGCTGGATAAAACCGCCAGTGAAATAAAACGTATTCAAAGTACCTATGGTCGCGATGCCTTCGCCGTCGTTTCTACTGGTCAGATCATGACTGAGGAATTTTATACGCTGGGCAAATTAGTGCGCGGTTGTATCGGCACCAATAATTACTGCGGCAATACCACTCTATGTATGGCCTCTGCGGTTTCAGGCTATAAACGATCCTTCGGCTCCGATGGCCCCCCTGGTTGTTATGAAGATTTTGAACATACCAATTGCCTAATGGCTTGGGGTTCAAACTTACCGGAACAGCATCCGATCATTTATTGGCGATTGAAGGAAGCGTTAGAAAAACGCAAATTCCCCGTCATCGTGGTTGATCCACGAGTGACAATGTTTGCGCAATTCGCTGATATTCATTTGGCAATTACTCCCGGCACAGATGTGGTACTGCAAAATGCGTTAATGCATGTGATTCTCGCTGAGAATTTACAAGATCAAGACTATATCGATGTGCATACCAACGGTATAGAAGAGCTAAAAGCCTGCGTAAAAGATTTTGACCCCACCAGTGCTGCAAAAATTTGCGGCATCGACGAAGACACGATTCGCCACGTTGCCCGTCTCTATGCAAAAGCCGATAACGCAATGGGTATTTGGACAATGGGAATCAATCAGAGTACTCATGGTTCCGACGGTGTTGTGGGCATTAATAATTTAAATTTAATTACCGGCAATGTTGGTAAGCCAGGCGGAACCTCCTTGTCGATTACTGGCCAATGTAATGCGATGGGAACGAGGGAATGGTCTTCGTGTTCCGGTTTGCCAGGTTATCGCTATTTAGAAAATGAAAGTGATCGCGAAGAGATTGCGGATTTTTGGGGCATTGAAAAAGACTTTTTCCCAACACAGCGTGGCTTAGCGATGACGGATATTTTCCCAGCTATTGAAACCGGGCAGATAAAAGGTCTGTGGTTGGTCGCTACGAATCCGATGACATCAATGCCTAATACGCCGAGAATTCGCAAAACGCTTGAAAAGTTAGAGTTTCTCGTTGTGCAAGATTCGTATCAAGATGTCGAGTCAAATCAATATGCCCATGTTTATTTTCCTGCTGCTGTTTGGGCGGAAAAAACTGGATGTTTTACCAATACGGAAAGGCGAGTGAATCTGATTCGTCCGGTAGTAAAACCACACGAAGAATCAAAACCTGATTTTTGGATTTTCTCTGAATTGGCGAAGCGTTTCCCCAACGGAGAAAAAATTAAATTTCCTGAAACACCCTCAGAGGCATTTGATGAAATGAAATTGCTTTCTAAAGGCGATGATCGCACTTTAGATATTTCCGGCATGAGTCATGATCTCATTGAAAAACAAAGTGGCATCCAGTGGCCATATCGCGAAGGAACAAGTAATGAAAAAGGCGATCAGCGACTTTATGTTGATGGGAAGTTTCAAACCAGTGATGGGAAAGCAAATTTAATCCCTTTGCCATTTATCGATAACAATGAAAAGCCTTGTGATGATTATCCTTTTTGGTTGAACAGTGGGCGTGTCGTTGAGCATTTTCACACTCGTACGCGAACCGGGAAACTGGGCAACTGTAATAAGTTTAGTCCAACTCCCTACATGGAAATGAACCCAGATGCCGCAGCGGAACTTGGAGTAAAACACCAAAGCTACGTGCGTTTAGTTTCTCGTCGTGGTGATGCGGTTGTCATGGTACAGCTTACGCAACGCGTATCACGAGAAATGGTATTTATTCCTTTTCATTTTTATGATTGCGTTAATCGTTTGTCCTTGGGTTTGTTAGATCCCCATTCTCGCCAGCCTGCATTTAAACAATGTTCAGTGCGGATTGAGCATGTTGATCAGACTTTTGCTGCAAAATTAAATGCACAGCGTAGAACGTACTAAATTTTGTCGTTGTTATTTTGCGGTTTAATTTGAAATATATTTAGTAAATAATTTGTTAGAGGTTGCAGATGTTAGCTTTGCTTCGTTCGGTTCGAGATCGTTTAGACAATATTGGTCGAGAGCCAGATCCGATTTATACAGAACCCAAAAAATTGTGGGAGCATCGCCCCAATGAGCAAAGCTATGCGAAGCTAAATGACCCAACAACAAAGGAAGCAAATTGTTATGGACAAAAAATTGATTTGTTGGAATTGACGGGCCACAAATTACCCGCGAACGAAGCACTGTTTATTAACGCAAACCCCGCCATTGGTGAAAACCCTAATCGATATAAGCAACACGGTTTTCACTTTACCGCGGACAACTGCATCGGCTGCCATGCTTGTGAGGCGGCTTGTAGTGAAAAAAATGGCAACCCGGCGCACATCAGTTTTCGTTCCGTCGGTTATGTTGAGGGCGGAACTTTTCCTGATTACAAACGCATGAATATTTCCATGGCGTGTAATCATTGTGATGATCCGGTGTGCTTAAAAGGTTGTCCAACGCGAGCCTATACAAAACATTTGGAATATGGCGCCGTGTTACAAGATCCAGATACTTGTTTTGGTTGTGGTTATTGCACTTGGGTATGTCCTTACAATGCGCCGCAACTCGACCCAGTAGAAGGCCAAGTTTCAAAATGTAATATGTGTGTTGATCGTCTCGAAGAGGGTTTAAAGCCTGCTTGCGTTTCTGCTTGTTTAGGTAATGCATTAGATTTTGGTGTTGTCGATAACACCCCACAAAATCGCGAACAAACTCTAACGAAAATCCCCGGCTTCCCCGATCCCTTAATCACCCAGCCCAATATCCGATTTCAACAAACTAAAACCATGCCCAATGAGGTAACTCGAACTGATTCTATGCCCTTAAAGTATGCGAAGGATGATGAGGGAAACTTCCGTTCGGTGGTAGATGAAAAGCAAGGTAAAGAAACTTTCTGGAATCTATCTAAATTAAGTTCTAGAGAAAATCCTTTAGTGTTTTTTACCTTATCAACTCAAGGCGTTATCGGTGCATTTATGATGGCCTTTTTAGCACCTTGGTTTGGGGTGAGTAGTATTGCCAGTTTTCAGCTTACTGCTTGGTATCCCTTCTTTTTAGTTGCGCTTATCGCTTTGCAGCTTGGCGGTTTAATTCTTTCGACGATTCATCTCGGTAAACCTTTGCGCTTTTATCGGGGCTTTAATAATTTACGTCACTCGCCCTTGAGTAGAGAGGCGTTGGGCGTTGCCATGTTCCTCGCTATGTTGTGTGCATACACCTTCTTCTCTATTTTAAATGGCTGGTTAGAAATCAAGATTTTGAGCGTGTTTGCAAACGTATCGGCATCCCTCGCCATTATTTCCGGTGTTGTTGGCATGTGGTTTATGCACAATATTTACCGCATTAAGGCGCGGCCGTTTTGGAATCATTGGCAAGTTATCACTAGCTTCTTCGGAACGATGTTTAGTTTTGGTGGGATTTTATTAGGGGTGTTTTTAATTCCGGCGATTCTGCTCAATGCAAATGAAATGCTACCTACTGCGATTGCATTAATTGGGGCTTTGGCGTTCATCGGGTATGCCTGTGAAAGTATCGGCTTGTTGTTTCATGCGAAGTACTTGGATTCTGAAGCCGGTGAGGGTGCCGCAGCACATTACATTCAATGTACAACCTTTGGCAAAACTTACTATCTACGTAACGCGCTTTTGCTAATTTCAGTAATATTAGCGGGCGTTCTAGTGTTTGCAGAGTTTCCATCTACGCTGTCGCTGGTAATGGTATCTCTATTGTTGGTAACTGGCGTCGTTGCTTCGCTCGTTGGCCGAGCGCTTTTTTATATATTAGTCATTCCCACGACTATGCCCGGCGCTTTCTTTTGGAAAAACAAAGGCTTCGAGCAGCATGCAAGAGACATTGGACTGGCGAATATGCCGCAAGTTGGTGTGATTCCTGAGCTACATTGACGTCAAATGTCTTAAGCCATTGTTTGTAGAACGTTATATTAAAGGTCAAAATAATGTTTTATGCGCTAACGATAAGATGAATTCTTGATGGAATGCCTACCCCTTTTTTAATTCTAAATTAAGGATGATTTAGCATCTTAATTAAGAAGCTAGCACTTACCTTTTCTATTAAGTTTTTTAAGGCTATTGCCAGCAAGTTCAGTTGCTATGAGAAGGGTGTAAATGCCTATATTCGATTGTGGACTAATCGCTTTCTGCATTCAGTTTCTATTTGTGCTGCTTTTGAGGTGAAGAGACGGGCGTTTGTTGATGTCTTAGCAAGTCAAATTGTGATCTAGTTCTCGTTTTTGGTCTCGATAAAAATTCCCCTGTTGTAAGCCTTATTTCGATATTCATAATCGACTGCGCATTCTAAAAAGCTGAAGCGCTGGTAAGTTTTCTGAGATTATCAGAAAGCCTTAGTTTCCGTGAGCGTGTCTCAAGCTTTTAGACTTTCTATTATGCGTTTTTGCGATATGTTGGCGTACCTGTTCTGAATCCACCGGATTCTTTTTGTAGAAAGGTATAAAAAATAATTAATACTTTAAAGGGAAAGTTTATGTTTACTACAAGAAAAAGTCAGCTGGCTAAGAAAATTGTTGGGTGTGGAGTTTTATTATCGATGTTTTTGGCGACATCTGTTTCTGCACAAGATTCCAAAACTCGCAGGATTAACTGTGACGGCAACAATAATAAAACTATTAATAAGCTAATCAATAAATCTAATCCAGGCGACACTATTTTGATTCGCGGTACTTGTTTCGAAAATGTGGATTTAAACAAAGGCGTAACACTTAACGGTAACGGCGTTGGAGTTATTGTTCCGGCAGATTCACTTGCTCCCACAATTCGTGTTTCTGCTAGAAATGCCACAATTAAAGGCCTCACAATTGATGCACCCAAAGAAGGTACGCAAATATTAATTACTGACCGTTCTTTAGCAACAATTGAAAATAATAATATTGGCAACGCGACTATTTATGGTGTGGCAGCTTTTGATATGAGTTCCGCCTCTATCGTTGGAAACAACATCTACAATAATGGAACTGGTGTATTTGCTGTTGAAACGTCCACACTTCGCGTTGGTTTTAAATCGATGGCGGCTAACGAGTTGCTGCCAAATGTGATTGAAAATAACAATAACGGTATTACAATAGCTCGCGCATTTGCAAATATTTCCGGCAATCAAATTATAAACAATACCAATATTGGTGTTGTGATTGCTCGAACCGCATCAGCGCGGATTGCAGGTAATGAAATTTCTGGGAATAATATTGGTATTGTTAATACAACCAATTCCACAACTGATTTGGCTTTGAGCGACGATGGTGTGGGTTTGTTTGGATTGCCTAATTTTGGTGTTAATACCCAATTAGCCCTGTTTTGTAATTCTGGTTTTACCTCCGGAATTGTAGGGCCAGACTTTAACCCTGCTATTGCACAGGATTCTTGCGAAAGCCAACTAATTTTCCCCGTTGTACCTGTGCCTCCACCAGCCCCAGCCCCTTAGTTTGAACGTGTGAAGTATCGAATTCTAAAGTCGAGTTTGAATAGGGCGTACTACTTGTTAGTACGCCTTTTTTTGTGGCTCGGTATAAAATCTTTATCATCAACAAGGTTATAAATTCTATTTATTTTCGCTGCCGTCAGTGTTCAAGTACGGATTCGAGAAAAACATTACCTACATAAATATCTAAAGGATTCCTTCGATGAGTGAATTACTAAAGCGCGGCAAAGATGTAATTAGAGAACAACCGTTTAGCGTTTTGTTAGGCGCTGAACTCATTGCGTGGGAAGAGGGCAGTGCTGAGCTTGCACTGAAAGTTCGTGAAGAGTTAAAACAACAACACGGATTTGTTCATGGTGGAGCAGTTAGCTATTTGGCGGATAATTGTCTCACTTTTGCAGGTGCTTCAACCTTGGGCAATTCGGTGACTTCTGAATACAAAATTAATTATCTTCGTCCTGCAATTGGCGATGCTCTGATCGCTAAGGCTACGGTTTTGTCGTCAGGAAAACGACAAGCAGTCTGCGAATGTAAAGTTTATGCGCAAGGCGATAAAGGTGAGGTATTGGTAGCGGTAGCTCAGGGTACTATTGCGAAAGTGTAGTGGGCGATTAATCTTCGCTAGCTAAGATTTGTTCACATTGTCTAGCAGGCAGTGTTCGATCAACTTAATAATAATTCTAAGACTTCTTACTGCAACAAAATTGAAATTTTCCCTCCATCTAAATGTAAGAACTTCCCGGTAAAGTCCGCTTAGTTTCAATTTTTGAAACCCCTAACGATAAATTTACCGCGTCGCTAGACAACGAATGTCTGGCAGGAGTCTTATTGATGAAGTTTACTAAAACAATAGTTGCTGCAAGTTTCACCCTGCTTACCTTGGCCAACGCAAATGCTGGCGGAAATCACTATAAGTATTATTCCAAAAAACAAGTGCTTCCTAGTTATCAATTAAACAGCCCTTGGTTTTTAGATGGTGAAACAAGTGTTGATTCGAAAACAGTTTTTCCCAGTAGAGCCAAAAATGTCATTTTGTTTGTTGGTGACGGAATGGGGGTGTCCACCGTTACGGCTGCAAGAATATTGGAAGGGCAGCAGAAAGGCATGGAAGGTGAAGAAAATAATTTAAGTATTGATCTTTTCCCATTCACGGGTTTAGCCAAAACCTATAACGTCGACGCGCAAACACCTGATTCTGCCGGGACTATGACTGCAATGATGACGGGCGTTAAGACTGACGTTGGTGTTATTGGCGTCGATGAAGATATTGTACGTGGGGATTGTTCAACAGTATTTGGTAATGAATTAGTCACCGCTTTAGAGTTGGCTGAGCTCGCTGGAAAATCAACGGGTGTTGTTTCTACCGCAAGAATCACTCATGCAACACCTGCAGCAACCTATGCAAAATCTGCCGACAGAAATTGGGAAGATGTATCAGATATGCCTGCTGCTGCAGTCGAGGCCGGTTGCGAAGATATCGCTTCCCAGTTGGTGAATTTTGAAGAGAATTTGCAAATGCGATTTCCTGGCGCAAAACAAATTGACGGAATCGAAGTCGTGTTCGGTGGTGGCCGCAGACATTTTTTGCCAAAAGATTCTGCTTATAACAGTCCTGATGCAGTGAGCAGTGTTGAAGGGGATCGTACCGACGGAAGAGATTTAACGGCAGAGTGGCAAGAAAAATACCCTAAAGGAAAATACGTATTCGATCAGGCTGGATTCAATGAAATAAATCCTTATCGAGCAGAAAAGGTGTTCGGATTGTTTAATGAATCCCATATGCAGTATGAAGAGGATAGAGAAAACGATATTGCTGGAGAACCTTCACTGACTGAAATGACGGACAAAGCAATTGATATTCTCCGGAGAAATCGCAAAGGATATTTTCTAACGGTAGAGTCTGGCCGAATTGATCACGGGCATCATGCGGGCAGTGCTTACAGCGCCTTGACGGACACAATTGAATTTGCAAATGCAATTCAATCGGTGGTTGATTCTGTTGATATGCGCGAAACACTTATCATTGTGACAGCTGATCACGGCCACGTATTTACGATTGCGGGTTACCCTAAGCGAGGAAATCCAATTTTGGGTAAGGTTGTTGGTGTCGGAGCGGATAGCCCAGCGCTGGCTGGTGATGGTATGCCATATACGACTTTGGGTTATGCCAACGGTTTAGGTTTTCGCGATTTAGGCAACGAAACTGATGCTGATGCGTCTTATGGATTACCGGCTGATGCAGGGCGTGTTGATCTGTCTGGTGTGGATACAGAATCCAGCGGTTATCATCAGGAAGCTTTGGTTCCTCTCGGTTCCGAAACCCATTCAGGTGAAGATGTGGCAATCTACGGTAAAGGACCTGGTTCGTATCTCGTTAGCGGTACCAACGAGCAAAGTATTATTTTTCATATTATGAATAAAGTTGGTTTGTTAGAAAAAACTGCAGCTCGACGATTGAAATAAATTGTCTAGGCAAAACTGATACGGGCGTCTCAAGGGTGCCCGTATTTTTGTTGGCGCTTTATAAATAAATTGATGTGAGTACATATGAAAACTATTTATTTGGGAATGATTTTTTCGCTCTTTCTTTTTTCTTTGGCGCTAAGTGCTGCCGAGTCCGATTGTATTGAAAATCAGGATAAGCTTGCGATTAATTATCTTCAAAAAGTTGTTGATAGTCAGTCCGGAAAGACCAGTGAAAGAACCGTTGTTTTGTGGAGAAATGGTGAGCAGGTTGCTATTCAATATCCCGATATTGGAGTTGCTGAGCTATGGGAGAAAACTTCTGTTGGGAAACTTCGCTTAGTGCGATATTTTGAAACGGATCGGCGCGGTATTGAATACCAGCCTAGCGAGATCAATGAAGGGCGTGGTGAAAGTGATTGGGATCTTAAGAATCAACTCATTTCGAAAGCTTTTATTTCGAAGCTAAATTTAGTTTCAACTAAGAAAGAAAATTGTATTGAATCGCAACACTATATTTCCTCTGACAAAACGCGAAAGCTTACTTGGGTACCGAAGCAAAGTTTCTTCAGTTATTTGAGCTACCGACAAGGAGAACTAATGATCGAATGGAAGCTACGCGATTTAATAGATTCTCAGGAGGTCGTGAATCAATATTTTTCTGTTTTGTCGTCTTACCAAACAACCGATTATATTGACATCGGAGATAATGAATCCGATCCTTTCTTTTTAAAAATGATTCATTTGGGTTTTGTTGAGCATGGGGCCTCAGGGTTTTACGACGCTGAAGGAAATTCATTGGATAATCATCACCATTAAATAATCTTTTCTCTAAAACCAAGATGCTCAACTTTCTAGAGTATCTTGGATTCTTCATACGCTTTTCTCGTCTTGTTATTTGGCTCCTCAACTTAGCTGCGTTATATTCCTCCTGTCGAAAAATTTAGGCTTTTAACGCTTTGCTTTTTCAAGGTGAAGTCATGCTGTATGTAATCCATAAATAAGGGAAAACTGATGAATCAACATGAAAAAATAAATTATATTGAATTTCCAGCTAAGAATTTGGTGGCAACCAAAGCATTTTTCGAGAAAGTCTTTTCTTGGCAGTTTGTCGACTACGGCCCCGAGTACACAGCTTTTTCTGATCAAGGTTTGGACGGTGGTTTCTATCAATCTGACTTAAAGGCTTCGGTCGACAAAGGTAGTGCCTTGGTGGTTTTTTATAGCAGTAACCTGGAAGAAACCCTAGCAAAAGTTGAGTCTGCAGGAGGAAAAATAATCAAACCAATATTTAGCTTCCCCGGTGGTAGGCGTTTTCAATTTGCGGAACCCAGTGGAAATGAATTGGCCGTTTGGTCAGATCCTGCTTAATACTGCTAAAGAAATCATAGGTTGTTTAAGAACGAGATTCCGCGGTGTTTGTGATAGTTGTTATTGAATTTCGACCGGCTTTAATAATGTGGTAATATTTCCGGCCCTTAGCTCTTTAGAAATTTTGTAGCCTTACCTCTTATCCCACAGACAAGCGAATATGCCCCAGACAAGCGAACGCCCAGAAACTGAAATTATCGAAACCACCTCGGCGGTGGTTTTTGCGAATCCGCATGCGACTCATTATTCGCCGGAGCAGATTTCAGCGTATAAATCGAAAATAAAGCGATTGTTAAAAGAGCACAATTCCGTGTTGATCGCTCACTACTATACCCACCCCTTGGTTCAAGAGCTGGCGGAAGAGACGGGCGGCTGTGTTTCTGATTCTCTAGAAATGGCGCGATTTGGCAAGAATAGCGATGCCGAAACCGTAGTGGTAGCTGGGGTTAAATTTATGGGTGAAACCGCCAAGATTCTGAGCCCAGAGAAGCGGGTTATCATGCCGACTTTGGAGGCAACCTGCTCACTAGATTTGGGCTGCCCCATCGATGAGTTTTCCGCTTTTTGTGATGCGAATCCAGATCGTACCGTCGTTGTTTATGCGAATACTTCTGCTGCCGTGAAAGCACGTGCAGACTGGGTAGTGACGTCAAGCATTGCACTAGATGTAATCAATTATCTCGATAGCCAAGGTAAGAAAGTCCTTTGGGCGCCTGATAAGCATCTCGGAGCCTATGTTAAAAAGCAAAGCGGTGCAGATGTCTTGCTTTGGGATGGCGCTTGTATTGTTCATGAAGAATTTAAGGCGCAAGGTATTATCGATTTAAAAGCTCAATATCCTGATGCCGCAATTTTGGTCCATCCAGAATCTCCGGCAGCGGTTGTGGATATGGCGGACGTTGTCGGTTCAACTTCGCAAATTATTAATGCCGCGAAAACGCTAGAGAATAAACGATTTATTGTTGCAACTGATCAGGGCATTTTTTACAAAATGCAGCAGACTTGCCCTGACAAAGAATTTTATATTGCGCCCACTGCGGGAACCGGCGCCACCTGCCGGAGTTGCGCAAATTGCCCCTGGATGGCGATGAATGATCTCGAGCGTCTTGCTCACGTGCTGGAGTTCGGGGGTGATGAGATCCATGTTGATCCTGAGCTAGGAAGGCGAGCAATGGTTCCGTTACAGCGCATGTTGGATTTCAATAGTTCTCGCTAACTCTAGTTTAGCGCTTTTTCCGCCGTCAATTCAGCGCCAAATCAATTGGTGACTCTCGACCATTCTCGTACCCCGTGAATAAATACTATTCAGCTTGACAATGCTTCCGCTAGTCACTACAGTAATTTCTGTAAATACAGAAATTACTGAAATATAACTCGGTTTCCATTGGAGATAGTGACCATGACAATTACGCCCGTAATGCAGAAATATATTCTTCATTGGGGAGAGATGGGTACACGGTGGGGGGTGAATAGAACTGTGTCCCAGATTCACGCTTTGTTATATCTGTCCCCGACTGCCTTGACGGCGGAAGACATCTCAGAAATGTTGTCTGTCGCGCGCTCTAACGTCAGTACCAGCATCAAAGAACTGCAAGCCTGGGGTTTGATCTCTTTGACACCAGTAATGGGAGATCGGCGAGACTTCTTTACTGCTAAAGGAGATACCTGGGAAATGTTGATGACGATAATGGAAGAGCGCAAAAAGCGAGAGTTAGAACCAACGCTGACTTTGTTGAGACAGTGTGTGCTAGAAATGGAAGACGATACCGAAACCCCTAAAGAGGTAAAGATAAAAATTTCATCAATGCTGACCTTCGTTACGACACTAACGGATTGGTTTGATCGCGTAAAAACGCTACCTAAAAGCACACTAATTAACTTAATGAAAATGGGTTCCGCCGTCGCCAAGTTGTTACCGGGGAAAAGTAGCTAAAGATGCACTGTGCTTTATTAAGATCTTGTCGAGGCAAGCTATTGATAGCTGAAAGGTAATAATGTTATTAGAAAGCAATGAAAAATTTACCCCTGAAAATCGAACCGAAGAAAAGATATGTTTGCTTTACGACCGCCAGTGCCCTGTATGCCGTTATTTCGCAGATACATATGAGCTAACAAATGATCATATAGAGCTGGTTAATGCGAGAGAACAAAGTGCAATATTGAAGAGAGCAGCAGATCGAAACTTCGATGTTAATAATGGAATAGTTCTCGTCGTTGGAGAAAGTTTTTATTTTGCCGAAGACGCGATGGTTCAATTGGTGAATAGGCAACATTTTCCAGGTCCGATTGGTTTTGTTATCGGTCGTATTTTTAAATATCCCCGCCTAGCTAAATTGGTAAATCCAATCCTGGTTTTTTTAAGAAAAATATTGTTAAAGCTGCTCGGTAAGCAGCAGATTAGCAAAAATACGGTTTATAGAAACGCTAACACTAAATTTGAAAAAAGCGAGCTAAATAATGAACGAGCTTGACAGCATCATGAAGGTTCATATGGGTAGAGATTATTTTACCTTGCCACCCTTGCTTCAGCGAGTTCACGATGGCAGTACCCGTCTGCAGGGTTTCGTTCAAGTGAAGAACGGAAATTTACTGGCCAAAATTATATGTAGAATTTTCAAATTTCCCAAACAACTTTCTAATTGCCATTTGATTGTTGACTGCCGCCATGACCTGGATTCAATGGGCTGGCTTAGGAATTTTGACGGGTTAATTATGGAATCTAGTTTCTATTTAGAAAACGACAACCTCGTTGAAAAATTAGGCCCCTTGGCCATGGCAACCAAGGCGCGTTCAAAAGGCGGAACGTTAGTGTATGAGTTTTTTGGAACTAAGTTTTTCGGTGTTCCTATGCCAAGATTACTTTCGCCGATAATCGTGGCTTACGAAGAGGCGAGAGAGGATAAATACTTTTTCCAAGTTGAAGTAAAAATGCATCTGATCGGTTTTGTGCTTGGGTATGGCGGTGAATTAGAGGTTTCGAAGTTTTGATTTAACCCTCCTATTGTCGTTGAGTGCGACGAGACGATATGTAAGTTGTTTACTTTTAAGATCCAGAAGTGTTTTGCAGATAGTTTTTTTAATATTTTAGGTTATTCGAAAGTCTATTAAATAAAGGAGGCCATATGACTAGAAATCCACCTCCCATTCCTGCTCTAGAAAGATCAACTTACAGGACTTTGCTTGGAGAGCATGCCTGGCAAAACCTTCACCCCGATATTCGGGAACGATTTATGGAGAAAAATGTTCACAGGGACGTTACCTACCGGGGAGTTATGCAAGAAGTACGGGCTTCTTTTCTTGGCAAGATATTGGCAAATTGTTTTCGATTAATCGGTTCACCTTTAGCCTTACATGATGGTGAAAATATTCCGATTACCGTAAGAGTTTATAGAGATGAGATCTTAGATGGGATGACCTGGGATCGATTTTATTTCTTTCCTAATGGTTCCGTTGATCGAGTTAGATCAACCAAGTGTATACGGCAAGAATCAGGTTTGATTGAGGTCGTTGGTTTCGGTTTTGGTATGTATTTGAAATTGTCTGAAGAGAATTCCGCATTATTTTTCGAGAGCAAAGGATTTTTTTGGACTTTAGGTAGATTTAAAATTCCTATCCCAGACTTGCTGACTCCGGGTAAAACAATCGTGAGTCAATCCGCAGAGAGAAATCAGCAATTTAAATTTACTCTGGAAGTGCAACATAGGTATCTTGGAAAACTATTTCATCAAGTTGGTTATTTTTCAGCGCAGTAATAGTTTCACAATATAACCCTTCCTGAGATCAGTAAATTATTTTGATAGTCAGCGATCGAAGAGTTTTAGTAGCGTTACTTGTGCATTTTTTGTTGTAGCTGTTCGTATACTACTCCTGAAGAGTTAAGCTTTAAACCGTTTTCAAATCTGAGAGAATCTTGATGTAAGTCATTGCTTAGTGATGTGTTGTTGCGCAGTATCCCAAGATATCCAAAAATATTAGGAGTGGTTATGAGACATTTTAAAATAGTAGTTTTGGCGGGGATGCTGCTAGCGTTGACCGCTTGTACAAGTCAGCCAATCTATTCTCCTGCCACTCGTGCTGATGGGCCGGGATATTCCGAAACTAAACTAACAGACACACGGTATCGAGTAAGTTTTGTCGGTCAGGCAAGCACGTCGAGTAACAAAGTAAAAAATCTGGCCTTGTTGCGAGCAGCTGAACTTACTTTATTAAATGAATATGAATGGTTTCAGATTGTCGATAGAGAAACGATTGGTAGATCTCGAAATACCGAGCCGAGAATTTCAATTGGTGTTGCAACTGGCTGCCATCCATTCGGTTGTCGAGTGATAGGCTCGCGTTGGTATACGGGTGTTAGGCTTGACAGTGAGCGTTATGTTGATCGCTACCAAACGAGTATGGAAATAATTTTGGGGAAGGGCGAGCCTGACGACCCGACTAAAGTTTACGATGCGCGAGAACTAGAGAATAACTTGCGACGAAGTTTGGTGTTGAACTAGCTTGTCTTGTTCATATTGCGAAAGCTGAAGAGCCAAAATTATTGTGTAAAGTAAGGGATGGTTGATAAAAAAGGCCGGATCTAAATAAACCCGGCCTTTTTTGCTTTTCCTACTAACGAACATTTTAGGCTACGTTTGTTTTCGCTTCTTGCAAGCGTTGCTCAAGTTTTTCTACCTCGTCCATTAGCGCGGCGGGTAAGTGGTTGCCAAATTTTGCGTAGTATTCTTTGATTAGCGGAATTTCTTGTAACCAACCATCAACCTCAACGCGTAATAATTCAGCGATGCGTTCTTCACTTAAACCTAGGCCGCTAAAGTCAATGCCGTCAATAGCGGGTAAGTTACCAATTGGTGTTTCGATTGCGTCGGCTGTACCCGAACAACGTTCGAAAACCCATTTCAGTACGCGGGAGTTTTCCCCAAAACCAGGCCACATAAATTTGCCTTGGTCATCTTTACGGAACCAATTTACGTAGAAGATTTTTGGTAATTTTGCGCCGGCTGTTTTACCGATGTTTAACCAGTGGCCCCAGTAGTCAGCCATGTTGTAACCACAAAAAGGTAACATTGCCATCGGGTCACGACGCAGCTTGCCGATTTTTCCAAATGCTGCAGCGGTCATTTCACTTGCGATAATTGTTCCTAAGAAAGTTCCGTGAGTCCAATCTCTCGCTTCGTTAACCAGAGGAACAACCGAAGCACGACGGCCACCGAATAATATTGCGCTAATAGGAACGCCTTGCGTGGCTTCCCATTCGTCAGCAATAACGGGGCATTGGCTAGCGGGAGTCGTGAAGCGTGCATTGGGGTGAGCCGCAGCGGTTTTCGATTCAGGAGTCCAGTCTTTGCCTTTCCAATCAATTAGGTGAGCAGGTTTTTCGTCAGTCATACCTTCCCACCACACATCGCCATCATCTGTTTCGGCAACGTTGGTGAAAATACAATTCTCTTTTAAGCTAAGCATTGCATTTGGGTTTGAATCCATGCCGGTTCCTGGAGCAACACCAAAGAAGCCAGCTTCAGGATTTATCGCATAAAGTTGGCCATCATCACCAAACTTCATCCAGCAAATATCGTCGCCGACAGTTTCAACTTTCCAGCCGGGAAGTGTTGGGGTTAGCATCGCGAGATTGGTTTTTCCACAAGCACTCGGGAACGCGCCGGCAACATATTTCGCTTCGCCCTCGGGGCTAGTCAATTTAAGAATCAGCATGTGCTCTGCTAGCCAGCCTTCATCTCTTGCCATAGCTGATGCGATACGTAAGGCAAAACATTTTTTACCCAGGAGTGCGTTGCCACCATAACCAGAGCCGAAAGACCAAATCTCACGAGACTCTGGGAAGTGAACGATGTAGCGGTTATCGGGGTTGCAAGGCCATGCAACATCTTTAGCGCCATTTTCTAGTGGAGCACCCACTGAATGAACGCAGGGAACAAAGCGGCCGTCCTCGCCGAGCTGCGCTAAAACTTTCTCCCCAACCCGGGTCATGATATGCATGTTAGTGACAACATAAGGTGAGTCAGAAAGCTGGACACCAATATGAGCAATGGGCGATCCAATAGGACCCATACTGAAAGGGATGACGTACATAGTGCGCCCTTTCATACAGCCTTCGAAAAGACCGTTTAAAGTGCCGCGCATTTCGTTGGGTTCACACCAGTTATTGGTGGGGCCGGCATTTTCTTCTGATTCAGAACATATAAAGGTGCGATCTTCTACCCGAGCAACATCTTCAGGAACGGAACGAACGTAATAGCTGTTAGGGCGTTTGGCTTCGTCGAGTTTCTTGGCGGCGCCGCTTTTGACCATGAGGTCCCACATCGCGTTGTATTCATCATCTGAACCATCGCACCATACCACCTTCGTCGGTTGGCAAAGTGTGGTCATCTCATCTACCCACTTCAGTAGATTTTTGTTATTGGTCGCCATTATAAATACCTCGTGTATGTGTGGAGCTGCAGCACTCGACAATTAAAAATAAAGAAACAATCTCAGTTCTGAATAATGCAGAAAGTCATTCGGAGCTCTTTTAGGAGCGCGTCAAATTAGTAAAGGCAGCCATGATAATGTCCGGTTTATCTCGCTGCTAGCGAGAAAGGACTAAATCGCGAATACGCTCGACAGAGCTCAAGCAATCGATGACATGGTATTGGGTTTAGTGAACGTATCGAGTGGCGCAATCGCTTCTGCCGAATCACCCTAGCCCTTCAAATGAAGAGGCTCACCGCCTTTGATCAAGGGGGCGCTATTATGTCACCGAGGCATTATAGAATTCAAGTTAACTATTATTATGTGAGCCTATATATCTTTGGTGAATAGTGGTTATCACACTCATTTTTTGAATTAACTATGGTGTCTAGCGCTTACGCTTGCTTAAGCAATTATTGTCATTTTCTTTGGCTAATAAAAAAGGGCGCGCATTGGAGTGCGGCGCCCTTTTTATTATGCAAAATGAAAGTCTTAAAAAATTATTAGTCGACAACCTCAGAAACTTTGCCGTCTTTGAAGTCGACGCGTAGCCGGGCAAATTTGTGTTGCCAGTACATCCACTCATCTAAATCTTGTGAATAAGTCGCATGGCTTGGAGGAGGCCCCATTGCGATCAATACGCCAGCTTTTGTCATCCCGACTTTCGCAATACCTTCTTTGATTCCCTCTTGGTCGATCTTGGACATTTTGGCAATCGCGTCCTTGGGGCAAGTTTTGCCAAAAATCTGTGTTCCATGTTCATCTAAAGATTCCGGCAGCTTCTTGTAGTGTAGGTACTCGTACTTGCGATTATTTCTTTCTGGAATTTCGAAAATAATGGCTTTGCGAGACATCTTGGTGATTTTAACTTGGGTGCACACCGGAATAAGGCCGGGCTGTTGATAATTAACCGCGTAAAGACGTCGATTGCCTTCATCTGGGTGTAAGTTGACGAGAGTGTAAACGCCGTCTTCTTTTACTAGATCTTTAGTTGATTGTGCTATGGCAGTTGTGGATAAGGTCACTGCGCTGATCAAAGCAGCGGCTGCGCCTAGAGTTCGAATTTGTTTCATAATGTGTCACTCCCTCGTTGAAAATTGGCTTTCTGTAAATTCATTACCGATTCAATATTGAGCATGTATTAAAACATTGCCATTCGATGGTCGGTGTTTAAGAGTTAGGCTTACTGAATCCGCGATTCAGCAGCCTTTTTTCTACGGAAAAACAGGCCGATTCTAGCACCATTTCGGCGCTAGCCTCCACCCACTGTCGGTGAGATTAGACGGTTGGGTTGTCAGATTTTAACAAAAATAAAAAATAAGTCGCTAGGTTTGAAGCGTGAAGTCATGCTGTGCTAAATCCAGGTAAAGACTTAACTATTCATCTCACTCGTTTGAGCGATCGGCAGCGCTTGATGGAACCGCTAGACTCTTCGTGAGGATCACCGAGGGCTGCTGAGTCTTTCACATTTTTCACGTGCCTGTATCCGCCGGTTACCAGAGCTGTGGCGATTAGCACTATCTGTAATGTTGCGGTGAGTGGCTTCGTCGCCCTCAAGTTCACGCTGAAGAAATTTAGATTGGTTCCGAGTCGGGCTGGGTTTCTTGCTTTTCAAGTTGAGAACAGTAATACAAAAGCCAACCGGTACCGAAGAAGAAGTTTGGCGCTAATGTCGCGAGTATGTATTCCGTACCTATCGTGTAATGCCACACTGCAATCATGCAAAGAATGACCCAATAGGGCAGCAACGAAGCGACCCAAAAACGCCAAGGGCGATTAAGTTTGCCAAACACTAATTCAACTAAATAAGCGACGGCGAATCCGGCAAAGAAACTACTCGAAGTTTGAACCAGTGTTGACATCAGCCACATCGAGGTGTCGTAGTTGACGAATAAGGTCCACAAGCCATAAGCGATTGCAGAACCGAAAGCGTTGACTAGTAAGCGCGTGCGTTTTGAAGAAAAAAGATTCATCTGCTACTTTTTTGGTTTAGTCTTTTAATGAAAAAGGAGTGAAGTTGGTTTCAGTATCATAATAATCAACCCGCTCATGTTTTTTCAAAAAAGCGACAATGAGATATGTTATTGGTGTCATAAATACTTCCACTAAAATTTTGAAGGCACAATTAAAAACGATGACTGCAAGGATTGTTTTTCCTTCCCATATCCCATAAAAAGCCAGTGGATAAAAAATTAGACTGTCGACTGATTGTCCGCCCAGGGTTGAACCGATGGTACGCATCCACAAAAACTTTCCCTTAGTCCAAATTTTCATTTTTGCGAGAATGTATGCGTTGACAAAATCACCAGCCCAAAACGCTATGATTGAGGCGATAACAATCCGATAAGCGTTGCCAAACACAACTTCTAACGCAGGTTGAAGTACATCGTTATAAGATTCGTGAGGTGCGGGCGTAAGATTAATAATAATGTAAGCCATGCCGCTGGCAAAAATCATCGCGCCAAAACCCGCCCAAATCACTTTTCGAGCGCGGGCAAATCCGTAAACCTCTGTGAGGATGTCACCAAAAATATAGCCGATAGGGAAAAATAAATTACCGGCACCGAATACTAAAGGGCCGGTAATTAACGGGAGCCAACTTAAATCTAAGACGCAAGTTTTGCCGGGGCCAATAAAGTTGGAACACAGAAGGACCACGACGAAGCCGACCATGACGAAATCGTAGTATTTATATCGCTTCGCAGGGTTTTCCTGTGCCGTCGTTTCCATCATGTCGATTTTCATATTGTCTGTTGCCATTCCGAGAAGTCCCGTTGGATTCGGTTGAGGCTGAAGGCCAATTAGTGATCTGATTTGATCGGGGGAAGTGAGTGATCCGTAACTTAATTACAAAGTTGGCAGAAAGCAATGGCTTTCAGCCTAGGTAGCTTGGCGGTGTTTCGGCTAGAATCTCACCTCCGACAAATATTAATTGACTCACAATAATGACGACACATTCATTCGTACATCTCCGCGTCCACACGGATTATTCCCTAGTCGATGGCATTGCTACCGTAAAATCTTTGGTTGCTGCTACGGCTGAAATGGGCATGCCTGCCTGTGCGATTACCGATCAAACCAACTTTTACGCGCTGATTAAATTCTATAAGGCCGCGCAAAACCGCGGTATTAAGCCTATTTGCGGTTGCGATTTTTGGCTAGATAATTCTGATAGTGAAGGACAGGCTTCCAAAATAACCTTGCTGGCGATGAATGAAGTGGGTTATCGAAATATAACCAATTTGATTTCAAAGGCTTATCAAGAGGGACAGCATTTAGGTCTCGCGACGATCCAAAAAGCATGGTTAAAACAAGCGAGCAGTGATGTGATCGTATTGTCTGGTGGCAGGCTTGGCGATATTGGCGCAGCGATTCTCGGCGGAAGACAACCGGAAGCAGAATCTTTGTTGCAGGAGTGGATGTCAGATTTCCCCGATCGTTTTTATTTGGAGTTACATCGTACCGGTCGAGATAATGAAGAAGACTACTTACATCAAGCCGTAGCGCTAGCTGAAAAGTATGGCTGCCCAGTTGTCGCGACAAATGATGTGCGTTTCATACACAGGGATGATTTCGAAGTTCATGAAGCGAGGGTATGTATTACTGAGGGGAGAACTCTTGATGATCCTCGCCGCGAGCGACGTTATAGCGAACAACAATATTTACGTAGCCCGGAAGAAATGTCGGCTTTATTTAGCGATATTCCAGAAGCATTAGAAAACACTGTCGAAATCGCCAAGCGTTGCAGCTTGGAGATCACCTTGGGGAAGAATTTTTTACCCGCTTATCCTATCCCCGAAGGAATGACGGAAGCAGAATTTTTTGAGCAAGTTTCGCTAGAGGGCTTAGAAAAACGTTTGCTTAATATTCTTGATAAAGACGATCCCCGTTATCAAGAAAAACGAAAAGTCTATGAAGACCGGATTCGCTTTGAATTAGATATTATTAATCAAATGGAATTTCCAGGTTATTTTCTTATCGTTATGGATTTTATTCACTGGGCAATTAAGAATAATGTACCCGTTGGGCCGGGTCGCGGTTCGGGTGCCGGATCGTTAGTCGCCTATTCATTAAATATCACCGATCTGGATCCACTTAAATACGATTTACTTTTCGAACGTTTTCTCAACCCGGAACGTGTTTCTATGCCTGATTTCGATATCGATTTCTGTATGGAAAAGCGTGATCGCGTTATTGCCTATGTGGCAGAAAATTATGGGCGCGATGCTGTTTCGCAAATTATTACTTTCGGTACCATGGCCGCAAAAGCGGTGGTGCGCGATGTAGCGCGAGTATTAGGAAAAAGTTATGGCCTCGCCGATAAACTTTCCAAAATGATTCCGATGGATGTCGGAATGACGCTGTCGAAGGCTTTCGAGCAAGAAGAAATTATTCGTGATTTTTTAAAGTCGGATGGCGATGGGCAAGAAATTTGGGACATGGCGTTAAAGCTAGAAGGCATGACGCGTAATGTGGGTAAACATGCCGGTGGTGTTGTTATTGCACCGACAAAACTCACTGACTTTTCGCCGCTATATTGCGATGAGGCGGGCAACAATCTTGTTACTCAATTTGATAAAAATGATGTTGAAGATGCGGGCCTTGTTAAGTTCGATTTTCTTGGCTTGCGGACGCTGACAATTATCGATTGGGCAATTCAAATGATCGATAAAGAGCGCGCTCTTGAAGGTCAAGATCCAATTGATATTGCAAAAATTCCACTCGATGATTTGGCCACTTTTAAATTGTTAAAGCGTGCAGAAACTACTGCGGTTTTTCAGTTGGAATCTCGCGGTATGCGCGATCTCATCAAACGTCTACAACCTGACAATCTCGAAGACATGATTGCCTTGGTCGCGCTTTTCCGTCCGGGTCCATTGCAATCGGGAATGGTTGACGATTTTATTAATCGTAAACATGGTCGTGCGAAAGTGGCGTATCCCGATGCAAAATATCAACACGACAGATTGAAGCCAATTCTCGAGCCAACCTACGGCGTCATCGTTTACCAAGAACAAGTAATGCAAATTGCCCAGGCTCTCGCTGGTTATTCATTGGGGCAAGCAGACTTACTTCGTCGCGCGATGGGAAAGAAAAAACCCGAAGAAATGGCAAAGCAGCGAGAAACGTTTGCGGCAGGTGCACAAGAGCAAGGAATTAATCCAGAACTTGCTACGCGAATTTTTGATCTGGTAGAGAAATTTGCTGGTTACGGTTTTAATAAATCGCACTCCGCTGCTTATGCGCTTGTGTCGTATCAGACAGCGTGGTTGAAAACACATTACCCAGCGCACTTCATGGCGGCGACGTTGTCATCGGATATGGACAAAACAGATAAAGTCGTTACCTTTATTGAAGAATGCCGTGAAATGAAATTGACCTTGTTGCCCCCAGACGTCAATCGAGGAGCTTTTGCCTTTACAGTAGATAAAGGTGAAATTATTTATGGGCTCGGTGCAATCAAAGGATTAGGGGAAGGTCCGGTGGGTAGTATTATCGCTGCTCGAAGTGACGGCGGAAACTTTAGTGATTTATTTGATTTTTGTTCGAGAGTCGATCCAAAGAAAGTGAATAAGCGTGCTTTAGAAGCATTAGTGCGCAGCGGCGCAATGGACACGATTGGTCCAGACGCTGATCAAGAAGAAAAGAAATTGGATCATACTCGCGCGGTGCTGTTCTCAGCTTTAGGTGAAGCAGTAAAAACTGCGGAGCAGCAAAGTGCGAATACAGCCGCCGGCATGGAAGATATGTTCGGCACTTTAGTGCCGAGTAATGATGCGGGAAAAAATGTTTATGCACCGTATCTCCATTGCCGCATGTGGAGTATGAAAGAACGCTTGCAGGGCGAAAACGAAACTCTCGGTTTGTTTCTAACGAATCACCCTATTGATGAGTACGAGGGCGAAGTAAAGCATTTGGTGTCTGCACGCATTGCTAATTTAAAGTCTGATAAAGGTAATCAAAAGGTCGTTGGTTTACTTGTCAGTATGAGGGTAATGAAAACGAAGCGCGGCGACACGATGGCGATCCTAACACTTGATGATAGGACCGGCCGCATCGAGGTGGCGATGTTTTCCGATGCCTACAATGAATACCGAGAAAAATTAATTAAAAATACATTGCTGATGATTGAAGGCAATGTCAGTAATGACGATTATAGTGGTGGTTTAAAAGTCCGCGCTGAAAATGTTATGACGATAGATGAGGCGCGACAAAACCTCGTAAAAAGCCTTTGTTTAAAAGTAAATTCGGCGAGTATAGATAATAGCTTTACTTCAAAGCTTTCTACCATCCTTACTCCTTATCTTAATCAGGGCTGCCCGGTTCGAATTGATTATTCTCGAAAAGACGCAAGCGGACAAATCTATCTAGGAGAAGAATGGCGTGTAAAGCCAACTGAAGAACTGGTGCAAAGATTAAGAGAAACGTATGGGCGAGAATCCGTTAGTTTGATGTACTAGTAAAGACCACTATCTCCCATCGAACTTTTTTTAACTCGTGTTCAATTAAATGCAGTCATTATCCTATGGATGAAATCGCTGAACTTATCGTTGAAATAGAAGGCTACTGTAGACAGGCAGAAATTTCTGAATCTACGTTTGGTCGTCAAGTCGTTAATGATGGGAAGTTCGTCAGTCGTTTGCGAAATGGTAAAGGCGTTACCTTAAAAACTCTAAATAAAACACGAACATTTATACGAAACAATCCTCCAGGCCCCGATTCAATTTCTGAGAAGGACGCCACTCTAAAGTTGGTAGATTCAGAATATAGCCAGCCAAGTGTTTCTGCTCCGGCTCCCCAAGCTGACACTAACCTACTGTCAGAAGACAACAATAATTCTATAACTCATGCAAGACGACCTTTTAGGTTTTATGAAAATCGTCAAAAGTATTTATTTTTCGTGCATACCTGCAATGAAAAATGGGCGATTTCGCAACGGGCTGATCGTGAAATAAAACATTTGGAACCGAACTTTCCTGCGCTCAGAATTTTCGACGCGGGGATGGGTGATGGCACGGTACTAACTTACATCATGCAAAACTTGCATCGTCAGTTTCCAACCGTTCCATTGTTTATAAACGCAAAAGAAATGAGTGTTGAAGATGTTCGTTTAGGCTTAGAAAAATTACCTGATCGTTTCGTGGAGCATCCAGCGACGGTGTTTGTTGTTAGTAATATGGCTTATGACGAAGCGCCCTGGTTATCACCAAAGCAACAGCTGCCATTAAACTGGCATGCTGTGCCACTCCATGGGAATTGTGCCCATGAATATAGAGAGCAGATCGAAGGTTTACACAGCGTACTGGATCAAGGTTGGCGAACTAAATTGAGTGATAAAACGGGTAACCCTTTGTATGAGACGCCTTCAGTTTTGGTTCTCTATCGGGGAGATCATCAATTCATGCTGGATAATATTATTCCGCAAGTTGGAGCGATTGAAGGCGAGTATGATTTTATTTTGGCGGCACAACCTTGGCAGGCGCGAGTCTCCGCGGAATTTAAAATAAAAAGAATTCTTGCACCGCTAGCTAAAAGTTTGGCGAGTGGAGGGCGGATGCTCGGCGTGCAAAGTTATGGTGATGATCCCGCTCAAGAAATCGTTCAGCGTATTTGGCCGAATGAAAATCCTTTTACCATTAATCGACATATCTTATTGAAAGTACTTAAAGATGAGCTGGGCCCAGAATCCCGTAACTTTAGTTTCAATACTATGAGCGATGCGAAGTCTGTTTTCCGCTATGAAATGCACACCTTGCCGACAGAAATCGGCGAGCATATCGGTAGTTCGACTTTATTTGCGGCGTGGAATGCTGCTATTTATGTGAATCAAATCCAAGATGATCAATTGGAGGGGGCGGTGAAGTCCGGACAATACTTGGAGGCGACGCGCGAGATCTTGAATAAGCGCGGTTCGCTTTGGTTTAATGATGAAACTTTTGTCGTGACAAGAAAGAAAAACTAAAGGTGCAAACAAAAAGGTCATTTTAGTGTGAAACTAAAATGACCTTAGAATAATAAAGGAGAGAACGATGTTTTCGCGGGGATTAATTAATGGTAGTAAGTTACAGCCCATTGGCCATTCTTTGCGACGTTCTCTGCACGGTTGTAATCGTTATCTTGTTTGATGCTATCAACAAATAATTGCATACCACTTCTTGCTTGTTCTTCAGACTCGAAAGGGCCGATATCCATGTTTTCCCGAGTTGAAAAAAACCACTCGTTATTGATGGTGAAGAATCGGCGGGATCGATACCAAACTTTGGCTTCTTCATTCTGCCGGCACTGTATGGTTTGGCTTGGGGTAGTAATTTGTTTCATTATCTTGCCATCCTGGGAAAGCTTAGAAGTAATCAAAAACGGGATTCAAGTCCGTTTCTCAGTCATAAAACGAAGTATAGCGTAAAAAGTGTGACTGCAATCACTGTTGATCAAAAAATAACTAGCTGATTTAGCGCGGTTATTTTGAGTGATATCTGAGCCACTCGCCTTAAGTAGTTGTATTGAATATACAAAGTTTAATAATTAGCTGGCGACGACTTATTCGCGTTTATGTGATACTTGTCATAATTAACATGAATAATGGTATAAAAACGTAGATTCATGCGCCTAATTCGCGATCTTCAGGAGAATTTAGGCGACAAACACTCTCTCCTAGAGCGAGTTCGCACTTCACACTCAGGATGTTCTAATGATCATATTTCGCTTAAATACGGCAGCTAGGTCGATAAGACCCTGCAGCACCCTCACATTCATGCTCGGCATCTGTGTACCTTTGTTGAGCTGCCTCTCACTTGCTCAGTCAACGCGTTCTCTGGATCAATTAACGATGGCGGAGAAAATCGACAGAGCAAAGCCATTTCACTTAGAGCACAGTGAATCCGTAGAGCCCTTCACAATCATCGACAATGTTCACTATGTTGGTGCAAAAAATATTGCTTCATACTTAATTACAACGCCCGATGGCCACTTTTTACTGGATACCGGTGTGAGGGAAATGGGAGATTCGATACGATCAAATATAAAGAAACTTGGTTTTGAGCCTCGTGACATAAAAATTCTTTTATCGAGCCACGCCCACTTTGATCATGTTCAAGGGCATGAAGAGATGCGCAAAGCTACCGGAGCGAAAGTGATGGCCGTCGGAGACGATGCTAAGGCTTTGCAGGAAGGCAAAGATTTGTCGCCCTTGGGTTTCGAAGGTTGGGATCCGGTAGAAATTGATACCGTTTTAAAACACGGCGATGTCGTCAGTCTCGGAGCGACGAGCTTAACTGCTATCAACGTTCCGGGGCACACCCAGGGTTGCACAGTTTGGACGATGAACGTTGAAGATAATAAGAAAACGTTTGAGCTGGCTTTTTTTGGGTGTAGCGGACCGAACAACGGCGTGAAAATTACTGACAACGAAAAATTTCCGAATTTAGTGGAAGATACCCTGTTGGGTTACCAGCGTTTGAAAACGATAAGCCCTGACATTTATTTAAATGGCCATCCCCACGAATTATTTGAAACGAGAATGCCAGCGATACGATCTGGGGAGAGACCTCATCCTATACTGACCCAGCAACCTTGGTCGGAGTTCGTCAATGAATTAGAAACAAATTTTCAACAACGTATTCAATAAAGGGTAAGTTTATTCTGGGAATTACTCGTTCTTTTTAATCATTACTCTTAATAATAATTTTCTAAAAAGTGGGATGTATTATGCAATATTTTCTTGTCGCCATTATTTTATTCTCGATGTCTTTTATCGGGATCGCCGATCCGATCACCCTAAATACTCCTCAGGGTAAATTGCTGGGTGAAACCGTCGCGAAAAATAACGTTCAGGTTTTTAAAGGGATTCCTTATGCTTTACCACCTGTTGGAGAGCGCCGTTGGAAGCCAGCAGAACCCGCGCCTGCCTGGACAAGTGTTCGCAGAGCGACACAGTTTGGATTTAATTGTATGCAAGAACCCCGTCTAGAAGGTGGATTTTTTTATCGCCCAAGTTTACCAATGAGTGAAGATTGTTTGTATTTAAATGTTTGGGCTCCTACAAAGAGTGAGAAAAAACTACCGGTGATGGTCTGGATTCACGGTGGGGCATTAACGCGAGGGGGCGGTGATGCGCCCGCTTATGATGGTGCGGCTTTAGCGCAAAAAGATGTTGTGGTCGTAACAATTAATTATCGCTTAGATGTGTTCGGTCATCTTGCTCACAACGAATTGTCTGCAGAGTCTGCGAATAAGGCATCGGGTAATTATGCTACTACTGATCAGATTCAAGCGCTGAAATGGGTGCAAGAAAATATCGGTGCCTTTGGTGGCGATAAAAACAACGTCACTATCTTTGGTGAATCCGCTGGTTCCTGGAGTGTGACGCATCTCGTTGCATCACCCTTGGCGAAAAATTTATTTCATAAGGCGATTGGTCAGAGTGGAACAGTGTTGGGCGTTATGCCTGAACTAACGCGTCCTTTGAATGCATTGCCGTCTGCGGAAATGTCGGGAAACAGTTTTATGCAAGCTGCAGGTGTAAATTCTTTAGTAGAGTTACGCGCTTTACCGGCTCATGAAATTTTGTCTGCTTCAAGTAAAAGCCGATTCCGAAGTGCTGCGGTGGTCGATGGCTGGCTTTTCCCGCAACAAATTTATTCTATATTTGAACAAGGTAAACAAAACGCCGTTCCCGTGATTGTTGGTTTTAATGCAGACGAGGGAACGACACTGGGTGTTGCAGCTCGAATCCCCGAGAGTGTAGAGAAATATTTAGAAACGGTGAAAGTTCAATACGGTTCTATGGCTGAAGATTTTTTAACATTGTATCCTGCGGAAAATTTAAAGAAATCGACTTTTGATTCCTTTCGAGACGGCTTTGTAACCTGGAGTATGCAGTCTTGGGCAATGATGACAGCCAACGTCAATCAACCCGCGTATTTATATTATTTTTCTCATCGCCCTTCTGGGCCAGATCAGGATACCTTAGGTGCCTATCATGCCGCAGAAATATCTTATGTTTTTAATAATTACCCCAGCTCTCCAAGATACGAAAAGAAAATGGCTAATATAATGTCTGATTATTGGGTCTCGTTTGCTTACGACGGTACCCCGAATTCAAAAAAATTACCTGAATGGCAGCCATACAAAAAAGATAACAGGAACTATATCGAGTTCAATAGCGAAACTAAGCGAGGCGCCATTCCTAGTGTCGACCTATTTCCGGGTATTTGGGAATTCCATGAGAGGGCGATGCTGCAAAACCGGCCATAATATTGCGAGCTGTTTTAATATCTAACAGCGATTAGTGTTGAAAGGACGGCTCGTGTAGAATCGGCCAGGCGATTTTCAACGGATGCACTAAACTTATTCGTTGATCTCAACGGTCTCAATGAAAATGTTGATAAAAGAGGAGAAGTTTATTATGAATCGTATGCTATCGAGAACTCTTCTAGGCCTTGCTTCAATGCTTTTTGCGTTGTCTGCTTTTGCCCAAGATGCGGTTCTTAAAGTGGGAGATATGGCGCCAGACTTCACATTGCTTGGCTCTGATGGTGAGCAATATTCACTTTCTGATTACAAAGGAAAGCAAGCTGTTGCTATCGCTTTCTTTCCGAAAGCATTTACCGGTGGCTGAAGTCTGCAAGTCCAATCGCTGCGTGACAGTGGTAGAAAACTTGCAAAATATGACGTAGCTTATTTTATGGCTAGTGTAGATACGCAATCGGATAACAAACGTTTTGCCAAAGAGCAAAAAGCGAAATTTCCTTTGTTATGTGACCCGGCAAAAGAAATGACGCAAGCCTACGGTGTGCTTTCTCCACGCGGTTTTGCGAATCGTTGGACGATCTATATCGACAAGGAGGGAGTAGTGCAGAAAATCGATCAGAAGGTTAAACCAAATTCAGCCGGCAAGGATATGCTCGATGCATTCGAAGAGCTGGGTTTTGCAAAAAAATAAAGCGATTCGAATACATTTGATAACGGGAGCGCAGCTAACTTGTGTTATCTTTGTTCTCTGACAAAAAAGGCTAGTACGGTAACGTACTAGCCTTTTTTGTTAGTGCCTTTATAAGGTGTTTGTCTCGTAAGTGTGAACGATTTGGTTTGTGCGAGTTTAGTTCTTTAGGGTGGATTGTAAGAAATGAATTTTGGGCAGCGTTTTCACATAGAATTATTACTGGTAATGCTTGTTGTTGGAGTGTCATCCGCTTTGTTTTTGGATTATTCGAAAGTTTATTTTCGTGCGGTATCCCTAGTTGAGCCTGCATTTTATGCCCTGCACCTTCGCGTCGACATGTCGTCCCACTACGCATTTACAGGACGTTGGCCCGACGAGGTACTACTTTCCGAAAGCGATGTCGATCAATTTGAGCCTTCAGTGAAAACCGCGGTAATCGATTCAGATGGCGATATAAAAATAATATTAAAGTCTCGCTATTCAGATTTAGATGGTAAGGCGCTGAGTTTCGTATTGAATCAGTATGTTACAGAGCAGGGTTTTGTATTTCATAGTTGGCGTTGTGGCGGGGCAGAAAATCCATCGCCTTATCGAAAAGCACATGATAGTTATAGCGAGATTCCCCAATTAATAACTGATCCCCTTTGTAGGAGAAAGTGAATGTCCGCAAATGGAAACACCATTGAACGAATGTCAACGGTCAGTAGGCTATTATCTTATCAACGCAAAAATAATGTCGAAACGGCCGATGCGATTAGTAAAATTAAAAATGCGCTTCCTGTGGATTACTCCGAGGATATTGATGCTGTTTTAATGCTGGTAAGCGGGAACAGAGTTGCGCATGGCCAGGAGTCTCGTTTGTCTGGAGCGATGTCAAAATTGGCGGCCTGCGTCGAAAAAGAAAACGCAAGCCTAGAAAAACTTTTCTTGGAAACGCAAAACCAAATAAAAGAAGCAATTATTACTGCGAAGGAGTTTTGGAGCGGGTTTAATAGTATATTAACTTACGTTTCTTCAATTTGTATAATTGCTGCGATAGTATTACCAATTTTTATTTTTAAAGTGGCACCCGTTTTTTCTGGGTTTTTTTCCGAGATGAATTCAGATCTTCCTGAGTTTACTCGTTTTGTTTTCGGGAATAAGGAAATATTTGTCGGCGTTATTGTTTTATTGCTGATCGTTGTTATTGTTTCATTTATATCGTCCTTACATATTAAGCGCTGCATATCACGATTTGCGGCCTTACATCCCGTATGTTTTTACATTCCTGGTGTTAAAACCTTTTCAGAAATTTATGCGTATCATTTGTTTGTCCATTACGTTAAGGCATTGGTAAATTCTGGTGTTAAAGAGGAAGTAAGTTTTCAGGCCGCTGCAGATTTATCTGGCCTCAAAGAGAGAAGATTGAGTCGCTTTAATACGTGGTACCAGGCGGCGAAAGCGGCAACCCTGATGAATTGCTTGACGGAAGAAGTCGAGTTTCAAAGTAAAAATAGCATTGCTTTGGTTAACACTGAGGTGGTTCGATTGCGAGAAAACATGACTATAGGTATTCAAGTTGCAACAGGATTACTGATCGGTACCGTGATAATTGCCATGTATCTTCCAATTTTTAGTATAGGTTCTGTCATTTAGGGAGCAGATATGAAATATGATAAGGGTTTTACTTTAATAGAGTTGATGATAGTGGTCGCGATTATTGGGATTCTCGCAGCTGTCGCTTTGCCAGCTTATCAATCTTATGTGGTTCGAGCGCAAGTTGTAGAATCACTGGTTATTGTTGGTGAGCTTAAGAACTCCGTCGCCGAGCAATATAAATACTCAGGCAGGTTTCCCGCGACGAATCAGGCGGCCGGAATCCCTGAAGCAAATTTGTTGTTAGGTAACTACGTAGATTCAATCGCTATGGAAAATGGCGCCTTTCACATACGTTTTGGCAACAAAAGTAACGCTCAGTTAGCTGGGAAGTATTTAACAGTTCGTCCGATTGTTGTTACGGGCTCACCGGCAAGTCCCTTCTCTTGGGTGTGTGGAAACTCAGAAGCGCCTGCGGGGATGGAGTTTGTCGGCGAAAATAAAACCGACGCCGATCTTTCCTTGTTGCCATCTTCTTGTAGATTCTAGGCTGGTTACAAATTTGTAATTAACTCGCAGGTTTTATAAGATCCGAACTTTTGCAGATCTCTATCAAGATACGTATAGAGCTTTAGTCGGATCACAAATAAAAAATGAGAGAGTATTATGCGGGTTAGAGAATTGGCAGTTGTTCGAATGTTGAAAGTTATCTTCGTTGGGTCGTTGTTGTTATTCTCGTCGATAGGCTACTCCGAAGGATTAGATCCAGCAAAGATCCAATTGGGCTCGGTGAGAGTCAGTATTTTTGATCCAACTGAAAATGTCACGCTATATTCTAAAAACGCTCATATCCCTGGACCAATTGCGTCAATTACAAAACTAATGACCGCGATGGTTGTTCTCGATGCAAATCAACCACTCGACGAGTTGATTACAATCCTAACATTAGAAAGAAAAAGCGGTAAAAACGCTTATTCCCGGATGCGAGTAGGTGCACAAATAAGTCGCGGAGATTTAATTCGCCTCGCTCTTATGGCATCCGAAAATTTAGCTGCGTCATCTTTAGCGGATAACTATCCAGGCGGATTTGAAGCTTTCATTCAAGCGATGAATAAAAAAGCCGAAGACTTAGGAATGCACAGAACGCGATTTGTCGATGCGAGTGGCTTGTCCATCGACAATGTGTCAACTGCCTCGGATCTCACCTTGATGCTAGTTGCCGCGTACGCTTATGAACAAATCAAAGAGTTCACGACGACGGGAAACTATACCGCGCGATTTAAAAACCCACGCCACACACTGGGTTACGGAAACACGAATCGCTTGGTTCACCGTCAAAGCTGGAAAGTAAAAGTGAGTAAGACAGGTTATCTCGATGAAGCTGGTCGTTGCCTTGTGATGATTAGCGAAATAGAAGGTAAGCCAGTCGCCATGGTTTTGCTAGATTCATTTGGAAAAATGACACCAATAGGCGACGCGGGCAGAGTTAAGCGCTGGATCACCACGGGAAATAGCGGCGGAGTAGCAGGCGCAGCGCGAGATTATGAGCGGCGTAAGTCCGCAGAAATTAGCAGTTATAAATCTGTTCAAAATTAGATTTTAGCGTCAGGATTTGATCTAGATCTATGGACCTGATTCAAATCTAGAAAGACAATGAGTCGTTATTTTTAATAGTATTAATCACCTTGTTCGGGATTCTGATAACAACTTCTCAGGTTTGTTCTGACATTCTCTTGATTCCAATAATATAAAGTTAAAATGTTCGGGCGTATAGGATTTAGGCGTGGAATTCAAAGACTATTATAAAATTTTAGGTGTCGCAGAAACGGCGGATGCTAAGGCGATCAAGACCGCTTATAGAAAGCTCGCGCGTAAATATCATCCAGATGTAAGCGACCAAACCGATGCTGAAGATAAATTTAAGGAAGTAACAGAAGCTTATGAAGTGCTTCATGATGCTAACAAGCGCGCGGAATATGACGAATTAAAAAAGTATGGTGGACAACAGGGGCAATCCTTTCGTCCTCCACCGGGCTGGCAGCCGCAAGGTGGTGAAGAGTTTTCGGCAGGTGATTTTTCAGATTTTTTTGAATCGATTTTTGGTGGTGGTCAACGTACCCGTCAATCTAGTAAGGGATCTGGTTTTGGTGGTCGCGGTCAAGATGTTGAAATTGAAATGCCCATTTTTTTAGAGGACACTTTATCGACCGAGTCAAAAAAAATAGCTTATCAACTACCTCGTTATGATCTGAATGGCAGTCGCCTCGCAGATATTAAAAAAAATCTAAATGTAAAAATTCCAGCCGGGGTTGTCGATGGCCAGCGCATACGCCTCAAGGGTCAGGGTGGTCCCGCCATAGGCGAGGGATTAAACGGTGACTTATATTTACGAATTCGTTTGGTTCCTCACCCTTTGTTTGATATCGAGGGACATAATCTGATAATTACTGTTCCCCTTGCTCCTTGGGAGGCCGCGTTGGGGACGAAAATAACGATGCCGACACTGTCCGGTAAAATTCAACTGACGATTCCTAAAAACAGCCAGTCGGGTAAACGTCTGCGAATAAAAAACAAAGGTTTGAAAACTCAAACTGGGTATGGCGATCTTTATGCTGTGCTTAATGTCGTTATGCCGCCGGAAGTAAATGAAACTACCGAGAAGCTTTGGCAAGAGCTGGCCACCAAAGTCAAATTTGACCCGAGAAAAGAGTGGAGCGCAGGCGGATGAATTCAACCTTGTTGATCCAAATAACGACCCTTGAGTTGTGTGAGCAAATTAATGAAACAACTGATACGGTGATTGAGATCGTGGAGCATGGAATACTTGATGTTCAAGGTGAAGCACCTGATGAGTGGTTGTTTGATGAGTCTGCCGTGGAAATCGCACAGCGGGCAATTCGTATGCGTAGGGATCTTGAAATTAACTGGGCAGGTATTGCTTTAACATTGGATTTATTGAAAGAAAAACAACGGATACAGGCAGAAAACTTGCGATTAAAGCAACGCTTATCACGTTTTATTATTGACGATTAGTTTCTAGATCGTCGCGGTAGAGTGCTTATCTAGAAATCATTTTGTAAGTCTTACTAAGAATCCTGATCAAGTAAAATAGGATCGCGATTAAATTTGGACCTAAGCCAGTTAATGGGTTCGTGTACAACTTTTTTACTTACTAATATCCGCGTGACTTTATATTTTCCGGGGAAGTCCATCATCAGCAAACCAATTAACATCGTTAGTAGGCCTTGACCTGGCAACACTAGCAAGGTTATTCCTATCGCTAACAATACGAGCCCCAAGAGATTTTTTGCAATAACTAAAACGTAATGAAAGACCGGGTGTAGATCAAAGTAATATAATCTCCCCCGTTCTTCCTTCGTAAAATAGTCGGTTGGCAAATAAATAATAATGATTGGTACGGCAAACATTGAAGCCAGTGATATGACGATTGCAGTAAATGATAACCAAAATTCCATAGCGATAAACAAAAGCACTTTGTGTGGGCAATTGACCGTCAGTATGCGCTCGCGTATAAAGTTTTAAAACACATTATTTATTGCATTCAGGTGGCGCTGTGACAAACCGCACTTTTCTAGAAGCTCGCGTAACAATTGCTAAAGCGTGCACCAGCGATGCACATGTAGCTTGGGAAATACGGCGCAAGGCCATTTTGGTCGGTTGTAAAAATGTTTATCCAGACGAACAGCTAGCTATTTGGATAGGCAGTGCAATGCCCGCTACATTCACGCAATTCGTCGATGAAGGGTGTTATGTCGCAAAAATTGAGGGTGAAATTATTGGTACTGTCAAACTCGACTATTCGAATGGGAGGGTGGATGGCCTGTTTGTTGAGCCAGGTTTTATGGCACAAGGTATCGGAAAAAAATTGATGCTGCATGTAGATAGTATCGCCCAAAGTATTGGGCTTAAAAAATTATGGTTAGAGTCAACAATTAATGCCGCACCTTTCTACAGAGCGTGTGGATTTGTTGGTGACAAGATTCAGGCTTACCCATCTAGAAATAAAAACCTGCGCATAGATTGTATACCAATGCAAAAAATACTCGAAGCATAGCCAGTTGAAATTAAGCTATTTGAACCCCGGTTTCTAAACGAGATGCAACTCAAACCATACAATATAAAACTATATAAAATAAAAGAACGCGCTAGTTTTGTATTTCCCAGCGCGTTGTTTATTTCTCCACTCGGACATTGCGAGAGCTAGTGAGTAGTTTATGCTGCTTTTAGCGCTCGTAGCATCCAAGCAGTTTTTTCATGAATCCTCATTCTGTCTGACACCAGCGCCGCTGTTGATTCATCATCTGCTTTTTGTGCCGGCTTCAACACTTCGCGGCAGGTTTTCACGACTTGCTCATGGCCTACAGTCAGAATTTCTATCATTTCCGCGGCGGTTGGAATGTTTTCAACTTCCTTAATCTGACTTAGCTGGGCAAAAGCTTTGTAAGTGCCGGGTGCGAATACATCCAAAGTTCGAATTCTCTCTGCGATTTCATCAACCGCCAAAGCTAATTCCGTGTAGTGTTCTTCAAACATCAAATGCAGTTCTCTGAATTGAGGGCCGGTAACATTCCAATGAAAATTATGCGTTTGCAAATACAGCGTGTAGGAGTCTGCCAAAAGGATTTTTAAACCATTGGCAATCTCTTCGCGTTCATTCTTGTTGATGCCCATGTGGTCGATATTGCTCATAGTGCCTCCCAATGAAGTACGTATTGAATAAATCTAAAAACGCCTAAAAGACTATCTGAAATTCGAGATTTATAGAAAATAACTATGTTTATTACTTCGATAGCCAAGTTTTATTAATAATGATTGTCCTTGGCTATCGAGATCATTGTCATTAATGGCTGTTAGTATTTTTTGAGAATAATTATCATTCGCAAAAATATTGATCGGTCATGAGGTTTATTATGATTAAGACATTCACATTCGCGGTATTACACTTTAGTGTCGCGTTCACAGTGACTTATATTTTGACGGGAAGTTTGGTCTTAGGGGGTGCAATTGCTTTAGTGGAACCCGCCATCAATACGGTTGCTTTTTATTTTCACGAAAAAATATGGCTTAGTTTTTTAACTCGGAGCAGGGAGGGGGCGACGCCTGCGGCTCATTTGCTATGATTCATCTGCGTCACTAACGGCCGCGAATATTCATCGATGCTGCACTAGATATTTAAAACCGGTAATAAGAGAGTATCTCGATTCATGAAGAAAAAAGTTGTTTTATTTGATCATGACGGTGTTCTCGTTGAAACCGAGCAATGGTACTTTCTGGCGAATAAAAGAGCGTTCCGCGAGATTGGGCTTGATCTTGAACTTGAACCTTATCTAGATTTTATGGCGCGAGGCGAAAGTATTTGGGAATTTATAAGTAAAGAATACAGTGCGAAGGTCATCGCCGAGCAGCGCGAAAAACGAAATCTTTATTACCGTGAATATTTGCAAACTGAAGAAATTGAAATTGCAGATGTTCTCGAAGTATTGAAGAAATTGTCGGAAAAATATCGAATGGCTATTGTTACCACCTCCAAACGTGTGGATTTCGAATTAATTCATGACAATAGAGACATCGTCCAGTATATGGATTTTGTTTTGACCCTCGAAGATTATGAAAATGCAAAGCCGCATCCTGAGCCTTATTTAAAAGCCTTAGAAAAATTTTCTGTTCTTAAAAATGAAGCCTTGGTTGTTGAGGACTCTGCGCGGGGTTTACGTTCCGCAATTGCTGCTGGAATTGATTGCGCCGTTGTCGATAATGAATTTACGAAAACTCATGACTTTACCGGCGCACGATACCGAATTAGAAATTTATCCGAGTTGTTCACAATATTGTGAATGAATAACTTCGTATTAAGCAGTTGCCTCAAGCTGCCGCCAACAAACGATCGTATTTTCGACTCAATATATCGTAAAACTGCTCGCGTAATCGGGTGATTTCTCTTTTAATTTGCCCAATCTCTTCGTCGCTAATATCCTGGCGTCCGACATAAACGTGTTTACGAAAATAGGCTATTTTAGCTCCGTATAAACGTAGGGTCTTTTCCATAGTCTTTTCGCCGAGCATTAATAAGTTAGATTCAGCATCGGCAATTTTGTTAAACGCCGCGACCAATTCATTATTAATTCGATCCAGCTCATCTTTTCTCGCTTGCGGCCAACGAATTCCAAAGCGAGTCGACTCGATAATTAGGGAAGAGTATTTTGCAAAAGCGTGATTAACATTGCCAACATCCTTTGAAATACCTTCGAATAACTCTAGGCGGCGATTTAGTCTAGGGTACGACTGAGCTGTGGATCGTTTGGTGGTGATAATCCAACTAAAGAACATCGCGATTAAGGCTCCGAGGCCGATCTTCAGGGTGGCGTCGATTAGTTGCCAAATAGTATCTTGTTCCATAAATTGTTCCTCTGGTTCATTTGCTGTCAACAAACCGTCAAATTCTTGTATTACCTGAAGAAAAGCAATACTCAGGCCAAGTAAATTAAATGCGTCGAGTGCTGAGTTGATGACTTAGTTCGCTGAGGAGGAGGGTACCTTTGCGAAAAAGTCAGAGAGCAGGGAAAGGCAATAATACGACGGAAATTTGACGACGCGCGAAGCGTGATTGACGAGGGAGGCGAACTAAGCACCGGCTATCTTGACCTTAAAGCCCAGACCTTCGAGATGAGTCTTCAATTTGTCACGATGATCACCTTGGATTTCGATGACGAAATTCTTAACGCTACCACCGGTGCCACAAAACTGTTTTAGTTTTTTTGCGCGGTCTTTTAACGATGATTCTGTTTCTTCGATGCCGCTTATAGTAGTTACGCCTTTACCCTTTCTGCCTTTGGTTTCTAGTCTCAGTCGGACAATGCCATCGCCAGCGGGCGACGCTTGTGATTTGTCTGCTGGTGCTTTTACTCTGCCCGTTTCTGTAGAGTATACGAGTCGTGAATCTTTGCTCATTATTTGCCTGAAGTAAGTTGAATGTGACGCGTTTAGTTTACAGTTTGGTGTTCGCCAATATAGCTAATTCACGTCTACATAAATAATGTGGTATTGTCCTTTGCGGCCGGTGCGACTGCAAGTAACTTTTTTGTGGCCTTGAGTGTAAAGTTTTTGATAATTGCGATTAAAGTGAAAGCAATCGCGAACGATTGAAGAAGCTGTGAGTAGCCTTAAATATGACTGAAACAGATCTTAAACAGAGAATTTATATCGTAATTTTTGGCACTGATACGCCGGCGGGAAAGCGATTTGATTTAATGCTTATTTGTGCAATTGTACTCAGCGTTGCCGCCTTCATGCTGGATTCAATTGAGTCAGTCTCAGCATCCTATGGCGTATACTTAACGGTGCTCGAATGGATTTTTACACTCGCATTCACCATCGAGTATGGGGTGAGAATTTATTGTTCTCCAAAGCCTATTGCTTATATGCGCAGTGGTTATGGTGTTATTGATTTGCTTTCCGTGTTGCCAACCTACCTAAGTTTCTTTTTCCCGGGAACCAGTTATGTGCTCATAATACGCTTACTGCGTGTGCTGAGAATATTTAGAATTCTAAAACTCGTCAGGTTAACGGGTGAGGCAAATATATTGATTCGATCGATATTGGCTTCGCGACGAAAAATATTGGTGTTTTTTAGTTCGATACTTGTTGCAGCAACTATCATCGGTTCCTTTATGTATCTCATCGAAGGTGCCGAAAATGGTTTTACCAGCATCCCTAAAAGCGTCTATTGGACAATCGTGACAATTACAACGGTCGGATATGGTGATATAACTCCCCATACCGTATTGGGGCAGACCTTGGCAGCGCTGACGATGTTAATCGGATATTCGGTTATTGCGGTGCCAACTGGAATATTGACGGCAGAGTTGGCAACAGAAATGCAGCGCACGCGGACGATAAAAAATTGCCAGAACTGTAATCGTTCTGGGCATGAAATGGATGCGAATTATTGTCGTTTTTGTGGCGTAAAGCTCCCAAACCTAGACGAAGCGGTAAAAGACAAATAAGGAATAGTTAAAAATCAGAATCTTTTTGTAATGCTCTTATGTCTATTAAGCGTTGTTCTATAAGCGCTACCTGTCGCGTATCTTTTGTTAGGCGTAGAGCATTTTGTAGTTGAAGCTCCGCTCGATCGTAGATTCCTGTAAGAATAAAATATTCTGCTCGAGATAAATGTACGGCAAGGATGTTACCCACAAGCCCGTTTGTTTCCGCAAGTAAATACCATGCGTAGTCGCTTTTCGGTTTTAGTCTGACTAGGCGATTCAATAAAATTTCACCCGCACGATATTCACCGGCTTCCATGAGTATTTCTGCCAATTGAATATTAATGGCGTAGTTATTGGGGTAATACTTGAGTAAATTTTCCAGGCTATTAATAGCGGTAGTGTAATTTTTTTCTTTGGCGTCGAGTTGTGCAGCTGCTAGCAGGTAAATTGTTTTTTCGGGGCGCTGCTGTAATAAAATATCGAGTTCTTTTCGTGCCTTTGTTGTTTCTCCGGTGGCAATGAGGGCTAATGTTAAACCATAGCGGCTTGCTTCTTGGGACAAAGATTGCCCATCGATTTCACTCTGAAATCGCTTCACTGCTTGTTGAGGGGTGGTTTCGTAATGCAAGCGAACTCGGGCGCTGACTAAGTGAAAGTCTAGATTGTCCGCGTACTCTTTTGCGGGATATTGCATTGCTCGTGAGCGAGCGTCGGCAATTCGGCTCTCGGTAACAGGGTGGGTAGAAAGAAACTCGGGAGGGCGACGCGTGTAGCGGTATTGCTTGAGCATTACTTCGAACATTTCAGCGGCGGCTTCAGGATTTCTCCCTGCTTTCACGAGATTCTGGATACCGGCTCGATCGGCCTCTTGTTCGAAAGATCGGCTATACCGCAGTTGATTATCTAAGGCTAAGGCCTGAGTAGCTGAAATTGCCGCAATGCCAGCATCACCACCGCCTGCAGCCGCTAGAACAATACCCGCTAGTAAGCCCGCCATGGTAGGAATGGTGGCGTTTTTTTGGGCAATTCGTTGTCTGGCAATATGGCGCTGACTTAGATGGGCAAGTTCGTGAGTTAGAATTGAAGCAAGCTGGTCTTCAGATTCAACCTTCAAAAATGCTCCCGTATTGACTCCTACCACTCGGCCTGGCGCCGCAAATGCGTTTAAGACGGGAGTTTCGATCACTATGAGGTCGAAGCTTTTGTTGTCTAGTTCGCTGTAGGCGGCTAGTTCGGTAATTAAGTTTTCTAGATAGCTATATATGATAGGGTCTGAGGACGTGGGCACCTGACTGCGGTACAATTTCAATATTTTTTGGCCCAGTTCATATTCTTCTTCTCTGGAAATAACCGATGAACTTGTATCACCAAGCTCAGGTACTTCAATCTCGGCGGAATAGCTCGCTGGAGAAGGAATTAACAGCGCCGAGATCAGAAACATCGATATCAGAGTCTGCGCATATTCTGGGTGGACGCCAGAGAAGAGTTTGAAGAATTTAGTCACAAATTACCAACCTAATGAGTATCATCTAACGTTTTTAGCGGCGGGAGCCAAAATCGCTTGGATCAAAGTATGCTAGGGAAGATCGAAATAATCTATAGTCATCAGAGACCTTAGTCTATTTTTGGATGACTCTGTGGACCCATTTTCTAACCATTAAGTGCCCGGCTTCCCAAATATCCTCGTTAGCAATTCGAGGTTTTGAGGCCGAATTAGTTCCTGCTGTAGTTTTTAGTGCTAATTTTGAGCAAAGCGTTGTTTGTTTAAATCTGTAAAGCTTTTACTTCGCGAAACGGTAAATAAAACTCTTGGTACAAGTAGCGATCGAAACCGGCTAGCTAGTTTGGGCGTGGCAGCGTGAACATAACAAGATATTAATAGAAGAGAGAGTTAATTCGACGATGGATAATGATGTTAAATCAATCGATACAACAATAGATGCGTCGGGATTGACTTGTCCTTTGCCCTTATTGAAAGCAAAGCAAGGATTAAAGCCGCTGCAAAGTGGGATGTGCCTGAAACTCATTTCCACAGATCCGGGATCAGTAAAAGATTTTAAAGTTTTTGCGGAGTTGAGCGGTAATCGCTTGTTGGAATTTAATGAGAGTGGTGAAATTTATACCTTCGTTTTACAGAAGGCTTGAATAAAGTATTTGTTAAAGAAGCACCTAGCAAGATTTTCGTAATAAACATTGAGTAATTTCTCGTTATGATAAATATTTTTCGCAATTGGATGAATCGTTACTTCGCCGACGAAGAGGCGGTTTTGGTTGTAATACTGTTAGCCGCAGCGGTCGTATTAATGATGACGCTCGGGGATATTCTTGCGCCCATTATTGCTAGTGTCATTATTGCTTTTCTTATGGAAGGGATGGTGGCGCGCTTAAAAGGTATTGGCGTACCGCATATTGTTGCGGTGGTTATTGCCTTGTTGGTCGTCGTTGGTGCAATTATAGTTTTGTTATTTGTGCTTTTGCCTGGTATGTGGAATCAGATTTCAAATCTGGTGGCGGAAGTGCCGGGTATGGTTTCGGAAATGCGTCGTGTCGCGTTGTTGTTGCCAGAGCAATATCCAAATGTTTTTAGTGAATCCTTTGTGGATGAATCTATCACTAACACCAACCGCCAGCTGAGCACTTTTAGTAATTCAGTATTGTCGTTTTCAGTCGCGAAATTGCCGTTGTTAATTGCAGTAGCAATTTATATTGTCTTGGTCCCGATTTTGGTGTTCTTTTTTCTTAAGGATGGCAAGAAAATTTTGTCATGGTTGGGAAGGTTCTTGCCGAATAACCGCCCGGTGATGACACAAATCTGGGTTGAGATGAACATTCAAATCGCAAACTATGTGCGCGGGAAAGCGATAGAAATTTTAATTGTTACCAGCGTTAGCTATCTGTCTTTTGCCTTGTTAGGGCTAAACTACGCACTATTGTTGGCTATTACTGTGGGTATGTCTGTTTTAATTCCTTATATCGGTGCTGTGGTTGCGACGATTCCTATTGCACTTATTGGTTTCTTTCAATGGGGTTGGTCTTCGGAATTAATGACGGTAATCATTGTGTACGGTGTCATTCAAATGCTAGACGGCAATGTCTTAGTGCCTTTACTTTTTTCTGAAGCGGTAAATTTACATCCAATTGCAATAATTCTGGCAGTTTTATTTTTTGGTGGTATTTGGGGTTTCTGGGGTGTGTTTTTTGCGATCCCTTTAGCAACCTTAACCAAGGCAATTATTACTGCCTGGCCAACTCGTGAGCAAGTTCTACACTATCATGAGAGAGAAGCAGAAGATGCTAAGCCAGCAGAGGGTGATACCGTTTAAAGAATTGTAGCGAGGATTCCTTCGAGCGGAATCTTTTTGTGTATGTATAACTTTTTGTCTTGATGGATGTTGTCAGCACTTATGCTTCGCTATAGATCAGTTGCTTACAAGAATTCTGCACCACCTTGGTTAGTAATTTCGTGGTTTTTCTTCTTGTGGCGGATGTAGAAAATATATCAAAGCTTAAGAATATTTAATCTTTTCAAAACATTTCACGTTGAAATGTTTTTTTCGATTCATCTTAGTACTACAATTACGGAATTCACGCTTACTCTTCGATTACTTAAATTAAAAACCTTTCCGCTCTAAAGGAGACCTGGATGCAAGAGGATATTGATCCCCTCGAAACCAAAGAATGGCTTGATGCGATGTATTCGGTCATCCGACACTCCGGCAAAGAGCGAGCGGCATATTTAATTAAACAGCTAGCTGACAGTGCGATCACTGAAAATGTCTCGATGCCAGCGGCGATAATCACTCCTTTTAGAAATACCATTCCGTTCCACGCAGAAAAACGTATGCCAGGCGATTTATTCATGGAGCGTCGAATACGTTCTTTGATTCGTTGGAATGCACTGGCAATGGTCATGCGTGCAAATGATAACGACGATGCCTTGGGTGGCCACATCGCCACGTTTTCATCAGCGGCGACACTTTATGATATTGGCTTCAATTATTTTTTTCACGGTAACGACAAAGGGTATTTGGGCGATTTAATATATTTTCAGGGTCACAGCTCGCCGGGAATGTATGCGCGCTCTTTTTTGGAGGGCCGTTTAACCGAGGAGCAGCTTGATAATTTTCGACGTGAAGTCGATGGCAAGGGTTTGTCTTCTTATCCTCACCCCTGGTTGATGCCTAACTATTGGCAATTCCCAACCGTCTCTATGGGACTTGGTCCTATTCAAGCAATCTATCAAGCACACTTCATGCGGTATATGTCAGCGCGAGGATTGGCACCGCGAGGCGATCGACACGTGTGGGCCTTTCTTGGTGATGGCGAATGTGATGAACCGGAATCTTTAGGTGCAATTTCTTTAGCGGGTCGAGAGCAGCTCGAAAACTTAATTTTTGTGGTTAATTGTAATTTGCAGCGACTCGATGGCCCGGTGCGCGGCAATGGAAAAATTATTCAAGAGTTGGAAGGTGTCTTCCGCGGCGCAGGATGGAATGTCCTGAAAGTTGTTTGGGGTAGGCTGTGGGATCCTTTGTTGGAAAAAGATACGACCGGTTTATTGCAAAAACGCATGGACGAAGTTTGCGATGGCGAGTTGCAAAACTATAAAGCTAACGGCGGCGCCTATACTCGCGAACATTTCTTTGGAAAATATCCAGAATTGTTGGAGCTAGTTAAAGATTTAAGCGATGAAGATATTATGTATCTTAATCGTGGTGGACATGATCCCTATAAAGTTTACGCAGCCTATGCGCAAGCGGTCGAACATAAGGGGCAGCCGACCGTGATTCTCGCCCATACCGTTAAAGGTTATGGTTTGGGTGATGCCGGTGAAGCGCAGAATGAAACTCACTCCGTTAAAAAGTTGGATATGGAATCGCTAAAGCGATTCCGCGATCGATTTGGAGTGCCGATTTCCGACGAAGAATTAAAATCTACACCTTACTATCGTCCACCAAATGATTCTCCTGAAATTACTTATATGCGCAAGAAGCGCGCTGAACTTAACGGGCCTTTGCCTTCCCGCCAAAGCGAATTTAAAGCACTTGATGTTCCAGAGCTAGACGCGTTTAGTGCGCAATTAAAAAGTAGTGGCGACAGAAAAATTTCTACCACGATGGCCTTCGTCCGTTTGTTATCGACATTAGTGAAAGATAAAAAAATGGGTGAGCGCGTTGTGCCTATTGTCCCTGATGAAGCGCGAACCTTCGGTATGGAGGGTATGTTCCGTCAACTCGGGATTTATTCTTCCGCAGGTCAAAAATATACCCCTCAGGACTCTGGCCAAATAATGTATTACAAGGAAGATAAAAAAGGCCAAATTCTAGAAGAAGGAATTAATGAAGCGGGTTCTATGTCTGCATGGCTGGTTGCGGCAACTGCATACAGTAATTTTGCTTGCCCAATGGTGCCATTTTATATTTTCTATTCGATGTTTGGCTTCCAGCGAATTGGCGATTTGGCTTGGGCCGCAGGGGATAGTCAGGCGCGAGGATTTTTGATCGGCGCGACTGCTGGTCGAACTACCTTAAACGGCGAAGGCTTGCAGCATCAAGATGGCCATAGTCACATTCTCGCGAACACAGTGCCTAATTGCCGTACTTATGACCCTACCTATAGTTATGAGTTGGCGGTGATCATTCAAGATGGTCTGCATCGAATGTATGAGAAAAAGGAAAATTGTTTTTATTACATCACGACGATGAATGAAAACTATGAGCATCCTGCGATGCCAGTGGGTGCGGAAGAAGGCATTATTAAAGGCGCTTATTTATTACATCGCTGTGATGTGAAATCAGATAAAACCGTTCAGTTAATGGGTTCTGGAACTATTTTGCGCGAAGTCGAATACGCCGCGGAAATTCTGCGACAAGAATTTCAAGTGACCTCGGAAGTGTGGAGCATCACCAGCGCGAACGAATTGGCCCGCGAAGGTCAAAGCGTGCAACGCTGGAATCTGATGCATCCAGACCAGACACCACGAAAAAGTTATATCGAGCAACAGCTAAAAGGCCATGAAGGACCGGTTGTCGCCGCGTCAGATTATATAAAACTTTATTTTGAGCAGTTGCGTGATTTTATCCCGCGTCGTTATAAAGTGTTGGGGACCGATGGTTTTGGACGCAGTGATAGCCGTGAAAAATTAAGAAGCTTCTTTGAGGTTGATCGTCACTATATTGTTATTGCGGCACTCAAGTCATTAGCGGATGAAGGCAAGCTTGATGTACAGGTGGTTATTGGCGCGATGAAGAAATTTAAAATTGACCCAGAAAAAATTGATCCAATCCATTTGTAATTGAAAAGCGATACCTAAAATTTCATACCAGAAAATAGCGGTTTTTTGAGAAAGGAAATACTGTGTCAAAACAAACTATAGTTGTTCCAGATATTGGTTCCGATGACCCGGCAGAAGTCGTCGAGGTGTGCGTCGCAGTTGGCGACACTGTGGAAGTTGAGCAATCTATTATTGTTTTGGAAACCGACAAAGCCTCGGTTGAAGTGCCTTGTAGTCATGCAGGAAAAGTTGTCGGACTGCTTGTGAAGGAAGGTGATCAATTAAAGACTGGTGCGCCAATCTTGGAATTAGAAACAGGTTCCAATGAAGTTGCAGAAAATGATAGCGAAGCGGTTTCCGCGGAAGCTTCGACGGACGCGAGCAATACAAGTGATTCAGAAGAAGTAGAAAATGAAATTGAAGCACCGGAAGTTAGTCGGGAGATCATTGAATCCGTACCTGATATTGGTGGCTCAGCCGATGTTGAAGTTATCGAGCTCTGTGTTGCGGTTGGTGACAGTGTTGAAGAAGGTGATTCACTCCTCGTTTTAGAATCCGACAAAGCCTCGATGGAAGTGCCCGCAACCACTGCCGGTGTTGTCAGCAGTTGGTTAATTAAAGAGGGCGACAAGGTCAACGAAGGCCAAAATATTGTTGTTCTCCAAACGAAAAAAAGCGCAACGGCGAGAACGAGTACCGCAAAAAAAGCGCCTGAGGAAACTAAATCTACTGAAGCAGCTCCTACGCCTGTACCGACAAAAACTACCGCGACGCAATCGCCGCGCCCAATTCCCGCAAGCTCAGGCGTTATCCCAGCTGATGGCAATGCACATGCTGGTCCCGCAGTAAGAAAGTTGGCGCGACAGCTCGGTGTTGATCTTAGCAAGGTAAAAGCGACTGGTCCCCGGGGTCGTTGCACGAAAGATGATGTGCGTAATTATGTGAAGGAAATAGTTGCAGGTGGTGGCGGTGCCGCTATTCCTGAGGTTCCTGCGGTAGATTTTTCTCAGTTTGGCGATGTTAAAAAAGTAAAGCTCAGCAAAATTAAAAAATTAACAGCTGCGAATATGCATCGGAGTTGGCTCAACGTTCCCCACGTTACCCAATTTGATGACGCGAATATTTCTGAATTAGAAAGTTACCGTAAAAAACAAAAAGGCGAAGCAGAAAAGCGTGGTGTAAAACTAACGCCAATTCCTTTCATCTTAAAAGCTTGCGCATTAACTTTGCGCGCAGAGCCCAGTTTTAATGTTTCGATCGATCCGGACGGCGAGCACATGATTGAAAAAGATTATGTGCATATCGGTATGGCCGTTGATACACCTATTGGCTTAATGGTGCCAGTTATTCGCGATGTCGATAAAAAAGATATTTGGGAAATTGCAGAAGAAACATTAAGTCTGGCGACGAAGGCCCGCGATGGAAAGCTTACGCCTCGAGAAATGAAAGGTGGTTGTTTTACCGTTTCTAGTTTGGGCGCTATCGGCGGGCGAGGCTTCACCCCCATCGTTAATACTCCTGAAGTTGGTATTCTCGGTATTTCTAAAGCGGCGATTAAACCAGAGTGGGACGGCAAAAATTTTGTACCAAGTACGCAGCTTCCGCTGTGTTTGTCTTATGATCATCGTGCGGTAAACGGCGCAGACGCGGGACGTTTTCTAACTCACTTGGTGGGTCTGTTGGCGGATTATAAGCAACTCGTTTAGTGGTTGAAAAAATAAATATCTTGCGCCCTAAGGCATCCATAGGCGCTTCTCGCGATTAATAGATTCCAGCTTCTAACCCCGCTGCCATTGTTAAGCCCAATTCTTCCCAATCAGACAAAAACGCGGTTGAGAAATCACCTTTTGAAACTAAAGGCTCTTTGATCGCTTTCCATTTTAGACCAGTAATAATTTTTTCCATGGCTATTTTTGTACCGGTGCCATCAAGTCCTGCACGAATTGCAATGGCATAGGGGAGACCTTGTTTTTTTTCGAGGCAAGGATAATAAATTCGATCAAAAAAATCCTTCATTGCACCGCTCATATAGCCGAAGTTCTCGGTAGTTCCCAGTAAGATTGCATTTGCCCAAAGAACATCTTCAGCAGTTGTTTGTAATGGTTCCGTCACACGAAGTTCAATTCCATTCATGTCTTCATGAGACGCGCCGCGAACAAGTGAGTCGCGTAGTAATTTTGTATTCTCTGATGGGCAGTGCACAGTAATGAGTAGATTTTTCATAATTCTTTTCTGCGTTTTGTGAGCAGTGCTATATGACAAGTAAACGCCTAGAAACTTTATTCTCTAGGCTTTAACAGCACTATGTCTTTTATTCCACATCGTTCGTCCATAGCGCCAGGTCCTCGGTTGCTCACAACGATATCGTCAAATTTAGTGACTTTATTTCCAGTGCTAGTAAAACCTATCTTGAATGCACCATTCAGGCCGGGGCAAGGGTGACGTAAACCTACAAGGTAATTATCTCGGTTTCCCAAGGTTAAAATGACATTGTATTTATCGACATAGCGCCAGCCGTTAATGCGATAGACAAGGATCTCTGCCTTGCTGCCTTCAACGCTTAGATTCATATCATCCAGTGCTTTGGCGATTTTATCTTCAGAGTCCGCGGGTGTACTTTGGCATGCAGTAAATACTATGGAAAGAGAAGCGATAAACGCTAAAACAGAGTTTCTTCTCATGTTGCTTTCCTCAATATCAAAATTTCAATGTTTACAGGTATGTTTGAGCAGTTCGACTTTAACGCTTAGACCTGGGTCATGCAATTAACTTTGGATGGACTAGGCTTCGTTTTCTCCATCTTCAAGTAGAAAACGCGCACGACGCAAAGCTTCGTTTAAGGTAATTGATGGGTAAAAATTATTTTGCAGTTCATGAATATATTTTAAAGTTCTGAACCCATCAAACCAAAATTGAATCTGTTGTCTGCAGTGGGATTCGGAAGTGACATTATTATCAATATGTTCGAACAGGCGGTGAATGCCTAAGTTGCTTAGTGTGTTTCGGCTTGGGAGTGTCAATTGCGCTAGCCAGTGAGAAGGGCTTTTGCGTAAATTCCAATATTGCTTGAATTGTTTAAGTAGCGTCGCTAGCTCTTTAAAAACAATCGGGTCATAACTTTGGAACTCACTCTGACGTTTTAATTTTAATATTTTGTCAACGGCCGGACCGGTGCCAAAGGGAACTCTGTTTGAATTTCTAGATGCTAAGATAATTGCTTCGCCATCTAATAATTTTATGGGCGCGAGTTTAGCGAGCTTGTTGAGTAAATAAAAATCTTCACCGCCAGAACGTTTTGGAAAGCCCCTTACTTGGCAGTAGTGCGTTGCGGAAAATGCGAGGCAGCTACCTATTGTGTGAAAGGCATAAGGCGATCCGGCCCAGCGTAAGCCGTTCACGTAATAGTGTAGTGATTGTTCGTACAAATATGTTGCAGCTGTAATCTCATCACATTCGCCCCGGTGAACAAATGGAAAAGTAGCGGCACTATGAGATTCGACATCCAGAGTGCGCTTAAAATAGTCGGCTGGTAAAGCGGCGTCCGCATCGGTGCTGTGAATAACAATAGTTCGCTTTGATTGTTGCGAATTATTTTTGGCGATGAGCGCAACCCCAACGTCGCAAGCGATTTTTCTTGCGAGCCCAACGCCTTGTTTGTAGGGGATCTTTCGTTCTTCACTAAAACGATCGATGAGGATTAAATGACAATTATTTTTCCAACGTATATGGCTCAAGTTTTTGTTTTGCCAGTGTAGCTTTCCCGAGTTAAGCCCGTAGTCAAAAAGCTCAGAGTTTAATTGGCATTGCGCTACTTGCTTGGTTTCGGGGTCGTCAGGTTCGTTGATAATAAGAATGACTAAAACCTTGGTTTCGTTTTCGCAGTGAACTTTTAAACGTTTTAAAAAGGCGATGTCTTCGTTATACGCAGGTACGGCGACTATGTGATCAAAAGTAATGACGTTGATGTTTTCTAGCGCGTACTGACTTTCCGCTTCGGCATAATTGTCCAAATAGTGTTGGTAAATTCCTAACGCAGTGGTTTGCCTTGGCATGTCAGTGTAGAGCGGCTCTAATCGGCAGTTGCGCGACGATGCGCGCTTCCGCTTCTAACAATTCTTCGAGGCGATTTTCGATGATATTTTTGGGGAAGTAATTCGCCGCAAGATCTACAAATAATTCTGCATGACGAGATTCCGAGTTACTGATTGCGGTATAAAAACGTTTCAAGGTTGGATCATCCTGGGCTTCAGCAACGAGACTAAAGCGTTCGTAGCCGCGTGCCTCAACGATACCGCCGACAAGTAATCTATCCATCAAATACTCATCACTTTCTTTACGCATTAATTTTCTAAATTGATTAATGTAAGGATCTTTTTCATCAGTAGCCAACTGTAAGCCTCGTTGCTGAAGGAGGCGTATGACATCTCGAAAGTGGGTCATTTCTTCAATACTGAGATCGACCATGGCTTTGACGAGTGCAGGACGATCGGGGTAGTGGGACAACATTGACATCGCCATTCCTGATGCTTTTTTTTCTGCTGCGGCGTGATCGATAAGGAAGGCGTCAAAATCTCCAATAACTTTTTTTGTCCAGTCGCTGGGGGTGTCGAATTTTAGTTTGATCATCTTTATTACTTGGTTTTCTAGTGGCTTCTGAATTCGGAGCAATACCCTAACTGAGTTTTCCAAATGGGTCACGGCAAATGTTTTTCGTGTTTTATTTGGAATGCTTAATCAATGCTTTTAGTGGGGTTTTTGTCCGATGTTTCAGAAAGCTCGCGGATTCATAAATAGTTAATAGGGGCTGCCACAAAAGAGTCCGTTGTCGCTAAATTATTCATTGTGGACGATCAACTTTGTTTTGAAATGACACTTGTGGCGAGATAATAATCCGACCCTACAAAAATTCCGCTCAAAGCTCTGTTGCTGATGGATCATTAGCTGAGTTAATACTGCCAAAATTCTTACATTTATCATTCACAATTCCCCAGTATTTTGCGAGAATGCAGCACAAATAATTTCAAAAAAGCACTGTTTTTCTCCTCGAATCATTCGCTATTTGCTGTCTGCTGTTAGGATGTGTTTAGCTGCTTGACTTTGATGACCGGGGGGTTTAGAACAGTGCGCTTATCCCGCTAGCGATAGAACAGGACTCTCTCATGTCGACAATTAAAATCACCGTCAATGGTAAAGAAGAAACTATTCAAGATATCGATCCAACTACACCTCTACTTTGGGCCTTAAGAGACAATCTAGGCTTAGTTGGCACCAAGTATGGCTGTGGTGTTGCTCAATGTGGCGCGTGTACAGTCCACCTTGAAGGCTCACCAGTACGTTCGTGCTCAACGCCTATCTCCGCTGTTGAAGGCAAGGCAATCACAACAATTGAAGGTTTAGCGGTTAATGGCGATTTGACCCCAGTTCAAGAAGCTTGGGTTGAGCTAGACGTTCCTCAATGTGGCTACTGTCAGGCTGGGCAAATCATGTCTGCTACTGCACTTTTAAAGGCGAATCCATCTCCGACTGATGCTGATATCGACGCCGCTATGTCCGGCAACTATTGTCGATGTGGTACCTATACCCGAATTCGAGCTGCTATCCATTCAGCCGCTGACGCTCAGAAAGGAGAGAAAGCATGAGAGCCACAAATTCTGAGTCCTATTCGGACGACATCATGAACGACATTTTTGCTCAGGCTGAGTCTGAGTGGGCCAAGCAAGGCGCCGTTGGCGTGAATCGCCGTTCTTTTCTTAAATTAGCCGGTATTGCTGGCGGTGGTTTGACTTTAGCAATGAGCGTGGGGCCGATGAGCCTGAGCGCTGATGCGGAAAGTGAAGCCTTGATGAAGGTTAATACCTACATTCGTATTTCTCCTGAAGGCAAAATTTATATCTATTCTAAAAACCCCGAAATCGGCCAAGGCGTGAAGACATCTATGCCAATGATTGTCGCTGAGGAATTAGATGCCGCTTGGGAAGATGTTGTGGTTGAGCAATCCCCAATTGGTCGTGAATTTGGTGCTCAGTTCGCCGGTGGTTCTCGGTCGATTCCAAGTAACTGGGATGCCTTGCGTCAATCGGGTGCTGCAGCTCGCGCCATGTTGTTAGCCGCCGCTGCCAAACAGTGGGGTGTCTCTGTTGATACGCTTCGCACTGAAGATTCAAAAGTTATCAATGGTAATGGTGAGAGCCTGGGTTATGGCGAACTAGCTTTGGCTGCGTCAAAAGAATCCGTTCCCGAAACAAGCTCCTTGAAGTTGAAAGAAACCAGCGAATTTCGTTTGTTGGGTAAGCGTATCACCGGTGTTGATAACAATATGCTCGTTACTGGTCAGCCACTGTTTGGTATTGATCAACAATTCCCTGACATGGTTTACGCGACTTATACCAAGAGCCCCGCTTTTGGCGCGAAGGCAGTGAGTGCAAACCTCGAAGAAGTTAAGAAAATGCCAGGTGTTAAAGACGCATTTATTTTGGAAGGTAACGGCAACCAAGAACAACTCGCTTCTGGTGTCGCTATTATCGCCAATTCAACCTGGGCTGCTTTCCAAGCTAAGCAAAAGTTAAAAGTTAAGTGGGATCAAAGTGGTGCCACCGATAGTTGGACTGGTATCGTCAAGCAAGCGCAGGAATTGGCTAAGCAAGATGGCGAAGATTCTGTAAAAGAATCTGGTGATGTCGCGGGCGCTTTTGCTAGCGCATCTAAAACGGTTGAGTCTCTTTACACTTACCAATTCGCATCTCACGCTAACTTAGAGCCACAAAATTGTACGGCGGAATTCAAAGATGGTCAGCTTACATTGTGGGCACCAACGCAAACGCCAACCAGTGCAATCGCTTCAGTCGCAGCGGTAACAGGTTTGTCCGCCGATAAAATCACCCTAAATCAATTACGTATCGGTGGTGGTTTTGGCCGACGTTTATTAAACGATTACGCCTGTGAAGCGGCAGCCATTGCGCAAAAAGTTGACGGGCCGGTGAAAGTACAGTGGACTCGTGAAATGGATATGGCCCACGATTTTTATCGTCCTGGTGGTTTCCATTCGTTTAAAGCTGGGCTTGATGCTGACGGTAAAGTCTCTGCTTGGCAAAATCATTTCATCACTTTCAGCAACAATGGTAAGCGCCCAGTCAGTGGTGGTTCACTGCGGCCGACAGAATTTCCTGGGCCAAATGTTGAAAACTACAAACTAACTCAGACGGCATTGCCATTGGGCGTTCCTTGTTATGCATGGCGCGCACCCGGTGCCAACTGTTTTGGTTGGGTAACACAAAGTTTTATTCATGAGTTATCTGTAGCTGCTGGAAAAGATCACCGAGATTTCTTAATCGATTTAATGGAGCAGAAGTTTGATGACAACACTGGCGGACTGAATGCTCAGCGCGCGGTTGACGTTATCAAATTGGCGACTGAAAAAGCTGGCTGGGGTAAAACAATGCCCGCAGGTCGTGCCTTAGGTCTTGCCTTCCATTACAGCCATGCTGGCCATATTGCCGAAGTTGCTGAAGTGAGCGTTGACGCGAATAAGAAAGTCACCGTGCATAAAGTTGTTCTTGCAGCGGATGTTGGACCCATCGTGAATATGAGTGGTGCGGAAAACCAAGCTCAAGGTGGTGTTGTAGATGGTTTAAGCACTATGGCGAGATTGGAAATTACTTTTGAAGACGGCATGGTAGAGCAATCTAATTTCCATAACTATCAGCCTCTAAGAATGAGAAGTACTCCAGAAGTCGAATCCTACTTTATTCAAAGCGATAACTCTCCAACGGGTTTAGGTGAACCAACGCTTCCCCCATTGGCGCCAGCGGTGTGTAACGCGATTTATGCCGCTACTGGACATCGTGTTAAAACTCTCCCATTGAGCAAAGAAGGTTTTACTGTTTAATAAAATCTACACTTTGAAAAATAAAAAAGCCGCGAATTAATTCGCGGCTTTTTTTTGTCTAAAATTTGGCTGGGATCAACATTGGGGCTAGAGGTTTATTTTAGTTGATAGCTTGACGCCCTAAATGAGGTTCGTGTAATCTCGCTACAACTGTATTTTAATACAGTTGTAGGTAAAGCAGATATAGATGCTAAATCATTTCGAATTTGGTGGCCGTTCAGCCCAATTTGGAGAAGGCGAACAGGGTAAGCTTATAAACGAATAATTTTATAAATAAATTAGCAGAGGGTAAAAAAGATGATTGGTTACGCGACTTTAGGTAGTAACGATGTAGAAAAAGCAAAATCGTTTTATGGGCAAGTGTTAGCTTTGCTCGGTGCAAAGCAGCTCATGGCATTCGGCGAGCAGGTTTATTTTGGCGTCGATATGAGTAAACCAATGCTGGGTGTCGGAACGCCATTTAATAAAGAGACGGCGACAGTGGGGAACGGAACAATGATAGCTTTACCTGCAAGCGATAGCGCCATGGTCGATGCCGCTCATGCTAAGGCGCTGGAGTTAGGTGGTACAGACGAAGGTGCGCCAGGAAATCGAACCGATAATTTTTACGGTGCTTATTTTCGTGATTTAGACGGGAATAAACTCGCTGTTTTTTGCATGGTGTAAGTTCAGTAAGCCCAAATCCAGTGACGCTTGCTCGCACATTCAGGCGTCGTTGGATTTTTATTGTTTTACGTAAATATTTATTTAGTGCTCTTCTTTTCGGATCGTAACGAAAAGTATAGTTAACACTAAAATAGAAAAACCCGTGAATCCGTGGGCCAGAACCGCCCAGCGATTTGGGTTGTGAGTCCCACCGCATGCATGCTCAGGCAAGTAATGAATTATTATTTTCCCGCGAAAATTTCTTCATGGTTTTTTCCTAAGTGACGCCAACATATTTATTTTCCGTGCTAAGATGCCGAATTAGTTGTCGCGCAGAAAAAGAATGACGGAGTCGATAAATGGATAGCAAAGCTTTAACAGACCTGGAAGTGGCGTTTGGTGTTGCCCCATCGCCGGAGCTGGCCAAAATCATTGTGTTAGCTCATGCTGACAATGGGTCGCTGGCAGACAAATTAGTTTTTTTGGAGTCACTTTCATTGCCATTAGGCGATATGGATTTGTTGAAAATTATTACATCTTTGCTCGAAATTGACGAGCGAGATGCGGCTAAAAAACTCATCGACCAAGAAAATATAGATCAGGAGATTTTATTGGTAGATATTCTTTTGGCCGAAAACCAGGATCAGCAAGCTCGTGAAATTTATCGAAGAATTGTGAAAGAGAAACCCTCATTAAAGCGTGCGGATTTAGAAAATTTTTTTTCTGGTGAAGCGATCGATTCGAAGCCAAAATTGCGAGTAGTTGAGAAAATCGATTTTTCAGAAGTTGTTGAGCTAACACGCTATAAACAACCTACCACTACTTTTTCGGATGTGGTTGGGCTAGATATAATAAAGAAACAAATCAGTAAAAAAATCATATTGCCATTTCAAAAACCTAGTTTGTTTCAAAAATTTAAAAAGAAAGTTGGTGGAGGGGTTGTATTATTTGGGCCGCCCGGCTGTGGGAAAACCTTGTTGGCTCGTGCAACGGCCGGTGAATGTAAGGCTTCATTTTACAATATCGAAATCGCCGATGTGTTGGATATGTATATTGGTGAGTCTGAACAGAAGTTACGCGCGATTTTTGAGAAAGCAAGAGCGGAAACTCCAAGTGTATTATTTTTCGATGAATTAGAAGCTTTAGCTGGTAAGCGAGAGCACGCGAGAAATAGTTCGATAAGTAATACGATTAGCCAGTTTTTAACGGAACTTGACGGTTTCTCCCAGAATAACGAGGGCGTACTGGTGCTCGCTTCAACTAACGTTCCTTGGTCTATCGATCCTGCTTTTTTACGTCCTGGTCGCTTTGATCGAATGTTCTTTGTTCCTCCCCCTGATCAGCGAGCCAGGCAGTCGATCTTAGTTCATCATATGAAAGGGCGGCCCTGTGAAGACAATATAGACTTCAAAATGCTAGCAAGCAAAACCTCAGGGTACTCTGGCGCTGATCTCGCTAATTTGGTTGAAATGGCTGCGGATGAGGCAATAGATGAATCGATTGAGAATGAGCAGGAAGTCTTAATTGGGATGAGGCATTTTAAGCAAAGCGTTCAAGATAGTCAGGCGACCACAAGCGAGTGGCTGACAACGGCTCGAAATTATGCGCGATACGCAAATGATGGTGGTCGATATAATGACGTAATTGAGTTTCTGAAAAAACATGGAAAATAATAATTCTAGTTATCAAATAATCGATGAGCCAAAACCAAAGCCTTGGGATTCTCTTATTTTCAATCCCATTGGGATTTTGTTGCTCGCAATGTTGCTACCTTTCGTTTGGACTCCTCCTTTTTACGGTCGTCTCTGGATCCCATTGGTGTGGTTGATAGTAAACAGTTGGTTAATTGGCAGCCCTAGCTTTTTTCGAGAGCTCGTATTCGCAATTGTTGGTTTAGCTTTGTATTTTGCGTTGCCATACATATTTGTATTCGCAAGTTCAGCCTTTGGATTTGAGGAATATACTAATGCTGCTGTTCCCTATTTGCGAATAGTGATGCAAGCAGAATTTTTTATTACCTTGTATTTAATCGTTTTTAAACAAATGGTGCCCTATGAGTTGTTCATTTATATTAAAGAACAGGGGCAAACTCGATGAGTGAGTATCAATTAGAGCAAGTCAAAGCATTTCTTGATCGAGGTCAAATTGATTCGGCGATTGAGAAGTTGAAAGAGCTTTTGGGGCGAGATCCTCAGAAAGCTATTTATCATGGGTTTCTGGCATCATGTTTAATAGAAAAATTTCGTCTTAATGCCGCTGAGTTTGAAATCAAAATCGCACTTAATTTGGATCCTAGTGAAGCTTATTTTTTTCTTGTCCTTGCTCGATTAAACCTTCTTAAAGCGCGTTACAAAAAGGCTCACGAGTTTTGTGATCAGGCGCTCCGCTTGGATTCGAATTCTTCTGACGCATATTTGTTGAAAAGTTCGGTTTTTTTGTTGGAAGGTAAGCGCAAGCAAGCCCTGGATTTCATCCACGATGCAGCACGTATAGAGCCTGATAGTGCCGAGATAATTAGTGCCTACGGCAAATATTATTATGCGATTGGGAGCCTACAGGATGCCTTAGCTTATGCTGAGTCAGCATTAGGGGTTGACGCTCATGACGAAGAAGCAAATATCTTGATGGGCGAAGTGCAGTTGGCGAAGGGTAATGTTGATGAGGCGGAATATCATGCTAAGTTTGTGATCTCCCAAAACCCAGAATCTAGGGAAGCTCTGCGTTTATTCTCAAACATCAAGATGCGAAGAAACTGGTTCCTTGGTTTGTGGTGGCGCTTCAACAGTAAGATGGCATCGCTTAGCGATACAAAAGCGAGCCTTGTGTTGATTGGCGGCTTTCTATTTTTTAATTTGGCTTCTCAAATAACACGAGATTTCGGGAATCCGGGATTGGCAGGCTTGGTTTCAAACGCTTGGTTAATTCTAGTGGTATATTCTTGGGTAGGAATACCCTTGTACTATAAGGCCCTTAAAAAAGAGATGGAAAAATTTTCGTTTAATCGAAATTTTTAACTGCCACACCTATTTGTTATGTATCTCAAGGCGGTTAGTGCTGTGCGCTTTATTCTAACTCCCCTCGCGTCGCGCTCCAGAAAGTATCCCGGGCATGGAATAGTTTCCTTCATGACAAGCGTATTCGTAAATTGGCTTATCCAATTGATTAAATCGAGATTCGCCGTGCCATATTTGCGTATAGAGGTTTGGATCTTCGATCGTAAATTCATAGAGCAGTTGATCTTTTGAATAGCGAGTAAAACGTTCGATTACTTTTGAATCTTCTGTGTGAAAAAGAGGGTGGGCATACCGCAAATGCATGGGATGAAAATTAGTCGTCTCGACTACTAGGGTGTCGCCTTCCCACCAGCCAATAGAGTGGCCAAACATAAATTTTACTTCCTTGGGTGGGTGTTCACCTTTTAGCGTTACTACGCGTGCGTGCTGAACCATTTCTGACAGAATTAAAATATGCTCCGGTGCTTGAACGATTTGATAGTGGTTGTTGTACAAGCCGTTAATCATTGGTGGACCGGTTCTGCCTGTGGTTGCCAAGCAACGTTCACCGAGAGGGCGAATTTCTGGGCCGTCAAAATTGTTTCGATAAGAACGAGATTGTGTGGCGATTTTTTTTCCATCATTCGAATAAGGAATCTTTCCATCACTTGGATCAACAATCCATGAAGATCGATATTCGCCTTTTACTTTTCCAACTTGCATGCCCGGATCGATCCAAAAAGTATTGTAGCCCCGGCCTGCAAGTAGATCGGAACCATCGAGTAAACCTGCGTTTGGATCGGTGGGACGAGCATCGCTGATCACTCGTCCAACCAAGTCGTCACCCGCGGCCATTGCTAAGGCCTCTTCTTCGCTAAGAACTAATTTATTAATTCCCGATGGACGTTCAAGATCTGTGACTGAAGAGTTCGACCATAAGCCTTGTAGTTCAGGTTTGCCGTCGGCCATACGCGGTGGTTCGTAAGCATAAATTGATACTGATAAAGCCGTGAGTGCAACGGCGAGCGCACTTGCAGCAATTGTTTTAACTAAGATTTTTTTTATTGTTTTAATATTCATTGTTCTAATGTTCGTTGCTCTAATGTTCATTGTTGCTTTTAGATTCGAAATATATTTTGAACTGGATTGTGTTATTTCATTTCTATGAAATTAGATCTTCTAGCTTAGCAGCCACGGGTGATGACAAACTCGTCTTCGTCTAAATTGTCGACGGTATATTGTAGTTCACTGGCAATGTCTGAAATCTTCCGGTACTGAGCGAATTCTTCAATAACAGCGTGGATGATGGCGCGGCCCATAGAATCTTTGTCGAAAGTTTTTTCGTTTTCGGCATCTTGCATTGCGTTGGCAACGAGTTTTTTGGCGTAGGAAGCTTCGCTAGGCATAAGAGACTCACTTAAGTTTCTGAGTTGAAGTGGGAAGTAAGAAAGCTTCTAGTTTACTCAGATAACTGTCGTCGTCTAGTGACGAGACGCTATCTAGCTCATCAATTACTTATGTGTTGATCTAGATTAATTTACTCTGCCGCGTGGTGCCTTTCGTTATTGCTCAGGAATCTTTCGCTTCGCTCAGTAAAAACAAATCTGTCAGCGCGGTTCGAAGATGATTAGACGCATTGAGATTGTCGATAAGCTCAGAACCAATTTTTTCTTGATCGATAACAAAAGATAGAATGGTTTGCGCTTTTTTTAAGTCGGCGCTGAGTAATTCATTGAAGCCGTTACTGCTAACACCTTGCATCAGTGTCGTCATGATGACGGTCATTGAATCATGCATGGCGTTTAGAGTATTGCGGATCTGTTGACTTGGGCCGCTGTCGTCGGAAGACGGTTCGCGCCCCTGTGCTGCGAAAGCGAGTAAATATTCATAACCGGATTCTACAGCCTCAATGGCTTGGGAAACTTCTGGGCTCACGTATTCTCTCTTATTAAATTACTTATAGTGATTTTTCAGGTTGCTTGTTTTGTGGCCTCAAACTCGAGGCCACAAAATAATTATTTGCTGGATTCTTCTGCCGCCCATTTGCTGCTGTCATGATTTGCGGTGTATTCATTCTCTGAAATCCAACCTTTAATCATCGAGCGCGTATAAAAACGTTTTTCTGGCCGCAAGCCAAAGTACACATGAATGGCACTAAGCGCTATCAAACCGAGTGTTGCTAAGCCGTGTAGAAAAAACATCATACCTAATTCACTTTCGGGCATGGCGTTGGTGCGCTCCCACCAAGGCGTTTGGATTTGTAGGAACAATATAATGCCGGTGTAAATAACGCCAAGCACTAATATTGTCATTGTCCAGTGCATACCTTTTTGTGCAAAAGAATATTTCCCGGGTTTTTTACTTGCGTCTAAGGGTTCGACGAGATCGCTTGGCCCCATCAGCATGGATTTGAAATCCTGCCAGATAACCGCGCGAATGATGTGCAAAGCGATCACAAAGGTAAGAATCAAACCGGCAATCAAATGCAGATTTAACCAGTTAAAGTGAATGCCTACGATGGGCAGTACGCCGGTTATAAGTAAGACGATAACACTGGCGGCCATAATCCAATGAAAAGCGCGATCGAACGCATCATGGCGACGTATGCGCTTGCCTTCAGCGGATGGTTGAGCTTTTTTCCGCAGCACTGCCATGACAATGGCGTGAATGATAATAAGGGCTAACACGGTGGTGCAGACCAACCATAATTTATCCCAAGACACACCGAGAAGAACTTCTTGTCCCCAGACTCCGTGTTTGTAACTTGCAATAGTTTCCATGGTTTAAGCTCCCCGAATGGCGCGACGAACCAAGTTGTCCATCAGCGGCATTTTAAATTGGTTATAGTTGAGGGGTTTAGCATTCTGGCTAGCGAGTGCGGCGACTTCGTTTGCGGTTGCTTCTGAACGCGGCTTTCCACGCAAGGCACTTTCAACTTGCTTCAATCGGCGTGGTACGCATTCAACCGCACCACAAACTAGACGTGCATTTTCTATGGTGTCGCCATTCATTTTTATTGCTGCTGCGAGATTGACGAGTGCAAAGTCCCAGACGTTTCTGTCGGCAACTTTTTCAAAATAAAATTCCGCGTTAGCCCATTCATTTGGCAAGCGAATGGCGGTAAGAATTTCGCCGGGTTTCAATACGGTCATGCTAGTAATGTTGACGGCGGGGCCGACGAAAAACTTCTCGGCTTTAACAACACGTTGAGAACCTTCACTGGAAATAACCATTGATGCGTCGAGCGCAACTAACGCGGGTGCGGTGTCTGAAGGACTCACAGCAACACAGCGGCTAGCGCCAAATAAGGCATGTTCGCGGTTAAGGCCTTCTGGAGAGTCTGCATAACAAAGATTACCGCCAGCGCGATAGCAATCTAAACCGCGACGGTAATACCAGCAACGTGTATCTTGGCAAACATTGCCGGCAATGGTGCCGATGTTCCGAATTTGTGGGCTCGCCACTTTGTTCGCTGCTGTCGCTAACAAATCGTAGCGCGAGCGAATTAACGGGTGAGCAGCGATTTCGGAAAGCGTTGTAGTAGCGCCAATTTCCACACCACTATCGATTTCTTTGATGCCTTTCCAAGCGTCGATATGAGTAATTTCAATCATTGCCGCAGGAGATTTCGCGCGGTCTTTTAGCCAGCCATAAGTGTCTTGTCCGCCACCTACTAGCCAGCCATCTTTACCTTGTTTTTTGGCGATACTGAGAGCGTCTTCTTCGCTAGCCGGTTGATACAGTTCTACGCTGGGCATTACGTCATGTGAAATTGCCATGTCTACCAACCTCAATAATTATTTTGTGCGAGTTTCTCAGCTTTCGTTGAGATACCGGCAGTATGGTTAACGATCATGTCCAGGGTGACCGGAGCGCGACTAAAGATATGTCCGCCCATTGCGTCGGAAATCGCGCAAAGCAATGCAGCGGTTACACAGCCCATTGCTGGTTCGCCAATACCTCGCGCTCCCACTGGGTTTTGCGGATCTGGAATGTTTGTTGCGCCGGTCGCCATCTGCGAAGGCACATCGAGATTAGTGGGGATTTTACTTTGCCAGTAGCCCGCCGATGCCGGTAAGCCATTTTGTGGGTCGTATAGGTGGCGTTCATGGGAAGCCATGCCGATGCCCCACACTGCGCCGCCGCGAAGTTGACCCACCAAGCCTTGCGGATGAACAACAGTGCCACATTCAGCAATACTGACAAGGTCGAGGATGTCGTACTTGCCGGTCTCTAGATCGAGTTCGATTTCGATGAAAGACACCCCCAGCCCCGGTGGTACCATGCCGCGTAAGTTGGGATCTTTCGCAACGCCGATTAAGCCGCTTCCTGCGAGACCTTCAACAGCACGTTTGGTGATGTCGTTGATTTCTTCCGGATACTCTTGGCCACTGTAAGCCCCGCCCAGCTCCATCGCACGGGTCGCGATTTGCGCATAAGTCATGGAGCTGGCGTTATTGTTTTTGTTGAAGACTTGTTCGTCGCCGATATTGTAGTCATCGGCTGTTCCACCTAAATCCATTGCGGCGATAGCTTTCATTTTTGCGAGCAAATCTTCCGCTGCTAACCAGCTGGTTCGAGTATGGGTAAATATTGAGTTGCTGCCATCTTGTGCTTCCGCCCAGGGTAGATGTCGGTCGGTGCGGCCGCTGACCACATCGCATTTCTGCCACGGCATTTTTAATACTTCGGCAGAAGCTCGGGTTGTAGAAGAGTATGAATAAGTGCCGAGATTGCCGACCCCGCTGTGTAATTTAAGGCGTCCATCGGGTGCCAAGACAATCAAGCCGTCTTTGCCGCTGCGGCCTGCGTTGTGATAACCCTGGCCGATACCGATGCCTCTAACTTTGTTGCCGGTGGCGGACTTTAGGCCGCTGGCGCTTTGCTTTGCTGTCCAGCCAAACTGCGCGGCACCTTGATCGAGAGCGCGATTCATATAAGCGCTGGTAAAAGGTGTGCGTCGCATCCCCTCGGTATCGCCTTCATCACTGTCCGGCGCATTAATTTTACGAATCGCTAGGCGATCCAAATTAAGTTCGCGGGCGGCTTTGTCGACGATGGGAGCGATGATGGCAGCAATCTGATTTTGCCCCGGCCCCCGTTGGGCGCCGCGGTGTGGTGTGTTGGTGTTAAGCGCGACGTAACGTAGGCGCATAGATTCAGCTTGATAAAGTGTTGCGATAGAGCCTGCAGCTGATGAGGCATCGGTTGAACTGTTGTGGCCGCCGGAATCGGCAACGATAAACATATCAACCGCAGACATAATGCCATTTTCGCGGAAGCCCACTTTTATCCAGCCTTGGAAACCAACACGAGCACCGCCGATGGTGAACTCTTCTTCGCGAGTAATTCGTAGATTGACGGGGCGGCCGAGTTTTTTCGAGAAGTGGGCTGGGATTGCTACCGTGGACATCGCGCTAGAGCGTGCCTTCTGGCCAAAGCCGCCGCCGGTACATTCATTGATAAGAATTAAATCTTTCGCTTCACAACCGACTAAGCGAGCCATGCCAGGAATCATGTTGGTAAGGCTTTGGGATGAGCAGTGAAGATAGCATTTCCCATTTTCCCAGTAGGCAAAAGCGCTACGTGGCTCCATCGACATGTGCGGATAGCCGGCAGTGGTGAAAGGTTGTTCTACAACGACCTTTGCGTTGGCCCAGCCAGCGTCGAGATCGCCGTAATCTGATTCAGAAGACACTTCTGCTTCTGGGTCTTGTCCGTTCCGAAAGGCTTCTATTTGCTGTTTGGTCCATTTGATGGTTTTGAATTCGCCACCTTCTCGGGTGCGAGCAAAATAATTTCCTTCGGGGAAAGCGTTGGGACCATCGGGATCTAAGCTATGCAGCGGGTCGACGGTAAAGGGAAGAAACTCCATGTCGAATTTAATCTTCGCGATGGCATCTTCAGCGATTTTTTCGTCTATTGCAGCGACTGCCAATATGGGCTCGCCGACTAAAGTGGGATGGTTGGTAAGAATGGGCAGGCTGACATTGGTTGGGTGCTCATCACCGTAAACGTCATCAGCAGTGAGAATTCCCACGACGCCTTCCATTGCCAGGGCCTCTGTCGCGTCGATGTTAGTAATTCGAGCGTGGGGAGCCGGGCTGGTTAAGAGGCGTGCGTAAACGGTGCCGTCTTTTTGGAATCCGTAATCCTCGGCGTATTTCGCTTTACCTGTGACCTTGCCGAGGGCGTCATCGGGTACATAGTCTTTACCGATATGCATGTAGCTCATGATTTTTATCCCAGTAATTCGCTGGTGCTATTTATTGGTTTATGAATGAGTTGCCCACTGTTTAACGGCGGGTTTGTTAACTAAGAAACGTCCGAATTTCCCGTCACCAATGTTGTCAATTCTTCGGTCTGTCCAGTCGCTCGCATTACGCCATTGATGTAGGACTCGTATGCGCCGCAGCGACAAATGTTACCCGACAAAGCCATTCTGACTTCTTCGCGGCTGGGTTTTGGGTTGGTCTTTAATAAGCTCACCGCTGACATGACTTGCCCTGGTGTGCAGTAGCCGCACTGAGGCGCTAGTTCATCAATAAAGCCTTGCTGGACGACATGGAATTCACCGTTTGGACCTTGCAAACCTTCAACGGTTACTACCGCTTTACCTCGAGCGCTGTGAGTCAGCATCGAGCAAGCGTATACCGCGACTTCATCTACCATTACGGTACAGGCGCCACACTCACCGCGATTGCAGCCAAGTTTGGTGCCGGTGAGGCCGAGTTTGTAGCGTAAGGTATGAGCAAGTGTTTCTTGGGGGGCGACATCAACTCGACGAGTTCTGCCGTTCACTTCGATCGACAGTAAGCGCTCAACAACGCCGTTGGGCTTTGCCTGTGCATTTGAAGTCGCAGAGTACCAAAGCGATGCAGTGGAGACGGTAACGCTAGAGGCAATAACCCCTTTTATAAAGCGTCGGCGTGATAGTTTCTCATTCACGATCTACAAAACCTCATATTATTATGTTGATTAGCTTTTTAGCGAGAATGAAACGATTCGCTATCCCAAGTGCTGAAGGTTCTATCTTTTTATTGAATCAATCTTAAATCGATACGTTGTTTTGCAGCTTCTATTTGCAACAAGCGCAGCTTAGCAAAGCTGGATGAAAGTTTTGTTGGTGTGATTAAGCTGGTTTTCGAAGCCCGTCGGCTTGTTTTGAATCCTCTTAGAAGGCCCTTATTTATTATCGTAATGGGTCCAGAGGAGATCGAGACTAAACCACATTTTTGGAACATTCAAGCATAAACACACCCCGCGATTGAGCCAAGCTTACTGCGGCCACACAATTCAATCACTTGCTCGCGAAGACCAACTTTTCTTTACTAAAACAGCGTATCATTCGCACTTGCTTGCGATTGTGGTTGCTCGAATTTCGTTCGGTTACTGATCTCATCGAAAAATCTTATTCAGCGTTGTAAGCGTTACAATTGCGCAGAGTATTGACTTAGCGCTTTGGTGCTGTGGGTCAATGAAGGCTGCTCCAGCGAATTTACTTTTACCGTTATTTTGGATAATTAATGTCGCCCTCTGAAGTTGAATCTTCCCAGCGTTCTCACAAGCTACTGAAATCTAGTGCAGTGACAGGATCAATGACGATGGCTTCACGGGTCATGGGGCTGATCCGTGATATCGTGTTTGCAAAGTTTGTCGGCGCAGGCGCTGATGCAGATGCCTTTTATGTTGCCTTTAAAATTCCGAATTTTCTCCGCCGCCTGTTCGCGGAAGGTGCTTTTTCCCAGGCATTTGTGCCAGTTCTTTCTGAATATCGTACACAAGGATCGCGAGCCGCTGTTCAAGAATTAATAAATCGCGTAGCGGGCTGCCTTGGTTCGATACTCTTGGTGGTAACAATTTTTGCGGTATTAGCGTCACCTTTAGTCACGGCAGTTTTTGCTATGGGTTTCGTTGCAGATGCCTATAAGTTCGAGCTAACCAGTCAGTTTTTGCGTATTACCTTCCCCTATTTATTTTTGATTTCGATGACTGGTTTCGCCGGCGCTATTTTGAATAGTTACGGACGTTTCGCTGTACCTGCAATGACACCGGTATTGTTGAATGTGTGTTTGATTGTCACGGCGGTAGTGGTGTCTCCTTATTTTGATCCTCCTGCTTTGGGATTAGCCTGGGGCGTATTGGCGGCAGGTGTCGCGCAACTGATGTTCCAGTTGCCATTTTTGTTGAAATTAAAATTAATGCCAACTCCAGTAATTGATTGGAAGCATGAAGGCGTTAAGAGAATCCTCACCCTAATGTTGCCGGCAATTTTTGGGGTCTCGGTCAGTCAAATTAACTTATTGATAGATACAATTTTGGCAACGTTTTTACCGACGGGCAGTGTTACCTGGTTGTACTTTTCAGATCGTTTGTCGGAGTTGCCCTTGGGGGTGTTCGGTATTGCGATCGCAACAGTCATTTTGCCCACCTTGTCTAGGCAGCATAGCGCTTCAAGCCCCCAGCATTTTTCTGCGACATTGGACTGGGCTTTGCGAATGATTTTTCTCGTCGCCGTACCCGCTGCCGTGGCCTTGTTTATTTTGGCTGAGCCGATTTTGATGACCTTGTTTCAATCGGGAAAAATGACAGTCCACGACATCACTATGGCAAGTTTTAGCTTGCGTGCTTATACCTTGGGTTTGCTGGCCTTTATGTTGATCAAAGTGCTTGCGCCTGGTTATTTTGCCCGTCAAGACACAAAAACACCGGTAAAAATAGGCATTATTGCGATGGTGTCGAATATGATTTTGAATATCGCGTTGGTGCTGCCGTTGATGCGATACGAGGTCGGCCATATGGGGTTGGCTCTTGCCACCTCACTGTCTGCTTTTATCAACGCGGGTTTGTTGTTTCTCGGTTTGCGTAAAGCCGGGGTCTTTAAGCCTCAGTCAGGGTGGCTTAAGTTCTCTCTTATTTTGGGTGTCGCGTCATTGGTTATGGCGCTGGTGTTGATTGTTTTCATGCAGGTGTGGGTGGCATGGGCGGACTGGAGTATTTGGCAGCGTTGTTATCATTTACTTGCGGTTTGCGCCGCCGGCATGGCGAGCTACCTGATTGCGCTTTTCGTGTTTGGTTTGCGGATAAAGGATATGCGATCTCCACACCCAGGTTAATGAGTGAAAGTGCCTGGTAAAGCCTTATTGGGTAGGGTTTGTCACATCCCTGCGGTATACTCCCGCCCTTGTTATTTGCTCAGTCTCCCTGCTCGATAAAAATCCTGTCTGAAGCCAAATACGGCTCATTCGAATGTTTTTGTATTTAGCGCTGGATAGAACTTTTAGGCAGTAAGAATTCGGGTGCGAAGTTAACGAAATAAACTAAATTCACTCAGAGCAAATTAAATTGAGTAAGAGCTAAGGATTGTGAGTCAGCGGAACCTCATACGTGGATTAATTAATTTACGGCCTGAACATAAAGGCCCGGACAATGGCGGGAATGTGGTTACCGTTGGCGCCTTTGATGGGATGCATATCGGCCATCAGGCGATTATCCGACAAGTCACGGACAAGGCGAGGGAGTTAAATCTTGCTTCGGCGGCAATAATATTCGAGCCGCTGCCGAGAGAGTTTTTTCAATGCGGGGAAGGAATTCCGCGCTTGCAGCCTTTTCGTGAAAAATTAAGCGCGTTGTTTGCTGCGGGTATTGACCGAGTGTTGTGTGTTCGGTTTAACGAAAAATTTAGCCAGGCAAGCTCATTAGATTTTGTTGATGATGTGTTGCTCTCGGGGCTCGGTGTCAAACATTTAGTCATCGGCGATGATTTTCGATTTGGCCATGATCGTTGCGGTGATTTTGAGTTTTTAAATGAGCAGGGAAAGCTAAAAGGATTTTCGCTAAGTCGTGCTGATACGGTTGATGTTGATGGTGATCGAGTTAGCAGTACAAGGCTACGCGAATTGCTTGCGGCGAATAACTTCGATCAAGCAGCGCGCTTGTTGGGACGACGATTTACCGTAGCGGGTAAAGTGTGTTTTGGAAAACAATTGGGACGGCAGTTGGGTGTTCCCACTGCGAATTTGTTTATGCGTCGCAATGTGTCACCAATTACAGGCACTTTTATAACGCGCGTGCATCTCGGCGATAAAGTGTTTGATGCGGTAACCAATGTGGGTCTGCGTCCAACGGTAAACGATGAGTTGCGGCCATTGTTAGAAACCCATTTACTAGATTATAAAGGCGACTTGTACGGTCGCCGTATCTCCGTAGATTTTTTAACAAAACTGCGAGATGAAAAAAAATTCTCATCGTTAGATGAACTAAAAAAACAAATCCAAATGGATGTAAGTGAAACAAAATCATTTTTCGACACTTTAGAACGGTAACGCCAAAATAAGTATTTTATGACTGATTACAAATCTACTCTCAATCTTCCTAAAACTGCCTTTCCAATGAAAGCGAATCTAGCCCAGCGTGAGCCGGGCATCTTAAAAAAGTGGCAGCAGGAAAACGTTTATCAAACAATCCGTGATTCTAGAAAAGGTTGCGAAAAATTTATTTTGCATGACGGTCCTCCTTATGCGAATGGCAATATTCATTTGGGTCACGCGGTTAATAAAACCTTAAAAGATATGATCGTTAAAGCTAAAACGCTTAGTGGTTTTGATGCGCCTTATGTGCCGGGTTGGGATTGTCATGGCTTGCCAATTGAGCATCAGGTTGAGAAAAAAATTGGCAAAGCTGGCGTTAAAGTTGATTACCCGACTTTTCGAAAAAAATGTCGTGAATATGCGACCAAGCAAGTTGAAGGTCAGAAAAAAGATTTTATTCGTTTAGGCATTTTCGGCGAGTGGGATAATCCCTATTTAACGATGGATTTTAAATTCGAAGCGGACATTATTCGAGCCCTTGGAAAAATCGCTGAGAATGGTCATCTGGTTAAGGGGTTTAAACCCGTTTATTGGAGCGTGGTTGGTGGTTCGGCTTTGGCGGAAGCGGAAGTCGAGTATCAAGATAAAACGTCTTATTCAATAGATGTTCGCTTTCCTGTTGTTGATGAGTCTGAGTTTAAAAAAGCGATTCCAGATTTGGCAGGCGAAGGAAATTTATCCGTATTAATTTGGACTACAACGCCTTGGACCTTACCGGCCAACCAGGCGGTGAGTTTGCATCCCGAATTAGATTATGTGGTCGTGCAAATTGAGTCTTCAAATAAAGGCGAGAAGAGTGAACGTATTATTGTTGCGGAAGCATTAGCAGAATCTGTGCTTTCACGTGGTGGTGTGGAGAACTCTGAAATTGTGGGTCGCTGTAAAGGTGCGGCGCTTGAAAATTTATACTTAAACCATCCGTTTTATTCTCGCACGGTTCCCGTTATTTTAGGTGAACACGTGACCACTGAAGCAGGTACCGGCTGTGTTCATACGGCACCTGATCATGGCATGGACGACTTTTTGGTTGGCCAAAAATATGACATTGGCACGCTGAATTATGTCGATGCAAACGGTATTTATAGCGATGCTGTTGAATTGTTTGCAGGGCAGCATGTTTACAAAGTCGATGAGCCAGTGGTTGAAGTATTGCAGGAGCACGGCAATCTTTACCATCAGGGAAAAATCAATCATAGCTTTCCCCATTGTTGGCGAACTAAAACGCCATTAATTTTTCGCGCGACGCCACAGTGGTTTATCAGTCTGACAAAAAATAATTTGGCAGAATCCGTTAAAGAAGCGATTAAAGGTGTTGATTGGATTCCGGCTTGGGGTGAAGCACGAATTGAAGGGATGGTCGATTCGAGTCCAGATTGGTGTATCTCTCGGCAGAGAACCTGGGGTGCGCCTATCGCCTTGCTTGTCAATAAAAATACACAAGAATTACATCCAGAAACACCGCGTTTGATTGAAGAAGTTGCGAAACTTGTTGAAGCTAAAGGGATGGATGCGTGGTTCGAGTTAGATGTTGCGGACTTGCTGGGTGCAGACGCTGATCAGTACGAAAAAGTAACTGACACCTTAGACGTTTGGTTTGATTCGGGTGTGACTCATTATGCGGTGCTCAAGCGCCGTGATTATTTGCAATATCCCGCCGACCTTTATCTCGAAGGTTCGGATCAGCATCGTGGCTGGTTTCAATCTTCTCTGAAAACCGCGATGGCAATGTACGGTGAAGCACCCTACAAAGAAGTCATGACCTACGGCTTCACCGTTGATGAAAACGGCCGAAAAATGTCGAAGTCTCTCGGTAATATTATTGTTCCCGATGATGTGACGAAAACATCCGGTGCTGATGTCTTGCGTTTGTGGGTGGCGAGCACTGATTGCTCTTCTGAGATGCATGTGTCGAAGGAAATTCTAGATCGTGCCGCGGATTCTTATCGTCGTATCCGTAATACAACGCGGTACTTGTTATCGAATCTGGAAGGTTTTGATCCCGATAAAAATCTTCTCGCGAATAAAGAGATGCTAGCGCTGGATCGCTGGATGGTTGATCGTACCGCGCAATTGCAAGAAGAAATTATCGCTCTGTATGACAAATACCAGTTCCACAGTATTTATCAGAAGCTACATAATTTTTGCGTAGTAGATTTAAGTGGTTTTTATTTGGATATTATTCGCGATAGGCAGTACACGACGCAGGCAGATAGCTTGGCAAGACGTTCAGCGCAATCCGCAATCTTTCATGTTGCTGAAGCTTTTGTGCGCTGGATTACGCCTATCTTAAGTTTTACGGCTGACGAAATTTGGCAGTTCATGCCCGGCGATCGTCAACAATCGGTTTTTACGGCGCATTGGCATTCATTGGAAAAATTACCTGCTGATGAAAAGCTCGGACGAAAATACTGGCTGAAAATTGTAGAAGTAAAAGAAGCAGTGAATATCGTCATCGAAAGTTTGCGTAAAAGCGGTGAGATTGGCAGTTCTCTGGAGTGCGAATTGGTTCTCTATTGCGACGATGCGTGGCTTGAATGTGTGAACACTTTGGGAGAAGAGCTACGCTTTGCGCTAATAACCTCTAAAGCATTGGTGGAACCTTTATCAGCTGCGACAGGAGCCGCAAAAGAAACTAAAATTCCTGGTATTAAGTTAGCTATTAAAAAGTCTGCGAGTAAAAAATGTGAACGTTGCTGGCATTTTATTGAAGATGTCGGTGCAAGCGATTCACATCCAGAGATATGCGGGCGTTGTATCGACAATATTGACGGTGCGGGTGAAGTCAGAAAGTTCGTTTAGCAAAACGGTATTATTAACAAGAGCGTGGTGGAATTCATTGAAACTTTTTAACACAAGCAGTCTGTTGCGATGGTATTGCATTTCGATCGTAGTCATTATTATTGATCAGCTAACCAAGGCATGGGCTGAGGCGAGCTTAGTTGGGTACAAAACTATTGTTGTGTTGCCATTCTTTAAGTTTGAATTGGCCTACAACTCCGGCGCCGCCTTTAGTTTTTTGCAGGATGCAGGTGGCTGGCAACGCTGGTTTTTTAGCATCATTGCTTTGGTTGTAAGCGCGGGCATTACTTATTGGATTGCTAAAACAGTAGCCCTCAAAGACAGCAGTAAAAAATGGGAGCTATTGGCGTTGAGTTTGGTGTTGGGAGGTGCGATTGGTAATGTCTATGATCGTATTTTTCTGGGACATGTCGTGGATTTTATTGTTTGGCATTACGAACATCATCAATTCCCAACGTTTAATATTGCTGACTCGGCAATTAGTCTAGGGGCGGCAATTTTAATTTTTGACATGCTGTTTTTGCAAAAAGAGAAGAATAGCAATAACGCAGATCAGCAATCGACAAAGTGATGGCGAGATAGAACTGATGAATCCCTTAAGTATTGGTCCAGGCACACAAGTTACTTTGCATTTCTCGCTAAAGTTAGAAGATGGTTCTATCGTTGATTCAAATTTTGATGCGAAACCTGCCACGTTTGTGGTTGGTGATGAAAACTTGCTAGTCGGATTTGAAAAATTGTTAATCGGATTGAATTCCGGCCACAAAGATAGTTTCACTGTTCCCCCAGAGGACGCATTTGGTCAGCGCAACCCAAACAATATTCAAGAGCTAAAGCGTGAAGACTTCGCAGACGATGTTGAGTTAAGCGAAGGGCTTGTGGTGTCTTTTGCTGATGCGAACAAACAAGAGCTCCCCGGTGTTGTTAGTGAATTTAATGATGACATTGTGGTGGTCGATTTTAATCATCCATTGGCAGGTAGGAATATTATTTTTGATGTTGAAATTCTTTCCGTAGAACCAGCCATTACTCATTAAGATTTTTTGACAGCACTTAAAAGTTATTCTTTATGTCTATTTCAATTAAGTTAGCTAATCCTCGCGGTTTCTGCGCTGGAGTCGATCGTGCAATTGACATTGTTAATCGTGCTTTGGATATTCATGGCGCGCCCATTTATGTGCGCCATGAAGTCGTCCACAATAAAACCGTTGTCGAAAATTTACGCCAGCGCGGCGCGATTTTTGTTGACGAGTTGGAGCAAGTACCTTCCGACGCAATTGTTGTGTTCAGCGCTCACGGTGTTTCACAAGCGGTAAAAAATGATGCAGAGTTTCGTAAGCTTCATGTTTTTGATGCTACCTGCCCTTTGGTAACGAAAGTTCATATGGAAGTATTGAGCTACAGTCGCAAAGGTCAAGAGTGTGTTTTGATTGGTCATGCAGGTCATCCAGAAGTCGAAGGTACCATGGGGCAATACGACCATAGTTACGGCGGGGAAATTTATCTTGTTGAAAACGAAGACGATGTCTCAGCATTAAGTGTTAAAAATCCCAAGAAATTATCTTACGTCTCTCAAACAACTTTATCCGTTGACGATACTGCAAAAGTTATTGTTGCTTTAAAAAATAAATTTCCCGCGATACATGGTCCACGTAAAGACGACATTTGTTACGCAACTCAAAATCGACAAGACGCGGTTAAGCAATTGGCATTGGAATGTGATTTAGTGTTGGTCGTAGGATCACCTAATAGTTCTAATTCAAACCGCTTAAGAGAACTTGCGGAACGTTGTGGGACAATGGCGTACTTGATCGATGATGAAAAAGATATTGATAGTAAATGGTTGCAAGGAATTTCAGTTATTGGTTTAACCGCAGGCGCATCTGCGCCCGAAGTTTTAGTGCAAAAAGTCGTAGATAAGTTAAAAGTATTAGGCGCGCTGCCACCAGAAGAAATGCATGGTCAAGTTGAAAACATTCGTTTTTCTTTGCCAAAAACTTTGCGCTAAAAAATTGTTAAGCGTGGCACTAAAAGTAAGATAAATGACAAGTGATTCGCTCTTAACGACCGTTCATACCCCCTTAATTTTTATTACTCTTAACTAATCAGTGAGTTAGCTAACTTAACTTAAAGCGCTTTCTGTTTTGAAATTTTTTTTAAACAAAACGCTCAAAAAAAATCGAATTAGTCATACCTTCTTCTGAGAGATCAGACACAAATCGTCACCCCCTCCGACACTTTTCGTCACCTAGTCGAACAAGCCGCCCGTTTATCCCTACCGAGGCGACTAGTCAAAAAACGTACGATAGTCTAAGCATATCGAATTTCTAAAAAGAGAATTCACGTGACTGAACTTGGCTATAAAAAACGCGGCAATAGACGAATGGCTTCTGAGCGGCAATTGGGCTTCACGATTATTGAGCTTATGTTCACTTTAGTGGTCGCCAGTATTTTGTTGGGGATCGGGATACCTAGTTTTCAGGAGACCATTAAGAATAATCGAATTGTCGCTACATCAAATGGTGTGGCGAGTGCAATCGGTTACGCTCGCACCGAAGCCGTTAAAAGAGGCGGTACGGTTCATGTTGGTTTTGGTGACGCCACTACTGACTTCGTTGTTTGGATTGATGCAGATGGTGGCAATGATTGGGATCCGACTGAAGAGCTTCTTCGCACCTGGCCAGTTTCTGCTGCGTCTGTCTCAATTACTTCTGGTAACGCACGAACCTTTTATGCATTCCGCGGGACTGGAGAAGTTAATGCCAACGACACAATCACTGTTTGCGATGACCGATCAGGAGAGCGAGGTAGTCAATATACCCTGTTACTTTCAGGCAGTGTTTCGCGTGCTGATTTCCCGTGCTCTTAGTAAATTTATGTAGTGGATTGATGATATGAAGAATAGAGGGTCTCAAGGTTTTTCAATGGTAGAGGTATTGATAACGATCGTCATTACCTCAATCGGTCTGCTGGGGCTCGGTGCCCTGCAACTTACTTCAATGAAGAACATAAATAACACTCAGTTTCGAAGTTTGGCGACTCTATATGCTTATGATATGGCGGAACGTATGCGCTCTAATCAAGCTGGGGTTCAGTCCGGTGCTTACGACAATATTACAGGGACTGAAACAGCAGTTTCTTGTGTTTCAGTTTGTATACCAAGTGTTGTCGCTCAAAAAGATGCTTATGAATGGAATCAGTTAATAAAGACTGGCGTGAATGGCAGTGTTGACCAAGGGTCTTTGCCAAGCGGCAATGGCACTGTTTCAAACAATGGTGGGGTATTCACTATAACAATTACTTGGGACGAACAAGATCAGAATGCAGCTGTGGCTGGCATTAGTAATGAATCCTTTGCTCTTACGGTAGAAATGTAAAAATGGTGTCACCGATGAAGGTAACTAGAAAATTGGCCAGTAAATCAAAAGCGTCTCAGTCAGGTTTTACCATGGTTGAATTAATTATTGCGGTTGGCTTAAGCGCAGGCCTTTTGTTTGGCGTCTTGCAAATTTTTGATTCGAATCGTCAGAGCTCGCGTATGCAAGCGGGGTTTAGCGAGGTCCAAGAAGGCGGCCGTATCGCCGTTGAAATGCTGACCCGTGATATACGAATGGCGGGCTCTTGGGGTTGCTACTATGTTCAAGGCGTCGATACGAGCTCAAGCACTAATCTCCAACTGCATTCTGCACCTACGGGTGTAAAAGCAGACTGGGGTAGAAGCAGTGTTGAAGCTTTTAATAACGCAGCAAGCTCAACGGTTGGTGGTAAAACCACAATAGCAGGAACCGATAGATTCAAGATTCATGGTGCCTACGGGGTCGGAAACGCCCAGGTGCGGCAGCCCTATGGAGGTAGTACCGCATCCGACATCATTATTAATACGGGGTCGACAAGCATACCGGCGGGTACAGAGATCATCATTAGCGATTGTACCGGCGCTGATATTTTTGCAAATACAGAGCTTGACACTGAAAACAGCGGCACGATTTCACATGCTGCTAATTTACGAGGCGTGTATACCGCGAATTCTCGTATTGCTATCCCATTTACTCACGAATTTTTTATCGCCGACAATAATGCTGGTGGCTCTTCGCTTTTTCGTCTTCGTAATAACGACCCCAATGCAGATGAACTCGTGAGAAACGTAACGGATATGCAAGTGACATATGGTGTCGGTACTGATGGTTCGGCGAGTAAATTTATTGATGCTCCGTTAGCTGCTGAATTTGAACAGATTATTTCAATGCGCGTCCAGCTAACATTGGATAGTCAAGATAATTTGAATGGCGGCGCGCCTTTACAGCGAACCTATTTTGCGACCGCTAATATTCGTAATAAATCAATCGAGTAAACACCTGAATAGCAGTTTTAGGAAATAACACAATGAGAAACAAATACAGCAATTTAAAACGACAGTCTGGAGTTGCCTTAGCGATTTCATTGATCATCTTATTGGTCTTGACTCTGGTTGTTGTGTCTTCAACGCAAAACGTTGTTGTTCAAGAGCGGATGGCCTCGGCGGTAAGAGACGCTCATATTTCATTGCAGGGTGCGGAGGCGGGCCTAAAGCAAGCGGAAACCGTGCTTTATGGCGCCAACGGCCTTGGCGGGATTGTTGGTTTAACTGGCTTTGATGGCACCAACGGCCTTTATGCTGAAAATACTGGTCTTGCTGACCTCTGGGATTCCGCTACCTGGAATTCCAGTAATGTGGCGACAGTTACGATCGCAGGTAATGAAGTTAAATATTTTATCGAATCTGTTGGTGTGATTCCGGAATCCGCAAGTGGCGTAGAAGATCTAAATCTGGGTGGTTACGGGATTACTTCCGGTAGTAGCAATATTTACGGTTTTAGAGTGGTATCCAGAGCGATGGGTACTAGTGGTACAGCGGAGCGGATAGTTATCGCTTATTACGCCAAAAGTTTGTAAGTGGCTGTATAGCTACGAGAGGAGTAGTAAATCATGAAGGTTCAATTAATTCAGAAAGCCGCAGTAGCAACTTTTGCGGGTTCATTAGCATTCTCGACTTGCGTCAGCGCAGTGAATTTAACTGAGGTGCCCTTGGTGGTGGCTGAGGTGGCGCCACCTAATATCATGATTCTTTTTGATACTTCTGGGTCGATGCAACATGTTACGCCTGGAGGAGCTTATGATTCTAATGACTCTACTTGGAATACATGCCCCAGCTCATCTTCAAATGTTGTTGGTTTAAATAGTTGGGATCGAATACGTTTGGAAATTACCAGCGGCGGGTACCCAAGAATCGATGTTGACGGTAGTGAATATTTTTACTCTGATGATGAGAACTCGGTTTCTGCAGATACCAATAGCGCCCGAGATCGATCCTTTGTAACTGGTTCTCGAGTAAATCGACGTGGCCAAACCATATTTTCGTATGAGACGGAGCGTAAAGCTTGTTTTGATCCTAATGTCACGTATACCAATGTTGAGTTAACAACAACGAGTTATCCGACAGGTAGCGCGTCCTATACTGGCCATTATTTGAATTATTATTTTGGGTCGAAGCTTGATGGTTCTTGGGTTAATGGCGCTGAGGACACAATCGGAAGCCGTGTTCACCCCGATCAACTAAAACGAGTTGAAGTGGGAAAAACAGTCATCAACAATTTTATTGATGCCAGAGATGATGACTCAATTAATCTGGGTATCACTCGTTTTAACCCTAACAATAACGGGGCACTCATAGTAGAGGGGATTAGTCTATTGACTGGGCCTTCAAGCACGCCCACACCGTCGCCAAGTACTGGACACAAAGGTGCAGTGAAGGCGGCGATGAATAATTTTACTGCTGATGGCAATACACCAATTGCCGAGTCAATGATTGATATTGGTGGATATTTTCTTGGCCCATATGGGCAAAGTCCTGCCACCCCCAGTACTGATAGCAACCCCTTAATCACTCACCCTGGCACGCCCAGTGAGCAAGTCCGTGATGTTTCCGATGTTTTTAAGCGTGGTCGAAATAATTCATTGCCCTCTCCGATAGAGCAGGCAGCATTTTGCGAGAAAAATTTTATTATTGCTATGACCGATGGTTTGCCGACCAATGACTCAACTGATATTGGTTCCGTCTTTCAAAACTATTTGAATGATGGGGGTACCGATCAGCATATGGATGATGTTGCGCAAGCGCTCTATGAGATGGATATACGCCCCGATGTTGATAATTTCACTCAAACCCAAGAATACTTGAATAACATAAAAACTTATTTAATTGGTTTTGCTGACCCAGGTATTCAAAATTCACAACTATTTTTAGATACAGCGAATGCGGGTAGTGGTGGTGCGACAGGCCCTTATTTCCCAACCAGTTTAGATGAACTAAACACGTCTTTTGAGCAGATTATTGCTGATATTTTTGCGCAAGAAGGCTCGGTTGCGTCAGTCTCGTTCAACTCGGGACAGCTAGCTAGTGATAGCGCGGTATTCCAGGCGAAATTTAATACTAATCCTTGGTCAGGAAATTTAGTCGCCTTTAACTTAGATGATATTACAGGTGTGATTCAAACCCCGTTCATTTGGGACGCCGCTGTTACTTTGGATCAACGAGCAAATCCTGCCGGAGCCTTCACTGCAACTGAAGGGAGGAATGTATTTACCTACGACCCCACCCCCGGTTCTGGCGCCGCAGATGGTACGTCTCTAGCATTGGCGAATTGGGCGAATTTGCCCCACGAGTTAAAGGCCGATCTATATGCTGGTTTAGACATTGATGGTGATTCAGATGCTGCAGATGATCCGGAGGCAATGCTCTTATTGCAATACTTGCTGGGCGATAATTCAAACGAAGGTGCCGCTGGAACCAATTACCGTGTGAGAGACACCGGACAACAAACTCCAGTTGGGCACCCCAATGGCGGTGGCTTAGCGATTAGAAATCGATTAGGGGATATCGTTAATTCAACCCCTGTTTTCGTCGGCGCGCCCGAGCTGAATTGGCCTGGCTGGAGCGCTAGTGCGCCCATTAAATTTGGGGCTTCAGGTAATAGCTATTCTGATTTTCGCAATCGATCAAATATTGCCAACAGAACACCGGTGATCTATGTCGGCGCTAATGATGGAATGTTGCATGGTTTCAACGCGGACCTTGCGGGCTCTGGGGAAGAGTTGTTTGCTTATATGCCTAGCACTATATTTTCTTCTAATGTGGACGAAGGGCTGCACTACTTAGCTCAGCATGACTATGCTCACAAATTTTATGTTGATCTGACGCCGACAGTGTCGGATGTATTTATCACCAATGGAACTACAACAGATTGGCGTACGGTCTTAGTCGGCGGTCTGCGTGGCGGTGGCCGCGGGCTATTTGCTTTGGATATTACTGATCCGGCTGTTTATGGGAATGTCGCTACTCCCGCCAACACCAGAGCAGCAGACACTGTTCTGTGGGAGTTTACGCACCCTGAACTTGGCTATACTTTTAGCCAGCCGACCATTGTAAAAATGGCAAATGGACGATGGGCCGCCATTACGGGTAATGGATACAACAGCAATACGGGGTACGCTCAATTATTCATTATTTTCTTGGATGGTGGTGTAGACGGTGTTTGGACCTTAGGAACTGACTATCTGGTTATTCAGGCAGGGACTGAGTTGAATAATGGTTTAACGTCACCAAGAGTAGCCGATACCGACGGTGACTTTGTTGCAGATAGGGTTTATGCGGGTGATTTGCGCGGCAATATGTGGGTTTTCGATATTTCGACAGACCCTACGGTAACGCCATGGGCGGTTGATTTTTCTGGTGCTCCGTTATTTACCGCTTGTGATAGTGATCCTTGTACTTCCTTTAATCGCCAGCCGATTACCTCTGCGCCAATATTGGTGAGGAACCCTTCAACAACGACGACGGGAAATGAGCCAAACGTATTGGTTCTCTTTGGTACTGGACAATTTCTAGAGCCGACTGACCCAGATACAACTGACTTGCAATCCTTTTATTCTGTTTGGGACGCTGGTGCTTCCGGTTTGGAGCGTGCTGATCTAGCACCCAGAACCTTAACGCAAACCACGCTCAATGCGAGTTTGCCCAATGAGGTTGACGTTAGAACAGTCAGTGGTACTGCATTTACATATGATGGAACTACCAAAGGCTGGTTTATGAATTTACCTTCGTCTGGAGAGAGAGTTGTCGCTGATCCGCAGGTAAGAGGGGAAATTGTGTTTTTCAACTCAATTATCCCAGATGATTCGACCTGCTCTCCTGGTGGTACTGGTTGGTTAATGTCGCTTGACTACGACACAGGTTTGGCGCCGGTCAATTTCGGGGTTTTTGATGCTGATGATGACGGTCAAATTGATTCGAGCGATTTGAGTTATGTCGGTGAATATTTTGGCGAGAGCTTACCTGCTAAATCCGGTCTTTTAGGCGAGCGTCAATATACTCCTGGTAGTGACGGCAGTATTACCAGTAGGGCAATTGATGCTGGTGGTAGTGGTGTCGCAGGGCGGCTGTCCTGGGAAGAAGTTTATCGTCAATAGATATTATCGAATTGGCGTTTTTATTTGAGCTTAGTTTTAGCCTGGAGATTTGACTGTGAAATTAATGCGTGGGTTTACCTTAATTGAAGTTATGATCGTGGTTGTGATTGTGGCGATATTAGTCGCAATCGCGGTTCCGGGTTATCAAAATCAAATTACCGCTAGTCGTCGATCGGATGCTCAAGGAACTCTGCAAAGTTTCGCACAGGCAATGGAGAGATTTTACACTCAAAATGGGACATATATTGGTGCTGCCGGGGGGACCGCCACTTCCGGTGCACCCACCATATTCTCTACTAAGTCCCCCGTTGATGGAGCACAGACGTATTACCAGCTCACAATAAGCACGATGACTGCAAACTCTTATACTCTCCAAGCAACACCTGTGAATGCGCAAGCTGGCGATGGGAATATGACGCTCAACTCCGCTGGTGTAAGATTCTGGGCAAATGGAACTTGGTAGCCTCAATTTAGTTGCATCTAATATCACCGCCGCGAGCGGTGTTTTTGATTCCATTCCCGTCATTATCTTTTGCAAATCGTAACCTTCCACTTCGATTGACAATGATCTGATTTGCGTAGATTGGGTCTTTGTCCGGGGGGCAATAAGTAAAACTGCCATTTTGGTTTACTGTCGTACCGTCATTTCTAAAACGAATGTAGTTGTTGCTGCCAAAAGATACCCATTTTGCTGCGCTATTTTTTGGTAAAACTTTGGTAACCCGTAATACCATTTCCATTTCATCCAATACGCCATTGGTATTCTTGTCTGTAAATGACATAGTTCCTTTTGTCCAATCTTTACCACATTCTTTATCATTGTTTGAGCGTGGGCATACGGTGACTGTACTGCCTGTCGTTACCGCAGATAATCTTGCAAAATTAAAGTTGCCAGCAATTTCGTTGACAACGATTCTAGATTGGTGTCTGGAAAAAAAGACGTGAAATGATGGGAGCGCGAGACCGAAAATAATCGTTATCATAGCCAGCACCATCAAAGATTCGATTAACGTAAATCCTTTTACGTTCATAAGAAGTCCTTTAAATAGATTTTAATTTTTGGTTTTCAATGAGTCTAAAATCATTCTTCGGTAATGAAAATACGCGAAATACATCGGTAATTGTGGGAGATCGACTGCAATTACTGTAGGAAAAAGAGATGACTTATTGCTTTACTAATCTTCGCCGTCTTCTAAGCCAAGTTTTTTTAATCGATAACGTAGCGATCGAAAGGAAACACCTAGTTTTTTTGCTGCCGCTGTTCGATTCCAGCGAGTTTCATCCAGTGCCTTGGTAATTACGTCACGTTCAATATCTTCGAGGAAGTCATCGAGCGATCCTGTTAATGCGCCAGGTCTATTGGATCCGGAAGAGTTACTTGATTCCTGGTTGGGATCAGGTAACTGCAAGTCTTCACTGCCAATTACATCGTTGTCACAAAGTGTGTAAGCACGCTCTAAAATATTTTCTAATTCTCGAATGTTGCCAGGGAAAGGGTAGTTTTGTAAATCTTTGAGGCATTCTTTAGATAGGGTTGCTGCAGGTAGGTCGAGTTCCAAAGCAAATTTTTCTAAGAAGTGTGTAGCCAAAATTGCGATGTCTTCTCGCCTTTCTCTGAGTGGCGGAATATCGAGTTGAATAACATTAATGCGATAAAATAAGTCACTCCGGAACCTGCCACTGCTGATTTCGTTATTCAGATCTTTATGCGTAGCACTTAGGATACGAACATCGATGCGATCTTCCTGTTGAGAGCCGACAGGGCGCACTGCTTTTTCTTGTATTGCGCGTAACAATTTTACTTGCATGTCTAAAGGAAGGTCCGCGACTTCATCTAAAAATAAAGTGCCACCATTTGAAGCTTGAAACAAACCTTGTTTGTCTGTGTTCGCTCCGGTAAAACTCCCTTTTTTATGACCGAAAAATTCACTCTCCATGAGCTCGCTAGGTATGGCGCCGCAATTGACAGGGATAAACGCTTCATTAGCGCGAGGACCTTGTTCGTGAATAGCGCGAGCGACAAGTTCTTTTCCTGTTCCTGATTCGCCACTGATATAAACGGGCGCCTGGCTGCGTGCAAGTTTAAAAATTTTCTTTTTTAAATTCTGAAAGTTTACGGCTTCCCCCAATAAGTTGGGTGAGGGTTTGCTTTGTTCGCCGGGTTGTAATTTTAGTGCGGCGGCAGCGATTTTGCGGAGGTCTTCAAGTTCCACTGGTTTGGAGATGAAATCAAATGCGCCAGCCTTCATTGCATCAATTGCGGTGTCCATATTGCCGTGCGCAGTGATAACGGCGACAGGAATGTGAGGATATTCTTTTTGAATTTTTTTAACGAAATCGATCCCATTGCCATCGGGTAATTTCATGTCTGTGAGGCAAAGATGATAATTTTTTTCGCTTATCATGGCGTTAGCTTGCTTCAGATCGCTCGCGCTATCGGTGTCAATACCCATGCGTCCCAAAGTGATTTCAAGTAGTTCGCGTATGTCAGGTTCGTCATCAATAACGAGCGCAAGAGATTTCGCCATAATTTATTTTACGTCTGCTTGTTAGTCTAAAATGTAAATTTAAAAAATCCGATCGGGATGAGCAAAAGTGATTCGAAAACAGCTTTTATATTTATCAGTTCTTTTATAATCCAGCGTGGCCTGGTTGGCCTCACAAATCTCCCTTGATATATAAAGACCTAAACCAGATCCAGTTGTTTCTGTCGTAAAGAAGGGCTCAAATATCTGCGCGACATCTTGATCTGGAACACCGGCGCCATCGTCAACGACCTCAATATAGGGAAGTTCGCTGTCTAGATCAATACCTGCTTGAATGCTCAAGGTCTCTTCACCAGTGCGCTCAAGACTGTATCTTAATCCGTTATCACATAAATTTGTGAGAACTTGTTGGAGTTGGCTGGGGTCAATTCTTGTTTTAATTGTATCGCTATTACACTCAATGAGAATGTTCGCATTTTTGCTCTGCTTGTAAACCTCTAGAAACTCATTTACCCAGATGACAAGGTCGATGGTTTCAGGTCGTGCCGCCTGACGACTCGATAACTGTAAAACATTTTCAATGATGTGATTAACGCGCCTTGAATGATTTTGTATTATCTGGCTGAGTCGTTTGTCGTCGTCTTGAGCTTGTTCAGATTCGCCAAGTAATTGCGCCGCATGGCTGATTGCACCAAGAGGATTCCTAACTTCATGGGCAATGCTCGCAGTCAGTCGACCTAATGATGCTAGTTTTAATTGTTGCGCTTGCTGAGAAAGTTTTCTGTTGTCTTCAACAAAAATAAGCGTGTCGGAATCATCATACGCCTCTAGTTTGGCGAAGCTTAATCGAATCTCTGGTTCATCGGCATTGATCTTTAAGTGAGGTGATCGTGTGTGAGGATATGCTCGCCAAATTTTCAAGTGTTCAGAAATGGACGGGAATTTTTTGGCTAGCAAAGAATCGAGATTGTCTGATTCGGCGCATCCCAGAAGGCTTTTGGCAGAGTGATTGGCTAAAACGACGTTATTATCATTGTCTACGACCAAGATGCCCGTACGCATTCGCTCGAGTATGAGCTGTGATAAGTTTTCTAAGTAGGCTGCTTGTTGTGCTTGGAGCAGCGCTTGGATATTTGAGCTGCGAATTTTTTCACTTAAAACGTTAAAAATGTAGGCGGTGGCGAACAATAGTAAACCGAGTGTCCCAGCTTTAAAAAGTGCTTTAATCTCGATCAAGTCGATAGTGATGCTGAATATTGTTTCGGCCAACAGTAATATTGTTGATAAACCCGCGAGAGCGAAGGTTAGTTGGCTGCGAAGAAAAACCCCGCCAGCGGCTACACAAATTAATAATAGATACGCAATGCTGCTGTCCATGCTGCCGGTTGCATGGGTTAAGATCGTAATGGTGCAAATATCGATAAATAATATGACAAGGATTTGGCGAGTTTTGGGCTCGAATTGTTTTTTCCATAGAACGAGTAAAGTGGCGACATTGATGAGCGTGTACAGAAATGCTGAATAGGCAAATAGTTTTGCCGAGGTAACGCCTAATATTCGATCGGCCCACTGAGAGCTAAACATCAATAATAAAAGGCTGCCTAGAAGTGTTCGGTAGTAGGCATATATTTTTAACAGTTTATAATTGCTTTCAAACGAGAGGTCGGCACCTAGATGTTTACTCGGTGTCGTATTGAGGCCCTTGGAATTCTTATTCATTTGGTCATCATATTGAGCTAAATGTTCGAATAGCTGTTTGAACGCTTGGGAAAATAAGAGCGCAATTATTCCTTATCGCAAAGAAAGTTAATAGTGGAGTAAGAAATAAGTATGTCAAGTTTAACGGTGGTCATTGCACAAGTTAATCCTTTGGTGGGCGATATTCCGGGGAATACTAATTTAGTCATTAAGTCGGCAAAGCGAGCCGAAACTGAAATGAGTGCTGATGTCATCGTTTTTCCAGAATTGACGCTAATGGCTTATCCACCTGAAGATCTTTTGTTACGAAGTAGTGTTGAGCATCGTATTTCAGATGCCATAGATAAAATCATTGCGGCTCAATTGGAGATCACAGTTATCGTTGGCTACCCCCGAGTCGATGGCAAAAAAGTATTTAATGCGGTTGGGGTGATAGAGAACGGGAAGTTAATAGCGGAGTACGCGAAACAGTGCTTGCCGAATTATCTCGTCTTCGATGATAAGCGGTATTTTACACCGGGCGATTCTAATTGCATCGTTGACATTAAGGGCATACCGACATCAATTCTCGTTTGTGAAGATCTCTGGGAGCCGGAGCCTATTGCAAAAGCAAAAGCTTCTGGTGCCGAATTAGTAATTAGCCTAAATGCCTCGCCATTCCATGTGGAAAAACAAAGTGAACGAATTAGCGTGTTATCTCAACGAGTTGACGAAAGTCAGATCGGTATCATCTATGTGAATCAAATCGGCGGTCAAGATGAACTGGTTTTTGATGGTGGGTCGATGGCAGTGGGCGCAGATGGTCAATTGTGTTTCCAGGCTCCCAGTTACGAGGTGGGTTTATATCCGGTTGAGATTGAAAATAAAATCTCTAGCAATACCGGCCGAGTTTCGATAAAGCAACAAGACATTCCTCCATCGTTAACAAGACTAGAGTCAATATATCAGGCGCTTGTATTGGGAGTGCGGGACTATATTGAAAAAAATGGTTTTAGCGGAGTTGTTTTAGGTTTGTCTGGCGGTATCGATTCGGCGCTGGTACTCGCAATTGCTGCGGATGCACTTGGCAAAGACCGTGTTCACGCAGTAATGATGCCGTTTCACTATACCTCGGAGATGAGTCAAAACGATGCAGCAGAAGAAGCTCATTTGTTAGGCGTTGAATATGATTCGATTAGCATTGAGAAAATAGTCGATGCATTTACCGAGGCTCTGTCGTCACAGTTCGAAGGTTTGAAAAAAGATACCACAGAAGAAAACCTGCAAGCGCGTTGTCGCGGCAACCTCTTGATGGCTATTTCAAATAAGAAAGGTTATCTCGTTCTCACAACCGGCAACAAAAGTGAGATGGCGGTGGGCTATGCAACGCTCTATGGGGATATGGCCGGTGGCTTTGATGTTCTTAAAGATGTTGCAAAAACAACGGTTTTTGACCTTGCTCGATACAGAAACAGCGTGAGTTACGTGATACCTCAGAGCGTTATTGACCGGCCGCCCTCTGCAGAGTTGGCACCGGATCAAATTGATGAAGACAGCCTGCCGCCTTACGAGGTCTTAGATCAAATTCTTGCGGCTTATATTGAGCAAGATGAAAGTGCTGAGACAATAATTTCGAAGGGTTTTTCTCGCGCCGATGTGGAAAAAGTTTTGCGGCTAGTTGATCTAAATGAATATAAGCGTAGACAATCAGCAATAGGGCCAAGGATCACAAAGCGGGGTTTTGGTCGTGATCGGCGTTATCCGATCACATCAGGTTGGAAGATTGGAGACTAGTCAGTTTGAAAGTCGCGGGTAACAAACTTACTCGTTATTGTCTGCTCTGTACTGCGGATTAAAAACCTTTCGGCTATCAAAGCCAGGAGGTTCTTTTTTGTCAAACAAACCTAAAGTCATTTTGTTTAACCAAGTGCGGCCGGTTTCCCTGGAGCTAAATTGGAAATTAAAATTCCCGTTTTTATCAAGCGCAGGATGCTGAGGGTAATTTTCTTTAAGGACTTTTAGAGTTGATTGCATTAACTCCTCGAGACCCAACAAGCTATAGCCTTGAACCATCACCGCTAAGGCATCTGGAACCGCTGGAGTCATTTGGAAATTTTCTACGACGTAACGACCGCGATTAACCGATGCTAAATACGCGCCGCGTTTAAAGTAATAGTTGGCAACATGAATTTCGCTCCGCGCCAGTAAGTTACGTAAGTAAATCATGCGTTTTTCCGCATCAGGTGCATATTCGCTGTCGGGAAATAAAACTAACAATTGACTGAAAAAAGCGAATGACTCGCGCGCTGCACCGGGGTCTTTAGCGCTGATATCCGATGGTAAAAAACGTTCAAACAAACCGCCGCTACTGCTAAACGATGCCAAACCTTTCATGTAGTACGCGTAGTCGACATCGCGGTGGCGAGGGTGTAAACGAATAAAGCGGTCGGCGTTAGCGATGGCGGCTTGAAACTCGTGATTTCTGTAAAAAGCGTAGATAAGCTCTAATTGCGCTTGTTCACCATATGTGCCGAAAGGGAAGTTTTCCTCTAATGCTTGTAAGCTTTGAATTGCCAGATCCCATTGCTGCGAGCGCAACCTATCTTGAGCTGACTCGTAGAGCTGTCTTTCTGTTTCTCGTATTAACTCGGAGAGATCTTCCTCCTTCTTCGAGGCGCAGCCTGAGGCGAGGATGAACAGGACGCACAACCAAGTGGAGCAGGGTAACTTCAAAAGACGCATAAAGATGAAACCTAGTTAATCGTTTTAATTAATCGCTGATATACTCGTCAAAACGAATTGTCAGACAGCCGCGCATTATTCCACAGCTACAGGGCGAATGCACCGGAGAAAAGAGATTCTAGTGAAACAGCGCTAAGCGCGAAAACCCCCATCAACTCCTATGTGTCTATGAGCAACTTAGCTACTAAAAAAGCTATTCATCACGTCGCTATTGTCCCCGCCGAATTTTTTGGCCAGCGCTTTGACCAGGCGGCTAGTTCTTTGTTTCCGGAATATTCTAGGGCGAAGATTCAGCACTGGATACGTGCCGGAGATTTATTGTTGGATGGTAAGTCAGAAAAGCCAAAGTCCAAGTTGCTTGGCGGGGAGAAGTTAGAGCTCAATGCCGAGGAGTTAGCGCAGGGAGACTGGTTACCAGAGGACATTACTCTCGATATAGTGTTTGAAGATGAACACATTTTAGTGCTTAACAAGCCGGCGGATCTCGTTGTTCACCCAGGCGCAGGTAACTGGGATGGAACTCTACTAAACGCTTTGCTGTTCCACCTCCCCGAACAGATTAAATTGCCTAGAGCAGGAATTGTGCATCGTTTGGATAAAGACACCACAGGCCTCATGGTTGTCGCAAAGTCACTTCAAAGCCATCAACACCTAGTATCTCAGTTGCAAGAACGCAGTGTTGGACGAGAATATGAGGCGATAGTGTCTGGGACTCTCAAGCCAGCGCAAGGATCGGTAAGTACGCAAATAGGCCGCCACTCGCAGCAACGTAAGAAAATGGCCGTAGTGAAAAATGCCGGCAAGCTAGCGATTACTCACTATCAAACACTAAGGCAGTTCTCGGATCATTCACACATAGAGCTCAAGCTGGAAACTGGCCGCACCCATCAAATTCGGGTGCATATGAGCCACTTAGGCCATCCATTGGTGGGAGATAGTAGCTACGGTTACCGGAAACCCTCCCCCCAGAGCAAAGTCGCGAGAAACTGTTCTGCAGCGCTATTTGAGTGCTTAACTGAATTCCCCAGGCAGGCCTTACACGCAAAACGGTTGCGTTTAAATCATCCGCACAGCGGTGAATCGATGTCTTGGGAGGCTGGATTGCCTGCGGATCTAAAAACACTTTTGGACGCACTGGCTGAGAGCGAGGACTTTGACTTAGATGAAAGCTAGGGTGCTGGGTAAATCGCGAATAAATAGTTTGGCGTCGGTTGCTACAGATTTTAAGTGTGCACCTGGAGCATTTGATGAGTGAGGTTGGTTTTGTTCCCGACTGGCCTGTTCCGGCGCAGGTAAAGTCATTTGTCACCTATCGCACGGGCGGCCACAGTCGTGCTCCCTATCAAAGTAATAATCTTGCTTTACATGTTGGTGATGATCCTGAACAGGTTATAAAGAATCGAGAGGCTCTTGCTAAAACCCTACAATTAAAAACAGATCCACTTTGGCTAGAGCAGGTGCACGGTACTGAGTTGGTGACACTCGACATTAATACACAACACCTATATTTAAAAAATGCACCCGCCCTAAAAGCCGATGGTTGCATCGCGACTGGGGTGAGTATGCCTTGTGTGGTGATGACCGCCGATTGCTTGCCGTTGTTATTTGCGGACGAGTTTGGGCGCCAGGTCGCCGCAATTCATTGTGGGTGGAAAGGTTTGGCCGCTGGCTTGATTGGCAAAACATTAAAACATTTTGATTGTGATCCCGCGGAGCTTATCGTTTATTTAGGCCCGGCTATCAGTCAAAAATACTATGAAGTGAGCGCTGATGTTGAGTTGGCGTTGGCGAAAACGGCGCCAAGTTTCTCCGTAAGTCAGGCTGTTGCAGGCAAGCCAAATCATTATCTACTTGATCTTTATGCTGTTGCTAAAGCTCAGCTACAACTCGCTGGCGTAACAAGAGTTTTTGGTGGTGACCGCTGCGTATTTCAAGAAAGCGACTACTTTTATTCTTATCGAAGAGAAGGTGTCACCGGCCGAATGGCAAGTTTGGTTTGGATAGAGTAATAATTTAAAAATACTGAAAGAGCCTTTCTCCAATTTGTACATAAACTTGATTTGAATCAGTTGAATTTCCAACTTTCGTCCCAAAATCATCCGAAGCAATAGTAATAACTTTGAAGCTGAGGTGATCATGCGCTTTGACAAATTTACCAACCAATTACAGTCTGCATTATCCGATGCTCAATCATTGGCTGTTGGTCGTGACCACAGTCAAATTGAGCCGGTGCATCTTTTGCTTGCACTGCTCGATCAAGAAGGCAGTAGTGTGCGGCCATTATTGGCGCAAAGTGGATTTGATGTTAATGGTTTGCGCAACGCTTTGCATAAGGAGCTTGAAAATTTAGCTAGCGTAAAAAACCCTACCGGCGACATTCACATGTCTCAAGACATGGCACGTCTGTTTAATTTGGCGGACAAGCAGGCACAGAAAAGTGGCGATAAATTTATTTCTAGCGAAACAGTATTGTTGGCAGCATTAAACGACAAAGCCACCGCGATGGCCAAGCTGTTGACACAATTTGGCCATTCTCAACGACTTGTAGATGCAATTGAAAAATTGCGAGGCGGCGAAAAAGTGGAAAGCCCTGATGCGGAAGAAAACCGTCAAGCTTTAGATAAATATACGATCGATTTAACCGCTCGTGCGGAGGCGGGAAAACTCGATCCTGTTATTGGTCGCGACGATGAAATTCGACGTACGATTCAAGTGTTGCAACGGCGAACTAAAAATAATCCGGTATTAATCGGCGAGCCCGGTGTTGGTAAAACCGCGATTGTTGAAGGTTTGGCGCAACGCATTGTGAATGCGGAGGTTCCAGAGGGATTAAAAAATAAAAGACTACTCTCCTTGGATTTAGGCTCGTTACTGGCGGGTGCAAAATTCAGAGGAGAATTCGAAGAACGCCTGAAAGCAGTGTTAAATGAATTGGGTAAGCAAGAAGGCCGAATTATTTTGTTCGTCGATGAGCTTCATACCATGGTTGGCGCTGGCAAGGCGGAAGGGGCGATGGATGCAGGTAACATGTTAAAGCCCGCATTAGCACGCGGCGAATTACATTGTGTTGGTGCGACTACCCTAGATGAATACCGAAAATTTATTGAGAAAGATGCTGCGCTTGAGCGACGCTTTCAAAAGGTGTTGGTGGATGAGCCAAACGAAGAAGATACCATTGCGATCCTTCGCGGTTTGAAGGAGCGTTATGAGGTTCATCATGGTGTTGATATTACTGACTCAGCAATAATTTCTGCAGCAAAACTATCGCAACGCTATATTACTGATCGCCAATTACCGGATAAGGCAATTGACCTTATCGATGAGGCAGCGAGTCGTATTCGCATGGAAATTGATTCCAAACCTGAGGAAATGGATAGATTGGAGAGGCGTTTAATTCAATTAAAAATTGAGCGAGAAGCCGTTAAAAAAGAAGATTCTGAAACCGCTAAAAAACAATTAGATAAACTCAATTCTGAAATTGAAAAAGCAGAGCACGAATTTGCGAGCTTAGAAGAGATTTGGCGAGCAGAAAAATCAACTCTGCAAGGTTCCAACGATATTAAATCCAACTTGGAGAAAGCTCGTTTAGATATGGAATCCGCAAGACGCGCAGGTGATTTGGCAAGAATGTCTGAATTGCAATACGGTGTTATTCCTAATTTAGAAAAACAGCTCGAAACGGCGAGTGATGTTGATGTCAAAGAAATGAAACTGCTGCGCAATAAAGTTAGCGATGAGGAAATTGCTGAAGTGGTTTCGAAGTGGACGGGCATACCCGTGTCAAAAATGCTCGAAGGCGAGCGAGATAAATTATTGCGTATGGAGGAGGGTTTACACCGCCGAGTGATTGGTCAAGAGCAGGCAGTAAAAGCCGTCGCGAACGCAGTAAGAAGATCAAGGGCGGGTCTTTCAGACCCGCGCAGACCTAACGGATCATTTTTGTTTTTAGGTCCTACCGGTGTTGGTAAAACTGAATTATGTAAGGCACTCGCGGAATTTTTATTTGATAGCGATGACGCGATGGTGCGCATTGATATGTCCGAGTTTATGGAAAAACATTCGGTTTCTCGTTTGGTTGGTGCGCCTCCGGGCTACGTTGGTTATGAAGAAGGCGGCTATTTAACCGAGGCAGTAAGGCGTCGACCTTATTCCGTTTTGTTGCTCGACGAAGTTGAGAAAGCGCACCCGGATGTATTTAATATTTTGTTACAGGTGTTGGAAGATGGCCGCTTAACTGATGGCCAAGGACGTACTGTTGATTTTAGAAATACGGTTATTGTAATGACGTCAAACCTGGGATCAGACGTGATTCAAGAGCTCACTAAATCTGCTGGTTTTGACTCCGAAAGCGCGCGACAAGAGTCGGTAAAAAATGCAGTGATGGAAATCGTGGGTGGGCATTTCCGCCCCGAGTTTATTAATCGTATTGATGAGGTTGTGGTATTTGATCCTCTCGCGCAATCACAGATTCGCGGTATTGCCAATATTCAATTAGAAATATTACAAAAACGCTTAGCTGAACAGGATTTAAATTTAGAACTCAGTGAAGCAGTCATGGATAAATTAGTTGAAGCGGGTTTTGACCCTGTTTATGGTGCCAGGCCGTTAAAGAGGGCGATTCAGCAATTTATTGAAAACCCTTTGGCTCAGCAGGTTTTGGCAGGAAAGTTTGCGCCAGGCGAAACAATTCAAGGAAACCTGGTGGACGACAAAATAGAATTTCTGTAACCAATATGACGTAGTATTTTATCCACAAAAAAGGGCTCTTGGTGAGCCCTTTTAATGATGTTTATTTGGAAGCAATTTTGGGTTTAACAATCTTCTTCTATGGCTTGTTTGGCTTCCGCTGTTTTTTCCGCTTTTTCCTCTTTGCTCAAAATCCGCGCTTCACCGTTTTCTCCAACAACTCTAACGCGTTCGTAATCAGTTAAGGTTTTTAGTCTTTCAGTCGCAGCAGCGCAACGCTCAGGGTCTTTCGCTCTAACATAATCTTTCTTTGGCAGCGCAGGAGCAGGGTCGCTCGCAGTAGTTTTCGCTGGTATTTTTTGTCCTTCAGTCGACGTTGGTGTAGGAAGACCGGTGCTTACACTGATTTTTTCAGACTCTTTGTCGTGAGGTTTTTGAGCGGAATAGTGGGTGACGCCATCTTCATCCGTCCACTTGTAGTAACTCTTGGCAGCCATTGCGCCGGTTACGCCAACGACACTGGTAAGAGCAATTGCTAATGTGAGAACTTTTACCCTATTCATACCTAAAAACCTTATTTGTGATGGAATTGTATTGTTTCGACATTCTTGTCGCTTTGAGCGATTACACTGCAGCTAAGTGTAGCAGGCGTTGGCTTGGGGGCCTGAATTCTTGTATTTGAGAACTCGGCTTAGTGATTAAGTTCTCACTATAAACACAAAATAAGCCAGGGCCAGCCGAATTGACTATTTTCCCAGTCTAACAGTGTAAAACCTTGACAAACCACACAAAATTGCCAAAATGCCGGGTTCGCTGGATGGGTGGTAAACCGCCTGTATAAATTGAGATTTTGGTCGTGAAAAGGGAATCAGCATTGATTTACCTGCTCTGATCCTCCCAGCGCTCAGTCTCCAGTGAGTAAACCTCCATGAAGAGCTGAATTTGGTGGCTAATTTCCTATTCGGACCATTAGCTCCTGCTGACAAAATTAAGGCCAAGCTGTCCCCAAGTCAAAACCTTGGAGTCAATCCATCAGAGAATCGTCTATCAACGTTTCCCGATCAGGCTATAAAAGCAATGTGCTTAGCGTAGCGCTATACGCCTGACAATTCATGTAACTCCCTAGACTATGCTCACTTCATCGATTTTGAGTTATATGAGGGCGCGAAACGGCAGCGCTAAAGGGCGAATTTAGGCATTTTAAGAGCATCCAATTTGCTAGGAATAATGAGCTGAGTAATCGCTCGGTGCCAAAACAACTATTTTTAAAGTTTTAGAGAAGAGGATACAGCGTGGAGATGTTATCGGGTGGCGATATGATTGTTCGCTCCCTTAAAGATGAAGGTGTAGATATTGTCTTTGGCTACCCAGGTGGCCAAGCATTGCATATCTACGACGCTTTTTATCGTCAAAAAGACGTAAAGCATATATTAGTTCGTCACGAACAGGCCGCTACTCATGCTGCCGATGGATACTCTCGTGCAACCGGTAAAGTTGGTACAGTCTTAGTCACTTCTGGCCCTGGCGCGACCAATGCGATAACGGGCATCGCAACTGCCTATATGGATTCAATTCCAATGGTGGTGATTTCTGGGCAGGTTCCAACCAATAAAATTGGCGAAGACGCTTTTCAAGAAACCGACATGGTTGGCGTCTCGCGACCAATCGTAAAGCATAGCTTCTTGGTAACGGACGCCCGCAAAATTCCTGAGACGATAAAAAAAGCTTATTACATTGCTGCTACTGGGCGGCCAGGCCCTGTGGTCGTGGATATTCCCAAAGACATTACTGCACCTGAAAACTTATTTGAGTACGAATATCCAAAGAAAATAAAAATTCGTTCCTACACACCTGCAGGCAAAGGCCACAGCGGTCAGATAAAAAAAGCAGCGCAATTACTATTATCCGCGAAGCGTCCGGTGATTTATGCCGGCGGTGGCGTCGTGTTGGGGAACTCTAGCGACTTACTCATTAAGTTGGCTAAAGGTTTGAATTACCCAGTGACCAATACTTTGATGGGGCTAGGTAGTTTTCCGGCAACCGATGAACAATTTCTTGGCATGCTTGGCATGCACGGTACATTTGAAGCAAATACTGCGATGCATCACAGTGACGTTATTCTTGCGGTGGGCGCGCGATTTGATGATCGAGTTACCAATACCCCAAATAAATTTTGTCCGAATGCAAAAATAATTCACATCGATATTGATCCTGCCTCGATTTCTAAAACCGTGACCGCTGATGTTCCCATTGTCGGCTCTGTTTCTAGCGTATTAAAAGATATGTTGGAATTGATAGAGGGCGCGAACAAGGGCCCAGATGTTTCCGCTTTAACGGATTGGTGGAAGCAGATCAATGAATGGCGAGATAAGCACGGTATTTATACTAAAGATCGCTTCGATACCAAGAGTGAGTTCATTAAGCCGCAAGAAGTTATTCAAGCGTTGTATGAAGTAACGAAAGGTGAAGCTTACGTAACCTCCGATGTCGGTCAGCATCAAATGTTTGCCGCGCAATATTATAAATTTGATAAGCCACGACGTTGGATTAATTCCGGTGGTCTTGGGACGATGGGCTTTGGCTTGCCCGCAGCGATGGGCGCGCAATTTGCCGATCGTGATGCGGTGGTTGCATGTGTTACTGGCGAAGGTAGCATTCAGATGTGTATTCAGGAATTGTCGACCTGCACTCAATATCATCTGCCGGTAAAAATTATTTGTTTAAATAACCAAAGTTTGGGCATGGTTAAGCAGTGGCAAGACATGCAATACGACAGCCGTTACTCAGAAAGTTTGTATGAAGATTCCCTGCCTGATTTTGTGAAACTCACTGAAGCCTATGGCCATGTTGGTATTCGCGTTACTAAACGTGAAGAATTAAAAGCTAAATTAAAGGAATGTTTTAGCTTAAAAGACCGAGTCGTATTCATGGATATAATGGTCGACCCAGAAGAACACGTTTATCCTATGCTGATCGCGCCGAATGGATCCATGCGCGATATGTGGTTGGGCAAGGAGGAGCGGACTTAAATGAAAAGAATCATTTCAGTTTTAATGGAAAATGAGCCCGGTGCTTTGTCTCGTGTCGTTGGTTTGTTTTCGCAGCGCGGTTACAACATTGAATCGCTCACCGTTGCGCCAACAGAAGATCCTTCATTGTCTCGTTTAACTTTAACAACTATCGGTGATGATCATATTATCGAACAAATTACCAAACATCTTAATCGCCTTATCGACGTTGTTAAATTAGTCGATTTAACGGAAGGTGCTCATATTGAACGAGAGTTGATGTTGATTAAAGTGAAAGCCTCCGGCGCATTGCGCGAAGAGATCAAGCGTTGTGTTGATATTTTTCGTGGACAAATTGTTGACGTGACCGCGAATGTTTATGTTATACAAATCACCGGTGCGAGTGACAAGCTCGACGCCTTTCAGCAAGCCGTAGGTGAAGCCGCAATATTAGAAGTTGTGCGAACTGGAATTTCCGGTATAGCCCGTGGCGAGAAAGTGCTTAGCCTTTAAAATGATTTTATGTTTTTTAGTTTTTAACTTTTATTTTTTAATTAAACCCAGTAAGTAGGACTGACCCATGCAAATTTATTACGACAAAGACTGCGACCTTGCCATCATCCAAGGAAAAAAAGTCGCCATTATTGGCTACGGCTCACAAGGCCATGCTCATGCACAGAACTTAAAAGACTCAGGCGTTAAAAACGTCGTGGTGGGCTTGCGTAAGGGTTCGGCAAACTGGGCGAAAGTTGAGAAAGCTGGTTTGAACGTCGACACTATTGAAGGTGCTTCTAAAGACGCCGATGTAGTTATGATTCTAGCGCCGGATGAACATCAAGCAAAAATCTATAACGAGCAAGTTGCACCAAATTTAAAATCGGGTGCTGCGCTAGCATTTGCGCATGGCTTCAACGTTCACTTTCAATTGATTGAACCACCAAAAGATATTGATGTAATTATGATTGCACCAAAAGGTCCTGGTCATACAGTTCGCTCTACCTATTTAGAGGGCGGTGGTGTACCTAGTTTGATCGCGGTTTATCAAGACGCATCGGGCATGGCGAAACAAACTGCCCTGTCTTATGCTTCTGCGAATGGCGGTGGACGTTCTGGAATTATTGAAACCAACTTCCGTGAAGAAACCGAAACAGACTTGTTCGGTGAGCAAGCGGTATTGTGTGGTGGTGCTTCTGCGTTGGTACAAGCGGGTTTTGAAACCTTGGTCGAAGCAGGTTATGCGCCCGAAATGGCATACTTTGAGTGTTTGCACGAATTGAAATTAATTGTCGACTTGATGTATCAAGGCGGTATTGCTGATATGCGTTACTCAATCTCAAATACTGCTGAGTACGGTGATTATGTTTCGGGTCCGCGTATTATTACAGAAGAAACTAAGAAAGAAATGAAGCGTGTTTTGACTGATATTCAGCAAGGTAAATTCGCTAAAGATTTTATCTTGGATAACCAGGCCGGTGCGCCAACTCTGAAAGCTAAGCGCCGTATTTCTGGAGAGCACCAGATTGAAGAAGTGGGTGCTAAGCTTCGCTCGATGATGCCTTGGATTAAAGCCAATAAGATCATTGATAAAACAGAAAACAATTAATTATTACTTTCTTGTAAAAAAGGCGGCTTTCAAAGCCGCCTTTTTTGTGCGAGCTATTTATTGTTAATATTAAGTGCGGGAGTTAGTGAGCTGTTTTTATTGATCATTTTTTTGTTGCCAGGGAAAGTTTCAAAAACATGATTGTGTGATGTGAATGAAAAATCATCCTCCCTATTGTTATAGTTTTTAATCCAATCAAGAAGCATAGGTAAATTCTTATCTTGAGTTAGCTTTGATTCATATTTATGTTTTTCCCAGGGCCTGTTTTTTGCATTTTCTATGCAGTCTTCAATGCTCAGATTCATAAAAATTACTTCGCTTGCATGTTTGGTCGCCAAACAAATGATGTCGCTATAGCAACCTTCGATAACCCAATCAGAATTTTTATCAAAGAAAATAGTGAGTTTTTTAGAGACCTCTTTAATATCACTTCTTTCCGGCGGCATAGTTTGGCGCCAGGCCAATATATCAAGGTCAAGGTGTTCACATTTGTGTTCAGACGCTAATTTTTTGGCTAGAGTTGATTTCCCAGATCCCGAATTCCCGAATATCAGTATTTTTGGCATAGGCTAACTCCTTGGAATTTTTCGACCCAGTAAGGTCGCTATATCTTCATCATCACAGATAGAAATAATGGCCTGGCTATGTGTTAACTTATTAAATTGAGTTCGGACATTAATAGTTTGATATGTTTTTTGGTTTTGTCTTGCAAGGGAAGAATTGGGCAGCGCACGTCTTCAGTACATAAACCTAACAGTGATGCTGCGTATTTTACTCCTGCAGGACTAGGCTCTAAAAACAAAGCTTGATGTAGTGGTACCAATTTTTCATGGAACTCTAATGCGAGCTTATAGTTTCCCTTTGCACAGGCGTTTTGGAATACGGCGCAATGTCTGGGAGCAATATTTGCGGTGACAGAAATACAACCCGTACCACCCATAGCGTTATAGGCGAGTGCAGTAATATCTTCACCAGAAAAAAAGCTAAATTGTTTTATTATTTTTTGTCGTTCTAAACTAATTTTTGATAAATCTGCGGACGCGTCTTTCACACCCAGTATTCGTGGGAGTTTCGAAAGTTCAGCCATGGTGTCCGGATTGATATCGACAATTGTCCTTGGTGAAACGTTGTAAATAATAATGGGGATACTGCTAGAGTTATGAATCATTTTAAAATGCTCATATAATCCTTGTTGTGAGGGGCGGTTGTAATAACCAGCGACACAAAGCACGGCATCAGCGCCAACACCTTCGGCAAAATTCACGTATTCTAGGGCTTCTACAGGATTGTTTGATCCTGCCCCGGCAATAACTGGGACGCGTCCCTTAGATTCTTCTACAACAATTTCGACAGTACGTTTATGTTCACTAGAGTTTAGGGTAGGTGATTCTCCGGTTGTGCCTGCAGGCACCAGCCCTTGAGTGCCATTTTCTATCTGCCAATTGACCATCTTGCGAAGTGCTTGCTCATCGAGATCGCCATTTTTAAATGGGGTGAGCAGTGCCGTATAAGATCCAGAGTACATGGTTTTTCCTGCTGTTTAGTGAATGATTAAAAAGTTGGGATAAAAAAAGCCCGGTAGCAACTAGCGACCGGGCTTTTGTGTATATGAAATTAGTTTATATTTTATCTACACATAGCAACCGGAGCCAAATTTGACTTGCAAGGTTTGTTCTTGAATTTAGCTGCTATGCAAAACATTGTATTGTTACTCAGCGAGTGGGTTTGAAAATAAAAGCTGTTCCGAAAGTGACGTCGACTATAAACAGCTCAATGTAATTGTTCAAGTATTAGTTTGGTCTTCGAATTTAAGATAGAAAATTTTACTAGGTAAGTTTCCGTCGGCCTTACCCCATAAATCAACTTCCCTGCCAGATAAATTCAATTCGTATTCCTCCTGGTTCGTTACACATCATGTGTTTGCGAGGCCCCTGCCCAACTAACTCTGGCGCGAACTCGATGTTGACATCGTCTTGGGTCTTTAGTTTTTCATAGATATCGATAAGTTGTTGTTCCGATTGAACGTCCAAGGCGAGATGATGAAGACCAATGTTCTTTCGACGATCGAATTCTTCGATATCCAGATTCTTGTCGACCTGCCACAAGGTTAATCTTACGTGACCATCGGATACCGCTGTTCTTGGATAGCTATCATCTCGACCTGATTCGCTCCAGCCCAGCAGTTCGATAAAGAAGTCTCTAGTTTGATTGAGGTTAGAAACGGCTAGGCCGAGATGATTGATACCTTTTGTTGTAGCCATGGGCTGATTCTCCTTGCGGTCGAGCGTTATTTAATGAAGTCGGTGGGTTTCTGGATTTCGTCAATTGCCTCGGTAATGCTGTCGATGCGATCCATTAACACAGTGTTGGCATCTTGTAGACCTCGATTATAAAAATAGGCGCCGATCTCTTCGGCAAAAAAATCGAGAAGAAACTCTGCATCAAATTGTCCGATCTCTTGTTCTAGCTCTTCTCGGAAATACATTTGTACTTTTCTGGCGATAGTTTCTTTTTCTTGTTTGCTAAATTCGATAAACGACATGCTATCTCCTGGACTAATACCCTATCTACTAGGGAAAAATTAAATTAGTGGGGATATCAACGGAATACTAAGCGAGGTTTATGGGCTCCTGATTATCAACCATCGCTTTCGCTTGATGTTCTTTGATATGCAAAAAGATATCCATAGTGATTTTAAGAAAAACCAACACGAAAACAAGCGCAAGGGGCGAGCCAAAGAAAGCGATAAGAAAACCACCAGCGATAATAGCGATGTGCATAATGACGATACGCTTATAGGGTTGTTGCATGAGCGTTGGAATAGTCAAGGACTGGAACTCCTTTCCGATAATATAGTTTTGGACGAAAGAGATTCCGTGGCTAATGACGAGTCCCACAAAAGCTAACTCCATTCCAGGTGGGTGGCTCTCCCATAGTGCGGTAATGACAGAAAACAATAATTGAAAAAACACTAAAAAAAGTGGCCACGAGTCTTCAGGTAACAGTGAGACATCTTCTCCGCCGACATTTAAAAATACTAGCAAGAATAGGCCGTGGACCGCGCAGAATCCGCCGAAGTGCAAGCTGAAAAATAACATGGAAAAGATTTTTCCGAGGCTAAACCGAGGAGATTTTACTTGTAGGCAGGCGATTTTTAATAGATTGTAAAAACCAATAATCAGATTTTCTACCCAATAGAGTAGAACTAATATCGTCGCGTCCCAGGATAAATAGATCACTCCAAGTAGCGGCAGAAGATTCGCGATAGTTAAGGCGATGATTGAAAGGGTTGGTTTAAATACTGGCATGTATCTATTTCGCAACGTTTTCGGGTTTTCCTATCGATCTTACAACTAAAAATAATCCTACACATAAGAATGGAATGCTAAGTAATTGCCCAGTGTTTAAAGGTATCCCAGCTGACCAAGTAGCTTGCGCTTCTTTTACCAATTCAATTGCGAAGCGAGTGCTAAAAACTAAACACAAGAAAGCGCCTAATAAAACCCCGGTTCTTTCTTTGATTTTTTGAGTCTTGTAGAGGATCAACATCACAAAAAATATCAGCAAATAACTGATCGATTCGTAAAGTTGAGTGGGGTGTCTCGGCAAATTATCGATGCGAGAAAAAGTAATTGCCCAGCTCACGTCACTGGGCTTTCCTAAAATTTCTGAATTCATAAAATTTCCCATGCGCACAAAAAATCCAAATAATGCGGTCGGTAAAGTGAGTCGATCCAGCACCCAAAGGAATTCCTCCTTATGTTTTTTCTGGTAAAGCATCACCGCCAAAATGGCGCCAAGCCCACCACCATGACTGGCGAGACCGCCTTCTCGAATGGCTAAAATTTTTAAAGGATTTGATAAATAATAGACGGGGTCATAAAACAAGCAGTGTCCGAGTCTAGCGCCGACAATAACGCCTACAACGACGTAAATAAAAAGTGAGTCGAGAGATTCCGTTGATCGGCCATCATTTTTATAAATCCATTTCATTAGTTGAAAGCCACTCAAAATAGCGGTAGCAAAGAAAACGCCGTACCAATGAATTTGTAGGGGCCCCAAGTTGAGTAGTACAGGATCGATATCCCAGATCATAGTGTTTTACTCAATTTAAAATTTTGGATAAGTGACATTGCTTACTGTTCTCTCGTTTGATTGGATTTCGAATGCTTTGTGATTAGTTGGTCAAGTTTATTTGCGAAAGCCTGCCGTTCGGCTTGCCCCAGAGGTGAGGGTCCACCGGTGTGTACACCACTCGAACGCATGGTGTCGAGAAAATCCCTCATATTGAGTCGGCCTTTAATATTTTCGCTTGTGTAGAGTTCTCCGCGTGGACTTAAGGCAAGCGCACCTTTTTCTATCACTTCAGCGGCAAGAGGGATATCGCTAGTGATGACTAGATCTTGCCGTGCAACACGTTTTACGATTTCATTGTCGGCGACATCGAATCCAGAAGACACTTGAAGGCTTTTAACGCTGGGGAGAGGAGGAACGCGGATTGCTTGGTTTGCGACGAAGGTAATATGTATTCCCGTGCGCTCGGAGGCGCGAAACAAAATTTCTTTTATGACGACAGGGCAAGCATCGGCATCAACCCAAATTTCCATCATTTATTCTCTGTACAATGATTCCGCTTTTTTCAGAACACAGCGTCACTGCCCGTGATCTGCAAGGCATGAACCTTAATCTAGGGAAGATGTTATTGCAACGGAGAGATTTAATTTTGTAGTTGGATGAGCTTGATTAAGATTCGTAGAAAACGACCTGTGAAGCCAGAGACTTTACGCCCATGTAATTCCTGGTGGCAATATATAGTCGCTAAATTCTAAGTGTAAAATTCTTCGCTGCGCAGGTCGATTACTTTTTAGGGAGGAATGCAACAGATGAGGGCGCATGACTAAAGCGCTTCCTTCATCGCCGGTACATTCAAGAAAAATATTGGATTTAGTATAAGATGCAATCGTTTCTTGAGTCATGATTCCATTCTGGTCACTGTGCGGAAAAATTCTCAGACAGCCATTTTCATTACTCACGGTATCGAGATGTATCCGAAACGTGAACATTTTTTCTAAGACATATATGGGCACTTGTACATGCAAGGTGTTGTCTTTTGTCGTCCAAGGGCCCCATCCGAGTTTGTTGAATTGTTGGGATACGCAAACGGTTTTGTCTTGGTGCCACGATACCAGCCAATTATTTTCGTGAGTTTTGTTAAACACGATTGCTCGAACAAGTTGTGGTGTTCTTGAAAAATAAGGTGCAATTTTTTTCTGTAGTATCGGGGAGTGAATGTATTGATCGATCGCCGGAATCTTTTTGTTAGCATTTCTAATGCCGCCAGCACCTGATGGGATAGGGTATTTCTCAATTTCGTTTTTTATCTTCTCGTTAGATTCCTTCGATATGAAGCTTTCAATAATTTCAAATCCTTGATCTATCATTGATTTTCTCGAGTGCGAATTGACCGGTTTATTGTCGGGTTAACGATTAAACCGGCTATTTAAAAAAACATCGTTCAAAAATTCACTTTTGCGCTTACAGGTTTTCCTTGTAGCGTTCGATCATAGTTTCTTGTGTTTCTATTTCGCTTTGATCGCCAGTTTGATCATTTATCATTTGTCCCATGGTGGGGAATGATTTTCTGTCAATTTTACTTTCTTCTGCCCAAAGTTTTGAGCGCATAAATGCCTTGGCACAATGCAAGTAAACTTCGTTTACTTTGATTTCGATGATGCACTTAGGTGGGTTCTTTTCGTTCGGGTACATTCTTAAATAGTTTTCATCGGTCGAAATAGAGGCGCTACCATTGATACGTAAGGTTTCATCAACACCTGGGATTATAAATAGACAGCCCGCTTTATTCGTTTCAATAATGTTTACGATGCTATCAAGGCGATTATTACCTTTCGAGTCTGGAATGATAATTGTGTTGTTGTCGATAACTTTAACGAAGCCTGGGGTTCCTCCGCGGGGAGAGCAATCCATTTTACCTTCTGCGTCGATGGTCGCGAGTGTCAGGAAAGGGGAGGTGTTGATGAAGTGAATAGAGTGCTTTTCAAGAGTGGGAAGTACTTTTACCTCACTGCGCCCTTTGGGGAAATCGTAAAGTACACGTAACTTTTCTTTGTTATCGATTTTCATATCTTGTTTGCCTTTAAACCCACTTTAAAAAACAATATATAAAAACTAACGCTTGAAAACCTATCTCTAAAAACCAATCTCCAAAAAATAAGGAAAAAGCGCCGTAAACGACGCTTTGATTTTTCTAGTTTTTAATGATCGTGACCGTGTGCATGAACATGACCGTGCTGAAGTTCTTGCTCAGTCGCTTCTCTTACCGACACTATTTGAACGTCGAAATTTAATGTCATGCCCGCGAGTGGGTGGTTCGCATCAATCGTTACCATATCGCCTTCGACACTTTTAACCACGACGCGTTGCATCGAACCGTCAGGCCCTTGTGCTTCGAAAGACATGCCGGCTTCTACAGTTTCAACGCCTTGGAAGGCAGATTTGTCGATCGATTGAATGAGATCCGGAACAATTTCTCCGTAACCTTCGGCAGGCAGGACTTCAACTTCAACCTTAGCGCCTTCTACTTTTCCAACCAATGCTTTTTCTAGGCCGGGAATAATATTGCCCGCACCGTGCAAATAAGTTAATGGCTCCGCACCTTCAGAGCTGTCGATTACTTGGCCTTCGCCATCGGTTAGTTTGTAATGCATGGCAACTACGGAGTTATCTCCTACGAGTAAAGTCATTTTGATTTCCTAAATTTATATCTTTAATTAAAATTTCCTCGCGCTTGTTGCTTGGCTATCAACGCGAAGAAAGATGATGGGTTTAATGCTCAGCGGTTCTTCAATATTGAGTATTAGTTTTAAATGGGGGCGCGTGATCAAGCGTGGCTTAATGAGCAATATGGGTGAAACTTTTGAGGGCGCTAAAGTAACTGAGCCAAAACCAATTTGCTGCGAACGCTGAGTAAGTCATACGCTGTAAAACAAAAAAGGGTAGGACCCGGAGACCCTACCCTTTTTCTTGCTATCGTCCTCAAAGAGGAAGAAACGAAGGCGTGAAGTAGTTTTTTACACCTTCTGTAGCAGTTTGACCGTTAAAGCAGAACGATATTCTCTGCTTGAGGACCTTTCTGACCTTGAGTTACAGTGAACTCAACTTTTTGGCCTTCAGCTAAAGTCTTGAAACCTGAACCAGTGATTGCACTGAAGTGTACAAATACGTCTGGACCAGATTCTTGAGAAATAAAGCCAAATCCTTTAGATTCGTTGAACCATTTAACGGTGCCGGTAGTAGTAGACATAGTAATTCCTATCTTTTTTCATGAGTAATTGCGGCCTTTTAGGGCCAAATGTAGCTGGAAGTGTTGCTATTACTTATGAAGAACCGGACGAGGACTAACTACTGGACATCGAAAAGGTGTGCATAAATATAAGACGTACTTTCTAGCTGGTCTGATTATATCGGGCTAATTGCTCTAGTCAACGAGTATTGCCCCCCATTCTAGGGGACTAAGCCTTTGTTTTTTCAGAATTCCAACAGATTTTGACGCCTAAATCTGCCAACGGGCAAATCACCCGCGCGATTTGAATTGTCGCTGGTGAAATGCCTAGTTTAAGAGTATCTGAGCCCTGGCAGTATAGGATTCTGGCGCACCTTAGATTGCGCCTTAGATTTTGTGGTGGTTTAGGTCTTGTAGCTGGGGTCTAGCCGATCAAGTTTGCGCAGTAACGCTGGCCAAGCGAGACTGCCGCCCATGCCTTTGGTGGTTGTTTTACTATTTTCACTCGCGCCATCAATGACTTCTTGATTGATTAAGGTTAGCTCAGCGCCGCCGGATTGTGCGGCGATCTGCGCCTGGCAGGCTGTTTCTAGGGTATACATGCCAAGGAATGCGCCAGGAATACTTTTACCCAGTGCCAGGGTGCCGTGGTTACGAAGAATCATTAAACGTTTATCCCCAAGGTCGTTGACCAATCTGACTTTTTCATCTGGGTTTAAGGCTAATCCTTCGTAGTCGTGGTAAGTCAGGTTCTGCAAAACGATAGAAGCCTGCTGGGAAATTGGTAAGAGGCCATTCTTTTGTGCCGAAACGCCGATACCGCCGCGCGTATGTAAGTGCATGACACAGTTGGCGTCATCACGTGCTTCATGGATAGCCGAATGAATGGTAAAACCAGCGGGGTTTATGTCGTAAGGAGAATCGATAATCTTGTTGCCCTGCAAGTCGATTTTTACCAGGCTTGATGCCGTGATTTCTTCAAACAAGCAGCCGTAGGGATTGATGAGGAAGTGGTGGTCGCCACCAGGGACACGAGCGGTGAGGTGGGTAAAAATTAAATCATCCCAGCCAAACATCGCAACGATGCGATAAAGCGCGGCAAGATCGACGCGTACTTGCCACTCTTCCGCTGATACTTCTTTGTTAATTGATTGTACGAGTGCTGTCATTATTTGCTCCGAGTATCTTTCTTAATTCGAGAGAGTGTAAATTCAACTAATAAATTTTTGTGTCGGCTTTTTAATGTTAGGCGCTTTCATCAGGCCATTGGTAGTTTTCAAATTGCGCACGCATATCTTTTTTGCTCAATTTGCCGGTAGCGGTGTGGGGTAAAGAATCGACAAATTCACAGGCAGAAGGCTGGCACCATTTCGCGACTTTACCCTCGAACCACGCCAACATTTCTTCTTTGGTAATTGTTTCACCGGCTTTGACAATGGCTAAAAGCAAAGGCCGCTCAGTCCATTTGGGATGATAAACGCCGATCACTGCCGCTTCTTCAATCTTCGGATGGTTCATTGCGCAGTTTTCTAATTCTATGGAAGAGATCCATTCGCCGCCGGACTTAATAACATCCTTAGTGCGGTCGGTGATTTGCATGTAGCCTTCACTGTCCATGCTGGCCACATCGCCGGTTTCAAACCAGCCATCTTCATCTGTCGCTTTTTTGTCGAGCTTATAATAACTGCCGGTTACCCAGGGGCCGCGCACTTTAACGGCGCCGGAAGCTACGCCGTCCCAAGGCAATTCCTTATTGTTGTCGTCGACAATTTTTACTTCGATACCGTAAATAGGACGACCTTGTTTAACCCGCACGGCATTGCGCTCTTCTTCTGTCCAGCTATCCATCTTCGGTTTGAAGGTGTTGTAGGTGCCGAGTGGACTGGTTTCCGTCATACCCCAGGCGTGTCGTACTTCGACACCGTATTTGTCCTTGAGTGTAGTCATGATCGACAAGGGACAAGCCGCACCACCGACAGTGACTCGCTTCAAACTCTCGACGTCGCCGCCGGTTTTTTCGAGGTGATTGATTAAAGCTAGCCACACGGTGGGAACGGCGGCGGAAATCGTGACATTTTCTCCATTTATCAGCGAACAGATGGTTTCTCCATCGCCCATCTTCGGCCCCGGCATTACCATTTTGGCGCCAACCATTGGGGCAGAATAAACCAAGCCCCAGCCGTTGACATGAAACATGGGTACGATGGGCATCACTACATCCTGGACGGAAATCCCCAGCGTATCAGGGAGTGCTGAGGCGTAGGCGTGCAAAACGGTTGAACGGTGGCTATAAACAACACCCTTCGGATTGCCAGTTGTGCCCGAGGTGTAGCACATTGCAACAGGGTGGTTCTCGCCAAATTCGGGCCAGTCAATGTCTTCGTTCTGCGCGTCAAGTAAGCTCTCGTAGCAGGCGACATTGCGCAAAGAGGTTTGCTTGGGCATGTTGGCTTCGTTAGTTAAGATAATGAAGCCTTGAACATTGGGTAGTTTGTCTTGAATCTTTTCGACTAAGCCAACGAAAGCAATATCAAGAAATAACCATTTGTCTTCGCCGTGATTAATGATGAACTCTAGTTGGTCTTCGAAGAGTCGTGGATTGACGGTATGACAAACCATGCCTGATGCCGCTAGCGCGTAATACATTTCAAAGTGGCGGTAATCATTCCAAGCAAGAGTACCGATTGTGTCTCCCAATTTAGCGCCCATTGCATTGAGCGCATTCCCTAATTTCCGCACTCGTTTGAATGCGTCACTGTAGGTGTAGCGATGGAGCGGGTTGTCGGCGGTAACTGATACGATTTCGGACGTCCCATAAACTTTTTCGGCAAAGTTCATTATCGAAGAGAGGACGAGAGGGGTGTCCATCATTGTGCTGTGCATGAATATCTCCAAATCTTTTTCAAGGCGGGGTCCTGAATTCATAACCCTTGTTAATTATTTTAATGCGCTGCTCATTAAGCATATTGACGTTTTAAACAAGCAAGGACGTGAAAGTTCTCGGCCAATGATATCGCGGCGCTGCTTAATAAGTATCATTTTGGCTTATGAGTAATGATGAGTTTCGCTGACAGTTGAGTCGAGGTTTACCCATTTTTCACTTCGCGAAAGTATATAGATAAAATTTCTGGAAGTCAGGAAGGACAAGCCCACGCGTGCTCAGTTTTTATATCGGCTGGGACATAGAAAGCGGATAAGTTGTTGGCGAATAAAGAATTTCTGTTACTGGACGATCTTAATCCACTCCCCTGGCTTTGGTTCGCCTCTTGGGTAATAGCCATTTAGTAAGCGTAATTCTTCTTCGGGATAAGGCCTGATACTCGATAAACGCGCGAGAGCTGCAAAGGTTGTGTTGTTGTTAGCCCTGACGTAGTGAATGGTTTTCGTTTTTAATGCGGTGGTGTTGTTAACGCGGACGGGTTGGAAACTGCGAATACTGGCGAGAAATAAACTATCGAAATCGACATCTTTCTCTACTTTTTTTATCGTTCCAGAAAAAATATACACACGGTTTGCTTGAAACAAAACGGCGATTCTTTCTGGTTGTCCACCCTTCTCAGCAGGTTTTATTCCTGTGTGTCCGATTAAACCAAACTGATTGAACGCTTCCGATTTAGTTAGCAAGGGGATACCAAGCGCGTCGCGAATGTAATCGCGAGGGGAAATATTTTTTCTTAAGGTCGATACCGTAAGTTGCAATTGCGCGTTGCCATTGTCTGGTTGCCCCGTAATGGCATTTTTTTCGCTGGTGAATGTCCATCCTTCAGGAAATAATAATGTAAATCCAAGTCCGGTATGGATGTAACGGTTGGGTTCTATATCTTTCTTGGACGGAGGTGGGGCGTCATAGTTAATTCCAAACACTAAACCTTCGGTTTTTTTTCTAAATTCCGCAGAATTAATTTCCGTGTTCGCGCTATCAAAAGCACCGGCTTCACTCACTATTTCTCTCAAGCGCTGATCATTGCGAGGATGCGAAGAGAAAACGCCGTGGTAAGCTTGAGGTTTTTTACCTTGGTCCTTCGCTTTTAAACGTGTAAAACGTTCTTGATCCTTAAGTACGCTAATTACTTCGACCATTGCTTGCGGGTCGTAATTACTATTGAACAAGTATTCCGCGCCAAATTTATCTGCTTCCAATTCTAGTTCACGACCATAGCCCAAAACCGCTTCCGTTGAGTACAAACTTGCTACATCTCCAACAACGGTATAGCCCGTCGCGATGACTGATAGAATCGACAAAAATCCTGTGCCAAATCCAGAACCTTTTTGTCTAGCGTCGCGCCTGACTGCATGACGTGCTGTTACATGGGCTATTTCGTGTGATAACACTGCCGCGAGTTGGGCTTCGGTTTGTAAATAATTTATTAATCCTCGATTAATATAAATATAACCACCGGGAAGCGCGAAGGCGTTGATATCAGGGCTGTCGATTATTGTAAAAGTGTATGTGAGCTCTGGTCGATCACTAGTTTTGGCGACTCGCTGGCCAATGCCGTCGACGTATTCTTGCAATTCTTTGTCTGGGTAAATAGGCGAGCTTTCGATAATTTTTTCGTGCAGTTCTTTGCCAATTTTTAGTTCTTGTGATTCCGACATCAAAACGAAATCTGCTGAACCCGTGGCGGGATTTACGGCGCAAGACGAAAGTAAAAAGCAACACACCAAAAATGAAAGTAAGACAATTTCGGAGTGAATTCTAAAATTGCCACGAGTGATTTGGCTGCTGTTAAAGTAAGTTTTCATGGGCTGCTTTTTGCCATTAGCTAAATATCGTGCGGTCGCGATTTAAAAAACCTAAATTATTTTTAATCTAGGGCCAGTTACAAATGCGGTATGAGATCAATTTCATAGTGAGCTAGATTGCTGGCATCGAAGGTGATTGTTGCTTTAGTGCGATGCTCGGTAATCACTGATGGCGATGCGATTAATCTGGGATCGCCCGTTTCATTTGTCTCAAAGATTTGTGTCTGAATATGTATTTTTTTGTCTGCCAATATATTGGGCGTTATTTCTACTCGGAACTCATCATCAAAAATCATTTCGCTTTTTTGACCGGAGTCTTGCAGTAAGCGCAGATTTGTTACTTTGTCGCTCGATGTGACCTGCACCTTAATCATTAGTGGTTCGGCGCTTACCTTTGCAATAAAAAGCACTGAACTTAAAAAGCTACTAGCAAGTAAAAGAGCGGTAATTATTTTCAATACTGCGCTGGATTTTTTGGGTACATCCTTTTTAAGCAGCTCTTGAACTTTGGTATCGAACGCCGCAGCAATTGCTTTTGCAGATTCGTGAGACGCTTGACCTGTTGACTCAATTCGCTGAATAGTACGCATGCTGACACAAGCAATTTCTGCCAGTTGCTGCTGGCTCCATGCGTGTTGACGTCGTAACTTAATAATCTTGGTCGAATCTATTTTCATATCCATTTTGCATTCCTTAACGTTAACAAACTAAAAATAGAATTGTTAAGCCTGAATGCTCACCTGTATACGACACTTGTATGACATCCGCGATATACCTTACCAAATTAAGACTTATTGTTGGCTAATTTGTTCTGTAGGTTCGAAATAGATCCTCAATTGTTCGGCCATCGATTTGCAGGCACTTTTTTGTACATTGGCAATTATGGGTATTGGTATTATCACAGCGGGCATGTAGGAAGTGCCTGACGCGTCGGCACTTACTTTGCCTAGTAGAGCGTGATCTTCGTAATCCCAAATGGTGGCTTCGTATTCTGATTCTTCATCCCAGGTGCCGAAGCCAAAACAACCCGCACCACCGGCTCCTATGGAGCATCCAATTGAGCCGGAGCTTCCGGTTGTTTCGGTTTTTCCGTCGATCCAAACAATGTGGCTGATGTTGTACTCGTCCATCACGGCGGCAACTTCTTCCTGTTTCACCAATCGTTCTAGGGCCTTGGTGTGAACCGGGGCTAAGCGAGGTTCGAACCACGGGTATAACTTATCGATGAACTGCTGTTCGGGAACAACGTTAATTCCACCAGATGAGCTACCGAGTGAATTGCCAACGCATGAGATGAGGTCGACCTCAGTATCATAACTGGCGGCAAAACGGCGCCCCAATACGACTATCGCCTCATCTTCTTCAATGGTGATATCTCCATTGGTGTAATGGTCTATTGTGACCGTAGTGCAAGCGGGTAGCAGAAACATCATCCCTAATATGAAGAGCTTAGGGGTGTGGGACAGGTGTTTTATGTCTCTAGCGAACAACTTAGTAATATGAGTGACTATCGAATCGTTCTTCATGGGTTTCGTCTCCCACCGAGGGTGGTGATAAATGTGTTGGTAAATCAGTCGCTTAGTTTCTCATTTCTATTTCAGCAAGCAAATTTTAAGGTTTGTATTCCATTGTTTTGGGGGTTTGCGATCTTTATAAATATAGCTTCTTAATGCTGTTCCAGCCACGCTCTGATCTCAGGAACCTTTGCAAAATCGAGAATTAAATTTGCGCCAGCGTCTCTTAACGCAGCAACAATAGCTAAGTTTAGCGCTGCCTCGTTGGTGCTAAGAATTCCGCCAACTGGGGTTTTCCCGTAGGCAGTCATGTTGTAATCAGCGATTAAGCTCCCTTGGTTGCTAAAGACTTGGATATTGTATTTAAGCCAAATGTCGTAAACCTTGATGCTGGTCTCAGTGGGTAATGTGTATTCAAATGCCGTTAGGGTGGGCGAAATAATCATGTCCACGTCGGTTGGGATTTCATAGGGTGGTAGCGAGTCGAATTGACTAACCGATTCAAACATTCCAGGTAATACTGTTTGAAACAATTCTGTCTGCGCATCGCCAGCGATAATGATCCACTTTTGACGGTCTTTGCTTGCCTCTTTGTAAGTATAGTTTTTGAAATTCTCAGGATAATGCACACCGACACTATAAGGCAGCTTCGAAATTAAAGGGCTGGGAAAATCCCCATCAACCACCAGCGTGCTTGTACAAGCATTTAAAAATATCAGCGAAAGGATTGCTATCAAACTTTGATATAAGATTTTTTTTTGACTCATATTTGTGTCCTGAGTTCGCTCGGCCATCCACGATTTATTTTTTAATGTGTTTGTTGCATATATCAAAAAAGCATATTTAATTTAGCGGAATCATTTCATTCTTTTCGATAGTCGCTCAATCCAACGAAGGTGCCACCATTGCGATGAGTGACTTCTCGCATTAATGCCGCAAATTGATTTGCGGTGTCTGCTTGTCTAGGCGCTTCTAAAAAAATAACGGGAAAACCAACAGCATGAATACGCACCAAACGCTCATCTTGATTGCCTCTACGTCTCCGGTTCAGGCGATCAATGGTGTTGGCGACTTCCGTGATCGACGCGTTGGTTCGTAAGTCGTCCCCAAAAACGTAAAGACTAATTTTTTTATCGGGGTCGTAAAAAGTTCTTATGGCGTTTTGAATACCTTCAACCGGACTTGAATTCGAAAATGGACTCCATGATCGTAAGCGTTCGACGATGGCATTCCGACGACCAGGGGTGTCCTGAATCCATTCATTACGAGTGGTGGAGAACATATACTCTCCCATGTCGTTCATGATTTGAATCCCTTTAACTTCCGGGTAAATGTCAAGGATGTTCACCAATTCGTCCATCATGCGCGACCATGCATATTGATACATACTGCCGGAAGTGTCGATGATAAAAATAATGTATTCACTATCGACGGGAATCCCGCCAATTAAATCGTTTTGTTTCACTTTGCTGTCAGCGAAAAGTCGTTCCATTTCCGCGGTCAAAGATTGTAGCGCTATCTCTAGTTGCCCTTGGTATTCACTGTCTGATGCAGTGGAGCGTGATTCTTTTGCCTCTTTCGCTTCGAGTTCTGCGAGTCTTGTTTTCAATATTGCTATACGCTGCTCTTCGAGGGATAGTTGTTCGTGTTTTGCATTCATGTCTCGATTGTAGACGCGGGTTTCACCACGAATTTCGAACAGTTGTTTTTGCAGGTTGGCAATTTGACCATCTAAGTTTATGGCTGATTGCTCCAGTACTATGGGTTCAACTGTTTTTGTGATCATCAACAATAAAACTATCGCGCCGAAACCACAGCAGACCACATCCAAGAATGAAACATTTATCTCATTGTCATCGCGACGATTCCGTTTCATGGCCAATCCTCGGAAGGTGTCAGAAAAGACCCGTTCGAACGTTGCGCGAGTTTCCAGTATGCCGATGCAGCCATAGGATCGCCTTCTAAAGGAAGCAAAATCACATTCACTGGGGCGTTGTAAGGGAGTGTTTCAAGCGCTTGGTAAAAAAGTTTTTCTCTTTCTTTCCCTGTAATCGTGCCGGAACGAGGTGGCTTTGGCCCCAAGGTCGGTAAGCCGTCGGTGATGATGTAGATGTTGTCCGGTGGCACAGTAAATTGACTCGTGCTTGAAAAAACGTTTTCTAGATTCGTGCCACCAGCAGGAATAACTTTTCGTAAGTTGAGGATGGATTCTTCCATTCGTTCTTGATCACCAACGCTGAGCCAAGTTGCTTCGGTACCTGGAATGGCGGCGCTAAATTCAGAGCTAAATGTGTAAATTTGGTAAGAGCTTTCGCGAGGAAGTTGGGCGGTAAGCCACTCGACGATCTTTAAAACTTGTAACCATTTTGGTGAGTTGAGTTTTACTTCGTCCGACATATACCGCTTGCGAATTATATTGACGATGGTTTCGTCAAGCATGCTGGTTGATGCATCGACTAAGATCAAAATTCTTGCACCACCTAACTTAAGCCCGGTTAAATATTGGCGTTCGCCTTTGCCAACAAAGCGTCGATTGTTGTTGCCGCGCAGTTCCTGTTCTTTTTCAAGCCTTTCTTTTTCTAATTGCGTAGTCCTTAGCTGATCTTCAAGCGATAAAATTTGCTGATCGATATCATTGCTGTCCAGCTCACTAATCTTATTTCGACGCGCAAGAATATCGTCATTAATTTTTCGTGCCAGCCCTAATGCGGTGGCGAGTTCCTGATCTAGTTCCGAAACCGTATTTCTGGCGCGTACTAATTGCGCTTCGCCATCGCGAATATCCTCATCAAGTAGACTCACTTCCGCCATCAGTTCCTGGTTAACATCTTCGACCCGCGTGTTTACTTCGTGTTTTATAATCAAAAAAACTAAAGCGGCCGCACCAAAGCCGCAAGACATAATGTCTAGGAAAGATAAACTAAAAGTTGTAAAACGTCGTTTACGCGCCATTGTCAGTTGTTACATTGATTAGTGAAATGAGAGTGTCGTGATTCGAAATCGAAATTTTATCGCCAAGACTCAGGCTACAATTGTCGTTAATTACATTTCCGTTGATGCTGATTCGATCCGCTGAAAAAGGTGTGAGCAATATTCCTTGTGCATCTTTCTGAAGGCCAAAGAGGCTAGAGCTTTCTTTATTTTTACTAATGCTTAAATGATCGAGGTGGTTTGTGTTTTCGTTAACAAAAATAAAAGATTCGTCAATTGGGTGAGCAGAGTGAGCGATTAAGCAATGCGTTGCGGTTTTTTCTGATGGGGAATTCTCAAGCTCGGTTGGGCTAACATTCTCTTCAATATTTGTTGGGGACGATTGCGCTGGCAGGCTTAAGACAAATTGCAGGTGTTCACCATTATTGCCTATTAAGTCCGCATGACTATGGCCGCCACGCAGTACCGCATTGTTAGGCAAAGCAATTGATCTAAATTTTGGATTGGCGTTTAAACTTTCTAATAAGCCAGGTAATGTCGCGAGGCGATCACTGATGAGTAATTGAACTTGACCCGTGGATCCGGTTAGTTGCAACAATTGCTCCGCTTTAAACGTTATAGATTGGTAAATCGGAAGTAATGGGCTAACAAATTGTTCCCGCGTTAGTTTTATTGTTTTTGCATTAACCTCAAGTACTAGCTCGTTACTTTGTTGCGACAATTGCAACCAGCGAGGAATCTGATCGTAGAGCGATTGCTCTGTCTCGGCACTGTAAAAAGGATCGAAGCGAGTTTGGTCGACAAAGTGATCAGCGAGTTTTTTTGCCCACTGATCGAGGATGGAAATCATGCCGGTGTTGGGCAAGACTTCGACTTGCCCTCGTTTTAAACGCGGTGTTCCGGATTCTTGCTCAATTGTTAGTTGGGTGAAAACACTTTGATGTAATTGTAGGTCGATATGAAGAGAATGTTGTTGCGAAGCGTAAAGCGAAGCTGCTGCTAAAGCGCTGTCAACGATGCCAATAGCTTTAAATGGGCACTGCCCGACAATTCCAAGTAGCAAGGACATTTGTTCACGGCTAAAGCTGCTGGGGATCGCAAAAATAATGTTATTGCAATCCGGTTTCGCTTGGTGAATTTCTAACAGTTGACTGTAAGCGAGATCCGCATGGTGTCGACAAAAATTGCTGTGGGTGTTGAGCGGTTCTGCGCTCAAACGATGCCAAAATAAATTATTGGTTTGCACGGGATGTAAACGCGCTTGTTGCATAGCTTGGGCGCCCAGCAAAATTTGTTTTTCACTGACGAGTGAAACGCCTGGGCTTTCGATAATGATATTGTCGCCAACGCCATAGCGTAAGCCCGCATCATTTAATTCTATTACGCCTACCGTCATGAATTTATCACTCTGAATAATTTCTAAAAGTTTTAACTGTGGCTGACCTTATCTCTGACACGCAGGTGGCGAACCAATTTATTGTCACAATATGCCTGTGTGTCTAGCACAACTCGCTCTTGCAGCAATTGCAGCTGATGACTGAAAAACATCACAATAATACTGATAACGAGGGCGATGAGTGTCGAGTTAAATGCGACACCAAGGCTAACGGTTACGCCAGCGATGTCGCCTTCGACAGCTTTGTGCGCTTGTCCCAGGGCTTCACCAATACCTCGTACAGTTCCGATAAAGCCGATTGAAGGAATCGCCCAAGCAAGATAGCGAACCATGGCTAATTCACTATCCAGACGTTCCGATTCGGTATCACACAATTCTTTAATAGCTTGGCCTGCGTCGCCGATGTTTCGGGTTGAACCGAATCGTTGTAGCGCGACGATCAGTGCTCGCGGTATTAATAAATGTTGTTTTGATTCGGGCAGGGCCTGCACAGGCCGCGATAACTCTCGTGCATCCTCCGGTAAAACGCTGGTTCCTTCGCTGATATTAATGATTGGTTCTGACAACATTTTCCGTTCTTCTAAGGCACGTCGGGTTTTGAATCCCATGATGGCTAGAGCCCAAAACATTAATACAAAACACGTTTCTTGCTCGTAATCTTTCATTACGACGTAAATAGAACGCTGCACAACATATGGCTCACCCGATGATTCCTTTTCCAGCTGCTCTTGTAATATCGCATTGGCGTTAGGGCGAATTACCGCAACAAATATGGCGTGCACAATAATAAAAGAAATAATCAACGCAAAAAGTTGATAGATAAATTCTTTGTGAGTTGATTTGGTCATCGACTTTCCTTAAAAGGGGCTCAAAACTCTAAATGTCTACTGGGAAAGAAACAGAAAGATCCTTCGATATTTCTTCTGAAGGAATAAATATTTCTGGCGACTTAGGTGGCGTAGACGTATTACTTTGTTGTTGATTATTTGATGCTTGGTTGTTTGATGATTCATTTTCTGAACTTTCTTTGTTTTCGTTTTGTTCTGTAGAAGTTTTTTTTTGCGCGGCTTCATCGTCGCTGCTTTTCTGGGCAAGCGCCAAGCTGGGCCAAGTAAAAACTAAGCTAATCGCTACTAGTCCCAAGACTAAAACAATGTTTGGTTTTCTTTTAAAGGTCAACACGTGATGTTTTACCCACAAATAGTTATTTAGTATTCATACAGCTTTTGTTTATTCAACGAAGCGAGCAATTCTGAAGCCCACGTCATTTCTTTTGTCTTCACCATAATCTCGAAATGATAAGCGCAATTCAGTAATGTTTCCGTGAGCCCAACTCGAACCACGAATAACATGAAAATCACCCTCGCTCGGACCTAGAGGATCGACATCCGCTTTTACCGATAGGCCAGTTGTAATGTCGTAAAAGTCATTTATCCACTCAGATACATTGCCTGCCAAATCATAAATTTCCTTTTGATTCGGTGGGAAACTACCGACTGGCGCTGTCGCAGCGTAGCCATCATCATAGGAGACCTGCACGAGCCCAACGAGAGGTGCGGCATTTCTATCAGCAAAGTTGCCCGAATTTTTTGTTGGTGGTAATTGTTCTCCCCATGAATATTTCAGCATCTTTCCTTGCTCGACACGGGCAGCCCAAGTCCATTCGGCTTCAGTGGGTAATCGATATCCATGCGATTGCGGATTAAATCCGGTCACGAGACCCTCTTCGAGTAAATAAAATGCGGGAAGGTTTTCTTGTTCCGATAGCCAGTTGCAAAATAACGCCGCTTGTTGCCAGCTAATATTTGTTACTGGGTAGCTGTTTCCATCGAGACTCTGACCTTTTACATTACTAGACGAGTGTTCATTTTGAAATTCACGAAATTGTGCGTTGGTGACTTCTTTTGTGCCAAGATAAAAAGCCCTCGATAATTTTACCGTGCGCAGCGATTCGTTTGCCCGCCTACCTTGTTCGCGTCGAGAGCTGCCCATTTCAAAAGTGTCGTTGGGTTTGAATAACTTTAGTGTGTGCCCAAATTTAGTGGATATAAGCGGTTTTATATTTTCCCACTTCGCTTCTTCTATAGTTTTTAAGTTAATTGAAATGATTTGGTCAAAGTTAACTTTTGGTAGCACCATCGTCTGATAATCGGCATAGCCTTCTTTTTTAACACTTATTTGAACTTGTGATGTGGGTAAAGTGAGCGATTTGTTAGCGCGCCCCATCAAGCGCCCATCAACGTAGAGTAACGCGTCTTCGGGGTTTGTTTGAAAAGTGATTTCGCCAAGGTTAGCGCTTAAGTCGACATTAACGATCTGTTTGTCAGTTGACTGAATGGTGATGTTTTTTTGCGTTTGCTGATAGCCATCTTTGAATAAAGTGATTTGATAATTACTGCCTGAGGCCAAAGGAATATCGAGAGGCGTAAGACCATAGTATTCACCATTGATAGTAATACTAGCCTGGGCGGGTTTTGACTGAACCCGAATTAAGCCGTCTGCTTTTTCTAATATTATTGAGCCGAGATCTAGATGTTCACCGGCTTTGATTAATAATGTTTCACTGTGTGTCTTATGGCCGGTAAGTGCGACGACAACTTCTCGTTCGCCTTGGAGGATCTCGGCCGTCGTCGGCGTGTTGCCGACTTCTTCACCATCCACCATTATGCTGGCACCATTCGGCACGGTAGAAATTTGTACTTCTGCCCAGGCTGGAACCAAGTTGATATCGATTGCCTGTGATTTTTCTTTTCCTTCGATATCTATTTGTTGAGAATATTCTTGGTAGCGATTAGTGACAATTTGTAATTCATGTTGACCGGCGTCGATGCCATCAATTTCTTTGTTTAGTGAGCCAACCTTTTCACCGTCGATCCACACTTCGCCTGCTTCGCTTACATTGCTGACAACGGTTAGCTTCCCTGGTAAGGGTTTTAGTTCGAAATTGACTTCTTGGTTTTGTTCAGGGCCTACATTAAAGCTCTGTGTTAAGGGATAGTACCCTTCAGTTTGTATCGATACTTCATGTTCACCACTAAGAAGTAAATAATTTCCCCCCACTTTAAAGGCAAGAGGTCCATTAACATTTATATTTGATGCCAAAGGTTCAGTAGTGATAAGCACGGACTTCGAGATGAATAAAAAACTAGCGATTGCGGCTAAAAAAATCATCGGAATACCGATCGCAAAATGGATGGGCCGAATGGTTTTTTTCGAGCGTGTGTGGAGACCTTTTAGCGGCACAAACTCGCTAGGTTTTATTGGATCCGTTCGATCGTTGACGGATGAATTCGAAAACAAGGAAATGTCGCTCGCTCGCACTTGAGTATTCTCATCATCGGTATTTTCAGGTTTATTATTCATCCCTTCGATATCTTCTCAGTACAACGAATGGTAACGGTTGTGGGCTGGTCTTTTTTTGCTGAGACGACAAAGTTTTCTCTGACATCGCGATATCCATTACGACTACCTACGATAGTATAAGTGCCCGGTTGTAAAGATAATTCAGTCGCTTCGAATTTGCCGAGATTGCCGATTTGATAGAGTGTTACTTCTGTTTCATTGTCAGATACGAAGGCAACTGAGACTGGCTCTAGTGCATAGCGCAGTTCGACTTCTAACTGTTGGGTCTGTTGTTGTAGGCGCTTACCAGGGTTCTTTATTTTTTTCGCATCGTCTAAAAATTGTTGATACTCATTATGTACCTTCGCGCTGGTTAAGCGTTCGGGGTTTGCCAATATGGCTTTCATTTTGTTATCAAAGTTGGCAAAAGTCTGAGCGCGAATGAGTCCCACTTTGGCTTCGACCACATTTTTATCTAATTTTTCCGCAAGTTTATATTCTGAAACCGCTAGCTCCCACTCTTCTTTAGCTTCATGTTTCGCGGCGTTTTCAATATGCGTTTGAATATTTATCTCGGTTGCTTGGTTTTGTGCCTGGCTTAACGCTTTACTTGCATCAATGGCGTTGGGCTTGATTGTTAAGGCTTTTTTAAAGGCGCTGATTGCTGAATTGTTGTTCCCGTTTGCAATGGCGGCAAAGCCTTCTGACATCGCCTTACGAAAATCTTCATCAATAATACTTTGGTTAATTCGACTCAGGTTTTCTTGGGCAATTTCAGATTGCGTGTCTAGAGCCAATGCCTGCTGATAGTGTTCCTGGGCCTCGCGGAGTTGCTTATTTCTTTCCGCGGCTTTGCCGAGATTAATTTTGTCTAGTACCTGTTCCAATACAGCGGTTCTTGCTAAACCTTTAGATGCTTCGGGGCTTTGCGGTTTTATATGGCGAGCCAGCTGAAAGTTCTGTTCGGCGGCTAGTTGGTTCCCGGCCAAAATTGCTTCGTTGCCTTCAAAAAGGGCTAGATCATATACGGCTTCGCTTTTTTCCAAGAGGGCGTCGAGCTTGTCTAGGCTTTGCTTATATAGTTGAGACGATTTTAAAAAGTCTTGTTGCGAATATTGTCGATCTGCTTCAACAGCTAATTGTTGGGCAGCTTCATATTCTTCTAGCGCCCATAATTCGACTCGAATTTTTTCTAAGCGGGATTGCCGATCCAGCATGATGGCAAGAACGTCCTGGGTTTCGCGTCGTTCTTTTGCAAACTGGGCATCTTGCCAGGGCGACTCGTTTGGCGCTGAGTTACTCGTTTTACTTGTTGGGAGTGGGGAAGCGCCGGCTGCACCTTCGCCGTCACTGGTATCGTTAGTAAGCAGCGGCGCTTGGGTGTTTCCAGCGTTACCGCTGATCTTTTTGGGTAATATAAATACCACGGCGAGTAATACTGTTACAGCCAAAAAGAGACTAAAAATTAAAAACAGATGTCGTCGCCAAAAAGCGGATTGAGATTGCATGCTCGCAGAATTTTGCGGTGCAACATTCAAGGTAATTTGGGCCGGTGCGATTATTTGCTCGTCATCGCTATGTTGATTTTGTTTATTCATTAGTGGTTGCGGGATCTTGCTAGTTTATCGGTGGATATTCACTTAGTTATGCGTTAATTCTAGTCGACATAATAGTACGTCAAAGATTATTGGGCCTTAATTTAGTACGCCGAGAATATTAAATAGTTGCAATGAATTTCACTGTCACAATGAGATAGTCTTATTTTTGAATAAAACTTAACCAGTCTGAGGGTTGAAATGTTCATTGCGGAGCTGGTTTCTACGAGCGAAGAAAAGTAGATAGTTAGGGAAGCAGCACTTTTTTGGTCAAACCAAGAGATCAATAATAGTTATTGTTTCATGTCTTGGGTTTACTGTTGCTCTATTGTTCCTTGCGTATCGAGAAGATAAATCTCTTGTAATATATCTCGCCATTGATCGTATTGATTTTCAACCGTTCCCGACAAGGTAATGGTGCGATCTTCCAATTCAACTACGCGTGGTTCTATCTCGGATTCTAGAGAATCACCGAGTTCCTGTAATATTTCAATTTGGAGTTTCGATTCAGCTCTTTTATCGAAACCACTTTTTACAGTATAAGCTCCACCTACAATACCGACTTGGCCTGCCGCTCGAGATGCGCCACTGCTGCTTCCTGAAGCCGCTATCCCTGCAACGATCGCTGCGATACCTGCGATCGTGCGATTGCGCGCGGAGCGTTGCAAGTTACGCATATCGATGACTTCTTCGTAGGTTTGTTTGCGCCATTCTTGGTAAGGGCGATCCATGTCTCGGACAAAGCTTCCGTAATATTCTTGCAAGGTATCGACAAAAATATAATCCCGCTCTCGAATACGATGAATTCTTTCCAGCATTGGATCATTACTTGCTGGTAAACGACTTATCTCATAGCGGCCATTTTTGTCTAGCACGAGGTGTTGGTCATAGGCTTCAGGAGAAAAACTTTGCGCGAAGCGCAATTCGGCGATAGTGCGAATTTCTGCAATGTTTTGTTCAGACAGCTTCTTGCGATATTCCAGCATATCGTTGGCAACACGATTGTATATGCCTTGAAAGGGGTCTTGGTGGGAGCGTTGTCGGTCATAGGAATATTTGCTCGCGAGGCCTTGGTAAACTTTTGTGAACCAGTGTCTACCGCTCGCATCATTGACCGAAACATGAATCAGCAATAGCTCGCCATCCGACTGCAGAATCTCGCCGCTAACAAGTACATCGGACATCGTTTTTTCATTCGGAACGACACGAACAGCACCCCATGCAGCACTGTTTTGTAGAGCTTCCATAAGGTGCAGGGGGATGTAGCGTGATTCAGCTTTACGCACTTCCGGAAAAATGAGCAGATCTTCGTTATTGACCGCCCTGTCTAAACCCGGGTCGAATACTTGAATGCCGACGTCCAGCAAGTACTCTTCTCTTAACTCCGCTGTCTCACGTTGGAGAGGGGCGTGATTCGCTGTTTTGACTGTTTGACTTGAGCAGCCAATAAGCCCAGTCAGTGCGCTGAGAGTTAAAGCAAGAGCACAAGCTTTCATCGCAGAATAATGTTGAAATGCGGTCATCGAGTATCTTCTTTATATTTTCGGTACGCTTCCCACAAGTCTTTTCGAAGTTGTGGGTCTGGTTCAAACAAGGCCGCCTCTCTCATTTGCCGAGCGACGACGTCATCATCGTTGCCATTGGGGATACCTTCGGGAGGCGGGAAGGGTCCATCTTTGCCATTTCCTGGACCTCCTCTGGCTGAACCAGAGCCGCTACCACTGCCTTCAATAGTTTCCGTGCCACCGGTGTTTTGAGTGCCATCACCAGAAGGGTTTCCTGGGGCTTGAGGTATGCCACCAGATTCGTCGCCTTCATCGTAATAAGCTAAAGTTCGATCGAAATCTTCAACGGCTTCTTCACTGCCGGCCTCGTTACCGCGAGCAAGTACATACTTGCGTTCACGTAATATCATCCCATCGTATTCGCCCATAGATCCGTCAAGTTCGCCGTCTAGTACTGCGACTTGTTCTTCTCGACTTGTCGCGCCCGGTAAATAAGGCCCGCTGCCGTAACTGCCGTTCTGAGTACCACTATTCTGAGATGTCCCATTTTGGGCTGTACCGTTTGGCGAGCCGCTTGGCGTCGAAGATTCAGAGAAGTCCACATCACCATTTTGCTGGCCCGGTTGGGCGGTATCGAATACTGAAGAATCGCCTGGTAGCCCCGTTCCTGCCGTTGAAGGGAAACCATTGGAGTCAGAGGGACGAGCAGAGGAGGTGGAGCTAGAGCCAGGAAGTCCGCCAGCTTGACCAGTGCTTCCTGTATTGGGTAATGATGAGCCTCCAGGCGTCGTGCTTCCGGGGTTTGATCTGGAAGGTGATGGTATCGACGGCCCAGGAAGACCAGGAATGCCATTTGATCTAGATGAAGATACGGTAACTCTCGGCTGTGTTGATCCTGCACTTGTTGTAGAACCACTGCCTGGGCTTGGCAGCCCGCTGCTCGGAGCACCGGTGCTTGGGATTCCCGAACTTGGAGAGCCGTTAGACGTCGGTATTGTGTTGGGTGAATTGCTGCTGGGTGTTGATGGAGTCGATGGACTTGTACTGCTTGTTTGTGGGCTGCTTGGGGGTGACGGAAGTGCAGTTGATTGTGTTTGCGGTTGAGAAGTGCTGGATTTACATGCGCTCAACAATGAACCCGCAAGAACAAAGGCGATTGAATAAAGCCTAACGTTTTGACCGATTTTCATGGTGGCACCCGCCGTTAATCTATGAGTTATGGAAGTTAATTTACTTACCCAAATTGTTTTTTGGCTTTAGCACTGCCGTTACTTGGTATTGAATTTCAATATGAGCACTAACAACCCAAACAAACTTGGGCGTTTTATTTGCTAATTTTCTCAGTGGCCGCTCAAGCTCTAATCTTGTTTGAGTGTCTAATAACGAGATTGTTTCGCTGTCTCTGTCCCAAAATAACCTGCTTTATATTAATTATTTGTTTGGATGTATTTATGGACTAAACCTTCAGTGTCTACGGGTTCCCCGTCGACGAATCGAGGTCTGAATCGTGTCGAAGCCAACGCATTTTTAACTCTTGATCTCAATCCAGCAGCGTCACTCGGTTGTGACTCAATAATATCGACCTTTTTGACATCCCCAAAGCGGTTAATATCAAAACTCACTAAGACATATTGAATTTCGTTTGCGCTATCTTCTAACTCCAATACTTCAGGATCATCGCTTTGTTGTTCGATTAAGGAATCGACTAATGCTAAATCAGGCAGGGCAACAGGATGGTTAAAAACTTTTTCGGCTAGAGGCTGGGTGGCTTCATCCGTGAGGAATGCGCTATAGGCTACTTTGTATAGGTCCATTGCCTCGCGTCTTCTATCGTGAAGTAGATGCCAATCTGCCAACTCGATTTTTGCGATTGTCGCGGCGCCTAGAGGTGATTCCGGGTTGTTGGAGTAAATGTCGATCATTCGTCCTAAGGCATCTTTACCGTCTACATAGCTGGTGCGAATATAACGAAGCAATCGATTAGGCAATTCAGGGTTGTTTGGGTAATAAACCCCAGGGCCTTGAACCGCCCCCGAAGACAGCATATTTTCTAAGCCTCGTTTGCTTATTTCTGGCCCTGTCTCATTTTCGCGTCTTCGTTTTTCAATGGCGCTTGTTAAGGTATGAGAATTTAAATTGGCAAAAAACCAACTGGATACGGCAACACCGCGCAAAGGGGAAATCAGCCTCAAATCATTTTCATCATAGGTTGCGTTGGCAATTGCATCGGCATTATCAAACATGTTTCGAGCGGCAAGTAATTCAGAGTAATGGCGTTGTGATGGATTGTGCGCATAGTCGTTTAAATACCAGTTTCCCAGCTTATCTATAACCGGCAACATTTGTGGGTCGCTCTCGCCATAGCTGCGCTTATGCAACCAATAGAGATAATCGAACATATCATAAGCGTCTTCACGCCTATTTCTAGCCAATAGGCTGTCTATCATGCTTTCGACCATAGGGACTTGGCCAAGATCGTAAAGCCCATTATTAATTCGGCTGATATGGATTGCTCGCTCAAAAGCTTCAATAGCGTCATTGTGTTGACCACGCGATTGATAAGCTGCCCCTAAACCGCCCAGCTGTTCTGAGAGGTTGTCGCTCCATGGGCCATTCTCGGCTTCAATTTCTTGGATTTCTCGAAGATAGTTTTCGATTTTCGGAGAGGGTCTTAGTCGCGAATTCGATGCCGGAATTGCCGTGTCTATTGTGGGCGTTTCCGCCATTCCACTCGCTAGCGCTATAGATTCATTTGCCGGCAGCTTAAGCTTAGTGTTGGAATCTTGCGGGTTTGACTGCGACAACACTGGTGACGCTGCCGTAAACATAACTAGGAAGGTGACTAAATATGCTGTATTCAACCGATGCACAGTGTTGTCTTCTTTTAGTTTTGCAGTACCGATAGCGCTAAACGATATTTTGTTTAGCCATGTAGTACAGCCTTGAATTGACTTTAGCGGTGTAAAATATAGTGATTCCATTGCACAGTCTACGTAAGAGTGGTTAATTTAGTTTCAGTTCCTTGTACATAACGCCTTAAAGGGCATAATTTAAAAAAACAAAGTAGGCAATAAAAAGTTTGCGATGCTTTCATACGACTGTAACTTTTCTTAAGGCTGAAGCAGGGTGTTTGGTGAATATTCTTTGAAAAGTATAAAAAGTAGACATTTACCTCAGCTAGCTTTCTTCTTTCCAATATAGCCGTTTCCAAAGTCGGGAAAGTTGATTCTATTCACCGTTTTCTACCATTTGGTCGCAATTTTCGTGTCACAAAAGGGCGCAAGCCTCGAAAGCGGGGCACACTTCAGCTTTCTAGCTTGTACCTAGTCTTCATGGCCGAATTGAAAAGGGTCGCTGGACTGGAGAAGTGGCTGCTATTTTCAGTATAGCCAAACTCTTGTCGTTCCCTATGTTTGATCCTGAATGAATCTGGGAAGTATTATAAAAATAAGCAATAATCCATCTTTACATATTTCTGTTCGTCGATGGTGCAGCTGAGTAGCTAGCTTTACAGAGCAGATTAAATTGCAGTAACAATGACTTAAGTCGCTCGTTGCTAAATTGGGCGTAATGGCGAGCTCGGTGAAGGGGGCTCAGGAGCGAATAATATTTCTAAGTCCGCGTGGTTTTATCCCAAAATAATCTAGCTTGCATACCTGCTTAATGACTGAGTCGGTCAATTTAGCGTCAGAACTGTTTTTTTGATGATGATTCTGTGTGAACCTGTTCCGATGAATGCGTAGCTCAATGATTCGTGCTTTGAATTATCCTGTTATGTACCCCGTCGATCGAGCATTGTGCAGTTCATTCAGTAATTAAAAAAGTGATGAATTTGCCAGGGTGTGGTGCTCGTGAAAATATTTATTAAAAGTAAAATATAAACTGGTTAGAAATTACAAAGGTATAAAAATAATGTCAGGCGGTAAACTCAATAACATTTCGGATTTGGTTATAAAATTTAGTTGTCCTGATCAATCTGGGATAGTTGCGGCTGTCGCAAGCTTGTTTAACGATATTGGATTTAATATTCGCGAGTCATCTCAGTTTGAAGATGTGCAAAAGAAACAATTTTTTATGCGCACGGTGTTCAACGTAACCGCTAAGCAGCCACCAAGATTTTCGATTGAGCAATTGCGAAATGAGTTTTGTGGTTTGGCTAATAAATATGAAATGCGTTGGGAGATGCACGACCTGAACTACCGACCCAAGGTGATAATTGCAGTCTCTAAATGGGGACATTGTTTGAATAATTTACTGAATAGCTGGAAGCTGGGATCCTTGCCAATCGACATTGTCGGAGTTGTCTCCAATCACCGGGATATGCAATCTCTAGTTGAATGGTATGGCTTGCCTTATCACTACTTAGAAATCGTGAATGGTCAGAAGATTGAACAAGAAGAGCGACTTCGCCGATTGTTCACTGACACTGATACAGACTTCTTGGTCTTAGCACGATATATGCAGATTCTTAGCGACACTTTTTGTGACGATTTTTCAGGTCGAATAATTAATATCCATCATTCATTTTTGCCTGGTTTTAAAGGCTCAAAACCCTATCATCAAGCTTTTGAGCGAGGGGTGAAATTGATCGGTGCCACCGCACACTTTGTTACTGGCGACTTAGATGAGGGGCCCATCATTGAGCAAGCAGTTGAGAGGGTGAGTCACGCCAATTCGCCGGAAGAGTTGGTATCAATAGGGCGAGATGTTGAGGCTGTTGTGTTGCAGCGGGCCGTACGTTGGCATGCTGAGCACAGAGTTTTGTTGAATGGCAATAAAACAGTTATTTTTCGTCGATAGCCATTATTCGTTCGAATGCATACAACGATTACCTGCGCAGCGCCCCACTTATTAATGAATGGCTCCCCCGGTTTGCAAACTATGTATGATTTTTTAATTGTTGGTGGTGGAATAGTTGGGCTATCAACCGCCAAGCAATTACAAGAACGTCACCCCGATAAAAAAATTCTTCTGGTCGAGAAGGAAGACCAGCTGGCGTTTCACCAGAGTGGTCGAAATAGTGGTGTGATCCACTCAGGGATTTATTACCCTCCCTCCAGTTTGAAGGCTAAATTTTGTCGTCTTGGTGAGCAAAAAATCAAAGCGTACTGTCGTGAAAAAAATATTCCTTTTAAGACGACAGGAAAACTAATTGTTGCTACAGAAGAATCGGAACTTGAGCGTCTGCATAATCTGTTTGAGCGAAGTAAAGAAAATAATATTGATTGTGAATTATTACCTGCAGAAAAATTGCATCGGTTAGAGCCAAATATTGTCGGGCTCAAAGCCATACTCGTGAAGTCTACAGCCATTGTTGATTACGCCACCGTGTCGAAGGCTTTTGCCGAAGATTTTTTGGCGTTAGGTGGAGAAATTAAACTGTCAACTGAGGTTGTGGCGTTGACAGAATCTGATCGTTGCGTGGATGTTCGGACCAAAACTGGAATTTTTTTTACTCGGTTTCTCGTTGTCTGCGGTGGATTGCAAGCTGATCGTTTAGCTAAGATGTTAAAAATCCCTGTTAATTTTAGAATTATTCCTATTAAAGGAGAGTATTACGGTCTGCCGCCAGAAAAACAAAACGTAGTGAAGCACGCTATTTATCCCGTCCCGAATCCTGAGATGCCTTTTCTGGGAATCCATTTGACGCCGATGATGAGTGGGGATCTTACTGTTGGTCCCAATGCAGTCATGTCGATGAAGCGCGAAGCCTATGCGGGATTCCAGTTCAGCATTAAAGATTGTTGGTCAAGTATTAGCTATTTCGGCTTTTGGAAAATGTTCGGCAGCAACTGGCGCTATGCGCTGTCCGAATTGTGGAATTCCCTGGCCAAGCGCCGATATTTGAGTCTTGTTCGACGATATTGCCCCTCAATTGGGCCGTCTGATTTATTACCTTATAAACCAGGAATTCGAGCACAAGCGGTTTTACCAGATGGTACCTTGGCCCATGATTTTTTATTTTTGAGTTCGCGCCGTAGTTTGTTGGTTTGCAACGCACCTTCTCCCGCAGCGACATCAAGTCTTCCGATAGGGGAGTATGTCTGTGATAGAATCGACCGCTATAGTTCTGACGTGTAGTTTTATCGGGTTATTGAAGCGAATTTTCGGCGGCAAAGGCTACACTTAAAATAAATGTAGGACCATCTATTCGGATAAGTTCGTTTAGTTAATCGGATATAAATTTTTAAATAAGATTGAATGATAATGACAGAAAAAAATAGACTAGCGGTGGCTATGAAAGCGGGTATGCGATTTTTAGCGAGCGGTGTTACCGTGGTCGCTTCTCGTGATAAAAATGATCAAGCTCATGCCATGACGGTTACTTCGACTACTTCCTTGTCGGATGATCCGGCTTCTCTTTTGGTTTGTTTGCATTCCGACTCGATGACTTGCAAATCACTGACTCTCGGTGATGACTTTAGTTTAAACATCCTCAACGACCAACAGGCTGATATTTCTCAGCGTTGTGCTTTTGTGCCTGAAGATGACAATCGGTTGAAGTTGGGTGCGTGGCAAGATTTTGGCGTGAATAAGACTCCCTACTTGTCTGATGGTTTGGTAAATTTTATCTGCGAGATTAAAAAAACTATTCACTATGGTACACATCTAATTGTTATTGGTGATGTAAAAGAAGTTATGGTAAATGAGAATAGCGAAGCGCTTTTGTATTACAACGGTGAATATTTAACGTTGGGTAAAAAAGTATCGATTTAGTTTTATTTTTCTGGGTGCTTATAATCACTCGATGAGCGCCTACTGTTCTTTTAAATAAGTTTCGAGCGTTTTGTAGAGCTCAGCCGGTAAGATGGGTTTTGAAATACAGCTCGACATTCCTTTGTCGATATATGTTTGACTCTCATTTTGTACTGCGTGAGCGGTCATCGCGATAATAGGGATGTTGGCATGTTGACTGATTGCTCGAATAGCCTCTGTAGCTTCAAAGCCATCCATATAAGGCATTTCTATATCCATTAAAATCGCAGAGAATTGTCCAGGGTGACTTGCTTTCATTATGTACACAGCCTCAGTCCCATTATTGGCAAGCGTCACATCCAAACCTTTGTGTTTTAAAATTCCCGTCGCAACTTTTTGATTTACCCTATTATCCTCCACCAGTAAAATTTTCTTACCTTTAAATTCTTGGTCGACGATTGGTGCGGAAATACTTGCTCGAATATTCTGTTGCTCTTCTTCTTCATTTTCCGCGTTACAAACAATGGTGAACTTAAATCGTGCGCCTTTTCCTGGCGAGCTTTCTACGCCTATTTCGCCATCCATTAAGTTGACTAATTGTTTGGCGATGGCGAGACCTAAGCCGGTGCCGCCATATTCTCTACTGGAGGAGCCGTCGGCCTGAGTGAAGGGATCAAATAAATTTTTAATTTGTTTTTTGCTTAAACCAATTCCGCTATCGGCAACGGTATATTCTATCGTTAATTTACCCGCTTTATTTTCAAGTAGCTTGGTGCTTAATATGACAGAACCACTTTTGGTGAATTTAAAAGCGTTGTCGAGCAAGTTCGCTAATATTTGTCGTAAACGAGTTGAATCGCTGGCAATAAATGCGGGAATATTTGGGTCAACGGAAGTCGTTAATACTAGGTTTTTTCTCTGAGCAATTGACTTGAAACGATTTGCCACTCGCTCAATGTGTTTTGAAAAATTGAATCGACGATGTTCTAAAATTAATTTCCCCGCTTCGATCTTCGAAAAATCTAAAATGTCATCAATAATTTGTAATAGAGATTTTGCGGCAGTATCGATATCCTCTACGTAGCCCCTCTGCTCGTCGGTTAGCGGAGATTGCAGAGCTAAATAAGACATACCGATAACCGCGTTCATGGGGGTGCGTATTTCGTGGCTCATCCTAGCTAAGAATTCGCTTTTCGCAATATTCGCTGCTTCGGCTTCTTGGTAAGCAATTTGTAAGTCTGCATCAGTTCGTTTCAATGTGGTGATATCGGTCATGGTGCCCGTCGCGCGAATCGGTTTCCCGGTATCATCCCATTTGATTACTCGACCCCTCATTAATATCCAGACTAGGTCCCCTGTTTTTGATAAGTGTCTTACTTCCAAAGAAAACTCGTCGACCTCTCCTGAGGCCAATTTTCTCTCGTTATCGACGAGTAACTCTCGATCGTCGATGTGAACGTTCTTAAAGTGAATGGGCGCAAAACCACGATTTTTATCTGCATCGAAACCCAGCATTTCGAAATAATGCGGGCCGATAAAAACAGTTTTCTCAAGGATGTTGTATTCCCAAACGCCAAATGACGCAGCATCCAAGATGACATCATTGCGTTTCTCGCTGACTTCAAGTTCTTGAAGAAGACTTTCTTTGATGATGAGTTTTGTCAAGGTTTCAGCGATTGCGTCTGCTGCCTTTTTTTCTAGATCTTGCCAGTGATGGGGATTAGTTTTTTGGCAAATCAGATACCCGAGTAGTTGTTCGTCTCCTTTGAGTGGAATAATCATCTGCGCACGAAAATTAGCGAGTCGGCTTCGCTCTATCATTCGATGATTTTTAGCTAGTTGTTCGGTGTCAAATATGTAAGTTGGATCCCTTGGTGCATCATGTTGAACGACAATATTAGGGATAACTTCGTGAATAGATTTTTGATTTGCTTGGTGCCACTCGGCATACACGTAGATGTTTGCGCCGTCAAAAAGACGCAAAATACAGCGCGAGTAATCAAATCGTTGCGCAAGCTCCTGTAGGGTCGAGGTGACTGCTATTTTATCTCTGCTGTGATATAGAATACTTGTTTGTTTAAGTAGCCAGTGATCTAAGTCGGCCCGCGCTAAAATATCGACTTCTTTTTGTTTGTTGTCGCTTATGTCGACAGAGATCGCAGTAATTAATTCGACTTCTCCATCATCGTTAAGTTGGCATTTGAATTTTGAAGAAATTATTCGTATGTTCCCCTGGGGATCTTTAATACGGTATTCTTGTTCGTGTGCCTCGCCATTACTAAAGCAATTGTCTAGATTTTTAAGGAATCGATCTAGATCTTCTTCAATAATAATGTCTGTGTAATCGAATTTTTCTCCATCGGCCTTTGATGGTTCCGGATAACCTATACGTGAGTAAATAGTTTTATTGTGTTCGACCCACGCTGTTTTAGGAGACCAGGTAGAAAACGCTTCTTCGGTTGTTGAAACCAATTTTGCTAAAATATTTTGTTTCTGTTCTAGGTTGTACTGTTTGCCCAGTCGGTAAATTGTCGATACCAGTTGACATATAATTCGAGACAATATTTCCCAGTTATTTTGAAATGTTAAACTTTCTTGGTTATTTTTCGCTGTCTTGTTAAAAACAACCAGACATAAGAATCTCTTGTTATTGATGGTTGGCCAGTAAATGTTTTCTTCAATTATTCTTGGTTGCATTGTGGCGAAAGAAACTTGCGCGAACTCTTCTTTATTTTCTGTTTCAGCTTGCAATAACTCGCGATAAATTCTGAGTACATTTTCGGGAAGGTTCTGCTTTTCGCTTTTATTTCTCGCAATGCTGAATTCGTTGAGTGTATCTTGAAATAAGAATTCCAAATCGATCAGCTGATTTTTTCTGCCCAGAGGCGCGTATATTTTGACGGAGCTGCTATCGCCAAGTTGTTCTAGGGTAGATAGCGTTGAGCGCAAGCTTGCAAAACTAGTTGCACGTGATAATTGGCTGGCACTTGTTACCGCGTCGTGTGCAAATGTATCTTGATCGGGCAGGTGAGTACGGTTCTGCTTAGAAATGGCGTCCGGTAATTTATTTCCCGGTATCAATATTTCTGGATCCCTCGGAGTCATTTTATCTGCCATGCTCGCGCGAGAATCGCTGCCAAGTTTCCGGGGTTAACGGGTTTTGCAATATGGTCGTTCATGCCAGCCTGCAAGCATTTTTCTCGGTCACCCACCATAGCGTGTGCAGTCATCGCGATGATTGGGGTTTGGTCGAAGTCAGGATTTTCTCGGATCTCTTTTGTCGTTTCGATACCGTCTTTCACGGGCATTTCGATATCCATTAAAATCGCATCGAACTCTTTACTTCTCATTAGGTTGAGTATATCGAGAGCTTCGCTGCCGTTATTTGCCGTAACTACAATGACGCCAAATTTGGCAAGAATTCCCGCTGCAACTCGTTGATTAACAATATTATCTTCAGTTAATAAAACTTTTTTTCCTTCAAATAAGCTCGTGTTTAAGTCTTTTGATGGAATGATTTGCGGTAAGCCGCTGTTCTCTTCGTTGGGTATAGTGTGTTCCTGTTGTTTAAAGACTACCGTGAAGTGAAAGGTTGTCCCGACTTTTGGCAAACTAATCACATGAATCGAGCCACCCATCATTTCGACTAAATGTTTACAGATCGAAAGACCTAAACCAGTGCCGCCAAATTTTCTCGTAGTCGATATTTCCGCTTGAGTAAAAGGCTCAAATAAATTTTTTGCTTGGTCTTTACTGAGCCCTATTCCAGAATCCTGCACCGAAAACAGAAGACTTAAGGTATTTAAGGTCAGATTGGAATCCGCATTTTGAACGGATAGAGTGATTGTGCCGTCTTTGGTGAATTTGACCGCGTTGCTCAGCAGGTTGGTGATGACTTGGCTAAGTCGATAGGGGTCACCTATTAACAGGTCGGGTATGTCCTCACCGATCGACAACAGCATTTCATTCCCCGTTTGTTGAGCACGAACGGAAAACAGTTTCATGATTCTTTTGAGTTCGTTGCGGACGTTAAAAGGTTCGTTAACAATGACTAATTCGCCGGATTCAATCTTAGAGAAATCCAAAATATCGTCGATGACATGAAGCAGGGATTTAGCGGCGCCTTCTATATCCTGGAGGTAGCTTTCTTGATCGCTATCAAGCTCGGTATCTAGCGCTAGGTAGGACATGCCAACGATGGCGTTCATTGGCGTACGAATTTCGTGGCTCATACGTTCAAGGAATTCACTTTTAGAACTGTTGGCCTGTTCGGCTTTTTTTCTGGCCTGCTTTAACTTGGTTTGAGCTCCTTTTAATTGGTGGATGTCCATAATTACACCTGCAGAACGTAACACTTGGCCATCTTCGTCACGCTCTATTATTTTTCCTCTCGCCAGGATCCAAATATACTCGCCATTACTTTTAATCACCCGAAGTTCTTTTTCTCTAAAATCATCGAGGCTCTGATACCAATCTGAAAAAATATCGAGAACTAAATGACGATCATCAGGATGCACAAGCTCATACAATGGCAGTTGGTGCGTAAAATCTTCTTTTTTGTATCCAAGTGCTTCAATTAAATGATGGCTTCTAGTCATCGTGTTAGTTTTTGCGCAATGTTCCCAGTGCCCAAGGGTGGAGTTCTCCATCGCCAATTGAAATCTTTCTTCTGACGCGCGTAAATCGTCGAGGACTCGGTTACGCTGAATGGTTAAGTGAATGGCATCGGAAAAGATTTTACTGTTGCTAATTTCTTCATCGGTCCAAACATGAGGTTGTTCGTGTATCAATACAAGAAAGCCTATTAGGACCTTAGCTTCGAGCATAGGTTGAATGATTACGGATGAAGATCCCATCGCCTTATAGTGATCGGATATTTTTTTTGGCATTTCACTGTGGATATCATTGCAGACGAAAGCGTCACCATGTTCGATAAGTCGACCTATCCAACCAGTTCCAGTGGAAGAGATAAGATTGGGAAATAGGGACTCGACGGATTCTAGTTCGCTGTCATGGTATTCAGATACTAGATTGCAGTAGAGTGTTTCAGGGTCCACTACTCGTATACTGGCTCGCTGTAAGCCAAGATTTTTCGCTATTGCTTTCAGTGAACGGTTTAAAGAGGTGAAATTATTGCAATCGAAAATATTTTGAGTTTGCTCTAATAGCCACCTTCCTGATTCTTCGGCAAGCTTGGCAGTAAGCTCGGCGGACTTGATGGATTCGATATTTCTCGAAATAGAAACGATTTCTCTCGCAGAGCCATCTTTGTTTTTCCCTACGACAGTAGATTTGGCGTGAAACCAAGATTCGTTGCCTTTTGGCCCAATTAATCGATAATCGTGTTCGTAACTCTCGCCGCTTTCGAGGCCGCGTTTAAAATCTGTTAATATCGGTAGACGATCGTCTGGATGAATCGGATTGATTTCATTTTCGGCGTATAAGCTTATGTTATCTTTTCTATGTCCGATATCGCTAAGCCGATCAAAATTATGATATTGCCAGCTTCTCTGTTGATCCCAGCTCGTATAGATTGATCCGGAATTTTCCAGTAATTTTTTAGATAATCCATAATAATATTGATTAGATTCACTGTTTGATATTCTACGGATGTTTAAGAATAATATTTCGCACAGTGACTCTATGATTTCTACGGGTTGTTGCGGTTTATTGGCCTTACTAGATTCAAATAGACAAATTCCTGAGTCAATTTTGTTGTCTATATACGACACAATTTCATAGTGATCATTCCCAGCCAATTCTGTATTTAAAAGTTCTTCCATTATATTTATTAAGGTCTTATGCCGTTCATTTGAGTGTCCCGATTCTCCATGAAAAAACTCATGGATTCTCGAATCATCTATCGCAAGTGTTTTTCGATCTTCAGGGTTTTCATATTTTGGATTTTTTGAATCAAACAGCGTGGATAGTTCTTTCCGTGTGAGGTCTACGTTCAGAATCACAAATTCTGATATGTTTAGTTGGGATTTACAGAAAGCGCTTACTCGGTGCAATTCTTTGAAGGTGTCGGCGACCAAAAGTAATTCACTTAGATCCAGTACGCGGCTTTCAAAGGAAGCGGGTTGAGAAAGTGGAGGCGCAGCTAACAATGTATCATTACTCATAATCTCGCCCCCCTTTTTAACTTTGCGCAAAATATCTGCGTGCGTGAATTTAATTGTGAATTATTGTCTATAGAAAAATTCTGTTTTCTAATTTTGATTTTCATCCCTTAAAAATTCTAATAAGGTGTCATACAAGATCGCTGGTTTAACGGGCTTGGTTAAATGTTTAGAAACGCCTGATGTTTGGCTTTTTATCTTATCTTCGGTTTTATTGTGTGCGGTTAGTGCGACAACGGGCAAAGTTAAGTAAGCGTCGTTATTTTTGATAATTCTGGTTGCTTCATATCCATCCATTTTAGGCATGTCCATATCCATGAGCACAATGTCAAAAGTATTGGGCGGCAGGCCGAATAATTTATCAACGGCTTCTTGTCCGTTATTTACGATGGTGACATCAATACCTTTCAAACTCAGCATGCCAACGGCAACACGCTGATTAATAATATTATCTTCCGCCAGTAGTACACGAGCGTTGGCTAGTATTTCGTCGTCAAGTCGGTGTGGGTTGGGCCAAATTTCGCCGTCGTCAAGTGATTCAGATAGATCAAATAGCGCTTCGTTTAATTCCTCGATAAGGATGGGTTTTTCTAAGTACCTGTCAACGCTTTGCTTGTCGACAGAGCCACGAAAAATGTCTTCTTGCTTGTATGCAGAGAGCATCATGATTTTGGGTAAGTGACGTAATTTTAGCTCTTGCTTGATGTACTTACTGGCGGTTAAACCGTCAAGTTCTGGCATTGAAAAATCGATCAGCACTAGATCAAAATAATCTCCGCCGTCTGCTTTTTTCAACAACTCTACTGCATCGTTACCGTTATCCACCAATTCAATACGGAGGCCCAGTCGGCTCGCAATATCTTCGATAATCCTTTGATCAACTGGATTGTCCTCTACGATTAAGGTTCTGATTCCCTTGGTGATGTCCAGATGTAGATCGCTTGGGTCGACTTGGTCATGACCACCCATAGTAAATAAAGGTCTGGTTTGTGTTTTTTCCGAATTTGACTTGGGAGTTTCTGCGCTGCAGCGAGATTCCGAGCGTTTTGCGAGACCGCCAAATATTGGGTTTATACTGCGATTCATCGATAGTGGTGTCGGGCCATCCGAGCGGCGTCTAAATTGTGACATTACGAAATCTCAGGGCATTTTAGCCGTAATATTGCGATGGATACGGAGGTGAAAGCGGCATTCTCTCGTCATCCATCACTTAGGGTTGTTTGTCATTTGTCCTTAAATTAGTGTAGTCGAGTTTTGGTAATTTCGGCGCCGACTCGGGTGAGTAGGGTGGCGAAAGCTTGAGTATGTCCTAGCCAAGGTGATCCGGAGAAATATTTGTCCTAATATTTTTGTTTTTCAGGTATATAATTAGCTAAATAAGACTGAAAATCGAAAAAAATAGAAAATAATACTAATATTATTAATAAGTTAGGATGATTGTTGACTAGAGCGGTTCGCGCAACTATAGTATCCGCCAAGCTCTTGTTGAGATCTGGGCGTCGTTTCTTGGTGTTGAATTGAGCAGCATCAAAGGTAAAGCGATAGATAAGATAGAAGATAGAACGCGCCTGTCGATCTAACTGGTATCGATTAATTTAGCCACTGATTTAGGAATTTACATTCCAGCCACCATGAAAAGTTATTTGTTAGTTCAGTCTTGTTTAGTTTTTCCTATCCCCCTGCCAGCTGTGCTTTTTGGTCTGCTGCCGCTGCGCGGCTAATTCTTCCTTTTAAAAAATTTACACATTACCGTGGCGTCCAAAATGAGTTGGCTCGTCTCGATACTTATTGAAGTTGAGAAATTTACGTGGAGAAATTCTCATGAGCACGATTAGTAACAAAGAAAAATTAGTTATATTTGACACCACCTTACGTGACGGTGAACAAAGTCCCGGTGCGTCAATGACTAAAGATGAAAAAATCCGCATTGCAAAAATGTTAGAAAAAATGCGTGTCGATGTAATCGAAGCGGGTTTTGCGATCGCGAGCCCTGGTGATTTTGAGTCTGTAGAAGCCGTGGCGAAAGTTGTGAAGGACTCAACTGTTTGTAGTTTGGCAAGAGCGGTGGGTCCTGACATTATTCGCGCTGCCGAGGCATTAAAATCAGCTAATGCGCCGCGCATTCATACTTTTATCGCAACGTCGCCGATTCACATGAAGTACAAATTAAATTTGCCGCCAGAACGTGTGCTCGAACAAGCGGTGGACGCGATCAAGCATGCGCGTAACTATGTTCCTGATGTCGAGTTTTCTTGTGAGGATGCGAGTCGATCAGAGTTTGAGTTCTTGTGCCGCATTATTGAGGCTGCTATTGATGCCGGGGCGGGTACGATTAATCTTCCCGACACGGTTGGCTATGGCGAACCCGGGGAGTATGGCGCGATGTTTAAACGCTTGATTGAGAATATTCCCAACTCAGACAAGGCGATATTTTCGACTCATTGCCATAACGATTTAGGTTTGGCTGTGGCGAATTCTTTATCGGCGGTGATGAATGGTGTGCGGCAGGTTGAATGCACGATCAATGGACTTGGTGAGCGAGCCGGCAACGCTTCTCTTGAAGAGATAGTTATGGCCGTTCGTACACGGAAAGATATCTTTCCTGTTGAAACCCAGATTGCGACGGAACATATTGTGCCGACTTCACGCTTGGTATCGACAATTACTGGTTTTGCGGTTCAGCCAAATAAAGCCATTGTCGGCGCCAATGCTTTTGCTCATGAAGCGGGAATCCATCAAGATGGCGTTCTTAAGCATCGCGAAACCTATGAGATTATGAGTGCCCAAGATGTCGGCTGGAAAAACAATCGCATCGTTCTTGGTAAACACTCTGGCCGTGCGGCGGTGAAAGCGCGCCTTGAAGATTTGGGTGTCACTTTCGATTCTCCGGCAGCGTTGAATATTGTGTTTGAGCGATTTAAAGCGTTGGCAGATAAGAAGATGGAAATCTTCGATGAGGATCTTCAGGCGATTGTGGGCCATGTTGAAGAAAGCAAAGTGGGTGAAACCTATCAATTAAATAATCTTGAGGTCATTTCGAAAACCGGAACGGCCCCTCTCGCTAAATTAGAAATGACGGTGGACTCGACGACATTCCAGACCGAATCAGAAGGCGGCGGCCCAGTGGATGCAGTCTTCAAAGCGATTGAAAAAATTGCCAAAAGCGGTGCTGATTTACAATTGTATTCGGTAAATGCTATCACCCAGGGGACTGATTCCCAGGGGGACGTCACTGTTAGGTTGGAAAAAGACGGTGTAATAGTTAATGGTGTAGGTGCCGATACTGATATCATTTGCGCTTCAGCGAAAGCTTACATGCATGCACTTAATTTATTGCGATCGGGTGCGAGCAAAGTACACTGGCAGGAATACGGCGTTTGATTTCTGACTGGGGTCTGACAACGCAAGCGTGCAAAGTCTGCCAATGCACGCTCGCGTTTATTTTTGCCTCGGAAGAATGACGCACGACAATACTCTCTACTTAATAAGTCGAAACAAATGACGATATGATTTCTCAACAAACACGCCAGTATTATTTGCAAAATCTTGGCATCGATAGTTACTTTCCGCGCAATCAATTGCCGGGTGCTGCGGTTTCGCCTATTTATGCTGACCAGAATGAATTTTTTGATGATGCAGATGTTGAGTCAACGACGAGAAGTCAGGCGGAGCAGTCTGCAAGAATAAGCATCGAAAATCTCGATGGTGATGTAGAGAACGCAATCAAGCCATCGTCAGATAAACAAGCTAAGGCTTCAAGCGTAGCTAAAGTGCCAATAGACTTTGATGTGGGTGCTAAACCTAGACTTGCCAATATCGGATCAACTTTAGTTTCTGCACAAAACAATAAAGCAGTAGTCCACCATTTTTCTTTAGCGGTTTGGCGTTTGAGCAGTAAATTAATGATTGTTGATAGCCGTAACTCACGCTTAGCCTTGCCAACGACAACGTTGCTAGCCAATATTCTGATGGCAATTGATTATGCTGATCCGCTGCCGAAATTTGATACTGTTCGTTGGCCCTTGGCAAGTGATCGCAGTCGAAATACGAGCAGTAGTGAAGAAGAAGCAAGAGGATTTTTTCAGGCATATTTGCAAGCCCAATTCGAAAAGCGCCCAAGCGAAATAGTGTTATTGATGGGAGCACATGCGGCTCGATATGGTTTGTCGAGTGAACAATGGTCGGATGCAGGAGAAGATCCCAAGAAAGAAGCGGATCTTCTTGGTAAGGTTTTTGATTTGTCGACGAGTCAAAAAGCTATTGTGGTGCCTAGTTTGGCGGCCATGTTGCGGAAGCCGGAGTTAAAAGCGATAACCTGGCAAGCTATAAAAAGCCTAAGAACCCCTTAAATAATCAGATATTTTCAACCTAACAGTGTCTGCTCCTTACTCGACAAATGTGTTTCGAACACTTTTGATTGCCAATGTAACTCGGAGGGTGAAAACCAGGATGGCTTTCATAAATTCTCTGTTGCTTCGTGTAATTCCGGTTCTTCTGGCTAGCGTATCTCCTTGCTTGTTTAGTCGTTCATGAAATATTTACAGGTAGCTTGCAAGTTGTTTGAGATAATCGGCGAGTTGTGGGCTTTAACAATTTGTGTGTAAAATTTTAATTTGGTCGTCTTATAAACTCTTTGGTTTTTCAAAATGATGTTTCGCTATGCTATTTCAGGGTTTCAGTTTGCATGTTAATTTCTTTGCCTCATGTCATTGAGTTGGCTTCGAGAAAAAAAATTTTATTTCGAGAAATGACTGCGGATGATCTTGACGCAATCCTTATGATAGAAAATTCGGCGAATGCGTCCCCTTGGAGTGTTGGTGATTTTATCAATAGCATTGGTAGTAGTCATCAAACCTTAGTGGCGGAGGCGGTTTCTGAATCGTCGCCAAAGATAGAAAAAGACAATGCAAATAAAAAGTTAGGCATTGGTGGTGAGATTTTGGCCTTCGCAGTTTTTTCTGTTGGTGGTGGAGAAGCCGAGGTATTGAATATCGCCGTCGCTAAAGAATCGCGAAAACAAGGTATTGCAAAAAGTATCCTTAATTATTTTATCGAGTCTGTTGCGGGTAAAATAGATAATTTATTTCTTGAAGTGCGCAAGTCCAATCGAGCCGCAATTGCACTTTATGATGAGATTGGATTTAATCAAGTTGGCTTGAGATCTAATTACTACCCAAAGAGTGACGCGTCTTCAGAGCGAGAAGATGCTCTTATTTTTGCTTATACAATTATTTAAAACTTAATTTTTTATAAACTTCCTGCTAATTTTTTTGGTTGATAATCTGTGAGCTCTCCCTTGCAAGCAAAACTCACCAGTGGGCCGGTCGCGCCTCATTTGCGTGACATGGCATTGCCTATGGTATGGGGTTTATTAGCGACGATGTCGTTTAACGCTGCCGATACATACTTCGTTTCTCAACTGGGAAATACATTTCTCGATAATGTTTCAAGCCCTGGCTTGGGCGATCGTGCGCTGGCGGCAATGAGTTATACCTTTCCGGTGGTGCTCATTATTACTAGTATTTCGATTGGCTTGGGAGCAGGCGCCTCTTCGGCAATCGCCAGAGCAATGGGAAGCGGTAATGAACAAGGTGTAAAGCGACTTGCCACCGATTCGATGAGCTTGGCGACGATTATTTCTCTAATAGTTTCTGTTGTCGGCTTGTTGACCATTGACTGGGTGTTTGTTGATTTGCTTGGTGCTTCTCCTGAATTGTTACCATTGATCCATGACTACATGTTTATTTGGTATTTTAGTGCGCCACTATTAATGGTTCCAATGATTAGCTTGTCGTCTTTGCGAGCTTTGGGCTTTGCAAAAATTCAAGGCTCCTTAATGATTGTGGCCGCATTTTTAAATGGCGTGCTTGATCCCATACTTATTTTTGGTTGGTTTGGATTGCCGCGCTTAGAAATGGAAGGTGCGGCGTATGCAACATTGATATCGCGTTTCGTTACGTTGATTGTCGCTGTCTACGTGCTTCAGGGCCGTATGCAAATGTTGACTAACCCTCTCGTCGAGTGGGCTAAGATTAAAAAATCTTGGCAGGCCTTGGCGCATGTGGGTTTGCCATCTATGCTCAGTAATTTAATTATTCCGGTTTCTAGCGCTATAGTCATAAAGCTGGTTTCAGGACACGGAGACCTAGCGGTTGCGGGCTTTGGAATCGCCGTTCGCATCGAACCCATTTCTCTTATTGTGTTTTATGCGCTATCCGGCGTGGTTGGACCTTTTTGTGGCCAGAACAAAGGCGCAGGAAAATACGACCGATTATTTGAAGCACTCAGTGTCGTGACAAAATTTTGTGTGATGTTTGGAATTGTTGTGGCAATTATTTTTTGGTTTGTAAACGAACACATTGCGCGTTTTTTTAGTCAGTCACCCGAGGTTTTGTCGGTTGCCGTTACTTATTTGTCGATCGTTCCCATCAGTTACGGGTTGTACGGCCTAGTAATGTCAGTTAATGCGATGTTTAACGGCTTAGGTTTACCTTTCCCCGGGTTGATGATTTCGTTCTTTCGCGTGATTGCCATCTATCTTCCCTTAGCTTTGTTAGGAAACTGGCTTTGGGGTTTAACGGGTTTATTTGTTGCGACGGCGTTTTCAAATTTAATCGTGGGCTGCATTGCGTTTATTTGGTTAAAAACTACATTGTCAAAAGAAAAGCGTTTATTAGTTTAGAAGTCTAGCTGCATATCAATTCAAAAAAATTTTCGAAATAAAATTAAAATATATTAACGGTTACGGTGTTGTATGAGTGATTCAAATGAGAAGTACCAATTAAAAGACTTGTTAGATGTTGATCAAGTTGACGATACTCATTTTCTAGGTCACCGACTTGATCATGGAAAAGGACGAGTTTTTGGGGGGCAGGTGCTTGGGCAAGCGTTGATGGCTGCTGCGAAAACTGTCGCCGTCGATCGTCTAGTGCATTCTGCGCATAATTATTTTATTCGCCCTGGCGACAACGCACTGCCAATTGATTATCAAGTTTGGCTAGATTTAGATGGCCGTAGTTTTAGTAATCGCAGGGTGGTGGCGACACAAAATGGAAAGCCGATTTTAAATCTTACAGCATCATTTCAAGCGCCGTCTTCTGGGCTGCATCATCAACAAGGGGCGCCGAGTGTAGAGGGGCCGGAAAATTTATTGAATGAAAGCCAGCTTATAGAAAAACATAAAAATGATTTGCCAGCGGATATCTATTCCATTGTTAGTCAGTATCGTCCAATCGAAGTCCGCCCTTTAAAAGGAGAGGCACATTTTTTAGATGCCGAACCCAGCCAGCAACAAATTTTGTGGTTTAAAGTGAAAGAGTCGTTGGGAGATGAAGTTGCTTTGCATCGCTCGATCTTGGCGTTCGCTTCGGATATTACTTTGTTGAGTACCTGCCTACGTCCTCATGGTCTGACTTGGACGCATCGAGAGATGACGACGGCCAGTATTGATCATGCGCTTTGGATACACTCGTCAAAATTTAGAGTGGATCAATGGCTGCTGTATGTTATGGATTCCCCCTGGTCTGCAAATTCTCGCGGTCTGAATCGTGGCAGCATTTATACTCGAGAGGGCGAACTGGTCGCGAGTGTTGCGCAGGAAGGCTTGATACGACACTCAGGGAGTTAGCTTTAAGTAACTGTACTCATCACTGCGCTAGGCTATCGTTCTAGACCAATTCGACAAAGAATCGGCAACGCATCTGGGTATCCCGTGTATAATTACCGGCTTTTTAAAGTTCGTAACCATTGGCTTGTACCATTGGTGCATTGTATTTGTGTTGTTCAGGAATCAAAACCATGGCAGATGCCAGTTTTCTCAATCAGGTAAAAACCCGCCGTACTTTTGCGATTATTTCTCACCCGGATGCTGGTAAGACTACGATCACAGAAAAATTATTATTGTTGGGTAACGCGATTCAAATTGCCGGCAGCGTTAAAGGTAAACGTGGCCCCCACGCAAAATCTGATTGGATGTCGATGGAGCAAGAGAGAGGAATATCGGTTACTTCCTCGGTGATGCAGTTTCCTTATAAAAATCGCACGGTCAATTTGCTCGACACGCCTGGCCACGAAGATTTCTCTGAAGATACCTATCGCACATTGACGGCGGTTGATTCCGTGTTGATGGTAATTGATGGTGCTAAGGGCGTAGAAGATCGAACCGTAAAATTGATGGAGGTCTGTCGTTTACGTGATACACCTATTCTTTCTTTTATCAATAAAATGGATAGAGATATTCGTGATCCCATTGAAGTCCTAGACGAAATTGAAAATGTTTTGAATATAGAAACCGCACCAATTAATTGGCCCATAGGCATGGGTAAAGAATTCAAGGGCGTTTACAACTTATATACCGATACATTTCATGTGTACGAAAAAGGCCACGGCCATGAAATGATGGTAGATGTACAAATAAAAGGTTTAGATAGCCCTGAAGCAAAAGAATTGTTGGGCGTTTATGCTGACGAAGTTAAAGATGAAATCGAATTGGTGAAAGGTGCGACACATCAGTTTGATCGCGATGCTTATTTAGCAGGTAAGCAAACGCCGGTATTTTTTGGTACTGCCCTGGGAAATTTTGGGGTGCGGGAAATGCTTGATGGTTTTGTTGAATGGGCCCCGGAGCCTATTAGTAGAGAAACTGACGAGCGTGTGGTGTCTCCACAAGAAGAGAAATTTAGTGGCTTTGTTTTTAAAATTCAAGCCAATATGGATCCAAAACATCGAGATCGAATTGCGTTTATGCGAGTTTGTTCCGGGCGCTACACCCGAGGCATGAAAATGCGTCACGTGCGAGTGAATAAAGATATTAAAATTGCCGACGCAGTTACTTTTTTAGCGGGAGATCGCAGTCAGGTAGAAGAGGCAATTTCTGGTGATGTTATCGGCCTGCACAACCATGGTACGATCCAAATCGGTGATACTTTTACGGAAGGTGAGAATCTAAAATTCACTGGGATCCCACATTTTGCGCCGGAATTATTTAGACGTATCCGTTTGTCAGACCCATTGAAAACCAAACAATTGCAAAAAGGCTTGCAGCAGTTAGCCGAAGAAGGATCGACGCAAGTATTTTTCCCGATGCGAAATAACGACATCATTGTTGGGGCAGTAGGTATGCTGCAATTTGAAGTGGTTGCTTATCGTCTTAAAGATGAATATAAAGTCGAAGCGATTTATGAAAATATTAACGTCAATACCGTTCGTTGGGTTCATAGTGACGATCCTAAAGCCTTTGAAGAGTTTAAGAAAAAATGCGCTGACAACCTCGCGATAGACGGCGGTGGCCATTTGTCGTATTTGGCTCCCACGCGTGTCAATTTAAGTTTGTCGGAAGAGCGACACAAGGAAGTGCGGTTTCAAGCCACGAGAGAGCATTAAGGTTTCGTCTGCCGTTCAGGCGTCCTTAAAGAAATTGCTTTAATAATAAAAACTAGAGCAGTATTTTTATGTCGGATCCCAATCATAATTTCTATTCTGAGATACCGGAAAATATGCCGAGGACTAACAATCCTATTAGTAGCCGGATTTTTCGCTTCGTATTTCGTTTGATCGGCTGGCGTTTTTTGGGTGATGTACCAAATGAGAAAAAGGCCGTTATTATCGTTGCTCCACATACGTCAAATATCGATTTTTTTATCGCTTGTTTCGCCAAATTCGCTTTAAAACTAAAAGCTTCTTACATTATGAAAAAAGAAGCGTTTTTTTGGCCATTTAAGTCATGGCTGATTTGGATTGGTGGAATTCCAATAGATCGTAAACAACCAACCAATGTCATTAATCAAGTAGCGAAGCAATTTCAAGAACATGAAAAAATGTGGTTGGTTATTACCCCTGAGGGAACACGAAAAAAAGTTAAGAAATTCAAAACCGGATTCGCACGCATGGCCCATGCAGCCAATGTTCCGATGATAGTGGTGGGGTTTGATTACGAGAAAAAAGCAATTATATTTTCAAGAGTTATGATGCCAACCGGCGATTACGATGCAGATGCGGAAGAACTGCATCAGTTTTGCCGAACAACCTTTGTCGCACGTCACCCCAAATATCAATAAACAAAAAACATTCGGACAAAAAACGTAATTAGCTAGATATTTCGCTAAGCCTTCGCGTTCCGTTGGCCAATAACGGCGAGAGCGGCTACGCGATAAGCTTCAGCCAAGGTTGGAAAATTAAAGATAGTATCAACAAATATGTCAACGTCGGCTTCATGAAGCATGGCCATTTGGCCGATGTGAATTAATTCTGTAGCACCTTCTCCCACAATCATTACCCCAAGAATTTTTTTCCCTTGTTCATCGCAGATAAGTTTTAACATTCCATCTTGGATGCCAGAAATTTGTCCTCTTGCGATTTCTTCAAACAAGGCACGTCCGACGATAACTTTGTTGTGCTGTTTTTGAGCTTGTTGCTCACTCAAACCCACAGCCGATAGCTCGGGAATACTATAAATCCCACTGGGAATAACTTGCCCCATTTGTCCTGTATCTAAGCCAATAGCGTTACAACTAGATCTTCTACCTTGCTCCATTGCTGTTGAGGCGAGAGAGGGCGGACCGATCACATCGCCGCAAGCAAAAATGGAGGGCACAGACGTACATAAATTTTCGTCGACGCTAATCAAACTTTGTTTATTGAGTTTGAGGCCTGCATTTTTTATCTGCAGATTTTTAACATCCGCAATTCGACCCGCAGCACAGAGTAATTTTTCGCTACTGATAATACTGCCATCTCCACAACGGCAGTCGACCGAATCAACTCCATTCCATTCAACCGAAATAACCTCAGTGTTGCCGACCCAGGTGCCGCCCGCGGTTTCAAAAGAGTGAATAAATTTTTCAGTGAGATCTTGATCGAGGAAACCGAGCGGCAAAGGGTATTTGTCAATCATGGTGACTTTAACGCCCAGAGCTTGAAAAATAGAAGCGTACTCGCTGGCGATCACCCCACCACCTAACACCGTCAGGCTTTTTGGCAGGTAAAGTATCGAGAGGATCGAATCACTATCAAAAATATGTTCGTGATCAATGGGGATATTATTTGGCGTGCGAGGATAGGAGCCGCTGGCAATAATAATGTGCGCAGCAGTCAAACGATATTTGTCGGCTTTAACCGGCGTTATTTCTAAGGTCGTCGCATCAATAAATTGGGCACGGCCGTGAATACATTCAATACCATTGCGTTTAATTTGCTTTTGCATGTATTCGTCATGAGCCTTGATGACAATATCCAAGCGATCAATCAGGGTAGACATCTCAACGTCTTCACCTAACTTAAAATTCGCGAGACTAGCGTTACGTCGCATATTGTTAACACGCAAGGCATTTTCACGAAGCGTCTTGGATGGAATAGTGCCGCGATGGACACAGGCGCCGCCCAAAAATTTGTCTCGTTCGATTAGCGCGACACGTTGGTTTGCTTTTGCAGCCTGTACCGCTGCTTTTTGTCCGGCAGGGCCACTGCCGATAACGATAATATCAAAGTCGTTTGTGGCAGTATGGGTATCATTCATTGCAGCATAGATTCCATTGCATTGTAGATTGTCGAATTCATTTTAAGTAATTCCGTGACGTCATCCTGATAGATATTAAGTATCTCTAGTGCTGAAGCTTCGCGCAGAGTTTCTTCAGGCGTTAAATTCGAATCCATACTGAAGGAAGCGAAAACCGCAGCAGCTGTTATCGTCGCTGCTTGCTCTGAATATTTTTCAGCATTTTCGAAGTCGTTAAAATGGCTAACAGTTTCAATAATGAGCGCCGGCATTGACCATTGAGTTACCGCGGCAATAGAGGCAGCTTGAGAGAAGTCTTCCACCAAAGTAATTTTTTCATCTGCGGTCAACGAGAGTCCCAGTGATTTTTCGAAGTCTTTAAGCAGTTGTAGGGTGACGGGGCGTCCAATCGAGTGTAAAAGGCCGCACAAAAACGTTGCCTCAACGTTTTTTCTGCAAACTCTAGATATCTCCTTCGACCACAATGCGGTTAGCAGGGCATGACGCCAGACGCCATCAACAAATTTCTCGAACCCTGGAACCTGAAAAACCTTCGTGCCGATCGAAACGGTTAAGGCAATTTCGCCAATTAAGTTCATTCCTAATCGCGTAATTGCTTGCTGCAAAGAAACTAATGTCGAGGCGGGGCTGTAAGCGGCGGAATTCGCGACGCGCATAACGTGAGCAGCCAAGCCTTGATCGCTTTGAATCTGTTGGGCGAGTTCGGCGGCATCGGAGTCGGGATTTTGTACCAGTTCAATAACGCGCTGCGCAGCGGTAGGTAACATCGGAACCGCTAGAGAATCCTCACTGATGCACCGTTGCAGCTCGTCGTATACCTGCTGAAAATCTGTAGATTGTTTAATATTTTCCATTGGTTATCGCATTTACTCGTGAATGTAGATTGATCGCCATCGTTAAATAAAGTCTAGACGAGCTAAGAATTTATAGAAGGAAAATGCCATAAAAGACTCAAATTCCGCTATTTTTGGAATCAAAATCAGCATAAAAGCATGATTTTATAGAACGAGATGAACTTATTGCTACGAAATGACTAAAGCCGTCGTGATAGTTGCCCTTGAAATGGAAGCGATTCTGAATTTCGTCTACAACTAAATAGAGATAATGTTTTTTTGCGAACCCCCCATAAAAGCGGTTGTTAAGGGAAGCGATTCATTTTTGCTGGTAAACAACTTTTCGCCTTTTTGTAAATGAGATTAATGTGCAATATAAAATTTTAATTTATCAACCATTTGGTCCTTCGGCTTTGGTCGAAGGTTTAAGCGGTGATTTTCCGCAAGTGATTGTTGACAGCGAAGACGGTTGCCTAGCACTAGCAGCGGGAGATGAGTTCAAAGTGCTTGTTATCGATTTTTTGGCGAAAGAAGAATTGAATTTCGATAATCTAGAGTTCCTTTTTAGCGAGGAGGGCGTTGATGACTTGCCGATCATACTGTTGTCTCCTAGTAAATTTCTTACCGATAAACTTCGTGCGTTCGAATTAGGTTGTGATGATGTTCTTGCGTTCGATGATAATCCGGAAGAAGTGTCGGCGAGAATTAGTAAATCTATATTCAATAGCATTGCTAATGAGCAATTAAAAAGTCGTTTACGTACGGCTAGCCAAACAGCGACATCAGTACTCGCTGATAACAATGATTTGGGTTCACATATCCAATTTCTTTTAGATATCAACACTTGCGAAAATATTGATGAACTAGGCCAAATGTTTTTTGTTGCTTTGGATCGTTACGAATTGAGTTGCAGCTTACAAATGCGTAGTCAGTTTGGCGTAAAGAATATGGAAGCAAATGGAATGGCAAAAGATTTGGAGTCGGAGCTTTTGTCTCAACTCAGCCATATTGGCAATTTTACTCCCTTCGGTCGCCGTTCAATCTTTAATTGTGGAAATGTCGGTTTACTGGTAAGGGATATGCCGATAGTTGAGGATAAGCGTTATGATGCGATAAGAAATTATTTGCCTGCTTTATTACAAGGCGTGAATGCCAGGTTAAATTTCTTAGATTCGCATCGACACTTAAGCGAAGATAATTTGCGATTGAGTGCGCAGGTTGAGGATCAAAGAATTACTATCGCGAATATTGAACAAGCTTATTCAATTGTAGCGCACGAGGTTACCACCATTGTTGAGGATATGGCAGAGTTGGTGAAGGAACGAATCCCGCAATTGGTAGTGAGCGAGGAGCACGAGGTTTTCTTGGAGCAATTGATGCAAGACTGTGTAACCGAAACCCACAGACATCTTCAGGATGGTTTTTTGCTCACGGGATTAGAAAAAATTGAAAACTTTGACCAGCCTGAATTACTTGGCAGGCCTTCAGCCCAAGGTGGTACGTCAAAAATTACACCGTCTCCGCACTGAGCGCTCGACGGGTGTTAATGATCCTTGTATTTAGATTTCTCCAATTTCCAACAAAAACTGCAATTTATCAGGCCTGAAATTAAGTAATGCTGCACTTAATTTGAGCGATGTCGCAAAGTCTTAAGCACGAATCAATTTTAGGTGCGTAAGAGGCTTGCACTTTAGAGAATAATTGAGCGATGATAGCGCCCCAGCAGCGGATTATACTGCGTCGCTTCAACTTATTTTTCGAAATTAGCTCCTCAGTAAATGTCATCGCCGAAGATTGTATTATCAGAGAATGGTGATTAGAAGGAAGCACGAAACGAGTAGTTGAATGGATCAACAATTTGAATTCTTGGTGAGTAATGTCTGGGTGGGGAGAGAAAGTGGAGTTAGCCACAGAAAATCGGGATTTGGTTTGGGACCTTGATACCTTTAAGCAAAGACAATTGGCTATTGATTTTGTGATGGGCTTCGAAAACAAACTATGTGTTTTTTCAAATTCAGTTAATCAGTTGTATACAAATTACAATTTATTTTTTCCGAAAGAAGAAAATAGAAAATTGGTTATCCTTCCTAATCCATATGCCCATCATGATAATTACAATGGCATTCCCGAATCAGCCATCGTTGCGACTGGGTTAAATATCGTACCGGGAGAAATGCTCAACAAAAAAGGTGCATTCTTAACGATTCCATTTAAGCGCGGCAAGACAACTTATCGCCCGGTTCCGATTCAAGTAGGCCTACGCATTATCAATCAACAACGGCCGCCGCAAAAACCCTTATTGCCGATCCTGATGAAAGGTGATTTAAGAGAATTGAATGCGACGACGCCTTGCCTGCATCTTCACTCAATTGATCTTGATAAGCTAAGTAGCTTGTCAAATATAGAACAACAAAGCATTCGCAAAGTAATAATTGATCGGATGGCGTCGATTAAATAGAGTCTTAGATACAAATTCACTCACAAAAAAGCCGCTACAAATAGCGGCTTTTTTTATCATTTAAAGAGGCCGGGTCCTCTATTGGGTCGGCACTCCTTGGCTTACTGCAATCTAAATACTACGGGAAGTGAAAATGTATAAGTCTCACTTCCGACGCCGGCTGGTACTTCTGGGAAGGGACTGGCTTTTTCTACGAGGGAGAGCGCTTCTTTGTTTAATGCTCTGTATCGAGATTCTTCAATAGTTTGAACATCTACTACATTACCACTGCGATCTACGGTAATAGATAAGCGCACGTTGCCTTGCTGATTTCTACGCGCCGCCGCTGCGGGATATTCTTGGAATTTAGTCGCGTGTCTGACGACTTCATTAATGTAGCGTGTTTGTCCCAAAATCGCTTCCATTGTAAATAGAGCTTCCTCCTCTTCGTCGTCCTCAATAGCGTCAAGTGGTTGCGCCGTCGGTGTTTGGCTCGCGACAGCTACTTGATTAGGCGCTGTTACTGGGGCAGGCGCTGGCGTTGATGCAGTTGTTGAAGGTGTTTGTGTGGGAGCATTCGTATTCGGATTGTTCGCTGCTATTGCGGCCGGCGCTGATGCAGTGGTGCTTTGATCTTTATCTGCATCGGTAGCACGCTGGCTGGGTAACGCAGAGGCAATACGCTCAGGGTTTTCGCGGATAGCTTCGATCGCTGGCGTCGCAATTTCACTGGGTCTTAACGCAGGCTGGTTCGGTAACGTAATCGCTGGTCGAGAAACAGTAGGGGTGGGTGCTCTAGCCACGGTTACCGGAGGCGGCGGTGCAGCTTGAGGAGCCACCCAACTGGCAACCGTTTGAATTCTGGTTGCACTGGGTGCTATCGCTGAATAGCGCCCTGAAAGAGAAGAGTCTACTTTCCCTTCTGCCAATAATTCTTCTTTGAACTCTGAAGATAGAGGCACGTTGCCAATCCAGCTGCGTAATAAAACACTGAAAAACTCATCCGATTCGATATTTCCGAGTTCCGTGTCATTTAAGGTTACGGTAAGACCTTTACCGGGTGCTGCATCGAGAACTAATACGTCGCCTTCAACTAATGCTTTACGGATCATGTTACTAAATTGTGTGATGTTCTCGCCTTGTTGCTGCAGCACTGAGTCAGGGTTATTGATTGCCATTCCCTGAATCCACATGCTGTTTAAATTTCTCGCCGAGAACCGAGAAGCCGTGATTTTGAGTTCCATTCTTCGTTCGCCATCTAGACCTAAAAGATCGTTGGCATCGCTACTTAAACGATCGGTATAAAGGCCGGCAACAAAGCGTTCTTTACCGAGTTCAGAGCTAGTTGATAAACCATTTAACAAGAGTTCAGCGCTGGCCGAAAAAGAAGCGAGGGCGGAAGATAAAATCCAAATCAGAGTGATGCCTGTTCGGGAAGTTTTTTGGGTTTTCATAACGTTCAATCGCCTATAAAAATTAAGTTCGCGGTCGTAATTGAAACAGAACGATGCATGAGAATAATGTTCGACAAATCACGCTTAGGATGTTCACGAAAATCACATTCACATGCGAGTTTTTGCTGAAATTCGCGAGTTACCAGTAGTTCTACAACGCTTAATGTTAAATGTTATAGATCAATTGCAATCGGGAGTAAACCGCGGGAAAAGTGAGTCATTAGAGAAGCGTTTTACTTCTCAACCCTCTGTATAAAAATAGACCAATTTTAAGCTGCTAGAATTCAATATTTATTAATAAATAGCTATTTTGTGAGTATATTTACTATTTTTATGCACTATTTTAGTGGAATTTTACAAAAAGCCACTCGTCGCACTATGTAACATAGTGTCTGCTCGAGTAGTTTGACCCGTGAGTTTCGCATAAAAAATGCCGGTCCAATAGTAAGCACTGGTTCTCAGTTCCCGGCGATGGCATAGGGCGAATGAAAAAATACCGCTAGAATAAACAAGATTGATTGCCATTCTATTGGGGGGATGCAATCACCGCATCGACGGCAAAATATTGCTCCGTTGTTGAAACATAATCAGGTGATTTTATTAATTGGGGAATTGATGGACATTAAACAAATCAACCAAATTTCACGTAGCGCGGTAGAGCAACTGCTGGCTGCCATTCCATTTTACAAAACCGTGAAAATGCAGGATCTGTGGCAGTTTGAGGTATTACTTCAGCATTCACGGATAGTGAATTTCTCCCCTGGAGAAATCGTTTTAAAAAACGGCGACAAAGACAGTTGGTTGTATTTTTTATTAAAGGGTCAATTAGCGGTATATGTCGGTAATAATCTTGATGACTCTAATATCATTAATTACGTCACGCCTGGGGAAGTATTCGGTGATTTAGCCATGTTGGTGGGCGAGCCGCGAACCGCCACCTTAATCGCTGACTCCAATTGTCGTCGAATAACAGCCTTCGCTACTGATTTCACCGTCTTTGGTGAAATAGATGATTTTCGGGCGATCAGTTTACAAACCAAATTAGCCTATTACCGCAACACGGTGCACAGCCTACGTTGGAAATTGGAAGTCTACAGGATGAAGTATTCCAATTACCGATTAGCTTCAAATCATCATAAGGTGAGATTGTTTAGTGGTGTGCAAGGCAGTTATGAAGAACTGGTTTCGTTGCATCAACAAGCGGTGCAATTGGCGAAATTATTGATTGATTGGAATTCTGAGTTTGGCTCCGTCGAGACTGCTGACACTTCCGTGCCTGATCCGAAGCTTGTCGCACACGTGGAATAATTAGTTGAATGATAAAAAGCGGTCAATTTTTCGTAAGGCGACCGCATATTCAGCTTGCTTAAGCGCCCGCTTAACTTTTGTTTAGTTTTGTAATATTTATGTATTTATGAGCTTAGAAAATTCTTTTTTGTGAGCTAAATTAAATCTCTCACGTAGAAACTTCCAAGAGTATATTTATAAGTCGAAGTCTCGTTGGTCTTTCGTTTGAAAGTGCTTGAGATCGACGTTTGGGAGCTTTAAAATGCCCGCCATCAGTTTGGCGGCCATGTTTTGCAATGGGCCGAATACAAATTGTGTAGCGGCATTTAGCTGCTAGACTTTTCCTTGTAGAGACTGAAGATAGTGAATGCATCTGTTCGCGCGCTTCAATAACCGAATATTCTCGTTATTAGCTCTCTATTAATCTACTCGTTTTTAACACTATTTAACTTGTTTGCAATAGCCCTCAGCCACATAGTGCCTCGTTGTTGGCGATGACGCGATTTATAGCAAAGTGACTTATCTAGTGAAAAATTTCGGCTAAACACGCAATCAAAATCCTGTAATCGATTTACTATGCTTTGCTTCGCCAAAAAGCGTTTCTTTTTCACCTAAAATTTTAAAGTTGATGAACTACCATGGAAAAAATTTGGAGTAACAAAAATTATCGTATCTCAATAATCATTGGGGGCTTAGTCGCTCTGTGGTTATTGAGTGGAATATTTAAAAGCGATAATAGCTCGGAAGATAAAGATGCAGCGGCGCAGCAAGCAAGCGAAGCATTAACGGAAGTGCGAGCACGACAAATCCAAGCTCAATCCTACCCCCTCATTGTTTCAGTTAAAGGCCAAACCGAAGCTAATCGCCGAATTGATATTCGCGCTGAAGTGAGTGGTCAAATAGTTGCGTTACCTTTGTCCGAAGGCTCGACAGTAAAATCTGGTGAAGTGATTTGTCGCCTAGCGGTAGAAGATCGCGAATTGAGAGTAAGTGAAGCGAAGGCTGCGGCTGATCAAGCGCAAATTGAGTATGACGGTGCGGTGCGATTAAAAAGCGGCGGCTACCAATCTGAAACGGCCATTGCATCCGCAAAGTCCAGATTGGAGTCTGCGAAAGCGAATTTGTTACGCAGAGAAATAGACCTGGCTAAAACAGCGATTACTGCACCCTTTGATGGAGTGATCGATGATCGCCCGGTTGAAATTGGAGATCTTGTCAGAGCAGGAGATATCTGCGCAACGGTTTTAGATTTGGATCCGTTAATCGTTAGCGGACAAGTATCTGAAGACGAAGTTGTAAAAATCGCCGTCGGTGGAAAAGTCCAAGCTACCTTGGTTGGCGGTCACCAGGTGTCCGGCACGGTGAAATATATTTCTCGACGTGCTGATGACGTTACTCGAACTTTTAGAATCGAGGCCGAAATCGAAAACGACGATATGAATCTATTCGATGGTGTTACCGCAGACATGAATTTATATACACGAGATGTCGATGCACATTTAATATCGGCTTCATTATTAATTTTGGATGATGATGGAGATCTCGGCATACGAATTTTAGATTCCGCGAATCGAGTTGTATTCAGCCCTGTTGAACTAATCGGAGATGCACCCAATGGTGTATGGGTTACCGGTTTACCCGAAGTAATAACCTTGATTACTGTAGGCCATCAATACGTGGGTGAAGGTGATGAGGTGAAAGTGGCCTATGAAGACAATGCACCAGTCCTTGAAAAAAAAGCACCAAAACTTGAGATAGCAGTGCCAGCTGTTGAAATAGAAGTTCCAACACTTGAGTTAGAAGTGCCAACTTTGAGTGATACAGAATGAGTTTTTTAGGAAAAGCAGTTTCGCGTTCGCGAAGTACCTTTTGTATTTTGATTCTAATCATTGTCGCCGGTGTGGCTTCACGTCTGGCGATGACAACCGAAGCAAACCCTGAAGTTAGCGTTCCGGTTGTCGTTGTCAGTGTCTTTCATGACGGAATTTCGCCACAAGATGGCGCTCGCATGATAGTAAAGCCCTTGGAAAAAGAGCTTCAAACCTTAGACGATGTCGATCAAATAGCGGCTACCGCAAGTGAATCGATGGTGTCTATCGCTGTTGAGTTTTTACCATCGGCTAATCTCGATTACGTCTTGGAAGATGTGCGGGCAGCGGTCAACCGCGCAAAGGCGGAATTGCCACAAGAGTCTGAAGAGCCTGTTATTAACGAAATATCCGCGCAAGACTTTCCTTCATTAACTGTGACTATTGGCGGAGACTCCGTAAGTGAACGAACTATTTATAACGTTGCGCAAGATTTACGACGAAAAATAGATTCTATTAGCACAGTACTTTCCGCCGATATGGTCGGTCATCGTGAAGAGGTGGCAGAAGCCATTGTTGATCCTGCCCGATTAATTCAATACGGCATCACTAGCGATGAGTTGAGTCGCGCAATTCAAAATAATAATCGCCTAGTCCCCGCTGGCGAATTAGAAGCGAGTCAGGGTCGGTTTTCCGTAAAGGTACCGGGTTTAATTGAAACCGCCGAAGATATTTTCAGCTTGCCTTTGAAATCAACATCAACGGGCACCGTCAAGTTAAGCGATGTTGCTGATGTTCGTCGAACGTTTAAAGATCCTCGCGGTTTTAACAGCGTGAACGGTAATAAGGCGATTGCTATTCAAGTGGTAAAACGCACCGGCGAAAACGATATCGAAGTCGTAAAAACCGTACGAGCCTTAGTGGAGGCAGAACGGGCAACGATTCCTCACGGTGTTGAGCTTGGTTTTACTAACGATCAATCTGAATTTACTAAAAGTATGGTTTCAGAAATGCAGGGGAATATTCTCACTGCGATGGCCTTGGTGATGATCATTGTGGTCGCGGCTTTAGGTCTGCGCTCTGGCATCATTGTTGGTTTTGGTATTCCGTTCTCTTTATTGTTTTCGCTAATCTTTCTTTATGCCGTTGGTTTTTCTTTCAACATGATGGTGATGTTCGGCATGTTGTTGGCACTGGGTATGTTGATTGACGGTGCTATTGTGATTACCGAATTTGCTGACCGAAAAATGGCGGAAGGGATGACGAGCCGAGAAGCTTACTCTGTTTCTGTCAAACGAATGTTTTGGCCGGTGTTGTCTTCGACCGCGACAACGCTCGCTGCCTTTTTACCAATTATGTTTTGGCCTGGCGTCGCGGGCGAGTTCATGCGTTATTTACCCGTCACTGTTTTTGCAGTATTGATGGGCTCATTGTTTTACGCACTATTATTTGCCCCAGTGATTGGTACTTTGTTTGGTCGCGCGGCGAAAGATGAAAACGCTATCGAAATGAGCAAGCGACTCAGTGATATAGAATCTAAACCACCAGAAGAATTAGGCGGCGTGACGGGTGCCTATGGTCGCTTATTAACGTGGTTACTCGAAAGGGTAGGTCGAACCGTTTTAACGGGAATGATCGTACTAGTCACAATATTCGTATTGTTTATTAGATATAACGAGGGAAGCGTTTTTTTTGGTGAGTCTGAACCAAAGTACGCTCAAGTTTCTGTTCGTGCCCAGGGCAATTTGTCAGTGGCGGAATCAAGACAATTGGTACAAGAGGTTGAGCAAAGGATCCTTACTGTACCTGGTGTACTGGTAACGAATGCCTTTTCTGGTGGTGGCGGTGGATTTGGCGGTGGCGGCAGTGCCGCGAAAGATCTTATCGGCAGCATTCAAGTTGAGTTAGCGGACAGCGCCGATACACCAACAGGTTCGGCGGCGGATGTCATCTTGGATATTCGCGATTCCACCAGTAGTATCCCTGGAATTAAAGTTGCTGTTAATTTGCCGCAAGGTGGTCCACCGGTGGGCAGCCCTATCAATGTGCAGCTGGAATCGAACGATTCGGACTTACTGATTGCAGAAACTCGACGCTTGATGCGACACATGGAAAGCAATATTCCAGGTTTGATTGATGTTGTTGATAGCACGCCCTTGCCGGGCATAACCTGGGAATTGGAAGTTGATCGAACCCTGGCGTCGCAGTTGGGGGCAAGTATTACCGAAGTGGGTCGCTCGGTGCAGTTGATTACAACGGGTGTAAAAATAGGTGAGTATCGTCCCAATGATGCAGACGATCCGGTTGATATTCGGGTGCGTTTTCCCGAGCAATATCGCGGCGTAAATGCGCTCGGCTTACTGCGAGTGAATACGGCGCAAGGGCCTGTCCCGCTGAGCACTTTCGTGACGAGAGTTCCTCGACCCAGTGTCGACAAAGTGAGTCGAGTGGATGGTATTCAGATCATGACGGTTAAAGCCAACGTCGAAAAAGACGTTCTAGAAACCGCCATGGTTGATGAGATCACCGCATATTTGGACGAGAACCCGCTTCACCCAGCGGTGCGAGCGGTATTCCGCGGCAGCAATGAAGAACAACAAGGCTCCCAGGCTTTCTTGGCGATAGCGTTTTTGTTGGCTCTATTTTTAATGTTCATTTTGTTGGTGACTCAATTCAATAGTTTTTATCAGGGCATTTTGATTTTGTCAGCAGTTATTATGTCAACAATCGGTGTGTTGCTAGGCTTACTATTAACTGGCTCAACCTTCAGTATTATTTTGACCGGAACGGGAATCGTGGCACTGGCAGGGATTGTGGTGAACAATAATATCGTTCTTATCGATACTTATAATGTTGTGCGATTGGAAAACCCTGGCATGTCTCAGTCGAAGGCGGCGGTGATGGCAAGTGTGCAGCGTTTGCGCCCCGTGTTTTTGACGACAGTGACGACCATTCTAGGCTTGTTGCCAATGGCCCTTGGATTAAGTGTCGACTTGATGGGACGCTCAATCGCACATGGTGGACCGATTGCAACCCAATGGGTGCCGCTTGCGAGTGCCATTGTTTATGGTCTGGCCTTTTCAACCTTATTGACTTTGTTGCTGACACCCGTACTTCTGTTGTTTCCGCAGCGATTGAAGCGTTTGATTAAAGATATTCTCGCGTTCTTTAAAGCTGGCTCTGAACTGAAATCGGCCTAAAGAACAATAACGCGACAACAGCTGGCAAGTTCATGTTGTCAGTAAGGCGATTTTTGAAGCCTCGTTCTGGAAACAAAGTTACTTATAACAATTTATTCCACCTCAGTGCGCAATTAGAAATTCAACTCAAATGCTATCGCTTTTGAGTTGAATCATCCCCGCCCAAGACTACACTTAATCAGAACCTCCTTAACTAAAAGTCGCCATTTCGATATCGGTATTCTGTGTGTTCGACCTTAAATGTTTAAATCCCGTTAAAAATTTCGCTGCTCAATGGAGAAAGGCTTTGCTGGCCTTGGTGGTATTTAATTCATCTATGCCCTTAGTAGCCGACGTGGACCCAGAGCTCTTATGGTTGCCACGAAACTATAATCACCACTACAAAACCCTGTATCGAGCCGCGAACACGGTTGAACAGCATGATCGTTGCGCACAAGTTATCGCGGCTTCTTTGAGTGAAAGTGAAAGCGATATCGAACATCCCATTTTTAAAATTACTTGTCGTGACAATAACCGGATATCCTTCATTGCTGTTGTCGATGGGTTCACTAACGAAATTTTGAATTTGCCACCGTCCCCCGTCGAAGCAGAACCTGAGCCAGAGGCGGAACTAACGCCTGCGGAAATTGAGCAGCAAGCTCGACAAGCGAAACGCGATAAATTTTGGCAGCTATGTTTTTCTCAAGTCGAAAAAAGGTCTCGGGAGCTAAAATCTCTGGAGTGGTTACATAAGGAGCAACCTGATCCGGTTGAAGAAACTGAATCCTCGCTGCTATTCCACGTAGACTTTAACGCGCGAACTGATAGCGGTGAAAAACTGGAGTTTAGAGCGCACTGCGACTTTCAGGGAGACGAGAAGAGAATCGAAATTCGTGCTCGCAACTTGATGCCAAGAGTATCGCCTGAAGACGAACACATAGAAATCGACGAGAGCTCGCTTGAAGGTGAGGTTTTGGGAAACTCCAAAGGTGCGAAGCCCGTTCTCATTACCGAGCGGGAAGCAAAGACAGATTTAGTATTGGATCCCGAGCCTGATTCTGAGCCCGTGCTTGAAGATGCAAAACAATAAGCAGTAGAAAGATATTTTCCAGCTGAAATATTTGAAGTGTAGGCAAGTTGAAGAGGTAACCCAGCAAGCGTCAGAGGGCAGATGCTTGCTGGGTTTTCTCATTGTTCTGTTAATTCATATTCAGAATTAAGCAGATACTGCCGGTGCGGTTTCTGTGGTAGGTGCTGGGCTTACTGGGGCCGCTGCTTTTTTCGCCTTTGCTTTCTTGGGTGCGGCTTTCTTAGGCGCGGTTTTCTTTTTCGCGGCTGGTTTTTTCGCAGCAGCTTTCTTCTTACCGGCAGGTTTTTTCTTGCTTACTGCTTTTTTTGCTTTTTTCGCAGACGCCTTGGCTTGTTGAGCAAGCTTTTTAGCTTTCGCTTTTAGCTTTGCAGCAGCTTTCTTTTCCGCTGCCTTCGCTCTTGCAGCGGCTTTCTTGGCGGCGATCTTAGCGCGTGCGGCAAGTTTCTTTTCTTGTGCTTTTGCTCGTGCAGCTGCTTTTTTCGCTAGTACCTTGGCTTTCGCAGCGAGTTTTTTCTCTTGCGCCAATAATTTTTTGGCTGCTTTCGCTTCTTCTTTAGCAACGATTTTCGCTATTGCAGAGGCTCTTTTACTCGCCGCCTTAAGGTTTCCTAAATGGCTAGCAGCCTCGCTAATTGATGCTTTCGCTTTGCTTGCAAGCGCTTTAGCTGAGCTAAGTGCCTTTGAAGCGGCTGAAATCTGGGCCTTAGAGGCTTTCTTTTTGCGTGCTGCGGCAAGCTTTTTCTGCGCTGCTTTGGCTTTAGCAGCAGCTGAAGCAGCTTCTTTTTTTAACTTAGCAAGTGATTTCTTTGCTTCAGCTTCTTGTTTGCTTCTTGCTTTTGCGAGGTCTGATTTAACTTTCGCTAGTTCATTCTCTAACTTTGCAACGGGGTTCAATTTAGCAGATTTACGTGCAGCCATTTGTTGATCCTTTAATTAGTCATTGATAGTAATAGGTAAAACGTTTATCGGTGGATTCAAGTGCTAACTTATAGGGTGTTGATAATACCGTCGCAAAGTATCGCCCGCTAAAACGCTTCGATCTTGGTTGTTTGCAAAATATAAGTGCAAAACTTCGCTAGATTGAATCAGTTTGGCGCTACATTCGGACCCGAAAACGGATAAAAATTTTCTTTGCCCTACGACAATATAGGCAACACCTATAATTTCGCGGCGAGTATACCGATAGTTTTCGCAATTGTTAATCTTATAAATTAAGTTAAAAAGTCCTTTCATCGGTTTAAGGTGTTGGATTGATCTGTATCTAAAAAAATATCATGGTTTATCTGTTGATTTCGTTGCGCAAATTATGGGAATTTTTCGCCCTGAATACTTGCAAATCTGTATAAAGATACAGTACATTTCAACTTGGTTTTTGAGTAGCTGCTTGATTGTTGATTGATTAGCTAAAATTTTTATATGTCTTCATTTGCTTCAGGAATACATCGAATTTCGTGACGATGAAGAAGAGTGAAGACCAAAAGACAAGCACGGTAATCTGGGGGGGACATTGAGCCAAGAAAACGACCGTAAAATCATTCATTGTGATGCTGACTGTTTTTACGCGGCCTTGGAAACACGAGAAGATCCTAGCTTGCGCGATCGTCCGATTGCAGTGGGCGGTTCTGAGCAACGCCGCGGTGTTCTTTCTACTTGTAATTATGAAGCGAGATCTTATGGTGTCCGTTCAGCTATGCCTTCGGCGTTCGCAAAAAGGCTTTGTCCAGATTTAATCATTGTCCCACCGAATATGAATTTGTACCGCGAAGCTTCTTTGCAAATGCGGGAGATTTTTCATTTCTATACCGACAAAGTCGAACCCTTGTCTTTAGATGAAGCTTTTCTTGATGTTAGCGGCTCACCCCACTGCAAAGGCAGTGCAACTTTAATTGCGAGAGAGATTCGAGAAAAAATTCGTCAGAAAATTAGTATCAGCGTTTCTGCCGGTGTAGCGCCTAATAAGTTTCTCGCCAAAATTGCCAGTGATTGGGAAAAACCGGATGGCTTAACGGTCATTAAGCCAGATGCGGTAAAGGAATTCGTAGAGTGTTTGCCGGTGTCGAAGATTTTTGGTGTTGGCAAGGTGACGGCAGAAAAACTAAAGGCCATGGGGGTGCACACCTGTAAAGATATTCAATCAATCGATGAATTGGATTTGTACAAAAAATTTGGTTCAATGGGAAGCCGCTTGATTCAGCTCAGTCGAGGAGAAGACGAACGGGAAGTTGAATCGAATTGGCGCCGCCAGTCTTTGAGTGTCGAGCACACCTATCCAAATGATTTGCCGGACGTGAAACGTTGTCTTGCAGAGTTACCTACCTTGTATGCACAGTTGCGTAGCCGATTACGCCGCTTAGACGAAAGCTATCAGGTGGTAAAAGGTTTCGTTAAGGTCAAATTTTCTGATTTTTCTACCACGACGATGGAGCGGCTTGGTACAGGAGTAGCATTGGCGGACTATCAAAGTTTATGTCGAGAGGCCTATGAGCGTGGCGCGCGACCCGTTCGCTTATTGGGTTTGGGAGTTCGTCTTGTTGATTTGCAGGTTAATCGCCAACAAAGACAACTGGATATGTTTTATCGCAACCACTAGTTCTGTTTATCTTTGCCGTTCTTGCATAGGTTTTAGCTCGAGACCATCAATACAGTAGCCTAGGCCATTCGGTTCAGGACCTCCGTGAAAGATGTGCCTAGCATCTAGCACAACGCGCTTTCCATTTGTTATCTAAATACTCCCTTTATTTCTAACTATAAACAAATCACCTGTTGTTTTTACCAGCTAGACCGATAGGTCTAGTGGTGGTATGTTTCGCCTATGAATAATATCCCTGAAAATTTCAAAGTACATGATCGCAGTAGCCCAGTTACCAAACCTTGGGAACCGCTTTATGCAAGGCGACGAGATCGAGCAATAGATTTGCTGTTTGAGGTTAAAGACGCGCACTGTAATTCCCGAGGGTTTTTACATGGGGGAGTGTTAACCGCCTTGTGTGATAACACCATGGGTATGTCTTTGGCGGTTTGTTTTGAGGGTGCACGTCCTAGCATTGTAACGATTAACCTGTCCGTAGATTTTATTGGCTCTGCCAATATTGGCGAGCTGGTGTTAATTGAGCCGACAGTGATACGGGCAGGAAACAATATAGGTTTTTGCGAAGCGCTTGTTCAGTGTGGGGACACAGCTATCGCTCGCGCAAACGCAACGTTTCGTGTGCGGCTTCAAAAATAAAACACGTGCAATCGTTCTTGTAATAAGAAAGTTAGAATTAGAAATGGAAGAACTACCAGCGAACCCAAATTTCAAGGAGGCAATTGAAAAATTAGTGCTTGCAATGCCTGCCGTAAAATTTATCGGAATGAAGTTTACGCAATTGAACCATGGTAGCGTGGAAATCATGATTCCATATAGAGAGGAGCTTTCTTTTGCTCCAGGTTCTTTTCAGGCAGGGCCAATCGGTATGCTGATGGATATTGCTGCGTGTAGTGCCATTGGGACAAAACTTCCGTCTGACTGGGCGTTTTCAACAATTGATTTCACTACCAAAATATTGGCTCCAGCAAATGGCGAATTATTTGTTGCACGCGGGCGTGCCGTATCTTCGGGGAAAACAGTTTCGGTGGGCGCGGCTGATGTCTTTGCGATTAAAACCGGAAGAGAAACATTGTGTGCGACAGGTTTAGTGACGACTAGAAATTTTCAGCTAAACAAATCAGTTAACGATGTATAACAAAATATTTTTCAGGATATTGTAGTCCTCGTTTGAAAAACGTCTACAAAAAGCAGAGAGAGTTTGTTTAGATAACGAATAATTCAAACTCTAGTTTTTTGCTTTCGAGAAGATTCAGTTTATGTTTTTAGCAAGAAGATAAAGGAGATCAATGATGCAGCAGCTGGTGTTTGTCTCACCGGAAAATTTGGCGTGGCGAGAGTGTTTGACACCGACGCTGCAGAATGACCACCAAGCTATAGTGAAACCGATAGTGGTTGGACGTTGTGATTTAGATTCTCTATTCGTTAGTGGTCAAATGCCTTTAAAAGAAGGCGAGCCTATTGGTCACGAGGTGATTGCTGAAATAGTTGAGCTAGGAGAGCTGGCAGCGAGACATTTTTATATCGGTCAAAGAGTTTTAGTTTCTGCGCAAATTTGCTGTGGCGAATGTGTTATGTGTCGGCGTGGCCAAACCGGACGCTGTCAGCGAGTTCCGTTTGCAGCGAGTTATGGAATGGGGCGTGAAGGAAATTTTGGGGCCGCGCTCGCTGACCTTATGCGTATTCCTTTTGCCTCAGCGATGCTCGTACCATTACCTGCCGCCGCAGATCCATGCGCAATTATAGGTCTCGCCGATATGTCGACCGATGCTTGGCGCGCAGTTGGTCCCGCGTTGCAAGAGAGGCCGAAAGCGAAAGTACTAGTGCTTGGAGGTATGACGCCGGTAATTGGGATCTACTGCGCGGGTATGGCGGTAAGTTTGCGGGCTGAGCTTGTCGATTATATTGATGAAGACGCAGAGAGAAAAAATCTTGCGTGTAATTACGGCGCACGAGTTTTTAATCATATAGAAGAAAGTGATTGTCGCGATTACGATATTGTCGTAGATGCCAGTGGTAGCGCTGCGCAATTATTGGAGGGCTTGCATCGTACTGCGGCAGATGCCTTTGTAATTTCTGTTGCGCCAGCCTTTGTAGGTCCTGAATTCCCGATGTTAGCTTTGTACCAAAAAGGAATCACTTATAAAGTGGGTCGTCCTAACTGTCGCCATGGTTTAGACGGTGCGATGCTTTGCTGTGCAAGTAATGGGTTTGATCCTAGTGCAATTTATCCAAAAATTTTCCCCTTCGATCTAGCGCATGAAGCCTGGTGTGATCCTTCTGTTTACGTGGCAGTGAGTAGGATGCCAAGGGGAGGTACATAGAAGCTCATTGCCAATGGTCTTTCGCTTTTAATCTGGTTAGAATTCAAAAAATAATAATACCCAATGAATAAGCGAATAAAGCGACTGTGAGCACATCAAATAATTCTAATAAGACGGCGAGAGATCGTATTTTAAAAGCGGCCCGTGAGCTATTTCAACAACGAGGTTATTTTGCTGTTGGTACGGCAGAAATTTTAACGCTTGCGAAAGCACCGAAAGGGTCGATGTATCACCATTTTCCTGAAGGTAAAGAACAAATTGCAATCGCCGCCGTTGAAATTATTCGTGAAGAGTTTTTACTCTATGTTAGCGAGCTTCGAGAGCGCCAACTTTCCGCCACGGAAATTCTTAAAAAGCTCGCCAAAGACATGGCTGTTTGGTGCAAAAAATCCAAATGGCAACAGGGCACAATGTTGGCAAGCACTGCAGTGGGCTCCGTTCCGGGGCTGCCAAAGCTTCAAGCAGCAATAAAAAACTCCTTCGATGCCTGGCGAAAAATCATCGTGGAAATCTTGGTGGAAGAAGGCTGGCGGAAGACAGAGGCAAAAAGTATGGCGACAACGATCCTCTCTGCAATGGAAGGCGCTATGCTCTTAGCGCGTATCGATAAAGACGAGAAAGTTATTGTTAGCGTAATCAACAATCTTTGTTTGATGCTGGACATAAAAAATTAAAATAAAAACGGCTCGACATGAGCCCCTTTTATTTTCTCAAATCTATCGCCTAGATTGTCTCATCTTCAAAATCACTCATGCTCGGGCAGGTGCAAATTAAATTTCTATCGCCGTAAACATTATCGATTCGATTGACGCTGGGCCAGTATTTGAATTCCTTTAGGTAGCTTGCGGGGCGAGTTGCTTTCTCTCGGCTATAACAATGTTCCCAGTTATCGCTTAAGACATCTTGCAGGGTATGAGGGGAGTTTTTTAGCGGGTTATCATCGGCGGAGTAATTACCTTTTATTACTTCATCAATCTCATGGCGAATAGTAATCATCGCTTCGATAAATTTATCCATTTCCGCTTTTGATTCACTTTCCGTCGGTTCAATCATCAATGTACCGGCAACGGGGAATGACATGGTGGGTGCGTGAAAACCGAAATCCATTAAGCGTTTTGCAACGTCTTCTTCGGATATGCCGCTCAATTCTTTTAGTGGACGTAAATCTAAAATACATTCATGGGCAACGAATCCGTTTTTGCCTTTATAGAGAATGGGATAATAAGGTTCTAACTGCTTGGCAATATAGTTTGCGTTCAAAATTGCGTATTCGGTTGCGGCGAGCATGCCTTCGCTGCCCATCATTTTTATATACATCCAACTAATGGGAAGAATACTTGCGCTGCCCCAGGGAGCAGCAGAAATCGTGCCGTTGCTCACATCGGTATTGGGCACAGCTTGCACGGGATGGCCGGGGAGAAAAGGTTTTAAATGCTCAGCAACACCGATGGGGCCCATGCCGGGGCCGCCACCACCGTGAGGGATGCAGAAAGTTTTATGTAAATTTAAATGAGAGACATCACTGCCAAATTCACCTGGCGCCGCGACGCCTACGAGGGCATTTAAATTTGCGCCATCCATGTAAACTTGGCCACCGACGGAATGAATAATTTCGCAAATTTCAATAATGCCTTCTTCATAAACGCCGTGGGTTGAAGGGTAGGTTACCATCAAGGCAGCGATTTCATTTTGGTACAGCTCCACTTTCGCTTTCAAATCCTTAATATCAACATTTCCTTCGCCATCACATTTAACGACGACAACTTTTAAGCTCGCCATTTGTGCAGATGCGGGATTGGTGCCGTGAGCGGAGGAGGGGATTAAGCAAATCGTGCGCTGGCTTTCGTTGCGACTTTCAAAATATTTTTTAATGGCGACTAGCCCAGCGTATTCACCTTGTGAGCCTGCGTTGGGCTGCAAGCTAATAGCAGCATAGCCGGTACAGGCTTCTAACATTTTTTGTAGCTCTTCAAATAATTGCGAATAACCTGCAGCTTGCTCGATAGGTGCGAATGGATGCATGCGTCCGAATTCTGGCCAGGTGACAGGAATCATTTCTGCCGCGGCATTGAGTTTCATTGTGCAAGAACCGAGAGGGATCATTGATTGGTTCAAAGCGACGTCTTTAGATTCCAGACGTTTTAAATAACGCATCATTTCAGTTTCGTTATGAAAACTATTGAACATGGGGTGAGTCATAAATGCTTCGTTTCGTTCAGCCGCTTCTGGGATCCCTAATTCGATATCAAAATCATTTGCTAGCTGAGCTTGTTCGGCAAAACAGGAAAGCAGTTCCAATAAATCTGCTTCGCTCGTCGTTTCGTTTAAGCTAAGGCCTATCTTGTCGTCATCGATTTTGCGCAAATTAATTTTCTTGCTTAACGCGTTTTGGTAGATTTTTTCTTGTTGAGTACCGACTAAAATTTCAAGGCTGTCAAAAAAGCTTTTCGACACTAAATTAAAACCGCTGTCTTGCAATGAGGTTGCTAATTTCTTGGTACGCTGATGAATTGTTGTAGCTATTTCTTTAAGCCCGGCCGGGCCGTGGTACATCGCATAGAATGCGCTAATCAGTGCGAGCAAAACTTGTGATGTACAAATATTTGATGTCGCTTTTTCGCGGCGAATATGTTGTTCGCGAGTCTGCATAGCCATGCGTAAAGCTTGCTTACCTTTTTTATCAATAGAGACACCGATAATTCTGCCGGGAGCGATACGTTTGTATTCGTCTCGAAAGGCGAAAAATCCAGCGTGGGGACCGCCAAAGCCCATCGGTACGCCGAAACGCTGATTCGTACCCACCGCAATATCAGCGCCCATTTTTCCTGGCGAGTTCAATAAAACCAAACTCATTAAATCGCAGGCCACGGTAACCAAAGCTTGTTTTTGATGAGCACTTTCTACGCATACGCTTAAATCGCGGATTTTCCCTGTGGTGCCGGGGTACTGAAGCAGTACGCCAAAATATTCATGCTTATCTAGATCTGTTTCTGGGTCGCCCATGATGATGTCGAAACCAAAATGTTCAGCGCGGGTTTTCACCACGGCAATTGTTTGTGGGTGGACATCGTCGGCAATAAAAAATGCATTGGATTTATTTTTCTTCGCTTGTCGTTTACTTAGGGCCATCGCTTCGGCGGCAGCGGTGCCTTCGTCGAGTAAAGAGGCGTTCGCCATCGGTAAACCCGTAAGATCAATAATCATCTGTTGGTAATTTAATAAACCTTCGAGGCGGCCTTGAGATATTTCTGGTTGGTATGGTGTATACGCGGTATACCAGCCGGGATTTTCGAGTACATTGCGTAAAATCACCGGTGGTGTGTAGGTGTCGTGGTAACCCATGCCTATGTAAGATTTAAATATTTGATTTCGCTCAGCGATGGTTTTGAGCGCTGCCAGAGCTTCTTGCTCACTAAAAGGTGAATCTAACTCCAAGGCTGACGTTTTTCTAATCGTGCTTGGTACTGTCGCCGCGATGAGTTCACTGAGAGAGTTCAATTTCAGGCTCTTTAGCATGGCTTCGCTTTCTGAGGTGTCTGGCCCAATGTGGCGTTGGGCGAATCCTTTGAGGGAATCAATTTGGACGCCTGATAGTGGTGACGATGAACTCATATTAAGACCTTTAATAATGCAGATAATGACGCCCTTTGGCGGCATTAATGTGGAGTAAAGAGTTATTTGGCAAGCACCTAAATTGAGCATTTAGGAGATGGAATTGCCTAAAAAAGGAAGCGTGAAGTTTACCAATAAGCGAGCGAGACACCAATAAAAATTTCTTATAAGAAACAAATGTTTCCTGTAAGGGAAAAATAGGGCAAAGTACACAGCGAGATTTTGGGCGCCGAGGCTGACTCCCAGAGAAAGTTTGAGCGTCTCCCATAGCTTGGTATAAGGCAATAAGTCAGCCTTTGAGAGTAGACGAGAGAAGATACTAAGAGAGATTGCACGTGAGCGAAAAACCTAAAATCCCCAAAGCGCCCTTGCTGAAAGTAGGGGTTAACTCTAGTGATCAAGACGGCTTGGTGCAGACGGCACCCTTGGAACTTGGCAAGAAGTTGAAGGAAATACGCTTGTCTTTACAGCTGACTCTGGAAGAGGCGAGCAAGAAAACCGGCTTGGCAAGATCCACTTTATCGAAAATTGAAAACGAGCAAATTTCTCCCAGTTTTCAGGCTGTTCAAAAGTTGACCGCTGGCCTTGGTGTCAACATTCCTCAATTATTTCAACCGCTTACCCCCGGCCAGAATGCTAGCGGGCGTCGTGATATCACTCGTGTCGACGAAGGGCAGCCTCATCCGACGACAACTTACGAACATGAGCTCTTAGCGTCTAATATCAGCTTCAAAAAGATGATGCCCTTTAAGTGCAGGGTCAGGGCCCGCTCCTTTGCGGATTTTGATGATTGGGTTCGTCATGCTGGCGAGGAATTTTTGTTGGTACTGGAAGGTAAGATTGATGTCTACACTGAATATTATGAGCCGGTGAGACTGAGCGAGGGCGATAGCATGTATTACGATGCAGCAATGGGCCACTGCTTGGTGTCCGTCAGTCGCAAAGATGCCTTGGTCTTATGGGTGACGGCGCGCTAAGACGAATTTACTGATGATTGATCTTGTGTTGACGGGTATTCCTCAATAGGAATTAAACAAACGAATGAAATTTGCAAGACATGGTGATTAAAAATGGATTATTCCTGGGTGATTTTTGCAGTATTGTCTTTGGTGTTTGCCTACCGTGGTTACAAACAGGGTGTGCTCGTTGCCTTATCGAGAATGGTCGGTTTAGTCGCTGGTTATGTGATGGTGATTTTTTTCGTTCCCGATGTCGCGGATTTTGTCTCTCATAAATTCGCAATCCTTGGCGTCGCTTCATACTTGGTTGCCGGACTCGCGTTATTTTTTGGAACGGGATTGGTGGTAAGTTTTATTTTTTGGCTGTTGAAGAAATTTATTCAAAAAGGTGAAAAACCTTCTACGCTTTCATCAGCTTTTGGCGCGGTAACTGGATTAGGTTTTGGTGTTGCTGTTGGTTTTGTTGCGGTTTTCATGGTCGCTTATTTTAGAGACGTATTGGCGACGAAAAACGATACGGAAATTGCGTTGCAAAAGAAACCTTCATCGATAGAAACGTTATCGCGATCTATTGCGGGGAACGTGGTCGAAGTCGTTTCGAATGCGGCTGACATGGATTTAACAACGAGTAAAATCAGTGCAGCAATTGCGCGAGATCCTGGCAAGGTAATCGCTCAATTACAGGCGATTAGTAAAAGTTCTGAGGTCAAAACCTTATTTCAATCTGAAGCCAATCAAATGGTTTTGAGCCGTAATCATCCCGAGGCAATTGCTCGGCTCCCTGCATTTAAAGAACTCATCGAGAACCCCGATATGCGAGATCTGGTTGAGTCTACCGGAATGATCGATAGCGATGAAGATTACGAGTTGGTAATGGCCGGGCAGATAGGGACTTTATGGAATAGAGTTCAAGCGGTTCAAACCAACCCCGAAGCGCAAAGAATATTACAAGATCCAGAGTTCCAATTACTATTGCAATCGAAAAATCCGACGACCTTACTCAGTAACGATAAATTTATCGCCTTAGCCAAAATAATTTTGACAGCAGAAAATCAACAGGTAGAAATGCAGTCAGTTAACTCTATTGATCTTGATCCTGGAAGTTCAGAATCGCTATTAGATCGACTGCGGAACCGCACCAAGAAACCAGAGAAGGCGCCACCTAAGGTGTATTCCTGGACCGATGCGGAAGGTAATACACACTATAGCGATAAGCCACAGGATCAGCAGAAGAATACGATTAGGTAGTGCGGAGTTTGATGATTGTAATCATGTGGTTTGATAGGAACGATAAAATTTAATCTCGAAAAAAATAATTTATTCGAAATATTAAAAAAGGCCACATCTCTCGATGTGGCCTTTTTACTTCTTACTAAATTGGTCGTTAATCCTTTGTCCTTGACCTTACTACTCCTGGTGTCGCTCCATCGAATTTGAGTGAGGCAGTCATATCAAAACCAATTGCCGTCTAATTACCAAGAAGTGTAGCAGCGATTTTTCGGCATAGTAGTCGCTAAGATGCACTGATTGCCAAAACAGGATAAAAACGAATAATCAGTGTATGAACGGTACAGGGCAAGTTGGTTAGTAAGGAATACTGCGGCAGGACGGTGGTTTTAGGGCGTTATTACCATCTGAATTTGTTCCAGTTTTCTGGGTTTGCCCAATACTTAGAATTGTTCCAGCTGCGTTTATGATTGTAAGAAGCGAGGTCAAAACCAAAGTAAGAATACGCTTCGTCCAAAACGTCGTCTTCATTATTTATAGTTAAGCGTTTAAATCCTAAGCCAATAAAATCATTGAATGACAACGCACTACTCTTGTTTATTTGAACCCATATTTTCGAGCCGTGGATATTGCGAAACTGAGCTAAATGCTGCATCGCTACTTTTTTGTCTAGCGTTTCTAAATAATCGGCAACCATTATTAAATCGAATCGCCCGAGATTCTCTAAAGTAGCAGAAGCGCCAATTAATTCGAGTTTGCAAAAGTTCTTCGTCGCCCAATTTCTGACCGTTGTTGGTAATGTGTTGCAAGCGGCGAGTAAATTTTTCGCCTGACAAGCTTCGAGCTGGTAGAGGAGGTGAGTAAGGGCTGCTTGGTTCAATTTGTTTTGAGAGACTGCCGTGATTTAGCTAGAAAGAGTGAAGCAAAAAAGCTGTAGAAGCTTTATTGTTCGCTGATGTAAGTAAGAATTGCTTGGCAAAATCGATAACTGTCCCATTCATCAAATAGCTCATGGTTTGGGAATAGGGGCTTTTCACCGTCAACTTGAAGGAAGTTGCTAGGATTTTTAAAGCTGTCCTGACAGGATTTTTTGATTCTTTGTAAAACTTCAACCACCTGTTTATGCCAATCATCATCACTTGCATCGCATTCATCTATAACGTTATACAACAATGCGTGAATCATCCACCGCGTCGGCACCGCGATCTTGGGGTTTTCACGGTGCATTTCGTCACGTAAATGACAGATTATACTGGCCAATTGTTTTAAACGAGCGGGCATATTTGCCGAGCTAGGCAAATTTACGTCGTTGGCCGCGCTCAAGGCTTCGGTTTCTTGAGGTCTGAGTTTTCTAAATGTAATTGGCGTAATCGGAGACATGTTTTAATCCGAATCAGCGTTTTCAGAGGTCTATATTAGCTGAGAAATTAAGTTAGCTGCGAAATTAGTGTAAAACTATCGCAGAGTCATTTTTCGCGGTTAGTAATGTTCCATTGAGAATCGCAGTTTCTTTCGGTAGTTGAACTTCATTCTGTTGCGCTTGAATTGTTAGCGCGGCGTTGGAGCGCTCGGCGCAGTGGCGTAGCCGCGCAATCGCTTGGCGCATCTCCACCATAGTCTGATCTAATTGTTTGATGAGTGTCTCAGGGTTTGAGTTATTTTTCTTATCGTTCATATTATTTTCCTGATAGTCGTACCTTGGGATATTTGATTAGAACCTCAAGGTTAATTATTAAGGGGGCTTTTACCTTCGGTTGAACGAGATAAAAGTCCCCAATTTTTCTTCTCTGCTATAGATGTCGCCTGTATCCGTAAAGTTAAAAACGAGTTTATTCCCAGCTTAACGCACCGCCAGTTTGGTATTCGATAACGCGAGTTTCGAAAAAGTTTTTCTCTTTACGTAAATCCATGATTTCGCTCATCCAAGGGAATGGGTTTTGAGTTCCAGCATATTGCTCAGGTAAACCCAATTGTGCGAGGCGTCGGTTAGCGATGAAGTGTAAGTATTCTTCCATCATCGCGGCGTTCATTCCTAACACACCACGTGGCATTGAATCGCGAGCGAATTGCACTTCTAACTCGGTTCCCTCAAGGATCATTTGAATGACTTCTTGTTTGAAGTCTTCAGTCCAAAGATGAGGGTTTTCCAATTTGATTTGGTTGATAACGTCGATACCAAAATTCAAATGCATAGACTCATCGCGCAAAATATATTGGAATTGCTCGGCAACGCCGGTCATCTTGTTACGACGTCCCATTGAAAGAATTTGTGTGAACCCGCAATAAAAGAAAATACCTTCAGTCACAACATAAAAAGCAACAAGATTGCGTAAGAGTTCTTGATCAGTTTCAGGAGTGCCAGTAGTGAAGGTGGGATCGCCCAGTGTTTGCGTGTGCTTCAAACTCCAACTGGCTTTGTTGGCGACAGATGGAAGCTCGCGATACATGTTAAAGACTTCACCTTCGTCAATACCTAGCGATTCAATACAATACTGATAAGCATGAGTATGAATAGCTTCTTCGAAGGCTTGCCGCAAAATGTATTGGCGGCATTCAGGGTTTGTAATTAAACGGTAGATTGCTAGTACAAGATTGTTGGCGACCAATGAATCTGCTGTAGAAAAATAACCTAGGCTGCGCAGTACAATACGGCGTTCGTCATCAGTAAGAATGTCTGAATTTTTCCAAACAGAGATGTCTGCCGTCATGTTCACTTCTTGCGGCATCCAGTGGTTCGCACAACCGTCTAAATATTTTTGCCAGGCCCAGTCATATTTAAAAGGAACGAGTTGGTTCAAGTCAGCGCGACAGTTAATCATCGCTTTATCGTCGACTTCTACTCGCGCGGCGCCCATTTCTAATTCAGCCAATCCGGGTGCCGGATCTAAATTCTCCAAAGATGCACGGGCCGCTTCGATGGCACTAGTGTTCTCTACAATGAGAGTGTCTTCTTTCGCTGCGGGCTCTTCAGCTGCTGTGCTAACAGCTGGTTTTTTTGTGGCGATGGGTTCGGCGCTGCTCGTTTCAGCCGCTGGTGCAGGGGATGCTGCTTGCTGCGGTGCCGGTGCTTTCGGCTCGGGAAAGTTTTCGTCAACTTGTGGCTTTGCTTTGGCCTGGGAAAGTACAGGGTCTTCGTGGTAATCGTCCCAATTCAACATGGTGATAAATTCCTATTGCTTGTTTCACGTTATTCGCGCTGGCTTATAACGTGAGAAAATTATTTAAATGGTTTTCGTTTCTTTTATCTCTTTCGTATTTTCCATTTTTATCGCTTTTGCCTTTGTTCTTTGCGGCGAGCAACTTCATGTTTGAACTTTGCTCGCCGACTTTGTATATCAGAACTATTGGCAAGCTTCGCAATCTGGATCATCCAGTGAGCAAGCTTGAGGGACTTCCGCTGGACCCGCAGGGCCAGATGAAACCGCATTCAAGGTGCCAGTGTCGACCGTTGATTTTTCTGTGGTTGTTGCAGCTAAAGCACGTAAATAATACGTTGTCTTTAATCCGCGGAACCAAGCCATGCGATAAGTAATGTCTAGTTTTTTGCCGTTGGCGCCAGCGATATAAAGATTGAGGCTTTGTGCTTGGTCAATCCATTTTTGGCGGCGACTAGCGGCATCCACAATCCAGCGTGGTTCAACTTCAAAGGCAGTTGCATACAAAGCTTTTAAATCTGCTGGGATGCGATCGATTTTTTGCGCTGAACCTTCGTAATATTTCAAATCGTTGACCATTACGTTATCCCATAAGCCTCGTTCCTTAAGATCGTGAACTAAATAAGGATTAACGACGGTAAATTCTCCTGACAGATTCGATTTAACGTACAAGTTTTGGTACGTCGGTTCGATCGATTGTGAAACGCCGGCTATATTTGCGATCGTCGCGGTTGGAGCAATTGCCATAACATTAGAATTTCGCATGCCTTGCGCTTTAACTTTGTTACGCAAGCTTGCCCAATCTAAGGTTTGGCCGCGATCGACTTCGATATACTTTTCGCCTCGAGCTTGAACGAGAAGCTCTAATGAATCGATAGGTAGGATACCCTTGCTCCAAAGTGATCCTTCGAAAGTTGAATAACTGCCGCGCTCATTCGCCAAATTGCTGGAAGAGTCGATAGCGTAGTAGCTAATCGCTTCCATCGATTCATCCGCAAATTTCACTGCTTCGTCTGAGCCGTAAGCGATTCGTTTTTTATACAAAGCATCTTGGAAGCCCATCAACCCTAAACCGATTGGGCGATGTCGAAGGTTAGAAGTACGTGCTGCTGGAACAGAGTAGTAATTAATGTCGATAACATTGTCTAACATGCGGATTGCAGTTTTGACTGTCGACTGTAATTTCTTAAGGTTTAATTCGCCGTCCTCAATATGTTGAGCCAAATTCACAGAACCTAAATTACACACTGCAATTTCTTCATTAGCTTTTGTGTTTAAAGTGATTTCAGTGCACAGGTTTGAAGAGTGAATCACGCCAACATGTTGTTGTGGGCTTCTTAAATTACAGCTGTCTTTAAATGTTACCCAGGGGTGCCCAGTTTCAAACAACATGCCGAGCATTTTTCGCCACAAGTCTAAAGCTTTAACTTTTTTGTAGGGTTTAATTTTGCCCGCTGCTGCATCGCGCTCGTATTCTTCGTAGCGTTGTTCAAACGCCGTACCATAAAGATCGTGCAAGTCTGGTGTGTCGTTCGGTGAGAACAGGGTCCATTCTTGATCTTCAAATACACGTTTCATAAACAAATCGGGAACCCAATTTGCGGTATTCATATCGTGAGTACGACGACGATCATCGCCGGTGTTTTTGCGCAACTCTAAAAATTCTTCAATATCGATGTGCCATGTTTCTAAGTAAGCACAAACCGCACCTTTGCGTTTTCCACCTTGGTTAACCGCAACGGCAGTATCGTTTGCAACTTTTAAGAAAGGAACCACACCTTGAGATTTACCGTTAGTGCCTTTGATATAAGCGCCAAGACCTCGAACTGGTGTCCAGTCGTTCCCAAGGCCGCCAGCCCATTTCGATAACATCGCGTTATCTTGAATCGCGCCATAAATACCGTGGAGATCATCGGGAACAGTCGTTAAATAACACGAAGATAATTGTGGGCGTAAAGTACCGGCGTTAAATAATGTCGGTGTTGAGCTGATGTAGTCGAAAGAAGACAATAATTTATAAAATTCTATTGCTCGCGCTTCTTTATCTTGTTCTTCTGCAGCTAAGCCCATCGCCACGCGCATAAAAAATACTTGTGGCAATTCAATGCGAACGTTATTGCTATGAATAAAATAACGGTCGTAAAGTGTTTGTAAGCCTAGGTAGGCAAATTGTAAGTCGCGGCTAGCATCTAAAGCTCTACCTAACTTATCTAAATCATAATTCAATAATTCTGGAGACAATAATTCTAGTTGAACGCCTTTGCGAATGTAGGAGGGCAGCGCTTTCGCGTACAAGGTTTCCATTTCAGTTTGTGTTGCTGATTCGGCAATTTCTAAAAAGCTAAGTGCTTCGGCACGTAACTTGTCAAGCAAGAGGCGAGCAGTTGCGTAAGAATAGTTGGGTTCTTTTTCAACGAGAGTCCGCGCGGTAATGACTAAGGAGGTGTTGACATCAGTAATTGAAACGCCGTCATACAAATTGCGCATGGCTTCGTCGAGAATGGCCTGAGGCTCTACATCTGTTAAGCCGGCACAAGCCTCATTCACAATGATTTGAATACGATTCATGTCTAATGGCGCAATTGAACCGTCAGCCAATGTGACATTTATCGAAGGTATTCCCGCTGTATCAACGCCCTGTTGTTGATTTTTTTCTGCACGAAGTTGCGCGTGCTTCTCTCTATAAAGAACGTAGTCTCGGGCCACCTTGTGTTCACCCGATCGCATCAATGCCAGTTCGACTTGATCTTGTACTTCCTCAATATGAATCGTGCCACCGGAAGGCATACGACGCTTAAAAATAGCCGTAATTTGATCCGTGATGGATTCTACCAATTCATGTATGCGACCAGATGCTGCAGCGGTACCACCTTCTACTGCCAAAAAAGCTTTAGTGACGGCGACGGCAATCTTACTGTGATCATAGGGGACCACTGTGCTATTGCGTTTTATCACGCGAATTTGGCCAGGTGCTGTTGCAGAAATGGTTGAACTTTGAGTAGCTTTTTGAGGGGCAGATTGGGTACGTGTTTCAGCGAGTTGCTCAGTTTGCGAATGCTCTGTATGCATTTATGTCAGGTCTCCGGTGGTAAGTGCGGTGGCTATATTTTTGGTTTTTAGTTTTTAGTTTTTTACGAGTTTCTATATTTAGTCAAACTAGGTGTTGGTCAAAGTGCGTCATTGGTCAAAATACATGGTTGTTACTTATTCGGTGTTTACCCTGCTTTCTCTATCCTTGCGAGCTTTCAGAACCTGAGCTGATATAGGCGGGTTAGCCCGATATGATCTCAATGTCTAGAACACTTACTGCTTAGAAAATAAGGTTTACATTAAGTTTTCGGTTAAAAGAGTACCGACAGAAAAATTTACAGCGAAATTATTATTTTTATGTGTAGTGATTCTTATACCTCTTCCAGAGGGCCCTTGGCTTAGTGTCCATTTGTTTAAATAGCGATTCTCTGGGTTTACCTATTTTGAGTCAGTTCATTCATCAAATTGAAACATTCGTCTTCTATTTTTGATGCCAAGCTCGTATTTTCGACTTTCAAAACTACTGAATAAGGCTCATTCCCCCGAAAACCTGGAGATGCCTATACGGCTATGAGCTGATGCGTAAATTTGCGGTAAAAGAGCCGCTCCCTAAATTGAAGCTAATTTAGGGAAAAACGCTATATATAGGGGTTTTGAAAAAGTGTGGTACAAGATAATGCGGTTTTGGGAGGAATGCAAGACTAAAAATGACTGAGTTACTTGTGGATAAAATGTGGGTAAAGTCCGTTGTCAGTAGCCGCTAATCCTATGCTTACCGCAATTAAAAGCCCAGTTCGGCATGTGGTTAAAACTTATACTTTAGATTGTTTTTACATATTGTGGATAGTTGATATGACTTAGCCTCTTTAGATGAGTTTTCTCTCGATTTATCCACATCGAATTCTTCCAAAGTCCTTTCAGCTTCTCCTTAATTTTCTTCTAGCTCGACTTTCTTGATAGTCGTTTTGGTTTCTGTAGCGCGGGGCTTAGTTGTCGGTTCAGGAACGGCATTTTTTTGCTGATTGCGGAGAAGAACTTCTTCGCGATGCACAGGGGTGGAACGAGGCGCGTCGATGCCAATTCGTACCTGATTACTGCGTTGGGACAAAATGGTTATTTTTACATCATCACCGATAAAAAAAGATTCGCCATTTCGACGACTGAGAATTAACACGACTGTCTCTCCGTATACTAACGCCGTCAAAATATTGGTGCTGTGAATCAATATTTATTGAGCCGATTCAAAAAAAGAACCGCCGAGTATACGTTAAGCTTTGAGAATCGATAGTCAGGGAGGGAGTGTTTCGGCTGTAATTGCGAACGAGTTTGCGTTTTTATTGTGAGCTGGCGGCAGAACAAATGAATAACTGAAATAAAAAAATCAATTGATATTATTTCGCAGTGAAAAATTTGAAAACGACATTCCATCAATTGTTAACGAAGAAGCATTAGGCGAAAAATTGATGGCACTAAAGGATCGATTTATTAAAAATTCTTTCTTATTTTGTCGCCAGCATCATCTTTAAGTTAAGAAATATTTTGCGAGTTTAGGATAATAAAAGTTCAAGCAAGGCTTTCTGTGCATGCAATCGATTCTCCGCTTCATCCCAAACAACGGATTTGTTCTCGTCATCCATTAACTCCGCAGAAACTTCCTCGCCGCGATGCGCAGGCAAGCAGTGCATAAAAATAGCGTCGCTATTCGCCACCGCCATGAGATCATGATTCACTTGATATTTTGCAAACTTCGCTAAACGAATTTTTTGTTCTTCTTCTTGGCCCATTGAGGCCCAAACATCAGTTGCAATCCAGTCGGAATCTTTTGCGGCTTGTTTAGGGTCAGTCATCACAGACACGCGATTAGCGTTTGCTTTTACTAGTTTTTCATTAGGTTCATAACCTTCGGGGCAAGCGATGCGTAGTTCGAAATCTAACAATCGCGCGGCGTTGATAAAAGAGTGGCACATATTATTGCCATCGCCTATCCAGGTAACCACTTTTCCTTGCGGGTTACCTCGATGCTCGGTGTAAGTTTGTAAATCTGCTAGTAATTGGCAGGGGTGATAATCATCTGTGAGTCCGTTGATAACGGGCACACGGGAGTATTTCGCAAAGGTTTCAACAACGTCATGTCCAAAGGTTCTTATCATAATGACGTCGACCATGCGGGAAAGGACGCGAGCTGAATCTTCAACGGGTTCGCCCCGACCAAGTTGCGTGTCTCGTGGAGACAAAAATATTGATTGGCCACCTAGTTGCGCCATGCCCGCTTCAAAAGAAACCCGTGTTCGCGTTGAAGATTTCTCAAACACCATGCCAAGCACTTTATTTTGCATTGGTTTAGGTTCGTTGCCCTGTTTCCGTAAGGCTTTTAACTCGATGGCTCGTTTGATTAACGTTTTTAATTCGTCGGCGCTCAAGTCTAATAAAGTCAAAAAGTGTCGGGGTGTCATAGCTATCACCAATTATAAATAAATTGCATTCGGTCATTTGAATGGACCGAGTAAACAAAAAAGTGTGTTGATTGTGTATTAAATCAGTTGTAAAAATCCGGTGATTTCGACAACTGATTTTTTAGGTTATTGAAAATCGTCAATTAATGAAGAGACTTTTTCAACAATGATGTCGGCTTGTTCGTCAGAAATTATTAACGGCGGCAGTAAACGCACCACTTTTCCTGCGGTAATATTGATAACAATGCCTTGCGTCAAACCTCGTTGTGCTAGCTCAGCGCAGTTTTTTGATAATTCGATACCTACTAATAAACCATGTCCGCGGATGTCGGCGACTATGGTGTTGTTGGCAAGGCGTTTTCTAAATCCCTTAATTAATTTATCGCCAAGCACAGTGGCTCGTTCCATCAGGTTTTCGTTAGCGATAATATCGAGAACCGTTTCGGCAGTGTGACAAGCTAAAGGATTGCCGCCAAAAGTGGTGCCGTGATTTCCCGGTTCGATAACGCGAGATGCTTTTCCTTTTGCTAAGCAAGCGCCAATTGGGAATCCATTACCCAGACCTTTGGCTACAGTGACCACGTCTGGGAAAAAATCACTGTGCTGGTAGGCGAAAAACTTTCCCGTACGCCCCATGCCACTTTGAATTTCGTCTAGCATCAAGAGCCAATCGTTGCTATCGCAGAGTTTGCGTAATTCAGAAAGATAGTTCTCTGCGGGAATATTGATACCCCCTTCACCTTGGATGGGTTCAACAAAAACCGCAACGACATTGGGATTGTTTTTTCCTGCGTCAATCACTGCTTGCAAGTCATTAAAGGGCACATGAATAAAACCTTCGACCCACGGCTGAAACCATTCGCGCACTTTTGCGTTACCGGTGGCAGAAAGTGTTGCCATGGTTCGGCCATGAAAGCTGTTGTCCATGACGATAACGGTAGGCACATCGATGTTTTTTTGATGCCCATACTTGCGTGCAATTTTCAAAGCTGCTTCATTCGCTTCGGCACCAGAATTGCTAAAAAACACGTTATCCATCCCAGATAGATCGCAAAGTTTTTTCGCCAAACTTTGCTGCGGCTCGTTATAAAACAAATTAGAGCAATGCGTTAACGTATGCGCTTGATCGCAAATCGCTTGAGTGATGCCAGGGTGCGCATGACCTAAGCCACATACCGCAATTCCGGCCAGTGCGTCTAAGTATTCATTGCCTTCTTTGTCCCACAGCCGAGCGCCTTCACCCTTTACAAAAACGGTGTCTCCTCTTGCAAAGGCGTTCATTAGCTCTGGTACGTTCATCATAGGCTCCAAAAGAAAACAGGCAGCGTTTGCTGCCTGTGAAAAAATCAAATTTGTCCAAATATTTGGACATTAATAGTATAAGTAAATTATTGTGTTGGCAATTCCTTAGGGAACCCGCAAAGATTTCCCATATTCCGAGTTTCTTTAGATTGAAAAGAGAAAGGTCATTGTGAATCCAATTCAGCTCAGTTTATTTGCCAATCGTATCGAAGCTATTTGTGACGAGATGGGGGCGTTGCTGAGACGTACGGCGTTTTCGCCCAACATTAAAGATCGCTTAGATTTTTCCTGTGCGGTTTTTGACTCTGCCGGAGAGTTGAGCGCGCAAGCTGCACATATTCCTGTACATCTCGGCAGTATGGCCTATGCAATGGCCGATATCGTTAATCAGTGTGAATGGCGACCTGGCGATATGCTGGTCGTAAATGATCCTTTTCTTGGTGGTACACATTTGCCAGATGTAACGGTTGTTGCGCCAATATACGTCGATGAAATATTGATGGGCTTTGTTGCGAACCGTGCTCATCACGCCAATATCGGATCTGATACTCCGGGATCAATGCCTATTTCGAGTCGACTAGATGAAGAGGGCGTAATTATTCCTCCTACCCATATTTTAAAATGTGGCAAATTAGACTTAGCTGTATTTGAACAGCTTTGCGGTGGAGCTGAACAAAATTCTCAATCAGCAGGAGATTTTAAGGCGCAAATTAGCGCCAATGCTTTGGGAGTAGAGCGACTAAAAAAACTGATTAAAGAATTGGGCACTGGGGTTTTTGATAATTCGGTGAAAGCGCTAAACGATTACGCTGAACGCTTAGCGGTTCAGGCGCTTAAGAAAATCCCAAATGGTCAATACAGTTTCGAAGACTTCATGGATGATGATGGGCTTGGCACTCACAACATATCGATAAAAGTGCAGCTCAACATTAACAACGGCTGCGTGACAGCGGACTTTAGCGGCACCCACGATCAGGTAAAGGGGAATATCAATTGCCCTTTACCCGTAACCGCTGCGGCAGTGTTTTATGTGATTCGTTGTTTATTGCCCGCACAAGCGCCAGGTTGTGCAGGGATATTTCGCCCAATCAAAATTATTGCTGAGCCGGGGAGTTTGTTGAATGCGTTAAGACCGGCAGCCGTGGCTGCAGGCAATGTCGAAACGTCTACACGTATAACTGATGTCGTTTTGGGAGCCTTGAGCCAAGCAATCCCACTTCAGATCCCTGCCGCGAGTCATGGCTCAATGAATAACATTGCGATGGGGGTGAATGCTGGAGAAGGTCGTCAAGCCTGGGACTATTACGAAACCGTCGGCGGTGGTATGGGAGCGAATGCTAATAATGATGGCTTGAGTGCAGTGCAGACGCATATGACAAATACTTTGAATACGCCCGTTGAAAGCTTGGAGCTTCATTATCCCTTGCGTATCGATCGTTATCAGATTCGCGATCGATCAGGTGGAAGCGGCGCAAATAGAGGCGGCGACGGGATTATCAGGGAGTATGAGTTTTTGGCTGATGCCGAAGTCACATTGTTAACAGAAAGAAGGGCACTAGCCCCCTGGGGGTTATCCGGTGGCGAGGCGGGCATGAAGGGGGAGAACTTGGTGAATGGCCAAGTCGTTGCGGGAAAAGTGAGCTTATCAATGAAGCTTGGCGATCGATTAACTTTGAAAACACCGGGCGGCGGCGGTTGGGGGAAGTGAATAAAGCTGCGATTTGTCTTCGTTATGGAGGCAGTTTTCATGTCAATGGTGACGCTCTTGATTACAAGGCTAGTGCGCTGCGCTAGAATGTCTGGCCTTTACTTCCTCCCTTGGATTTTTTGCAGACACCCCAACATAGATATTATTCGCACTTATCCCCAGAATTATTGAAAGAGGTTTTTACACGTTATGGATACTTTGGACACAATCAAGCAACAGCTTGCAGACAATAAAATTATTTTATACATGAAGGGCTCACCAACCGCCCCACAGTGCGGATTTTCAATGCGAACTTCACAGCTACTGATGGGCTGCGGACAGCGTTTTGCTTATGTTGATGTCTTGGCTAACCCTGAGATTCGAGCAACATTACCCGGATTTGCAAATTGGCCGACTTTCCCCCAGCTTTGGGTCAATGGTGAGTTAATTGGCGGCTGCGACATTATCACTGAGATGCATGAAAAAGGTGAGTTAAAGCCCCTTGTTGATGCTGCTGCTGGAGCGGAATCCCAAGCGGAGTAGTGCTTGGGATTCCGAAAGGTGCCTCAGTCTCGCTAACAAAATTTAGTTCATCTACATCCCACCCAGCATCGTGCTATATCGGTTTGTCGGCATGTTGCTGGAGTGTCCTCAATACGTAACCCCCGATAGTCCCCCTCCATAAAACACTTTCAATGGCTCCTGAGCAAGGCGGCGGCAGTCTATCATTTTTACTAATAGTATTGATAATAATTATCATTTAGATTATATTGCGCGACTTCTACACCCTAAGATAACGCGAGAAATACTATGAAACTAAGTTTAGTTCGATCCATCGGGGCCATCGCAGGCGCTATGTGGCTCATGTCCGGAAGTGTCTCGGCTCAACAAGCACCGAGCCAGGAAGAGATGTGGGAAATTCTTCAGCAACAAAAAGCTGAAATTGAAGGCTTAAAAGAAAGGCTAGATGAGGCTAACGAAAAGATTAGCGATAACGATGAAAAGGTATCGATTACCGCAGATGCTGTTGAGAATATTTCTAGTAACGCATTCGCTGGAGCTTCGGGCAATTCCTCCACGACTCTGGGTGGGTATGCGGAACTTCACTACAACAAATTGGATAACGACCTTAGCGGCGGAGAAGATAAAGACGAAATAGATTTCCATCGTTTCGTTTTATTTCTCGGCCACGAATTTTCTGATTCAGTAAGAATGTTTTCAGAATTGGAAGTTGAGCACAGCATCGCTGGCGAAGGCCAAAATGGTGAGATCGAGCTAGAGCAAGCTTATATTGAGTGGGATATAAACAAAGATCTTAGTGCGAAGGCGGGTTTGTTTTTGATTCCTGTTGGGATCTTGAATGAAACTCATGAGCCAAATACTTTTTATGGCGTTGAGCGGAATAGTGTAGAAAAAAATATTATTCCAACCACATGGTGGGAAGCGGGTGGCGCAGTTTCTGGAGAAATTGCTCCCGGTTTAAGTTTTGACTTCGCCTTACATTCTGGTTTGTTTATGGAAAATGGCAGCGTGCGTAGCGGGCGTCAAAAAGTATCGGAAGCAAAAGCTGACGACTTCGCAGCAACCGGACGAATTCGCTACACGGGAATCGCAGGTTTAGAACTTTCAGCAACCTTACAGCAGCAAACGGACGTATTGCAGGGGGAAAATATTGGTGGTGCAAGCGATGTATCTGCATTGCTTGCTGAGGTGCATGCTATCTACGAAACCGGTCCTTTTAGCATACGAGCCTTATATGCAATGTGGGATATTGATGATGATATCGAAATGCTTACGGTCGGCGCCGACAAACAAAAGGGGTGGTATGTAGAGCCGTCTTTTGATGTCAACGATAAGATCGGTTTGTTTGTGAGAGTCAGTCAGTGGGATACACAGGCGGGCGCGAGCAATGACAGTGAATATGATCAAATTGATTTTGGAATCAATTACATGCTAACGGAAGGCGTGGTTTTAAAGGCGGACTACCAGCGTCAAAAAGCACCAACGGGTTCAAATGAGTTCGATGGTTTCAATTTTGGAATTGGCTGGGCCTTCTAAAACTATTATGAATAGCGATAAATTAAAAAGACGTTCTTCTTTTATAGCAATTGCTGTATTTATCGCTTTTGCGCCGCATATTTACGCCGAAAAAGGCGTATTTATGACGGCGCAACACTTTATTTCGCAAAGTTTCGAAATAAAAGACGAACAACTTAACGACGGAGCGCACACCTTAGTTCAGCAAAAAAAGCTGTGGCTAAACGAAGAGCGTAAGCAAAAAGTTGAAGAAATTCTTCATCATAAATACTCATCTTTGCGTGTTCGGTATTGGACTAATGGCAAGCGAACGGCGTGGGTCCTTGATGAGATTGGCAAAGAGCATCCTATTACCTTTGGGGTCTCCGTTGAGAATGGCCAAATACTGGATGTCGTCGTATTGGAATTCAGGGAAAGCCGTGGTGGTGAAATCCGCTATCCCTTCTTCACTAAACAATTTATAAATGCCTCTTTAGATCAGAGTAAATCTAAAGCGAGTCTGACCAATTCAATTGATGGAATTACTGGCGCTACGCTATCCGTGCGAGCGGCGAAAAAAATCGCTACACTGGCGCTGTATTTTCATGAGCAAATTGAATTTGATGGCCGCCTGAATGAACAGCTCTCGACAGCAAGCGAATAACAACTCCTCCCTTTTAAAAACTCGTCGGAATATCCTGAGCTGGCATCGCTGGATTGGTATAGTTTCAGCGCTGTTTGTTATTGTCTTGGCGACTAGCGGTTTACTGTTAAATCACACATCAAATCTAGACCTCGACAAAAAATTTCTTTCTTCAAGCGCGAGTAAATTTTTTTACGGAATTCAACTCCCTGAAATATTAGCCTATGAGTTCAGTGACCTTGTCGCTGTGCAAGACGATAGTGGGCGACTGTTCTTGAATCGAAAATCTTTAGGCGAATGTCAGGGCAAGCTTGTCGGTATTGTTGTGCTCATTGAGCAGGTTTTTTTGGCCTGCGAGCGAGAGTTGATTGAAGTGACCGAAGAAGGCGAGATTATTGAGCGCCTTGGCCCCGCATTTGGCTTACCCATACCCATAGACGCCTTTGGAGACTGTGAAGAGCGGCTGTGTTGGATTAGTGAAGAAAAAAGTTATGGGCTCGATGTCGAAACTTTGGCTTGGGTAGAAATGGCCCGCGCTTCAGTCGCTGAGCTGCAGCCGGTTGTTCTTAGCGCGGAGGACCAAGCTTTTTATCAGGTTGGACAAGGTAGCCAAATTATCACTTGGGAGCGCTGGATTTTAGATTTACACAGCGGCCGAATTGGGGGAGGACTTGGCGTTATCTTGGTTGACTTGATGGCTCTCTTGTTCATGATCTCCGCCGTATCTGGGGTCATCATTTGGGCTTTAGGGCGGCGCAAAGCTCGACGTTCCTGACCATAATTGGCCCTAGGCTTTCAGGCTAAAAGTGCGCTATTGCTTTGGCTGAGCAGGGCTTTCGAGTTGACTAAACTTTACAAAAGGGGCATAAAGGCGCTGCGAAATATTACGCCACGACGACAAGATAGTTAGCCCTCAAATTCTAAATATCGCCAATTACTCACGATATTTAGAGAGTTCACCGCAGAAGACGTGCGACTTATGACGTCAACTTCTTGCCAGGTCTGGATGTTTGCCAGTCAAATTGTCTATGGCTTGTTCAAAACGAGAGTGGGTGTTCACCGCAAATGGATGCGAAAGACAGAGTTTGCGGCTGGAGATAACACTTATAAAACAATGGAATAGTTAGTGGTCGGGTTGCTGCTCCGTGAGTCGAACCTGGCGAGTGCGACGCTGTCATTTAATGTAAATTTCGCGTGATAGTCTAAATATTAAGGTGTGAGTGCTAAAAGTGCATGAGGATGTCTTTTAGGTTGCCGCAAAATCACCGCTAACAACGAATAGATACGATATAACTGTGATTGAAATTACTGGATACAAGATAATTCGACCGCTGGGAAAAGGAGGCATGGCCTCTGTTTATCTCGCGATCCAGGAAAGCTTTGAGCGTGAAGTCGCACTCAAAGTGATGAATCCCTCCTTAGCGGAAGACGTGAAGTTTACCGAGCGTTTCCTCCATGAAGCAAAAGTGGTTAGCCGGCTTGTTCATCCGAATATCGTTACTGTATACGATGTCGGCGTGCATGAAGATAAGCACTATCTGTCAATGGAATATATCCCAGGACGAGACCTCAAATACAAGCGCCGATTCTTAACGCCACAACAAAGCTTACAAGCCATAAAGGATGTCGCTCGAGCCTTGGATTTTGCGAGCAAAAAGGGCTACGTACATCGTGATGTAAAACCCGAAAATATCATGATGCACGAAGATGATGGTCGAGCTGTACTGATGGATTTTGGTATCGCCTGTTTGGCGGACTCGACCTCCGGCATGACCCAAACGGGAACGGCAATTGGGACTCCGCATTATATGAGTCCGGAACAAGCAAAAGGTCGCCCGGTCGATGCGCGTTCCGATATTTATAGTCTGGGTGTTGTACTTTTCTTGTTGCTAACTGGGCACGTTCCGTTTGATGCTGATTCAGCCGTCGCTGTCGGCATAAAGCATGTATCAGAAGATATTCCGCGGATGCCGAAAAATTTAATTTTGTTGCAGCCGATTATTGATAAGGTGCTAGCTAAGGATCCGGATGAGCGATATCAAGATGGTGCGGACTTAATTGCAGCGATTGAAAAAATTACCGATGAAGATATTGAAGCAATTCAGCGTATCGGTGCAAAACAATTTACCACCCGTGTTGATACTCACGATACCGAAGCGCCGACCATTGTTAGCCAAAGTGTACAGGCAATCAATAAATCCCAGGCGAATTCAGATTTTACGACAGTGTCTACTGAAGCATTAGATAAAAAGTCTTCTGGTCAGTCGCAGTCGGTTAGCGGTGAAGAGCACAGCGGAATGATTGTCGCAAACAAGGTGACATCGAAAAGAAATAGTGGTGTCCAAACAGCTCAGAAAAATAAAACCGTCTCTTCTCAAAATAAAAAGACTTCTTCGCAAGAAAAAAACTCTGGGAAAATGCGGGCTATATCTGACTCGCAAAACATGAGTACGGGTTATAGCCAGGTTGTTGTTAGCATTGATGAAGAAGATCGTTTAGATCACAGCCAGGAAAAAAAGGCTCGACGGATTTGGCCTTGGAGTTTGGCGGCAGCGGTGGTCGTTTCGGCAAGTGCTAGTGTTTATTTTAAAGACGTTTTGCCACCTGAAGCAGCGCGTGTTGTTGATCAGGCGATTGTCCTTACCCAAGACACAAAAACAAAGTTACTTGGTAAGTTTGAAGAACTTGGGGTAATCAAAGTTGATCGCGATGCATATAATTCAGATCCTAATGCTATAGCGAATTCTCCTAGCGAACAAAATAGTTTAGATAGCAATCTTCAACATAATTCAGACGCAAGTTCACCGGCAGAGAACGCCGATTCGCAAAACGTCGCAGCCGATACGGTGGAAACTAATCCCGTCAATCCGAATCAAGAATTGGCTATTCAAGATTCGAATGCGCTTGAAGAGCAAGACAGCAACTCGATTAATACTGAGAATGAATCGCCTTTAGGGCAAGCGAGAAGTTTACGCGAAACTTTGGAATCGGACTTATCGGTGGCCCCACGTCTCGCGCAAATGTATCGAGACATGTTAATTGATAACCCTGAAGACGAAAACGCTGCTTGGGGGCTCAAAGATTTAGAAGAGTTTTATTTGCGATCGATTCGCGGTGGATTGCGCGCGAGAGATTTGGAATTGACGCGATCATTTTTGGACTCGGCAATTGTAAGCTTACCAGAAGTTGGAGAGGATGAGCGTTACACACGCCTAGTTGGCCGTTACGATAATATTGTTGAAGCCCAAGTTTTTATAGAAAAAGGAAATCAGTATTTAGCTGAAAATGCATTAACGTCTCCTGAAGGTGCTAATGCACTTGAAGAGTATCGCGCTGCACAGGCGATTGATCAGAACAATCCATTGGCCGCCGAGGGTATCGCTAAAATTGCTGATCGGTATGCAAACCTTGCGCGGGAACAGATCGGCAAGAATGAATACCTTGATGCAAAGAATCTCGCCGATAAAGGCTTGAGTATTGACGCCTCTCACGTGGAATTGGCAAAACTTTTGAGCCAAGCCACAGAACAAATCGATCGTCGAAAAAACATTGAAAAAGCGTTTGAGCAAGCGGTGTTAAAAGTAGATGAAGGAAAATATATCTCTCCTCGTGGTGAGAGTGCTTACGACCTGTATCAAAAGATTCTAGAACTCGACAGTAAGAACGCGCGAGCAAACAAAGGCTTGCTGGATATAGAGCGCAAATTGGCGCAGAACGTTGAAGCTGAAATCAATGCGAGCAATTTTGCCGAGGCTCGTAATATATTGCTGCAATCTAGGGAAGTGTTCCCAACTAGTGATCGGTTTTTGGCTTTACAGGTTAGTTTAGATCGAGCAATCGAAGCGGACTTTATCGCGAGCCAACCAAAAATCCCACGTATATTAGTCACCAATAAGCAGCAAACGAATATTAATCTTGTGCAAGCTGAGTCATTGGCGGTTGATAGAACCATTTATATCGCGTTCAGCTATGCGAATTTTACGCCGGAGACTTCTGTCGTACAGGCAATATTGTATGACGGTACCCGCACCGTGCAAATCGCTCAGGTGCCGGTTGTGGTTAGCGGAACAGAAGGGACAAAGTATTTTCAAATTGATCGCCCTGTCGAAGGTTTTAGTGAGGGTATTTACAATATTGATTTGATGTTGAATCAGGATGCATTGGGAACACTACCTTTTCAGGTGGAACAACTTCGCACTACCAGTGCCGGTTCCTAGTTGTTGTGTAGTTGTAAGCTGATTGAGTATTTATCTGATCAGTAAAATGTTTTTAAAGGTGAATTTATGAATATAAAAATTGGATTTTTGGTCGCTATTGTAATTGCTATAACTGCTTGTCAATCTGCGCCGCAAACTCAAGACTTGATGAATGAAAATAAAGTCTTACAAGAACAGTTGGCGGAAACCAATATTAAAATAGGTCAGCTTGAAGCAGATAATCGTGTTAAACAACAGGACATTGAAGAGCTACAGCGAGTTTTGGGTGTGCTTGATGTGGAGAAAACGTCGCGGGTCCAGGAGTCCTCAGTGCTGCGAGGGCAGGTAAGAAAATTTGTTCAGGAGCAAATAGATTCCTTAAAAAACTTTTTGGTCTTGGGTGATCTTTTGGATTATGTTGGGGGCGAATTGGTAGAGCGTTCTCTAGTGGAAGAAAAATCAATTTTTCTTGTTGATCTAGCAAACCCGGTTCCACGCAATGGCACCTTAACGGGTGTTGGCGCTTTTATTACACAGCCTTCACCTTTCGTTGTGAAAATTTTGCGCCCCGCTGGAGATCAATTGGTCGTCATTTGGGAAAGCAAACCAATTAACGGGACTTCCGGATTAAATAAAGTTAACTTTCCTGTGACTGTTGGAATTGAGAAGGGCGATTATTTGGGTTATTACTTCCCAGATGTGGCTGGTGTAACTTTTGATGAAGGCACAAGTGATGTACGTTATTTGACGAGAGATGTATCATTAGGTGGCTCTATTCGCAAATCTTCTTTGTTGGGCGAGGCTAAGAAACGCGCTTATTCAATTGGCGCTTATGGTCTTCTTAATTAGCTGTAGATATTTTAAAAATTAAATTTATAAAAAGAAAAAAGCTTTGATCGGGTATGTTTCGTAGAGCTCGTTCAAAGCTTTTTCTGTATTAAATCATTCCAAAATTTCTGAGAATCGCAATCCCCGCACTTGCGGAAATTACCGAGCCCAAAGTCGAAAGAACCACAATATTTGCGGCTAAAATACCATTTCCTTTCATCGCTTGAACCATGATGTAGCTCGCCGTCGCTGTGGGCGCCGCTCCCATTAAAAATATCACGCCTAGTTCAACCGGATTAAAATCAAAGGGAATAGCTAATGCGACCATTACCACCGGCGCAATAATTAATTTCATGGTGACGGCAATGAATGAAATTAGCGATGATTGTTTTAATTCTCTTAGGCTAATGCTGCCGCCAATGCAAATTAACGCCAATGGTAAGGTCAAAGCGCTAATGTAATCTCCCGAGTCGGCTAGAATGGGGTGCAAAGAAAAATCCAGGTATACGAAAGCTAGCGCTGCGCAAATTGAAATAATGATCGGATTTTTTAATATATTGAGAAAGATGGTTGTACTGATATTGTGAGTTTGTGTGTTAAGGCTTTGGGTTAAAATAAGCACCGAAAGCACATTGTAGAGTACAGTTAATATCGCCATATATAGAGAAGCCGTCGCTAATCCTATATCACCAAAAGCATTAATGCTAAACGCCAGGCCAACGATGCCTAAGTTCCCTCGAAAGCTCCCTTGAACGACTACCCCGCGATCTCTTTTGTTTTTTACAAACAATAAAGAAACGACGTAGCAAAGCAGAAAAAAAAGTATTGTTCCAGCTGCGCCGACTAGTAACATTTTCAGGTTGATAAGATCATCGTGACGGGTTTTGATAATCGTCGTAAAGAGGAGCGTGGGTAAGCCGAAATTGAAAACGAGTTTCGAGGCAATATCGATAAAATTAGTATCTATTGATTGGTATTTTTTAAGCAAGATGCCGAGTAGCACAAGCAGAAATATTGGTGCAGTAATGCCAAGTGCGAAATTGAGTGTATCTAAAAAAGACGTGTGCATGTGGGTTCTAAGCGAGGTGTACGAGCGTGGATGATAATACACTCGCAAAGAGGGTGCCACTTTTCAGTTAAGAGCTTTGCGAAAAACCGACAGTATTTTCTACCAAGTGTTATTTGTCGTTATTAGGTAGCCAACCACCGGTAGATTGTAAAGGTTTACTATCGTCTTCATGTGTTACCCAAGCTGCAATTGCATAGCTTTGTTCGTTAAGCTTTGGTTCGAAGGTGTTGAAATTAGCACTGTATTTGCCTTGCTGAAACTGAGGGTCTGAAGTCAAGAGTTCAAGTACAACAAAGTTATGAGTAAAATTTCTACCTTTGTTTTCCCCCGATTTTATAGAGGATGCTAATTCAAATCCTAATAATGCAATGTAAACACGATCAATTTTTTGTTCTGATGTTGGGGTGAACTCGACATTGATGGTTTTTGCGGAGTAGCGAAGTTTCAAATTTCCAGTTTTGGAGTCTTCAGTATCGTTAGCCAGGTCATCGGTATTTATGTTGCGCCAATTTCTCCATTCTAAGCCATTCAAAAACATTCCGGGTGTGTAAACGCCTTGAGCCTGCCCAAGTGAATTGTATCTTCTTTGCCTTTGTGAAAACTCTGCGCGAGAAAATCTATCCTTCCATCCCAGATAGTCCCAATAATCAACATGAAAAGAGAGGGGGACAAATCGCGTCCAAAGCTTCTCATTGTCGATCAATTTGTTGAGCCAAAAGTCGGCGGGCGGACAGCTAGAGCAACCTTCAGAAGTATAGAGTTCGATTAATTTAACGCGATCTTCACCGCTAGCGAATACACTTTCTTCTTCCGCAAAACAGGAAGAGATGGCACCAACTACCGAGCATGAAATGACGAGAAAAAGTACGGCGGGTTGAAAAAACTCGCGCTGCATTTTTATGTTTGGAGAGTTGGTCTTTGTCATGTGTTTTTCTCTTACGATTTTTGGATCAGAGTTAGAGGCAGAGTTTTAGTTTCGTTCTTGGATCCTAAATTTAAATTTTATTACAGAGATAGTTTTCTTTTTATATATTTGCAATGGAAACATGTATTTCAATAACCTGTTAATACTTTTATCGAATAATAAGTAAGTGACATATTAGCAACAAACAATATAAAAGCTTTCGGTCTTATCAGTTTAAATTTATTTAATCGCGCTAGTAAGAAAATTTAGAGCGAAGGGTTTAAAGCGTAACTTTTTCAATTCTCGTCACGTAGTTATCTACTCAAAATAACCTTCAGAATAAAAACTTAAAGGAACTATACAATGCCAACATACAAAAAAATATCAGCAAAAAACACATTTAGGCTTGCCTTGGCGGCCTCCACTTTGTTGTTATCATCATTAACATTTGCCGATAGAGGTAGAGAATATGAAGTAACAATCACCAATATAACAAAGGGGCAAACGTTTACTCCGCAACTGGTGACAACACACAGCCCCAATGTGGAATTGTTTACTTTAGGGTCGCCAGTTAGCTTAGGTGTTGAGATTCTTGCTGAAGACGGTAACACAGCACCGCTAACCTCAGAATTGGAGGCGAAAGGCCGTAAGGTTTCTGACATCAAGACAATAGGTGGTTTGTTAGGGCCAGGAGAAACATCTTCTATCGTCGTAAAGGCGGGACGGTATCAAAATAAAGTGAGTGTCATGGCAATGTTGATTCCAACTAATGATACTTTTGTGGCGCTTGAAGGCGTGAATTTACCTTTTCGTGGATCGAAAACATACGTCGCAATTGCCTATGATGCAGGTACTGAATTGAATGACCAAAAATGTATCAATATGCCCGGGCCACGTTGTCAAGGTGAAGGATTTTCAGAAGGTCCTAACGTGGGCGACGAAGGTTTCGCCTATGTTAGTAACGGCTTTCATGATTTGGGAGCGGAGGATGAAGAAGGTAACGAAATTTTAGGCCCCCTAACATACGATTGGAGGAACCCAGTAGCCTTGGTGACTGTCACACGCTTGAAATAATTTTTATGTATCGCAGCAAGGTAGAGCAAGTTGTTGTATGCTCGCTTGCTGCGATGATAATACTGCTGGCGGGAATGACGGAAGATAAAAGGACTACAGTTCCTAAAACAAAATTAAATGATGAGATTTTATGGTCGCGCTGGATGCATGCAGCACAACAGGGCGACGATGAAAGCTATCACTTGCTCTTGGATTCGTTGGGGAATGCAATTACTGCATACTTGCGCACACGATTTGGTGCGCTAAGCTTCTTGGAAGATTGTGTGCAGGAATGTTTGTTAGCTATTCACCAAGGTCGCCACACCTATCAATCTCATCGACCTTTCCGACCTTGGCTTTTTGCCATTGTTCGTCATAAAACGATCGATTTGTTGAGGCGGCGCCATTACACAACACCGGTACAGCATGAGCATGTAGATATTGAAATACATGAGCCGGTCGCAACCGGCAGTGGTAGTCGTGCTGATGAACTTGTGCAAAGAGAAGATATTTTTAGTCAATTAAAACCGAGTTTTAGACAAGCCCTCATTATGACCAAAGTCTTGGGTTTGAGTGTACGAGAAGCCGCGAGCGAAACCGGTATTTCTGAAGCGGCTATGAAGGTAAGAGTTCATCGCGCAATAAATGCAGTGCAAAAAGATATGAAAGTCTCATAAAAAATGCATAGATTTATAGCAATTTAAAAATTTGTTTTTATTAACGCAGATGAATAGAAAATGATGAGTAAACAATGCGTGGCGTCTATGATAAACGTTGTTAGAGTTTAATTTAATGTCTGAATCTCGGCAAAAATTAATAGATCAGTTGGTGGCAGACAACCATTCGGGCACCAAACTTTTTAATGCTTCAAGGCTTTGGGTCTTCTGGAGTGTTATTGCGTGGGCCGTAGTCACCGCCCTCATGTTTGTATTGGCCCCATTCCGATCAAATGCTTTAGAGCAACTCAGCCAATCCCCTCACTTTGCTATTGAAACTTTGATGGGCGTTGCGGTGAGCTTATTACTCGGCGCGCTTGCTTTGCGCTTGGCTGTGCCGGGCTTGAAAAATCGTTTTTTATTGCTGATCACTTTTTCAGTTGCGGGGTTGTGGTTGCTAAGTTACATCTACGGTTTAAATTCCCCGGCTTTGGAGCCAAGTATGCACGGTAAGAGGGAGCACTGTACTACCGAAGTGTTGTTGTTGAGTTTGCCCTCGATTCTGCTTGGTTTCTATTTGGTGAGCAGAGGTTATGTTTCTCATTGGCTACAGGTGGGAATAGTGGTAGGTTTCGCCTCAGCGTTAATTCCTGCAGTGTTAATGCAGCTCGCTTGTATGTACGAACCTATGCATGTATTAAAACTTCATCTTGCGCCCACAGTATTGGTGGGTGTCGTAGCGGGCATCGTAGCAGCGCTTGTTAAGCAGATTAAAAAATAAAATTTATCAAAATGAAATGTAAGTCCTACTTTCTTCGTTAAATTCTTTTGCTTGGAATATTAACTCTAAAGATTCACCCTCGACTAAATTCTCAAAATTCTGGTTTAGCTCCAGGAGCTTCTGCCTAAGAGATAGCGCCATCGATTGATAAATATTCACTTTTTTAGTGATTCCCATCACGCTGAGTTCGCTGTTAATAAGTCCAGAAAATTCCTTGAGCGCGCATGATCCGCTGGCGAGTGCCTGCAACGCTCGCGCTGAGATTTCCGCTAGCCATGTTTACCAACCGAGAGTTTTAATGAATTCCTTGTCAGATAGCTGTTGAATCGAATAGCCTCGTTCAAGGTTGCCAAAAAACCTTCATTTAGTTGTAAAAAGTTTTCCATGACGAAGTGCGCTAAATCATGATGGGGAAGCGATAGCCCTAAATTGGCGACGGTGTAGCTTCCATCTGTACGAGTGCAAATCAGGGTGTTTCGGTTCTGTTCTTTGCGAATCCTAATGTTCATTTTGTTAAATGGTTACTGCTTTTTAATTCGATAAATCGAATTTTCTTTATCGGATAAAACATATAGATTGCCATTGTTTCCAGCAGCCAATCCCAAACTTACAGAGCTTGAACTATTGCCGAAGCGTCCTAGAGGGATATTGGTGACGATTATCTTTGAGTCTTTTGTGTCGCTTAGATTGATTAGTCTAAGTGCTTGGTTTCCGTTCTCAAGTACGGCTAATTCTCCGTCGCTGGTTAGCGCAATGCTATGGGGTTTGTCGAGATTGTCGGCGAACACTTCGATGCTGCCGTTTCGTAGGTTAAGCTGATAAATTTTATTATCATCAGACCTTGTGATGTAAACGACGTCTTTTTCACTCACCGCTATTCCTGCAATGTTATTGATAGAATGCTGAATTTCCGTTTGTTCATCGAAATTATTTTTATTCAATCGCGTTAGTTTGGATCCACGACTATGAAGGATGAGTAAATCCCCATTGGCCAGTTCCAGCAGGTTCTGGATGCCCCTGATGCCGCGCCAGGTGTTAACCACTTTGTTGGTGTTGCGATCCAGAGTTTGAATAGCACCATTACTGAGCGTGTAGAAATAATTTTCGCCCGCGGCGACAACCGAAGTGTAAGCGCTCGTGGCATCCTTATCATGAGCCCGGCTGATGTCGGTAATTACCCCAGTGTCACTATCAATTTTTCTTAAAGCAAAAATATCCGCTACAAAAATACTTTCGCTGGATTGTTTGCTTTGACCAAAATTGCCGACAACGCTGATCATGTTGGGACAGGATAGACCACCCTTAACGACAAGGTCAGTTTTTTTAGTCTTTGTGTCGATGACATGAATGCTATTGTCAGCCATGTTAGAAACATAAAGTCTATCCTTGGAGTCAATAGCCAAGTTGTCGAGGGAGGTTTTTAATTGGACGAAGACAGATTTCTCTCCAGTTTTATAGTCGACCAAAAAAATTTTCCCGGTTGCGGTATCCAGTACGTAGAGATTCCATTTGGAATCAAAATTTGCCGCAGCGGGGGTATGAAAACCATCGGCGATCACCGTCAGTTCGCCATCATCTGGATTGATTTTCACAATTTGTTTTTTAAACCATAGCGGTCCGTAGATCATTCCATCGGGGCCGATATCAAAACCGTTGAGGCCGCCCATATCCTTAAGAATATTGCGTGGAGGTTTTTCGCCCTTCGTGTCGATTTCCCATAAACCATCGCCACCAAATACTTGAGCAACGAATAGCTTTTCGTCGGCTTCCCGAAACGCAATGGAATTGACGCTGGCTAGATTGGTTGCGAGGTCGCGCACTTCGCCATTGGGGCTTTTTGCGCGGACTGCGTTTTGACTAATACTGGTCCAAACGACGGTACCGTCGGGCAAAAATTCCATGTCATCCGCCATTCCTTTGGGTGGCCCAGCGAAAACTGAGGCTTTTCCTGAGCTGAGGTCGACACTGTATAAGCGCTGACCGACCACGCTGCCTGCATAGAGTTTGTCTTCGCTATCGATGCCGAGTCCGTGAACGCCACAAAATTCCGATCCTGCAACGAGCGTATCAACGATGTAACCTTCGCTGGCAATGGGTTGTGCAAGGCTCAGGTCAAAGTAAAAAAGACCGAGGAAGCACGCACATGAAAGCTTTGAATTTTTTTTAGCGGCGGGTAGAAATTGTGGCAAGAGATTTTCTAGGGACATGGGCGACCTCTAATTATCTTTTATAGTGTGTGATTTATTCTTGTGATGGGGAACTGATACAACGTTGGTATTCACAATCGAAGTACGTTTGATCTAAAAGCCTTTGATGGCAGGGATACTAGCACGCTAAACGGGTATCGAAAAATACTCGCGTCCGTAGATGGTCGGAATAACATTTTGAAATGATTTATGGTGTTCAATGAAGACGGAAAGATTAGCGGCTTAAGGCGATCTTTTGAGAGATCAGGCTATCTTTGTAAGCGCTTAAAATGTTGGTCTCGAAATGGCGCCATTTTCTCATAATTTTTCTATGAGCAAAAAAGGTGAGGTAGTTAGCTATAGGGATAAAATCGGAATTTCCAATGTTGTCGACAATGACGAGCTTGCCGCTGGTAGCGCTACTCTTTTGAAATAATATATTTTTAGGCTTAATTGTCATCGTGACAATTCGATTATCCAGTAGATAGCTTTTAAGGGTCATGAAGGCCTCGCAGATAGCGCTTGCTTCCTGCTCGGATATATCATTTGAGCTGAGATAGCTTGCCAAGGTTTTTGATACTTCGCCGTTGTAGTCGCGAATTAAATCAAACACTCCAGCATTACCCTGATCTGTGGGGGTTTCACCGTAAAATTGAGGAAGCATAGTCCAGTCGATATTGCGTTTTTGAAGGTGTTGGTAGTAATCATACTCGCGCTTTGTTTCTTGATTGTTACCATTTACAACAACTTTAACGCAGAGGCGAGGCTGGTCTGGATGGACATAACAAACGCGGTGCAGGCCTTTGCCAACATAATGACTAGAATTTAATTGAAGCATGGTCTTGGGTAGAATTTCTTTCTGAATAATTTGGTAGCTGTATTTTTGGTGCTTAGGTAGTTTTGGAAGAAAATGTTAATCCCATTTATCTTTAGTTTTGGTTTCGCTTATTAACTCTTTCCGAGTGCCATCGATAATTGCTTGTTGAATCGCGGACACTTCGCCGTCGAGCATGGAAACTTTTTGCAATAACTCGATTGCAGATTCAGCTTGGTTTTGGGTAAAGCTCGCTTTGTTGGGCGTTAAAATATTTTTCACTTCGGCAACCATGTCGTTGACGTCTTGTAGCATAAAAGCGCTTGCGGCAAATAAATCCTGCGCATCTTGATTGGTGAGTTTAAATTCACTAATAAATAATTGGATGATTTCTTGTTTCTGTTCGCGACTCACTTCTCCTTCAGTTTTTACACTCGCTACTAATAAAACTGCAACCGCTTCCATTGGTTTTTGTATCTGATGTAAAGGGCGGGCACCGACTTTTTGTTGCCATTGTTTTCGGCGCCACCAAAAAAATGGGTTTATTGCATTTAGAAAGCCAACTAAGTTAAAGCCGGAGTTTTGTAATCTGACGATCGCCCAAATAAGCCCTGCAGCTGCGGTTATAAGTCCAATTATGATATGCATGAGAGATTCCTTTGCGCGCTTCCAATGACGGCTGAATGTGAGGCATTTTGCGAATATTTCCGCTGAATTGCAATACTGTTCCATTCAGGAATAGATTTGATTGTTCTAAAATTGAACTAAGCGCAAAAAATTGCGGAGCGATTTCTTACAGTATGTTCTTTAAAAAACTCTTTAGTCAAAATGCCGAGATAAAAACCCGTAAATTCTTTTTGCTATTAATTCCGAATCATCATTTGAAAGGATAATTTGTTGGTAGGCTTCGAGATCATTGCGGCGTGCTTGGTTTTGACGTGACTTTGCGTCTCGGCGTAATGGTTCTGTATCGAGTGTTTGAATATCTAATACTGGAAGGCTTGGATTGTTGAGCGCAAGGAGCAAATTATATTCTTTGAGTGGTGTCGTATTGTAAGCATCGACCATGATTATCGCTTGAATAGAACCATTTAAAGCACCGGTTTCTTGCACATAGGCGGCCGCTCTCGTTGCGCCAATGCCCTGTCCGTAAATGACGACTTTGTTTATTTGCTGTTGCTGGAGGTACTCAATTGCGGCGATTATTCTATCGCTAGCAATACTCTCGATTTCACTCGGTTCGCGTGTTGTTATGTCGCCAGGGCCGGTGGGAACAAACGTGCCGTCGCCAATACTGTTGGTTTGATCGTTAAAGACTTCCTTGCTTTCGTTTTCCCCGGGTGTGGGTTGAATTTCTGTGCCGATGTTAGTCGCGGCCGCAGCCAAAGCTTCCGCTGTCGGTGGAGCAGGGGGTTTGGGGGTCTCGGGATCGGGCAGGGTGATAGAGAGCGTGGACCAGCCTTTTTCAGGTAAATATTCCCGCAGAGTTGAAAGTGGGCCCTGCCAGTTAGGGTGTTGACCGGCGTCATGTATTAACAGCACCACTCCTTTTGGCTGACCTTGAAGTGCAGGTTCGTGCAGTGCTAAAAATTGCTCGTCGGCATTTTTTATCCAGACGACTACGCCAGGTTTGAAGAAGTTAGACAATAACTTGGCATGTTTCTTTTCTTTCTCTAGAGCCGTAGCCACTGGGCTCTTGTCGGCATTATCTGATTCTGGGCTTGTCGTCTGGGCAAAAACACTGGGTACGAAAAGCAAGACAGCCACGGTAGCGAGCGCCAGTAGCGGCTTATAGAGGGTGTCCCGTTTTTCTTGCATACCTTTAATCATGCTTTGAGTATAGACGGCAATTTTCAAGTCGAGATCCAAAACTTGAATCGGAGCGCTTAGTGATGAAAGAAAGTAGCGAAAGTTTTCTCCGCCGAGCCTAATTCAGTACAATGGCGTTTTTTTTCGGGTGGTGAGACAAATGTCGGATTTTAAAATTGCACCTTCTATATTGGCGGCGGATTTTGCGCGTCTAGGCGAGGAGTCGAAAGCGGTCTTAGAGGCTGGTGCGGATATGATTCATTTCGACGTGATGGATAACCATTACGTACCCAATTTAACGATTGGTCCTGTCGTTTGTAAGGCGTTGAGAAATTACGGCATCACCGCAGAGATTGATGTTCATCTAATGGTAGAACCGGTAGACAACCTGATTGCCGAATTTGCTAAGGCTGGCGCTTCATATATTACTTTCCATCCTGATGCTTCCAAGCATGTCGATCGCTCCCTGCAGCTGATTCGCGAAGCAGGCTGCAAGGCAGGTTTGGTACTCAATCCTGCTATGGGTCTGGAGTCAATTAAGCATGTTCTACCCAGCTTGGATATGCTGCTTCTCATGTCAGTTAACCCCGGGTTTGGTGGCCAATCGTTTATCCCCTATACCTTAGACAAGCTCCGTGAGGCTCGACAGTTGATCGATGCGATCGATAAGCCGATACGTTTGGAAATAGATGGTGGGGTCAAAATCGACAATATCCGCGAGATTGCTGCGGCAGGGGCAGACACCTTCGTTGCTGGAACCGCGATCTTTGGTCAGAAGGATTACGCGAGCGTGATCAAAGAGATGCGTTCAGAGTTAGATCAGGCTTAACGGATCAAGCGGGGAATTGGGCTAGTCAAAGCGGTAAAGCTTGGTTAAAATAGCCGCCCACTCGAATTGGCTCTGTATTTCAGCTAAAGAAATAAGCGTTCAGACAACGAGTGAAGCAAGTGTTTAATAACGACTGTGATGAAAATGAAATTTTCAACAATAACCACAAGTGTAGACCTTCCTCCGATTATCCGCTGGCGTTGGCGACGCTAGTACTGTTCGGGACGCCGCCGTGGCTCCCATCTTTGTACGCATCAACTTTGCCCTTAACAATAGGCAGCGAATCTCGATGCGAAAACTCTCGATATAAAACTCTCTTTTTTAAGAGAAGCCGTTCAATACCTAATTGCATTCCTGTGATTGCAAGGCTATTGAGTGATGAGGAAGTAAAATGAATGCCAAACAATTTAAACAGTTAACAGAGCAAGGATTTAATCGTATCCCCGTGGTGCGAGAAGTACTTGCCGATCTTGAAACCCCCCTTTCTAGTTATCTCAAGCTCGCTCGCGGCCCATACTCCTATTTATTCGAATCCGTTCAGGGTGGTGAAAAATGGGGTCGATATTCAATGATCGGATTGCCAGCGAAAACAATTATCAAAGTCTTCGGTGAAGAAATTCAGGTGTTGAAGAATGGCGATCTTATCGAATCTCACACAATGAGCGATCCCTTAGCTTTTGTTGAAGAGTTTCAATCAAGATTTCGCGTTCCGGAATTAGCAAATTTACCAATGTTTAATGGCGGTTTGGTTGGATATTTTGGTTACGATTGTGTTCGTTACGTCGAAGAAAAATTAAAACATTCGCAACCAGAAGATGTGATCGGCAACCCAGATATTTTGTTGATGGTATCGGACGAGGTTTTGGTTTTTGATAATCTGGCGGGCAAGTTAAGCATCGTCGTGCATGCTGATCCGGCGAACGACAACGCTTTAGAGAACGCAGAAGCGCGTCTGGATGAATTAGAAAGCAAGTTGCAAAGTGCTGAACCAAAAACGCAGGCGATGAAGTTAGAGCCGGATGGAAATTCGGAGCAGAAATTTCGTTCTCATTATGGACAAGAGCGGTATTTTGCGGCGGTAGAAAAAATTAAAGAGTACGCCTTGGCGGGAGACATCATGCAAGTGGTGCCATCACAGCGTTTGTCTTTGCCCTTTCATGCGGATCCACTCAATCTTTATCGCGCCTTACGTTGTTTAAATCCTTCACCTTATATGTATTTCTTAGATTTAGATGATCACCATGTGGTGGGCTCCAGTCCGGAAATTCTAGCGCGTTTAGAAAACGGCGAAGTAACCGTGCGACCGATTGCCGGAACTCGCCGACGCGGCCATACACAGGAAGAAGATTTGGCAATGGAAAAAGAGTTGGTTGAAGATCCCAAAGAAATCGCTGAACATTTAATGCTGATTGATTTGGGCCGCAACGATGTGGGGCGGATCGCAGAAACCGGCAGCGTTACCTTGACGGAAAAAATGGTAGTAGAGCGTTTTTCTCACGTCATGCACATCACCTCAAATGTAACAGGAAAATTAAAACCAGATTTAGGTGCAATGGACATACTGCGTGCTGCTTTACCGGCGGGTACTTTATCTGGCGCGCCCAAAATTCGGGCGATGGAAATAATTGATGAATTGGAATCAGAAAAACGTGGCATCTATGGTGGTGCCGTTGGCTATCTCTCTTGGAACGGCAATATGGATACTGCCATTGCAATACGAACGGCGGTGGTAAAAGACGAAGTCTTATATCTACAAGCCGGTGGCGGTGTGGTTGCAGATTCTATTCCTGAATTGGAATGGAAAGAAACCATGAACAAAGCCCGCGCGATTTTTCGCGCCGTCGATATGGTCCAATAGGCATTCAGGAGATTTAGCATGTTATTAATGATCGATAATTACGACTCTTTTACTTACAACGTCGTGCAGTATTTAAGTGAACTAGAAGCTGATGTAAAAGTGATTCGCAACGATGAATTAAGTATTGAAGAAATTGTTGCATTGAAACCTGAGCGAATTGTTGTTTCCCCCGGCCCCTGTACGCCCGATAAAGCGGGCGTATCAATTGCTGCAATAGAAACTTTCGCGGGAAAGATTCCGCTGTTAGGGATTTGTTTAGGACATCAAAGCATTGGCCAAGCCTTTGGCGGGAAAATTATTCGCGCACGTGCTGTTATGCACGGTAAAACGTCGATGATTTATCACAGCAATACGGGGGTTTTCGAGGGGCTTAATAATCCGTTTGAGGCGACTCGCTATCATTCTTTGGTTATTGATAAAGAAACCCTGCCCGATTGCTTGGAAATTACCGCCTGGACGCAAAACGAAGCAGGTGAAGTTGACGAGATCATGGGGGTGCGACATAAAGAACTGGCAATTGAAGGGGTGCAGTTCCATCCCGAATCGATATTGACAGAGCACGGTCATGACTTATTGAGAAATTTCTTAAACATGTCTAATTAACGAGGGCTAGCATTATGGCTCAAGTTAAAGTGTACGGAATTAAAGAATCACTCAATAAACATCGCGGAAAATTGTCGCAGGTTATTCATGACTGTATTGTGGAGGCTTTGCAATTTCCGAAGGACAAACGCGCCCATCGTTTATTTGCGATGGATAAAGACGACATGCTGTATCCCGCAGACAGAAGTGACGCTTATACGATAATTGAAATTACGATGATGACAGGGCGTAATGAATCAACACGTAAAAAGTTGATTCGTTTGCTCTTTGATCGTATCGAAGAGCAAGTCGGTATTAAGCAGCAAGATATTGAAATCTGCATTTATGAGAGTGTGCCCTGTAATTGGGGTTTTCGCGGCTTTCATGGAGATGAAGTTAAATTAAATTATTCGATCACCATCTAGGAATTTTTTCTTTGATGTTTGATAAAACTATAATAATTGGATTACCTTATGAATATTCAAACTGCCATTACGCAGCTCGTTGAGTCTCAGAATTTAAGTACCAATGATATGGCAATCGTCATGCGTCAGATTATGACGGGTGACGCTACGCCGGCACAGATCGCCGGTTTTTTAGTTGCCTTGAGAATTAAAGGTGAGACAGTTGAAGAAATCGTTGGTGCTGTTCAAGTGATGCGAGAGCTTTCAACCAAAGTTGAAATAAAATCTAAGCACCTTGTGGATACCTGCGGCACAGGGGGTGATGGTTCACACTTGTTTAATGTGTCGACCGCCTCGGCATTTGTTGCAGCGGCAGCCGGTGCCCATGTTGCAAAGCATGGCAATCGTTCGGTTACAAGTTCTACCGGTAGTGCAGATTTACTTGAGTGTGCGGGAGTTAATTTAGCGATCTCTCCCGAGCAAGTTGCAAAATGTGTCGAAGAAATTGGCGTTGGCTTTATGTTTGCGGTTTCTCATCATAGTGCGATGAAGCATGCAATTGGTCCTCGAAAAGAATTAGCACTACGGACAATATTTAATGTACTTGGGCCAATGACAAATCCCGCGGGCGTGAAGCGACAGGTAATAGGTGTATTCGACAAAGCCTTATGTAAAACACTGGCAGAAGTGTTACAAATACTTGGCAGTGAACATGTTTTGGTGGTGCATTCTAACGACGGCCTTGACGAATTTTCGCTTGCCGGACCGACCAACGTTGCTGAACTCAATAATGGTGTAATAAAAGAGTATTCAGTGAGTCCAGAAGATCTTGGCATACATAGTCAAGATTTAGAGGGTTTATCGGTGGCTAATGCTGAGGAGTCACTTAAACTGATAAAAGGGGCTTTGGGTAAACGCAACACTTCGCAATTTCAAAAAGCGGCAGATCTTATTGCACTAAATGCCGGTGCGGCGATCTATGTGAGTGGTTTAGTGGATGATTTACAAAAAGGCGTCGCGATGGCAGAAGATGCAATCGGCAGCGGTTTAGCGCTGGGTAAACTCAACGAGTTAGTCGAACTGACCGCTTGTTTCAAAGAATAATTGATTAGGGAAAACAACGTGAGCAAATCTGCGACGGTATTAGATAAAATTATTAATCGTAAACACGAAGAAGTTTCGGAGCGTAAGGCAAATAAATCCATCGCTGAGTTATACGCGCTAATTGCGGAGCAAGCTGAACCAAGAGGATTTGTTCGAGGCATTGAAAAAAAGCTAGCAAATGGGCATGCGGCGGTAATCGCTGAGATAAAAAAGGCATCGCCGAGTAAAGGGGTTATACGAGAAGACTTTTTTCCTGCCGAAATAGCAAAAAGCTATGAAAAAGGCAATGCAGCCTGCTTGTCAGTATTGACAGACGTAGACTTTTTTCAAGGTTCAGATAGTTTTCTAAAAGAAGTGAAAGCTGCGAGTAAGCTGCCCGTATTACGAAAAGATTTTATGATTGATGAATACCAAATCATTGAATCGAGAGCGATTGGTGCGGACTGTATTTTGTTAATTGTTGCTGCTTTGGAGTTTGAACAAATGCAGCGCCTAAATGATCTCGCTCATGAGTTGGGCATGGACGTGCTAATTGAAGTTCACAATAGCGTCGAACTAGAGCTAGCGCTAAAAGTCTCTAATAAATTGATTGGCGTTAATAACCGTAACTTAAAGACCTTTGATACCAGCCTAGAAACAACCTTTGGTTTGTTGGGAAAGATTCCTGAAGATAAAATTGTTGTCACTGAAAGCGGTATTCGCACTATCGATGATGTGGCGGCAATGCGCGGCCATAACGTCCACTCTTTCTTGGTAGGTGAAGAGCTAATGCGTGCTGATGACCCAGGCATGCGTCTAATGGAAATGTTTAGTTAGCAAACTTCAGGATTAAAGTTATGCTAATAATAATTTTTGTGGTTTGTCTGATCCAGTTCGTCTTTTACATTTGAGCGATTAAATCACGCGAGGATTTATATGAAAAATCTAGCTTATTTCTCAGCAGTTTTTTTAGCTGCGTTATTGGTCGGTTGTGAACAAGATTCCGGGTCGGTGGGTGAGCATGAAGCGGAACTTGATGCATCTTCGAATACTCCGGTGCCCACTGTTGAAGAGGCTGTGGCATTTTTGGCTGACGCAGAAACGAGATTGGCGCAAGCTGGAGAAGAGCTATCTCACGCTGCTTGGCTTGCCAACACTAATATTAGCTACGATAGTCAAATCGTTGAATCCATTGCTAGTCAGCGATTTACCGACCTATCGATAGAGTTGGCAAGCCAAGCGGCGAAGTTTAATGACTTAGATCTTGATGCGTTGGACCGCAGAAAGTTAGAAGCGCTAAAACAAGTATTGGTTTTCCCTGCCCCACAAGACTCTGAGAAATCAAAAGAGCTGGCTGAAATCGGTTCTAAAATGAATGCTATGTATGGTGCGGGAGAATATTGTCGGCAAAACGGCGAGCAAGAAGAGTGTTTGTCGGGCGACAAACTCGAAAATATTATGAGCACCAGTCGTGACCCAGAAGAACTAAAAGATGTTTGGGTAGGTTGGCGAAAAATTTCTCGCCCAATGAAGCCCTTGTATGAGCGTCAAGTTGAAATCGGAAATGAAGGCGCGCAAGAACTCGGTTACGAAAATCTCAGTGTGTTTTGGCGATCTAAATACGATATGGGCGCGGATGAATTTGCTTTAGATGCCGATAACCAATGGCTAAAAGTTAAACCTTTTTATGACGCATTACATTGCCATGTTCGTGCCGAACTCAATGAGCATTATGGCGATGAAGTTGTTCCGGACTCCGGTCCAATTCCCGCGCATTTACTTGGCAATCAATGGGCACAACAATGGGGTAACATTTACGATCTAGTTAAGCCAGAAAATACAGATTTGGGTTTTGATCTCGATGCCTTGGTCAGAGAAAATATTACTGACGAAGTAGAAATGGTAAAAATCGCTGAGGCATTTTTTACTTCACTCGGTTTTGATCCTTTGCCAGAAACTTTTTTTGAGCGATCAATGTTTGTCGAGCCCGTCGACCACAAAGCAGTTTGCCATGCCAGCGCGTGGAATATGGATGGCAAAGACGATTTGCGAATTAAAATGTGCATCGACAAAACCGCGGAAGATTTTGAAACTATTCACCATGAACTAGGCCACAATTTTTATCAGCGTGCCTATAAAGACCAGTCTGTATTATTTCAAGGTAGCGCGAACGACGGTTTTCACGAAGCCACTGGCGATACGATTTCCTTATCAGTTACACCCAAATATTTAGTTGATATTGGTTGGTTGGATAAGCAGCCCGATGCAAGCGGAGACTTGGGTTATTTAATGAAAATGGCCTTAGATAAAATTGCTTTTTTACCTTGGGGTTTGATGGTCGATAAATGGCGCTGGCAGGTATTTAACGGCGAAGTGACACCGGCGGAATACAATCAAGCGTGGTGGAACTTGCGCGAAGAGTATCAAGGTGTTGCCGCTCCAGTATCACGTAGCGAAGCCGATTTCGACCCCGGTGCTAAATATCACATCCCTGGGAATACGCCTTATATGCGTTACTTCCTCGCTTTTATTCAGCAATTTCAATTTCATCGAGCACTTTGCGACACGGCGGGACATGAGGGCCCCTTACATCGCTGTTCTATCTATGGGAATAAAGAAGCTGGGGCGAAGTTAAATGCAATGTTAGAGATGGGATCCAGTCAACCTTGGCAAGAAGCGATGCAAGCCATAACGGGTCAACGGGAGTTAGATGCCTCTGCGATTATTGATTATTTTGCGCCTTTAAAAATCTGGTTAGACGAGCAAAATAAAGATCGGCAGTGTGGTTGGTAAGCCCTGACAAATTTAAACCTTAGTGAGCAAGGCGTGAGCTCTATCGGGCTGTGAAATAACGGGGACGATCGGCTAAAGATCTTGATCAGCATAGTTCCAGCATGAAATAGAACGTTGCTATAATATGGAAAATTTTGACCTCGTGATTTGTGATAGCTAATGACTTTATTGATTGGGAAGGCTTGGGGCTGAGGATGAACTCCATTACAACTACGGGCACAGATCCGGATGTACCCGATTGGGCGAATATTGAATTGCCTGATTCATGGGCGGACCAGTTGCAATTGTGGCGCCCCAATCACTTTTTTCAGCTTATTCGCAGTCTTTTAGGCTCCAAGCGCTCTCCCGTTAGTGTCCCTCCGCAGCTCACAGATAAGTACCAGCTACCTAAATATCTTTTACAAGAATTCCATGGTTTGCCGAATGGCAATTACTCCAAGCGAATTACTCGCGGTTACATCACGGGTTTCGATCGTTCCATGTTGGGTGCCATGGCGCCAGCGCGAAAGCGAATAGCGGATAGTTTAAAGCACTGTGTCTCGGTACTGGATGTTGGCTGTGCAGGGGGGCCAACGGCCAAGGCAGTTTATCAGGAGGGGGTCAAGGATGTGTGGGGCTTAGACGCGTCGCCTTATCTATTACAGCATGCCGCTAAAGATCACCCTATGATTCGTTTTACCCAGGGATTAGTCGAAGACACGGGATTCCAAGATGAGCGATTTGAAGGCATTTCAGCTTGTTTTGTGCTGCATGAAATTCCCCCCCGATACATCCGCATGGCGCTTGATGAGTTTAAACGCATCTTGAAGCCGGGTGGCTTGGTGGCGGTTTGTGAGCCCTCTCCGACCCAGCGCTATCAGGGTGCTTGGCAGATGCGTAAAAAGTATGGTTTGCAGGCTTTGTATTTTTGTATTGTTGCGCGTTTTATCCACGAACCTTTTCTCGATTCTTGGCACAAGGTCGCTAATAATGAATTGTTTAATCAGCACGGCTTTGAAGTTGTAGAAGACGATGTTGGTATGCCAATGCGGCACTTATTGTTGAGGAAAGTAGCTAGTTGAGGAGCTCAGACCTTGAAACTTGCGGGGTTCTGAAGCTTAGAACTTTGCAGTAAAAATTTCGCAGTAAAGATTTTTTGGGGGGCTTAAGAGCGACATCATACTGCTCTTTAAGATATTGCCTGATAATTCTCGGTGAAATTTTCAATCAACGCTAACGCGTCCCAAATACCACCATTGTTTTGCCCTTTACAGATACAAGTCCTTGATCTTCAAGGGTTTTTAAGACTCGCCCAACCATTTCCCGAGAGCAGCCCACTATCCTTCCGATCTCTTGACGAGTAATTTTGATCTGCATGCCATCTGGGTGAGTCATCGCATCGGGTTCTTTACAAAGATCGAGCAAGGTTCTTGCTACTCGTCCTGTCACATCCAAAAACGCCAAATCGCCCACTTTCCGGGTCGTGTTGCGTAAGCGGTGGGCCATTTGCGTGCCCAAGGCAAATAAGAATTCAGGGTGTTCTTCGGTGAGTTCTTCGAATTTGTTGTAGCTGATTTCCGCCACTTCGCACTCAGTCTTGGCGCGAATCCAAGCACTACGTGGGTCTTCATCTCCGAATAAACCCATCTCACCAAAGAAATCGCCATCGTTGAGGTAGGCGACAATCATTTCTCGACCTTCGTCATCCTCAATTAATACGGTGACGGAGCCTTTAATGATGTAGTAAAGGGAATCGCTTTTATCGCCCGCGTATATGAGCGTGCTTTTTGCTGGATAACGCCTTCTATGGCAATGGGCCAAAAAATCTTCGACGTTTCGAATATGTGGTGTGAGTGATACAGCGACCAAAGTGCAGTTCCTCAAGTAAATTTCAACGGGCTGTGACAATGTCGATAACGGTGAAATGTATCGGCGCTGCTCTTACGTACTTTTTACTATTGCCCTTTAAAATTATTAGTTATTTGTCGATTTAAGTGCGGCATTATGTCCGGTATTGGGTAGGGAATCCAGTCTGTCCACAATAAAAACAAGAACTTACTGGAGTATTCTGATGCCACTTACACCGCTTAGGTTTCTTGTTTTCTGCCAAGCCGGGTATGTTATTCTAGCCAATTTGAAAAATCTGTCGAAATAAACCATACAAATTGGGGCGATAAAAAGGCGAAATGCCAATGTTGTCACAAAAATCAACAAATTAGTTATTGGGAAGCGAGATGCAAGCAACAGTTAAGTGGGTCGATGGGGCGATGTTCATTGGCGAGTCCGGTAGTGGACATAGCGTGGTGATGGATGGCCCTGAAGACCACGGTGGCCGAAATATGGGTGTTCGCCCTATGGAAATGTTTCTTTTAGGCTTGGGCGGATGCGCAACTTTCGACGTAATGAGCATATTGCAAAAATCGCGTCAGAAAGTGCGTGACTGTAAGGTGGAAATCCAAGCGACCCGCGCCGATGCCATTCCCGCTGTCTACACAAAAATTGAAATGCTCTTTATTGTTGAAGGTTCAGCCCTGAAAGAGGCTCAGGTTAAGCGTGCTGTGGAATTGTCGGCAACCAAATATTGTTCCGCGTCGATTATGCTAGAAGCCGCCGGCGTTGAATTGAGTCATGACTATAAAATTGTTGAATCAGAATAAGAATTTAATTTCTGTTGGGAAGCAGCTAATAGCTAAAAATGAAAATTTTGCTTATCTCGCGCTATGACAATTTTTTTTAAAAGGCCAAAGGGTTCTTTGAGTTAGGAGAGATTTTTACGCTAGCCAGGAAGGCGCGGAGAACCGGAGTTTACGAAGAGTAAATGAGAATACGAGCACGGCGCTAGCGTGAAAACACACTCTTTTATTCAGAGGCCTTAAACTTTATAGCTGATCGTCGTCATCACTTTTGAAACTAAAGTCATCGCAGATTTAATGGGTTTCGGAAACTCAATTCCCCCGGCAGCTAGTGCTGAGTGACCATGCTTGCGTTCGTCTTCTAGCATTTGCGTCACAATAGTCCTACTTTTTAGGTCTTTTTCGGGAAGGCTTTGCAGGTGGCCCTCCAAATGTTCGCAAACTTGTTCTTCGGTCGCTGCGACAAATCCTAAACTGACTTTGTCACTAATCAATCCAGCCATGGCGCCGAGGACAAAAGAAGAGCTGTACCAGAAAGGATTTAAGACGCTGGGGCTACTATTTAATTCAGTTAAACGATTTTCGCACCAAGCCAAATGATCAATTTCTTCTTCCGCCGCTAATTTCATTTCTTCTCGCACATCAGGTAGTGAAGCAGTGAGAGCCTGTCCTTGGTAAAGCGCTTGTGCACAGACTTCGCCGGTGTGGTTGACGCGCATTAAACCAGCAGAGTGATTTGTTTCACAATCATCAAGTGGTTGAGAGCTTTCAATAGGAGTGGGGGTAGGGCGAGAGTTGTTTCTCGTTTGAGGCGCAATGGTTTTTAAGGCGTGATCGACTTCGAGTATCACACGATCTAGAAAAGATTTATGCCGCAGAGCGTTATTGTCAGATGCTTCATTCATGGTACGGAGGAGTTTACTTGAATTCTGATCGCTTAACCATTTGAAAAGCGGGAAATAGTATCAAGGTGGAGCGGTATATAAGCTTTTCGTGGGATATGGAATCTTTTTAGCGCCTGAAAGTAACTCTTACATGTGCCTTTCTTTGTTGGGTTGCGATTTAAAAACTTATCACTAGTTCTTGGCACGCTCAGATGCCTTGGTTACTATTGCTCCTTCAATATAAAAAACATATCGACAGTAATAATCCACGTATTATCAGAGCTTGATTCTCTAAATAGATGCGAATAACAGTTCGCAATTTAAAATCCGAATACCAAGACGCAAAAAGGGTCGCAATGGACACCTCTCGATATCAAAGCCTAATTCACGGAATAAGTAGCATCGATACCGGTCTCGGCAGGCCTGGTCTAGCGGCGTGTTATTTGATGGAGCATCAAGGCCGACTCGCAGTCATTGAAACCGGAACGACTCATACTGTACCTGCGATTCTTGATCTTATTCAAACCCATGGTTATGAGCGCGAAGCCGTAGACTTCATTATTGTTACCCATGTCCATTTAGATCATGCCGGGGGTGCGGGCGCATTGATACAAGCATTGCCCAATGCAAAACTTGTTGTTCATCCTCGCGGTGCGCGCCACATGATTGAGCCGTCGAAACTACAAGCAGGAGCTATCGCAGTTTATGGTAACGAATATTTTCAAGAGAATTACGGAGAATTAATACCGGTTCCTGAAGAGCGTGTAATTATTGCAGATAATCAATTTACATTGAGTTTAGGTGATCGCCAATTAAAGTTTTTTGATACTCCCGGCCACGCTTTCCACCACTTTTGTGTTTTCGATAGCTTAAGTAAAGGTGTTTTTTCTGGCGATACAATGGGGGTTGTGTATAAAGAGCTATGCGAAAATGGGAAAAATTTTATTCTCCCAACCACAACTCCTGTGCAGTTTGAACCCAATGCTTTGAAAGCATCAGTCGACTTGCTAATGGGTTTATATCCGGAATATTTTTTCTTGACCCATTACGGAATGGTTGAAGCATCGCAAGCGCATGCGCAGCAATTTAAAGAGCATATTGATGCTTACGTGGATATTGCTTTGCAGTGTCAAAGTCTTCCTGATCGTCAAATGGAAATTCAACATGCTTTAACAAATTACACTCTCACACAATTGATGGAGTTTGGAAGTTCTTTATCCGCTCAGCGACAGAGAGAATTGCTGGAAGGAGATTTGCGTCTAAATGCACAAGGACTCGACGTGTGGCTCACTTATCTCGAAAACCAAGAATCAAAATAATCAACAATAAAATGTGAAGCAATGAAAGATACATATGATTTAGGTTTGATGCTGGATTCACGTGTCCCACTTATCGTAATCGAAACCTACGATGAAAAACGAGCGACCGACACCATAATAAAAGTTGCCAAAAAGCGAAAACGAAATATATTTCGTTGGTCTGTTACCGATGGTTTAATACGCTTAAACTTTGGACCGCAAGTCGCCTCCGTCGCTGAGCACACGGATCCGAAGGCTATTCTCGAACATATAAAGGCATCTCTAACGCCCGCCATTTTCGTGCTTTGCGATTTTCACCCCTACCTGAATGATGAGCCACTCCATGTTCGCCTGTTAAAAGATATTGCTCAGCATCACTCACATATACCCAACACTTTGGTTTTTTTGAGTCATCAATTAAAAGTACCTGCTGAACTATCTCGCTATAGTGCGGTGGTTAAAATGTCATTGCCTAGCGATGAAGAAATTATGGCTATCGTGAGAGAAGAGGCGAAACATTGGTCGGAGACTCATGCAAATAAGCGCGTAAAAACTGATGCCGAAACGATCGATAAGCTGGTCGCAAACCTTCGTGGCATGAGTCATGCCGAAGTACATCGTTTAGCGCGAGGAGCCATTGTTGATGATGGCGCGATTTCTGAAGAAGATATTCCCGAGATAAATAAAGCGAAATTTGACTTGATGGAAATGGATGGCGTATTAAGTTTTGAATACGATACCGATAAATTTTCTAACGTTGGTGGCCTAACACGATTAAAAGCGTGGCTAGAAGAACGTCGAGAACCGTTTTTAAAAGACGGTGATGTGAGCGTTGATGTTCCGAAAGGAATTATGTTGATGGGAATACAAGGGTCAGGGAAAAGCCTTGCCGCGAAATGCATTGCTGGCGTTTGGGGTTTGCCCTTGCTACGAATGGATTTTGGTGCCTTGTACAATAAATTTTTTGGCGAAACAGAGCGCAACTTACGCGAAGCTTTAAAGCTCGCCGAAGTGATGTCGCCCTGTGTATTGTGGTTAGATGAAATTGAAAAAGGTATTTCTCAAGATCAGAATGATACCGGCACTTCGCAACGAGTATTAGGCACTCTATTAACGTGGATGATGGAACGTAAAGTGAAGGTGTTTATGGTAGCGACCAGTAATGACATTACACGCTTGCCCCCTGAGCTGGTTAGAAAAGGTCGTTTAGACGAAATATTTTTTGTTGATTTACCCAGTCTTGATGTGCGTAGAGAAATCTTTTCTATTCATTTGGCTAAACGTGACTACTCGATGGATGCAGATGCGTTAACTGTTCTAGCAGAAGCATCGGACGGTTTTTCTGGGGCAGAGATTGAGCAAGCGGTTGTTGCAGCAATTTATACTTCAGCCGCCCAGGGGCAGGATTTAAGCTGTTCTTTAGTCTTGGAAGAAATTAGAAATACTTCGCCGCTTTCGGTTGTGATGGCGGAAAAAATCGCGGGATTACGACAATGGGCCGATGGTAGAACAGTCAGTGCAAATTAAAATTTAAAGAATTTTCGAGGCCGCGAGGCCAGCTGAATAAATATACATTTTGGGACTAATGCAATGGATAAAGCTATTCATATAGCGCTACTGGAAGATGATATTCCGCAAGCGGAAATGGTGAGCAATTGGTTACAGATTGAGAGCTATGAAGTGAGTCATTTCGCAACCGCGAATGAATTACTGGACGCATTGAGAAGTGATTGTTTTGATCTGATGATATTTGACTGGGAGTTGCCGGATAAAGATGGTGTCGAGGTGTTGCGCCATGTGCGTAAGGAATTATCTTTAAAAACACCAATAATTTTCGCGACTCAGCGCGATAGCGAAGAAAATATTATTAAAGCACTTACGGAAGGGGCGGACGATTATCTTGTCAAGCCTCTTCGTCAAGGTGAGTTGATGGCGAGAATTAAGTCATTAAGTCGGCGCGCAGGGTTGGAGCAATCCAGTGATCTAATAGAAGTTGGCCCAATTAAGATCGATAAAAAAACCGAATCAGTCACTGTATCAGACGATACGATAAAATTAACGGATAAAGAATTTCAGGTTGCATGTTTTCTGCTGCAGAATGAAGGTAAATTATTTTCTCGAGACTATCTGTTGAAAACATTGTGGGGAGTTTCCGCCGCTATTCATACGCGTACTGTCGATAGCCACGTGAGTAAGGTGCGACGCTTGTTAAAAATTGGTCCCGAGATGGGTTATCGAATAAAAACAATTTATCAGCATGGTTACAGGTTTGAAAAAACACATTAACTGCTACGAATTCTGATATTTTTCACCTTGAATATGATTCGTGTTGTAAGTAAATATATCGTTAAAGTTTGTTGTTTATAGTCTAAAAATTAAATTCAGGATTAAGTTACTTGTCGGCGGGTAAACTAAGAATTTCGCCAGGGGGCATGAGTGAATCGCATTAAAATATTGTTTGTTTATAGTTTTCTAATCTTACTGCCAATGATTTCACAGGCGCAAGACTGGCTGTATGCAGTTAGGCCAGGAGATACGCTTTGGGACTTGTGTCTTGAATATACTAATCGCGCAAGTTGCTGGCAAGAAATAGGAAGGGCCAATAATGTTCAATATGAACGTCAAATCCCCCCAGGAACGGTTATCAAATTTCCTATTGAGTGGTTAAAAACGGTTCCTGATCCGGTCACCATTACATTCTTTCGCGGTGTCGTTCACTATCGAAAATTTTCTAGCCCAGAGTTAAGTGTTGCAGTCGCGGGCGATAAACTTACCATCGGAACAAGTATTATCGTTGGAGAGAAAAGCTCGGCAACATTGAGGTTCGCAGATGGCTCCATACTTATTTTAGAGGAGAATAGTGAGTTAGAGTTGAATGCGCTATCAGCGAACGGTGCGACCGGTATGGTGGATTCTCGATTACGACTAAAAAAAGGCTCGGCAACCACCCGGGTTCCGGAACGAGAAACAAATAAGATTCGTTTTCAAATTGAAACACCTGGTGCGGTTGCGGCGGTGCGCGGAACAAACTTTAGGGTTAGCGCAAAAATTGATGACGACAATGTGGAGGTATTGCAATCCGAGGTGATTGAAGGGGCGGTCGATGTTGCCTCGAGTGTGGATAATCAGCTAGTAAATAGAGGCTTTGGGATTATCGTTAATCGCGACCAACCTGCACCTCCACCCATCCAGTTATTATCTGCTCCTGAATGGAAGGACACTTTAGATATTCAAATGGTAGATTTGCGAAGCGAATGGCTTGCGGTCGAGGGGGCGATTACTTACAAATTAGATCTGCTATCCGATACTGAAAGCGCAGATTTGATTGATTCGCATATTTTAACGACGACGAATTTCGAGTGGAGCAACTTAAGAGAGCAGTGCTACAGAATTTCCGTCAGCGCCATTGACCGGCAGACCTTACATGGTTTGCCTGCGATAAAACGTGTTTGTATTGAAGCATTGTTTGCAGGGCCAGATGTGAATGACAAAATAAAAATGGTTGACGACAAAATATTACGTATGTCGTGGCAGAAGGTCGATCGCGCGGAGAGCTATGAAATAGAGCTTGCTACAGATGCAGAATTTAAAAACGTGGTGACTATGCTTGAAACATCATCAACTACTGTTGATATTCCAGTGTCAGAAAAATCGAAATATTTTGCACGAGTGCGCGGCGTAAACTCTGCTGGCGCTCGCAGCCTGCCTGGAAAAGTAGGCGAGTGGTCGCCCAGTCAATGGGATAAAAAACTATCGTTGATCGTGACTTTTTTTATTATCGTTGGCATGTTGTAGTTTATTAATTCATGCGCGCATATCTTCGTCATGGATTCTTACTTTTATTAATCGCAATTTTTGGCGTTTGTGTTGTACGTTGGAATTGGTTGCTTCCACTTGATCGCCTAATCTACGATCGATTTATGTATTGGCAATCACCTGCTGTACCGGAAGATATTGTTATTGTTGCGATTGATGACAGGAGTATACAAGCTTTGGGGCGCTGGCCATGGTCCCGATCTTATCACGCCACCCTCCTGGATCGATTGACGGAAGCGAACTCTCTAGCGGTTGTTTTTGATGTAATTTTTATTGATAAAGACCCTGCATACGCTGACGATGATGCGCTTTTTGCAAAAGCAATATCCGACAGCAACAAAGTAGCCCTACCAGTAATATTTGAACAAATTCAACATGAAGGCCAAGTACTTGAGCGAATGCCGCTCGCGGAATTCGCCTATGCCTCGGGAATTTTGGGTCACGTTCATATCGAGCGTGATGAAGATGGTGTAAGTCGAGCGCTGTTTTTGCAAGAAGGTGTTGGCCAAGCTTACTGGCCACATATTTCTTTGAGTTTATTAGAGGCCATCGAAGGTAGGTCGATCGAGCGAGTTGGTGTAAGTTCGGAAAACTTGTCGACGGGAACATCTCCGATGCTGATTGTTCGAAATTACTATAATTTAATTCCGTTTTTTCGAAATTCTGGCAGTGTAACAACGCTTTCTTACGTCGATGTCTTAAATGGTAATTTCCCTCAGTCTTTTTTGGAAGATAAAATTATTTTTGTTGGGATGACGGCTACTGGACTTGGGGATATGTTCGCGACGCCGGTGGGTCGAATGAATGGCGTAGAAATAAATGTCGATATTTTTCAAGCGTTAAGAACGAAAGCGTTTATCTCACCTTCGAGTCACGTAACCCATCAATTGTTAACGGGTGTCATCATTTTCGTGCTCATCGCTTTACTTAGTATGTTATCACCACGTCGCTTTTTAATTTATACCTGGGCTGTATTGGCAGCGGTTCTGTTGACCTGTTTTGCCGCCCTAAGTATCGGTCGGTATTGGTTCGCACCTAGCGGTGTTGTCGCAGCGATTATTCTTTTCTACCCTTTTTGGAGTTGGCAGCGCTTAGAGAAAGCATTGGGATTTTTGCAGTTCGAATTAAAAACTATTGCTCGTATGTATCGAGCAAAAAAAGTTCATTTGGTGGATCGAGTTATTGCAGCTCTTCCTTTTATAGAAATTCAATATCCTGAGATCAATTGGCGAATTCTGAATCTCGATACCAATGAGGCGGTTGCTAAAAGTGGCGACGACTTAGAGTTGTGGGCGCGGCTAAGCGAACAGGATGATTTGAAACCACAACAATTATCGAAAAGGCAATTTCGTTCGAAATCGACTTCCTTTGAGTTGCAAGTTTACCGCTCTGAAAAACCCGCTCCGAAATTAGAGGATCAATTGGATCGTTGCATTATGCGCTCTGTTGATGCTAGCAGGGCTCGCCATTACGGTGTTGAAGTCGTAGAACAAACAGTGCTTGATTTAAAGAACGCCAGTGATAGCGCATGGCGAGCACAGCTGTTGATACAGAAAAGTATTGATCAGTTGCCTGAGGCAATAATGATCTGTGATCTATCCGGTAGACTTTTGAATTTCAATCAAAAGGCTAAACAAAATTTTAACGTCTCACCTGAAAGCAGTCGAAATATCTCATCGCCGTTATTAGATCTGCGGACATCTTCGGATTTTTCATGGTCGGAATCATTACACAAGCTGGCGACAGAGGGATTGGCGATTACTACGGAGGTTGTACAGCCACAAAGTGAAAGGATTTTTGTCTGTCAGGCTCAACGCCTGGCACTAGCGTCGGAACAGGATCAAGTTTTAGTTTTTTCATTCACAGAAATTACTACATTACGAGCTATAGAGCGTGCCAGGTTGAATACATTGCAATTTTTGTCTCACGATATGCGTTCGCCGATGACCTCGGTATTGGCCTTGATAGAGAAGGCGAGGTACGAAGTTGACAATGGTTCTATCGGCCGTGACGGGGTAGATAAAACTAGCTTTGAGAATATTTTGAAACAAATTGAAAGCTATGTAGAGAAAAATTTGTCATACGCCGACAAATTTCTACACTTGGCAAAAGCGGAAGATAGTCAGCGAGAAGATTTTGAGCTTAGTAATTTAAGTGACATTGTTGCAAATGCTGCAGAACAAATGTATCCGCTAGCTCAGCACAAAGGTATTAATATTCGTGTTCACGGTACAGAACAAGATTTTGTAATCCGTTGTAACGCGGAATTGATCGAGCGGGCGATATCAAATCTACTGAGTAATGCAATAAAGTTTAGCGAGCAGGGGTCTGAGGTTGATCTAAGTTGTCAACGATTAGGAGGGGCAGGGGATGTAGTTCAATTGTCGGTACGTGATCATGGTGTGGGTATTCACGACGACTTGCTGCCAAAGCTATTTGAGCGATTTGAAACGATAAAGCAAGGAAACCCCGGTGGTATGGGCTTGGGTTTGGCTTTCGTACATTTGGTTGTTGAAAGGCACGGTGGAACGATAAATGTATCAAGTGTTTTTGGTCGTGGCACAGAATTCACCATTACTTTCCCTCTTTTAGTCGAAGTTGATTCCCTAGAATAAAAGCCAGGTTTCATTAAATTCATACCGGCAAGCACAGAACTGGAAAAAAGTATTAGCATCCGCCAAAGTCCCCTCGTTTACCAGGTGTAAAAGTTACCAGCAACGAATGCCAGGTCTTATCAATAATCTCTCAGTGGATTTGACAATGTTTTACACACTTCTCATTTTCGATCGAAGATAATCGCTGTTGTGGCATCGAGTGGGTTAGAATCGCCCCGAAAAAATTTGCTTCAACAGAGGAATTAAAAATGAAATACGCATCAAAAAAATTAGGCTGTTATTTAATCGCGTTATCTTTACCTGTATTAGCCACACAAGGTGTGAGTGCTCAAGATATTGATAGTGGCGTCTATATAAATCCCAATATCGGCTATTACACCTTTGGCACTGACCGAAATTTAAAGGACCAGGGAACACTCGGTTTGGGCGTCGGTTATCAATTTAATAAGCATTGGGCGAGCGAATTAAATTATCTAACCTTGGGCACAGAGGTAGATGCCAGCAATGGTAATGACGTTGACCTCGATCAAATTCGAATCGATATGCTGTACAACTTTGATACTGATACTAAATTTCAACCTTTTCTCGCCGCAGGTGTTGGTGAAAATAGGTTTGACAATAACGGAACAGATTACGACGAAACCGTTGTGGGAATAGGCGGCGGCGTAAAATACTTTTTCACTGAGCGATTATCTTTGCGCGGCGATGTAAGACTCTTCGATAGCCTTGATGAAGAAGATCAAGATGTATGGCTTGGTGTTGGTCTAAATTATATTTTTGGCGCTCGTCGTTCCGCACCAGCTGCGATTTCGACTCCAGCGACTGCCGCTCCGGTAGATAGTGATGGCGATGGTGTTTTTGATTCGGCAGATCGCTGTCCAAATACACCGAGCGGTCGGCAAGTAGACAGCACTGGCTGCGAACTTGATAGTGACAATGATGGCGTCGTAAATAGTGCGGATAATTGCCCAGACACAAGTGCTGGAGCAAAGGTCGATGAACGTGGCTGTTATATTATTTTGACGGAAACCAGAGAGATTGAACTGGAAATCAATTTCGCCAATAACTCCGCGGAAATTCAGCCCCAATATGTTCCTGAGATCCAAGAAGTCGCTAACTTCATGCGAGAATATCCACTGACGAAAGTTGTTGTTGAAGGACATACCGATGATCGTGGTGCAGCAAGCTATAACCAGCAATTATCGGAACGTCGTGCGCAAGCGGTAGCCGCAGTGTTGGTTAATCAGCTTCGTGTCGCGAGTGATCGCGTCTCGGCGATTGGTAAAGGTGAAGTAAGCCCTATCGCAACGAACGATACAGCGGAAGGTCGAGCAAGTAACCGTCGTGTAGTTGGAGTTGTCAGCGCGACTGTAGAAACCCGCCAGTAGTATTCTAAAATACTGATTGTTCGTTTGAAGGGCATGGCTAACATGCCCTTTTTACAATCGTTAACTATTTGAATAGATGCCCAAATGAACATATCATCTCGTCAGGTTTCGGTTGACAATTTTGTGAGACGAATGACATTAGATAAAGGGGTAGAGTAATGGATTTTGATATTAGTAAGCTTGCCGAGCAGGCACCTGAGCTTTTGATCGTTTACGGTACGAAAATCGCCTTGGCGTTGGTAATTTTCCTTATTGGTAAATGGCTAGCCAAATTGGCAACGGGATTGATTCAAAAAGCGATGGATGTTCGATCTGTCGACAAAACAATTACTGTTTTTATTAAAAATTTGCTGTATTACATTTTCCTTGTGATGGTTTGTATTGCGGCATTAGGTCAGTTGGGTATTCAAACTGCGTCTTTCGTCGCCATTATTGGTGCCGCTGGTTTGGCCGTTGGTTTCGCGTTGCAAGGTTCGTTATCGAATTTTGCTGCTGGCGTAATGTTAATTTTATTCCGCCCTTGTAAGGTGGGCGATTTCGTGGAGGCGGGCGGCGCTACAGGCACCGTTTCTGATATCTCCATTTTCGCAACGACAATTTTAACCGGTGATAATAAAACTATTACTGTTGCCAATTCTTCTTTGATGGGCGGAAATATCGTGAATTATTCGACGCAAGCTGAACGACGAATAGATATGGTGATTGGGGTTGGCTACGGTTCTAATATTCAGCAGGTTAAAGATGAACTTAATGCAATCGCAGCGGCGGACGAGAGAGTGTTAACCACTCGTGACGTCACTATTGGTTTGGCAGAGCTTGCGGACTCTTCGATTAATTTTGTTTTTCGTCCCTGGGTGAAGAGTGGTGATTACTGGCCAACTACCTTCGATTTGAATGAGAAAATTAAAAACCGTTTTGATGACCTAGGTATTGAAATTCCGTTTCCACAAATGGATGTTCATGTTCAGAAAGACGCTGCTTAGATAAATTGGGTGACATAAAAAAAGGGCAAGTTAATTCTTGCCCTTTTTTTATGTCGATTTCTAAATCTTAGAATTCTCTAGTTTTGTTCTCTTTCAATTGCCCGATAGGCAATATCATCTCTTTTAAAGTAACCTTGCCAGCTGATCTGGTTAGCTAGTTTGTAGGCTCGCTGTTGCGCTTCAGTTACGGAATTTCCCAAAGCAGTTACACACAAAACCCGACCACCATTGGTGACTATGTTATCACCGTCGTTCTGAGTTCCTGCGTGGAAAACTTTTTCTCCCGAAATTTCCTTTTTTGGTAAGCCAATAATCACATCACCTTTTTTGTAACTTGCAGGATAGCCACCGGCAGCGAGAACTACACCAACAGCTGGACGAGGATCCCAGTTACTTTGCATCTCATCCAGATATTTATCGATTGCTGCTTCAAAAATTTCGACTAAATCAGACTTTAAACGCATCAATATTGGTTGAGTCTCGGGATCTCCGAGTCGACAGTTATATTCGATAACTTTTGGGGCGCCGTCGGCAGATATCATTAAACCAGCATAAAGGAATCCGGTAAAAGAGTTTCCTTCTTTTGCCATGCCTTTAATGGTTGGAACAATGACTTCATTCATAACGCGATCATACACTTCATCATTAACCACTGGAGCCGGTGAATAGGCACCCATGCCACCCGTATTTAATCCGGTGTCACCGTTGCCAACTCGCTTATGATCTTGACTCGTTGCCATCGGAAGAAAATGGTCACCATCGGCGACAACAATAAAGCTCGCTTCTTCACCTTCCAGAAATTCTTCGATGACAACACGACAACCGGCCTCGCCGAAAGAATTCCCTGACAGCATATCTTCGACAGCGTCTTTCGCATCCGCAACAGTTTCGGCGACGATAACACCTTTACCCGCCGCTAGCCCATCGGCTTTAATAACTATCGGTGCACCTTTTTCATCGATGTATTTAAGGGCTGGTTCTATCTCGGTAAAACTTTGGTAGTCAGCGGTCGGAATATTGTGCCGGGCCAAAAAATCTTTGGTGAATGCTTTAGACCCCTCAAGCTGTGCTGCAGCTTTACTTGGACCAAAGCAACGAAGGCCTTGTTCTTGAAAATAATCAACGATACCTGCGACAAGGGGTGCCTCGGGACCGATGATAGTCAAATCTATTTTTTCTTTTTTGGCAAACTTTGCCAGGTTGGCGAAATCCATTACATCTATTGTTACATTCTCAATATTTTTCTCGAGATCTGTACCGGCGTTTCCCGGCGCGACATAAACATTTTCAACTCGTTCAGATTGCGCGCATTTCCAGGCAAGAGCATGTTCGCGACCACCACTACCAACGATAAGTATTTTCATAAAAATTCTTTGTTTCGATTATCTTGTTTGTTATTTAATTCAGTTAACAATTTTCTGTTAATGGCGAAAATGACGAATGCCGGTAAATACCATGGCCATCTCGTGTTCATTGGCCGCAGAAATAACTTCATCATCACGCATTGAGCCACCGGGCTGAATGACACAGCTAATGCCAACCGATGCTGCATTATCGATGCCATCTCTAAATGGAAAAAAAGCATCAGATGCCATAACGGAATTTTTAACATCTAAGCCTGCGTGTTCGGCTTTAATTGCGGCAATTCGAGCGGAGTTTACTCGGCTCATTTGTCCAGCACCGACACCAATAGTTTGTAAATTCTTCGCATAAACAATAGCGTTTGATTTTACAAACTTAGCGACTTTCCAGGCAAATAATAAATCGGAAATTTCCGCGGTTGTAGGTTTACGCTCGCTGACGACTTTGAGATCGCTCTCATTAATTACCGCTAGATCTCGGTCTTGTACTAATAGTCCGCCATTAACACGTTTGTAGTCCAAAGCAGTTTGGTTGGCTTGCCATTGGCCGCAGCTGAGTACGCGTATATTTTTTTTCTGTGCACAGATCGCTAAAGCAGCATCGCTAACGCTAGGTGCGATAATCACCTCGACGAAATGTCCGCGTTGTGAAATCGCTTGAGCGGTGGTTTCATCAAATTCTCGATTGAATGCTAGTATGCCGCCAAAAGCAGATTCACTGTCGGTAGCAAAAGCTAATTCATAAGCATCTAAAATTGATGAAGCAACGGCAACGCCACAAGGGTTGGCGTGTTTTACTATGACACAGGCGGGCTCAGAAAATTGTTTAACGGCTTCTAACGCGGCGTCGGTGTCGGCAATATTGTTATAGGATAATTCTTTACCGTGCAGTTGTTTTGCAGTGCTAATCGATGCTTCTTTAATGCCTGGCTCAACGTAGAAACTAGAATGTTGATGCGGATTTTCTCCGTAGCGTAATTCTTGTTTCTTTTCGAATTGCATATTAAAAGTTCGTGGAAATTGCTCGCTCCCACCGGGAACTAAACGACCAAAATAATTTGCAATAGCGCCGTCGTAAGCCGCCGTATGTTCGTACGCTTGAATGGCGAGATCAAAACGTTGTTGTTGTGATAGACAACCGTCATGTTCTTTCATCGAGCTAATTAATTCTGAGTAAGCGCTGGGCTTGACGACAATAGCGACATCTTTATTGTTTTTTGCTGCGGCACGAACCATGGTTGGGCCACCAATGTCGATGTTTTCGATAGCATCTTCTAAAGAGCAGTTCGGATCGGCAACGGTTTGCGAAAAGGGGTATAAATTAACAACCACCATGTCGATGGCTTTAATACCGTGTTGTTCCATGATGTCGTCATCGGTGCCGCGACGACCTAAGATACCGCCGTGGATCTTAGGGTGTAGCGTTTTAACTCTGCCATCCATCATTTCAGGATGGCCAGTGTAATCTGCTACTTCAATAGCCGGGATACCTTCGCTTTTGAGCAGCTTAAATGTGCCGCCGGTGGAGAAAATTTCGACTCCGAATTCTTGTAAGGCCTGCGCTAGTTCAACAACCCCAGATTTATCGGAAACACTGATTAATGCGCGGTTGATTTTAACGAGACCGCTGTCGGAATTTTTACTCATGAAGAATTACTCGGAAAGGTATTAAACGTTTTGCTGTGAATACTTTGGGTTCGATAAAAAATGGGTTCGATAAAAAATTCCAATGAAACACTTTCTACCGAGGCATTCTGAACTGCTCAGCAACAGAGGTGAAATTCACCGCTGTTATCTCGGATAGGCTCCCTAGATTTAATGTATCGGATAGTGCTTTTGGAAAATAATGCGGCGGTGAAAACCGCCGACTTGCGTTTGAGTATTGTACAGATCGGTTACAGTAATCCGTACTGCTTTAATTTCTTGCGTAAAGTGCCCCGGTTTAAACCAAGAACCTGTGCAGCTTTTGTTTGATTATGACGAGTGTGTTTCATAACGATTTCTAACATTGGTGCTTCTACTTCGGCGAGTACCATGTCATAAACATTGGTGACGGGCTGGCCATCCAACAATTTAAAATAATTATCCATCGATTGTTCAACGCTATCTCGCAGAGACTGGCTCTTACTAACTGTTGAAAAGCTGGTGACGTTACTGGTCGGAGCCAATTCCATTGATGTATCTTCTGCAATAAGCGTGTCTGCTGAGTTCATGCGGCAATATCCTCTCTTGTTATTAAGCGTTCAAATAATTCCTGAACGAGTGCATGTTGTGTTGAAGTTGATTCGGTTGAGTTAATTTGTTGCTGAAATTTTACTGTTGTTTTTTTTATGCTTTTTCTATGGTATTCGCTATCTGTTGGCTTCGTTAGAGGCAAGTTTTGTAAATACCATTTGATATGTTTTCTTGCGATTCTAGGCCCTAAATAATCACCATAAAATTCGTGTAAAGCTGATAAGTGCTGTTCGACAATTAGTTGTATTTCTTCAAGCGCTGGCATTTCACTTTGCAGGCCTGTTTTTAAATAGTCGTCAATCATCTTAATCATCCATGGTTGACCTTGTGCCGCTCGGCCAATCATCACTGCCGCGGCGCCAGTCTCCTTTAGCACTCTCTCCGCCTTCTCAGGAGAAGTAATATCACCGTTGGCAATCACAGGAATGGACACTGTGTTGACAATATCTGCGATGGTTTGGTACTCAGCTTCACCTTTGAAGTGACAGGCTCGAGTTCTTCCATGAACCGTCAACGCTTGTATTCCTGCGTCCTCAGCAATTTTTGCTATGGTCGTTGCGTTTCTCGATTGCGGGCACCAGCCGGTACGAATTTTTAAGCTTACAGGAATCTCTACTGCTTTAACGACTGCACGTAAAATATTTGTAACCAAGTCTTCGTCGCGAAGTAAGGCAGAGCCAGCGGCTTTACTGCATACTTTTTTCGCGGGACAACCCATATTTATATCGATAATTTCTGCGCCTTGTTCAGCGCAAGCAATAGCGGCAGAAGCCATCATCTCAGGCTCACTACCAGCAATTTGTATGCTTCTTGGGATTATTTGTTCTGAGTCAGAGGCTGTTTCTTCTAGCAAACGTAATCTCGACTTGCGGCTATGCCACAAGCGAGTATCTGCCGTTATCATCTCTGAAGTGGTAAGGGCTGCGCCCATTCCTTGGCAAATTGCTCTGAAGGGCGTGTCGGAAATTCCCGCCATTGGCGCGAGTAAAACCCGGCCGGTTAAACAGTGGTGGCCGATGTGAAACAAGAGTTTCCCCCAAACGATCTACGCCTTTTTGCACAATCGCATAGAATTGTGCGTCCCAAAATGATCCCGTAAAGAGCGGCTATGATACCCGTTGAGGCTTGGCTTGGGGAAGTGGATTTTGCACAAATAGGTGAATTAGTAGACGTAATTTAAATTTGCCAAGGTGCATATCGCGACTTCACACTTAAGTGCTAAAAAAATTATTTGATTTACTTGCTGGTTATAGTTCGATATTTCTAGTGGTGTTGATTGAAAGTGTGTATTAACTTTCAATCAACATGTCGCCACTTATTTTTTATAAACCGAGAGAGCAGGACGAGATCGTTAATAAACGGGGTTCGTCGCTGAATTGGGGTTTTGAATTCGCGATCATCAGTTTGGGATCTAGTTTGGAATATAGGCGCTGTAGTTAACCGCTTCGGGGCCGGGGTCAGCAATTTCGAGTGATAAATGAATAGGCTGATTGCTGGGCATATCGTTTGTTTTGCCTGCCAGTTCACCGCCAAGGTATTCAGCTGGTGTGAAGCGGCGAGCGGCAAGCGTATCACCTTGCAAGTTACTGAAGGTCAACACGAGGTCTGGGAATGGTTGCTTGTGGGGGGCAGTGTTACGCAAAATCGTATCGATCATCAACGCGTTGGCAACACTTGGGTGAGAGCGAACCACGAGGTTTGAAGTGCGAATGAGTTGCGGCGCATCGAGTGTTGGTACAGTGCAGCCGAAGATAGGGCAAAAAGCGGTGTACCAAGCGCGATAGGGTTCCTGGCGACTTAGGGTGTCGAACTGAAGCCAGGCGACTTGCAGGATCAACACTAAGACCCCAAGGCTGACGGCGCCCCCCCATAGAAGACGCTTGCCCCATTGATTTCCACCCTGATAAAAAGCGAATTCGACAGGCTCAGGCTGAATGCGTCTTAGTAGAGCACCTCGGTTTTTAGGGTCGTCGGAATAATCATCATATTCATCATCGTAACCGTCATAGTCATCTTCATCCGGCTCCGAATAGGGCGCTTGAAAATCGATGACTTCATCTTCGTTGATGCTCGGTTCCACGTGCTCGCTGAGATGTTCCCCTAGGTGGTCTTCGTGTTCGTAATCGTCAAAGTCTTCGTCTTCTACTGCTGCAAAACTGCCGGTATTAACGCGTGAATAATCGTCAGTGCTGCGTTTTAGGTCGTCAACAACACCAATCATGCCGAGGGAATCGATGGCATCTTCTTCTGTATCGGGGTTTTCTAAATCGATGGACTTTGCCGATGCGGGGTAGGCGTCATCGTCGTCGTCTTCCAAAAGATCGATGGCCCAAGATTCATCCGGATCTTTTTCGTCTTCATCATCATCTTTGTTCTTTTTTGATGATTCACCACGATCAAATAGCGAAGAGCTTTTAGGTTGCCAAGAATCCAGATCTAAGAAACTCTCGACAAGATCTTCACCGTAGGCACTCTTATTTTTTGGCGGTTCGTCATCTTCGAATTCCATCTCATCGCTAATGAGTAAATTGTCATCGTCAAGGGAGGTCTGTGGACCGCTTACCTCGTCATTGTCGATAGCGGACTGATCAAATAAGAAGGTGTTTTTAGGGCCAGGCTCTCCTATTGGCTCGGCTTTATCTTCCTCATCATCGAAAACGAGATCATCATCGTCGATTTGGTCGGAACTTGTCGCAAATTCTTCGCCTTGCGCTTCTGGTAAAGGTTGGTCGATGAGCTCATCTTCTGGTGGTTCGCTGATTGTTGGGGATGCCTCTGTAACACGAGAGATGGGAGTGGAATCTTCTACCCGCGCAGATTGAATCGGAGCCTGTTCTTGATCAATTTCTTCGGCCGTCGAATCTTCTGCCCCAAAGTCTTCAACTGGGAAGTCATGTGAAATCTCAGCTTCAGAATTCTCTGCTAGATCTTCGCCTTCAAATTCGAACATCTTTGAGAACTCCGCTTCACCGATGTTTTCACTATTCGGTTCAGGGTCTTCGTGTTCTTCTTGAGGGGTGGGTTCAGGGGCTTGCGCGACCGCTATCGTTGCTGGTTCGGCGGACGCGGGCTTCGCAGTTTGAGTATCGCTTGTTTCACTGTCAGTTTTTGGATGTTTCGCTGTGGGCTCTGCTGCTGGAGCCGCCGCAGCTGCGGGCTTCTTTCTCAACACTAAGTTGTCGGCGGCTTTAAATATTTGTAGACATGAGCCACAGCGCACCGATCCCTTAGCAGTTTTTAGCTGGGCTTCGGTAATGCGAAAAGAGGTTTCGCAAGATGGGCAGCGGGTAATCATGTCGGTCATGTCGCGTTGAATTCCAATCTCAAGTTTTCGATTTTCCCAGATTTCAATCTATCGCGCTGGTCTATTCATTCAGCTTTGATCACTCGTCAATAGGGAAATCTTAATAGCCAGCAAATATTGTTTTGAATGAAGTTTCCATAGTGCTTTAGGAAAATTACGTAACAGCTTGATTATTAACTTGTAAGTGTAGTCTTTCGCTTTCTCAGCGACAACAATCATTCTGATTATAGGCGTGATTTTAGCTATCGACGGGTGGCAGCCAATTGTACCCAATGATCCAATTCTCTTATGGGAGCGAAGTCAAAATGCTCCCGATATGCCGACATAACCGCCTCGGCCTGGCTGTCGAGAATGCCGGATAGGCAAAGTAAGCTACCGGGGTGGGTTAGTGCGGTAATTCTAGGGGCGAGTTCTACTAAAGGGCCGGCAAGGATATTGGCGAAAACGAGATCGGCACTTTTATCGTTAAATTGTTCAGGCAAAAAAGTTCTCACGCTGTTTTCGGGAAGGTGATTGCGCCGACTATTGTCCTGAGTCGCGATGAGTGCTTGAGGGTCAATGTCGACGGCATCTACCGGACCAGAGCCCATACGAAGCGCAGTAATGCCGAGGATTCCAGAGCCGCATCCGTAATCGATAACCGACAGCTCGCTCACCTCTTGTTCGGCGAGCCATTGTAAGCAGAGCAGTGTAGTGGGGTGAGTGCCGGTTCCAAACGCCATACCAGGGTCGAGGAGAATATTCAGGGCCAGTGGGTCTGGTGGCGGACACCAACTGGGGCATATCCACACACCGTTACCACAGTCGATAGGTTGGTAATGTTTCATCCATTCTCGCTGCCAATCCTTGTCTTCAAGTTGCTCCCATTTGAAGGACGCTTGGGTGGTAGCGATCACCGGCGCTAAGACCTTGTCGAGTTCGGATGTATCGACACCAGCGTCAAATAAACCCGTGACCCGAGTTGCTCGCCATAAGGGAGTTTCCCCCAAGGCGGGCTCCAATATGGGTTGGTCGGCGTTGTGGGTAAAAGTCACCGATGCAGCACCAAGTTTCAAAATGGCGGACTCGATTGCCGAGGCATGGCTCGGGTCAGTATCGACGAAAAGTTGTAACCAGGACATTGGTAAGAGCGTTCCGAAAATAGAAAAAAACAGCGCAGGTTAAGGCGAGGTTGAATTTATTTTTTTAGTTGCGTGAAGGCAGCAGTTAACGCGAGCTCATAGCTGAGTGCACCAAAGCCACCAATAACACCTACCGCCACATCCGATAGAAAAGACTGGTGACGAAATGACTCTCGTCCATAAACGTTTGAAAGATGCACTTCGATGAAGGGAATATTTACACCCAATAGCGCATCGCGTAAGGCGACACTTGTATGTGTGAACGCGGCGGGATTTATAAGAATGAAATCGACGCCGTCACTAGCAGCCTCATGAATTCGATCAATCAATTCATACTCCGCATTACTTTGCAGAACATGCAGATGATGCCCTGCGGCTAAACATAAATCAGTTAAGCGCTGATTAATGTCTTCTAGGCTTGTTGCGCCATAAACCTCAGGCTCGCGGCTACCGAGTAGGTTTAGATTAGGTCCGTGCAAAACTAAAATTGTTGCCATGTGCTTTTGCCCTAGATCTGACCGCGAGTAAATTACTACCCGATACTCGCAAGCAGAGAAATTGATTGCGGGAAGTTTGCCGGAAAAACTGGAAAGAGTCTAATTTAAGGAAGGTCCTAAAGCCCGGCTCGACTCAGTTTTATCTATTAGAAATTCAACGATAACAGAGAGTTCGAGTGGGGCTTGGGCGAGACGTCTAGAAACAAAAATTGCTCAACGCGAGGCGACGGAGCTATTAGCTGCTCGTTGCATCGCCTCTAACACGGTGTCTTGGGTTAGAAATTGCGGTAAAACTTCTGCGGGTAAAGAGGTGTCGGCAGGGAACATTAGGTAAAGTGGAACACCGCTGCGACGATACTCATGCATTAAGGCTGTGATGCGAGGGTCTTCGTTTGTCCAGTCTCCTTTCACCATGCCGATATTTAATTCTTTCGCCGCTTCTTTTACGGCGTCACGACTCAGGGCGACGCGCTCATTCGCGTGGCAAGTGATGCACCACGCCGCTGTTAAATTTACGAATACTGGCTGTCCGCTATTTCTTAAATCCGCTACCAGTTCTGCTGAATATGGTTGCCAAAATTCGCTTTTACCAAACTCTTTGGCTTTGACGGCCAAACCAAAACCGGTGACAACAGATACAAGTGTGAGCGAGTAAACAAACATTTTTGCTGTGTTATTTTTTGGTTTGCGTTGCATCAACCAAATAGAGAAGGCAATCGCGATTGCACCCAACACCACTACAGCTGCAGCATCGACACTGGTTTGTCTGCCCAATACCCATAACAACCAAACCGCAGTGATATATAAAGGGAAGGCCAAAAATTGCTTCAGGGTTTCCATCCATGCGCCGGGCTTAGGTAGCAAGGCAGCGAGTTTTGGGCTGTAGCTCAATAGCAAGAAAGGTAGCGCCATACCCAGTCCAAGTGCGGCGAATACCGATAGAGCTATTGGGGGTGATTGAGTCAGGGCGACACCTAAGGCGGGAGCCATAAACGGCGCGGTACAAGGGCTTGCTACCACTACGGCGAGTACACCGGTAAAAAATGAGCCTTGCAAACCTTGGCGTGTTGTAAGGGATTGACCGATACCCATCATGCTACTGCCAAAATGAACGAAACCCGACAAGCTTAAACCCATGACTAAAAATAGATAAAACATCAGGGCAACGAATATTGGCGACTGTAGTTGCTTGCCCCAATCCGCATCTCCACCTAGGGCACGAATACCAATAATGATTCCGCCTATTGCTAAAAACGAAGCAACCGCGCCAGCGGTATAGACCCAACCGTGAACGTGATGACTATGAGAAGAGCCGGAAGAGGAAATAAAGCTCAACGCTTTAATAGACAATACGGGGAATACACAGGGCATTAAATTTAATATCACGCCGCCAATTAAGGCGATAAGCAGGGTGTAGAGTGAAAAAGTTGAGCCCTCGAAGTTATTGTTGGCTGCACCCGAGTTGATTAAGCCGTTGCCATTTCCGCCGGAAGATTCAGGTTTCGCCGTTAATGCCGCAATGCTCTGCGCCGTGCCTTGGTCTAGGTCGATCTCGAAATAATTGGTTTTCGGGGGGAAGCATAAACCTGGCGCACAGCCCTGGAAGCCGACGGCTAATTCCAGTGAGCGGATATCGGCGGGAACAGTAAAGTTCACATCAGCGCTGACGTAATACAGCTCTCGATCTCTTTCTGAAAACTCGTCGTATTTAACTTTACCTTTTGAATAATCTGGCCGGATTGAAATTTCTTTCCCGTCACTATATGCCCTGAACTTGAACATGTCTCGATAGAGATAATATTCTGGCTCAATGTCCCAGTGCAGCGCGATCGCATTCTCTTGCAAATCAAAAGACAAGAGGTAGGCTACTTCAGGATCAAGGTATTCATCGTCTTGTTGATCGAGTCCATTACTCGAAAGGGAGTTGCTGGTCGAAGAGCTAAGTGGATCTGGGCTAGTTGCGGACGAACCGTTCGCCAATGGATCTTGCGCATGCAGTGTCGTGGGGAGCGCCATTAGTGCAATGATCAGCGTGGCGAGAATGGTTGCGATATGGGAGCGCATGATATGATTCACCTTAAATTTTTACGGCAGCGGCGAGTCGCATTATTGCATATGGCCTATTTTTGGCTGATTTAGTCGCAAACTCGCTAGTGCGGAATAGACCTAATTCTAAAGGTTTAGTTTCTGGAAAGTGTAACCTATCGGCTGGTTTTTGGAGCGTTTATCGGTCTGGGAGCTGATTTTTGCGTAGGCTTACACAAAAAATTGCCTTTAAGCCCCGATATACTGGCGACTTTTAGAGGAAGTGGCTTTTGCTGTCAACTCAAGCGCTTGACCATGACGTGATGGCGTTTCTCCCTAGTAGGAAGTCAGCAGGATATTTAGATAGGTATGAAAAGATGATTTTGAATAGGCATTTTTTTTGTTTCGCGTTGATACTGTTTTCCTTTGTGCCCCTGGTCTTGTTTAGCACTTCGAGTTCAGCGCAGCTTAGTGCTGAATCGTTTCAATCGACCCCGGCTAAAAGAACCTTAGAAGATGATGTGCGGCAACTGTTGAGTGATGCTGAGGCAGCCTTAGCGAGCAACAAATTAACGACACCGCTACATGACAACGCATTTGATCGCTTTCAAGCGGTGTTGTTATTGCGACCGAACAATCAGCAAGCGAAGACAGGGTTACAGCAGATATTTGCTCGCTATGCAGCCTTAACTCGCAGTGCCTTGGCATCTAGTCAACTGCATCAGGCTCGCGAGTATATTGAGCGAGCGAAATTTGTCGACAAAAATTCCCCAGAAATCTCTCAGTTGATAAAAGAAGTCGCAATTGCGCAACAGCGGTTAAATGAAACACGCGTCGTCGAAATTCCAAAAGCTGACGATAAAGAAATCTCTCTAGACCCCTACATTCTTAGTCAACGAAATGAGCAGGTGGTCAATCAATTACAGATCTTAGCTTTACATATAAAAGAGTCTGACGAATCATTACTCATCTATGCGCGCAATGATTCAGAAGGCCGCTGGATATATAAAACCATGAGTGAAGGAATTCCGGGATATCGTCTTCGTGGCGATATTCGTTTAGCAAAAACACCGAAGATTGTTGTCTTGCCGCCAATAGAATAGTTCTGTGCAAATTAAGTCGTAGTATTAGAAAAGAATTCTAAGGTTCCTTAATCTTTAAGATAGATAAATAAGAGTTGTCAACATGGCTAAAAATTTTTTTAAACGGCAATGGCTCGGATTTCGTCGTTCGGTGAATGACAATACCGCCGAGATAAATGATGATATTGAAAGCGGCGGTTGGCTAGCTAAGCTCATCATTTATTTTTTGTTGTTTTGCTTTTTATTTGTTGTTGGCGTTGGAATGTATTGGAGCTCTGAGCCAGACCCTTTTGATGTGAGAGTTGTCGCCGAAGAATATGCAACAGAAAATGGTCATCAAGTTGTTATCGGAACGACTACGACCGCAACGATGATTGTAACAACTCGATACCTGCTCGATAAACCGGGTGGTTTTCTTAGTAACGATGTGATGCCGCCTGGACTTTGGTTGGATAATATGCCGAGTTGGGAATATGGTGCGTTAATTCAGATTCGCGATCTCAGTAAAGCGATGAGAGAGCGTTTCAGCCGCTCGCAATCACAATCAATTGAAGATGAAGATTTAGCCTTAGCTGAAAATAGATTTAACGTCGATAATTCTGCTTGGCTTTTCCCTCGTCCCGAGGCTGAATACGCGGAAGCCGCGGAATATCTTGAGAATTATTTACGCAGACTCGGGGACGCTGACCAAACCAATGCACAGTTTTTTTCTCGCGCCGATAACTTGCGTTATTGGTTGAGTAATGTAGAGACTCGCCTAGGAAGTCTTTCGCAGCGATTAAGCGCAAGTGTTGGGCAGCGACGGCTCAATCTAGATATAAGTTCAGGTTCGAGTGGTGAAATTTCTTCGATTTCAGCGCCGAGAGATGAGCTCGTACAGACCCCGTGGATGGATATTGATAATGTTTTTTATGAGGCACGGGGTTCGGCTTGGGCTTTGGCGCAATTTTTGCGCGCTGTTGAAGTAGATTTTGCCGATGTGCTCGAAGACAAAAATGCGCTTGTTAGTTTGCAACAGATCATTCGCGAACTTGAAGCGACGCAAGTTACTATTTGGAGTCCAATGATATTGAATGGTGATGGTTTTGGTTTTCTTGCCAATCATTCTTTAGTTTTGGCATCTTATATTTCTCGCGCGAATGCTGGGATTATAGATCTGCGTGAATTACTGTCCCAAGGTTAGAGGTTGTTGCACTTGATTAATAATATTCTCGCCTTCCCAACTTAGAAAATTTCCTTTTTTAACAAGTCTCCGAACGTCGTTGTGTACTCATTGTTGGTGCTGGGTTTTTAATTATGAAAGCATTCTTGCTCACCCGGCAATGGCGAGACACTCCTCAAGGTATCACGCTGGAACTTTGGTTTGCCGGAGAGTGCGGGCCTGTCCTGGTGGAGATTCCAAAGCAGGAATCCGTTTTTTTTATTCGTGAAGCCGATGTTCTTCGTTTCAAAAAAATTATCCAAAAAACGCACGCTTCCTTTGTTCGAGTGGGTGATGCACGCTTCCTAAATTTTCATAATGACACCGTTGTGCCCTGTTATTTTACAAGTCAGCGTGTTGCTAGGGAGTATGAGCAAAAACTCGCAGGAGTAAATATTACAGTTTGGGAAGCAGATATTCGCCCACCACAACGGTATTTGATGGAGAGGTTTATTACTGGCGGTGTGGATATACAGGGCGAAGTTCAGAAAAAAGAAAGTTATTTCCATGCGAAATCTCCGCAGTTAAAAGCCAATGAATATCGCCCTCAGCTCAAGGTTGTTTCGCTTGATATAGAAACAACTATGGATGCAGCCACTTTATTTTCGGCTGCAGTTTTTAGCGATGAGCTCGCTTTAGTATTTATGATTGGTGGTGTCGATGGCCAAGAAGATGGGCTTACGACCATTGCGTGTGAAAATGAAAAACAATGCCTAGAAAAATTAATTGCTTGGTTCGATGATTATAATCCGGACATTATTATTGGGTGGAATGTAATTCAGTTTGATTTCTGGGTATTGGAAACACTGTGCAAGCGTTGTGAGATTGCTGCAAATTTTGGTCGCAACAAACAGAAAGTTCATTGGCGAGAAGATGATAACAACCGACGCTATATGCAAATGCCAGGACGGATTGTTCTAGACGGTATAGAAGTGCTAAAAGCGGCTACTTATCAATTAAGTAGTTATGCCTTGGAAAATGTCGCACGTTCTCTACTCGATGACGGTAAGCTGTTAAAAGGAAACGATCGAGGCGAGCTGATCTCGGAACTCTTCGCCGAAGATAAAAATAAACTCGCTCGTTATAACATCAAAGATTGTGAGTTGGTGTGGGATATTTTTCAGCAGGAGTCTCTCATTCATTTTATTTTAGAGCGGAGTCAATTGACCGGTCTGTTAATGGATAGAATCGGCGGATCTGTCGCCGCTTTCGATTATTTATATCTGCCCAAATTGCATCGTAAAGGATATGTGGCTCCAAACTTGGGTGAGTTTGAGTCCGAGTTAATGAGCCCTGGCGGCTACGTTCTTGATTCTGATCCGGGAATCTATCGAAATGTACTCGTTCTCGATTTCAAGAGCTTGTACCCAAGTATTATTCGCACTTTTAGAATTGACCCTTACGGTTATCGTGTGACTCAGCATCAGGACCTTAAAGCAGAAGATATTGTTGAGGGGTATCGAGGGGCTTCTTTTTCAAAACATGAACATCTGTTGCCCAATATTATTGAAACCTTATGGCAAGCCCGTGATCGTGCCAAGCAAGAAAAGAATGCGCCCTTGTCGCAAGCGATTAAAATAATTATGAATTCCTTTTACGGAGTGCTTGGTTCAACCGGTTGTCGTTTTTACGACCCCCGTGTTTGTAGCTCCATTACCTTACGCGGTCACGACATTATTCAAACCAGTAAACAATGGATTGAAGCGCAAAGGTATAAAGTTATTTATGGTGATACCGATTCATTGTTTGTTTGGATTGGCAATCAAGTTTCTGAAAAAGATGCGGGTAAAATTGGCAATAAAATAGCGGAACAGCTCAATAAATTCTGGCAAAAAAAGCTCGATAAAGAATTCGGTATCGATTGCGCACTAGAAATGGAATTCGAGACCCACTACTTACAGTTTTTAATGCCGACTATTCGTGGCTCGACAATGGGGAGTAAAAAACGCTACGCAGGGATCGTGAATAAAAACGGCAAAGCTAAGCTAATATTTAAAGGTTTGGAAAATGTTAGAACCGATTGGACGCGGCTAGCAAAGCAGTTTCAAGAAGAGCTTTATCGCCGAGTGTTTGCTGAAGAGGAGCTGGAAGCGTTTATTTTAACCAGGGCCGAGCAAGTGATGGCGGGCGAACTGGATGAAGACCTCATCTATCGAAAACGCTTACGTCGCAAATTGGAGGATTATCAAAAGAATGTACCTCCTCATGTGCAAGCTGCGAGAAAACTACAAAAGATGACAGGTACGACGATTAAACGTGGCGAGTGGATTGAATACGTTATTACGCTGGGTGGTCCTGAGCCACTTGGGTATCAAACCCACGGGTTGGATTATCAGCATTATGTCGATAAGCAGTTGGCTCCTGTGGCGGACGGCGTATTACAGTTTGTAGGGCTCTCGTTTTCGCAGATTGTCGCTCCTCAGCTAACCTTGTTTGGCCACTAGGTGTGACGCTTGAGTAGGCTAAAGATTGACTAAAGTTTCACTTTGAGTTGTCGATAAACATCAGAGTGACTTTAATAATCTGTTTAGCCGAGGAAAATTATGCTTGGGTCTCTGTTTAGCGTTAAAAAGAATAAACCTGTACCAACAGATCTACTGCTGAATCGCGTTTATTTGGAGCTTAACCAATTACAGAGAAATCGTCAGTTTCTAGACGTTCAAATCCCCGGTGAAAATACCAGCTTGCAAAGCCTGATTCTAGAAATAGATCCCGATGAAAAAACTATTCTCATTGATGAATTCTTCCCGCGTGGATTTCTTGGTTTGCCAGGGCAGAAATTAAAGTTTTGTTTGCGTCAAAAAGGCGGTCGCAGTATCCGTTTTGAATCCGCGATCTTGGAGCGTCATTCGATCGATGGGACACCGGTCTATGTGATTGCCATGCCTCATTCGCTCAACAATGATCAACGTCGTGCCTCTTACCGAATTCCAGTTGATTCGAGAAAAGCCATTAATCTGCAATTTTTTGCTCCTGATCACTGTCAGCACAGTGGTCGGCTTGCGGATATTTCGATTGGTGGTATTTGCTTGCAGAGTCGTGAAAGCTTCGTTCGTGATCTCCAGGAGAATGATACCTTGTTGGATTTGGCCTTCGAGTTTGCTGGAGCCCATCTAGAGTGTGATCTTATTGTAAAAACCGTGCAGACAAAGGTGGAGCCCGGAATGCCCTATAGAATTGGTGCTGCTTTTGCTGACCTCCCCAGCCAAGAAGCGCGCCAACTGGAGCGCAGTATCATGCAGATTCAAAGAGATGCACTGAGAAAAGAACAACAACAAAAAGCACCACTATTAAATTAATAGAGTAGTAGTGACGCATTTTCGATTAAATCCTTTAATTTAAAAAAACTTCATCTTCCGCTTACACCTTGCCCGTATTCTTTAACGTCTAGCTTTCCCTTGCATTTGAAACGCGCCCTCTAAATAATACCGAACGCAATTAATGCGAAGCGTTCTTCGTTGATCAAAAGATTTATTGTGTATTCGGGAAGTCAAATAATGAAACAACAGGTGCAAGATCAATTAATCGATATCGAAATGAAGCTACAGTTTCAAGAAGATACGATTCAGCAATTAGATAAAGTCATTGTGCGGCAGCAAACTGTTATTGATGAGTTGAGTCGACGTGTTCAAGCACTGGAGCATAAATCTAAGGAGATTAATGATTCCGCTGAAACTGATCCGCGCAGCGATGATGACGAAAAACCTCCTCATTACTAAAATATTAGAGCGGTCAAATCGATGTTACGGAAACAAATCTTCACGTCTTTAGTGTTACTGATTCTTATTGCAAATACTTCGCTGGTGTCAGCGGAAGCTCCGGCGACGTTGCCCGAACTATTAGTGGATTCGCGCCGGGAAGTAGAAGATAAAATTCGCGACCGATTTCGCAAGCCTGAGCAGGTAGTGAAGTTTCTAAACATTCAGCCGGGCATGAAAATTCTTGAACTCTACGCCGCAGGTGGGTATTACACCGTGATACTTTCCACGGCTGTTGGTGACGAAGGTGTGGTATTTGCGCAGAATTCCCCAAGAGCTTTACGTTTCGAAGAAGATCGCGCAGAAATTACAGCTGGCGAAGCCCTGACCCAAAAAATTTCTGCTTTGGAAATAACAAATGTTATTAGAATTAATGAAAGACTCAATGATATTCACTTTGAGCCAGAATCACTAGATATGCTTGTAATTTTTCAGGTCTTTCATGATTATTTTAATCGCGATCCAGAACGCGCTGCGCAAATGTTGAAACAAGTTAAAAATCTCTTAAAGCCTGGTGGGACGGTAGGATTAATTGATCACTACGGTTTGATAGATCGAGATAATCTTCGTCTACATAGAATCCCAAAAAATTATGTTACGAACGCATTTGTCGACGAGGGATTTGTTTTGCTTAAGGAGAGCGATTTACTCAGAAATAAAAATGATTCGCAGCGACGGCCAATTTTTGACCCTTCACTAGGCAGGAATACAGATCGCTTTCTTATTCTATTTCAAAAACCCTAATCGAAAACCATCAGTCGAATTAATGATAGTTAGTTTTTCGCTAGAATATTAACGATGTAAATTTTAAATGATATTTTTAAGCATCAATTTAATGGAGATATTTTTCTTCTATTATGATCAGTGAAATGCTTGACTCCATGTCCGAAAAATAGAGATACTCCGCGAAAAATATCTACGCCATAAAATCAAAGAGCTTCATAAGAAAAAAAATAATAATAATAATACTCTTGTTTTATAACTCATTCATAATTGTATATTGTAGTCAGTCTACTATTTACCTCGAAATCATATAGTAAACATTATAAAACACGGATGTTGATAAGCGGGTTATCGAAGTGACCGCTTATAGTGGATGTCGAGAAACTAAAAATTTAATAATAAATGGGAAGTTTGATGAACTATTTTTGCAAACGAGTACGTAATATTTCGCTTACCTTGCTGGCGTTTTTCTCTGGCCTCGTATTGCCCATCTCAGCACATGCGCAAATTGAAGAAATAATAGTTACTGCAGAAAAGCGTGTGGGGAATGCTCAAGATATTCCTATTGCGATTAGCGCATTTGATGCGAGCACTTTAAAGAGTGCGGGTATTGATGATGTGCTTGATATTCAGTTTTCTGTTCCAAACGTAGTCTTTACTCGGGGCAACTTTACAGATGCTAACTTAGCTATTCGGGGTGTTGGCAATTCGGCGGTTGGCGTGAGTGCTGATAGTGGCGCTGGTGTACATGTTAATGGTGTGTATTTAAATGCACCACGAATTTTCGAAACGGAGTTTTTTGATGTTGAACGTGTTGAAATGCTGCGTGGACCACAGGGTACTCTATACGGCAGAAATACCACTGCCGGTGTATTAAATGTTATTACCGCGAAACCAGACGAAGAATTTGGTGCCGATATTGGTTTGACCTTCGGGAATTACAATACCGTTAAGCTTAACGGTATGGTTAATCTTCCATTAAGTGAATCAGTTTCGCAGCGCTTCGCCGTGTTTTCTTTGGACCGTGATGGTTATACCGACAATATTTTCACCGGTAACGATGTCGACGATCGTGATATGTACGCGGTTCGAAGCACGACCTTGTTTAATTTGAGTGAAGATATAGATGCGACCTTAATGGTTTCGAAATTTCGTGAGGATGACAGTCGTAGCAGAGCGACAAAGCAGCAGTGTATTAAAGATCCCGACGGCGTATTGGGCTGTTTACCAACGGGTTTAGGCTTCGATGTGACGAATAGCACTGCGACCACAAGCAGTGCTATCGCGGGTCTCATTGGCTTACTGGACCCAGGTGTAGATCAGTTTGCCAGCGCAATTAATCCAGCAGATTTTCGGAAAATATATACCGACTTCGATCCGCGTTATTTTGTAGAGGAAACACTGGCGTCGCTGGAATTCAATTGGCGTTTTGAGGAGCTGACATTTACGTCGTTAACGGGTTATAGCAACGCCTATATTGAAGCCATGACGGATTATGATTGGACGGTACCAAGTACTGATTTTAATTATCCCGTCGTTAATTTTTTTAATGGTGTTCGACGATTAGACGTAGTGCGCGATGCTCCTACTGACACCGCTTCGGATGATCACGAACAGTTTAGCCAAGAATTTCGACTTACTTCCGATAGCGATAGCCTATTTAATTTTACTGTCGGTTTATTCGCTATGAATTTTGAAACCGAAAATCATTACACAATTCGATTTCCTGTGGCATTCCAATTCGGACAGTTAATAGCGATACCAGAAGAGCAGTCTTTATTTGATCTTCATACTAAATCCTACCAAGTTAAAACCTGGGCATTGTTTGGTGAAGGGTATTGGCAGCTGAGCGACGCGACAAAATTAACCTTTGGCCTGCGTTATACAGATGAGGAGAAAAAAGTTGATTCTAGACAAATTCTTTTGGACAGGAGGTCAAGTCTCACTGATCCATTTGCCCATCAACGTAATGACTGGCAGGAAGTGACAGGTAAGATTGCTATCGATTCAAACGTTGACCTGTCCTTCACTGACGACACTTTATTGTATGCGACTTTCGCACGGGGTTATAAAGGTGGTGGGTTTAACCCGCCAGGTGCAACGGTTTTTGCTAATAGTTTTGAACCAGAATATGTTAACTCGATTGAATTTGGGGCAAAAAATTCCTTGTTCGATAATACTGTACAAGTGAACATCGACGCATTTTTTTATGATTATGAAGGCTTGCAAGTATCGAAAATTTTTGAGCAAACATCTATCAATGAAAATATTGATTCAACTATCAATGGCTTTGAGGTGGAATTGATGTTCGCTCCAAATGAAAATTGGCGAGGGGGTTTAAACATTGCGTATCTAAAAGCCGAAATCGGCGATTTTCAAACGTTCAATCCTTCAGATCCTGCGCAAACAGGAAGCGCACAAGGCGTTGTGAGTATAGCGGGTAGTAACTGTTTGCCGCCGATAGTCGACATCGTTACACCTTCGTGCGTCGGCAGTAGTCCTGGTGTTAGCATCGATCTAGAAGGGCACTCGTTGCCAAATTCTCCTGAGTTTAGCGTGAATGCCAATATTGAATATATTTTTTATTGGGGCGGCGGATATAGTTTATCGAGTCGCTTACAGTATTACTGGCAAGATGAATATTTTTCGAGAATTTTTAACACCAAGAAAGATACGATTGATTCGTGGAGTATGATCGATGCGCAATTTACTCTTCGCAATCCCGCGGATAATTGGAATCTACAGTTTTGGATTAAAAATATTAAAGATGACGATTATGTTACCGGACACCATAACCCGGATTCGACAGCGGGTTTGTTCACGAATATCTTTGTCTTGGAGCCACGTACTTTTGGTGTATCGATGAATTATAGTTTTTAAATGAGTTACTTGTTTAGATGTCCGCACTGACAACCTAAAAGAAAAGGCCCAATTTTGGGCTTTTTCTTTTTTAATGAGCGGCGACTAGGGTATTTATTTTATTAATTTTTCAATGAGTTGGTCGCGATTCTTTTTCATTAACTCAAAGGCATCTTCAATATCTTCTTGATAGCTCGATTCCAGCCTAAGAATCGCTAAGCCCCAAACGCTGGCGGTGGTTAGCGTTGAGAGTGTCTTGACTGCATCTTGGTCTTCGATGCCAGCAAGTTTTGCCAACTCGCAGGCATCATCCATTTGACTTCGTACTGCTTCATTGACGCGACTTTTTAAACCCAAGGCTAATTCTGGGTCGCTTCTAGAAGCTAAGCGAATTTCTATTAGTGCAATGGTATTTTCTTGTTTGGATTTTTCCCAAAGTAAATCCGTTAATCGCTTAAAGCGCTCTAGAGGAGATAAGGCTTCAGTAAAAACATCATTTCTTGCTTCTGCATATTGTCCGACAAGGTATTCAGCAATACCAACAATTAGCTCAGTTTTGGTTGGGAATTGATGAAGCAAGGCGCCCCTGCTAACGCCTGCTTTCTCTGCCACTGATGTGGTAGTTGTTGCCTGATACCCGTGGTTATAAAGGATTGAAATCCCAGCGGAAATAACTTTGTTATAGGTCGCAGTGCGGCGTTGTTCATGGGAACCACGAATCTTTTTAAGTGGAGTTTCTTCAGTTTGAAGGTGAATAAATTCGTTATTAGCCGCTGTTTCCACAAGATCGTCCCAATGCCCACGTCTTTATTATTAATTTTGTTGTCGCTGTGCTCGATATTTTTAACATAGTATCGGGTATCAAATCCAGATATTGATTCAAAAAAGCCAAAGAAGCTCATCAGCGTCAACCAAATGGAGACCGCTGCGCTAACAACTTTCCGCTATAATTTGCATTTTCTACTCTTATTAATGTGTTAGCGCGAGGTTCTTTTTAAGATGACAACAGCTGTTAAAACCGAAGACTCAAATATGAGCTTAATTGAGGCGATTTATGCACGGCGTTCGGTACGCGGGTTTTTAGACAAAGAAATTCCAGAGAAGACTTTACAACGGGTATTTGATATTGCCCAACGTGCCCCTTCGAATTGCAACGTTCAGCCCTGGCGTGTCTATGTCGCAAAAGGAAACCTTAAAAAGAGAATCAGTCACGCGATGATCGAAAATATAAAAGCCGAGGTGCCCCACAGTCAAGATTATGACTATCGTGGAGATTTTGTCGGCGAATATCGGCGTAAGCAGGTTGATTGCGCTTATGAACTTTACGGCAATATGGGCATTGAGCGTGGCGATAAGGAAAAGCGACAGCAGGCCTTTTTACGGAATTACGAATTTTTTGATGCGCCCTATATGGCATTCGTCGGAATGGATAAGAATTTTGGAACAACAGTAGCGTTAGATGTTGGCATGTGGGCGCAGAATTTTATGCTAACCTTAGTCGCTTTCGGTCTACACAGTTGTGCGATGGGGTCGATGCGCAGTTATCCGGATTTAGTGCGGAAAGAGTTTGAATTAAACGATGACAATAAAATTCTTTTTGGCATTGCCTTCGGTTACGAAGATACAACAGTACCGGCAAACAATACGCGTATTGATCGAGCTGATATTGTTGAAAATATCCTTATTCGAGAATAGTGTTCAGACGAACAACGACTCAGTACCTTGAAGATAATTCCTAAGAGAAAACATTTTTCGCCATGGCTCCACCTGTTTTAGTGTTTGGTAAAAAAGGTGGAGCAAACAATTACATTTTTATTGGAGATTGCTAATCTGCGTACTGGAATTTTGATAATTGATCAGAAAATTGCTTTGATTGCTCTCCATAAATTAGCTCATGATAAGCTTCGTTGCCGTCAAGGTAGTACTTAAGCCAAGATACCGAAAAATAACTAATCGCTTCGTGAACATCGATGTTGGGAGCAAGGCGCTCACTCACGGGAATAATATTGTTGCCGATAAAATGATTGCCGCCTTTAAATTCCAAATACATTTTTTTCGTACCTTCCGGAATCAAAGCGTAGTGGGGTAGGGCATGAGTATTCGCAGCCGCTATCCTATCGATTTCTCCAGCGATCACTAGCGTGGGAATACTAATGTTCGAAAAATCTGCATTAGGTTGCCATGGGGTAAACGGGATTGCCGCTTTTAGTTCTGAACTAAATTCATTAGCAGCGAGTAGTGCTCCACCTCCGCCCATAGAATGTCCCATGATGGCCATTCTATCGATGTCAATCTTATCTTTTAGTGGGCTACCGTCGCGAAGATTTTCTTTTCTTAATGTGTCTATCGCTGCCATTAAAGCTTTTGCCCGAACGTCGGGCCGGTCATTTAAAGTGTTAGTACTTAACACCAAAACCGAAAAACCATGAGACGCGAGACGCGGCCCCCACCAATCTATATTGTCTTTTGATTCACGAAACCCTGGCGCAATAGCGACACCGCCTGATGTTTCCGATTTATTTGCAGGATAATAAATTACTGCTTCGCCATATTCTTCTGCATCTGGAAAATCACTATAACTTTCTACTTGATAGCTACCCTCGCCTTTGGTCTGTTCGCTTAAGTAGGCAAGGTTGGTGAGTGAGGTAGAAGGGTTCGTCGTACAGCCTGCTACTAAAAAAGACACTGTTAAGAATAGCGACAGGAAAAACGAAAATCTTGTGTTGATTATTTTTGTGTACATAAATCTACATCCAAAATTCTATAAGGAGAGTGAATAGCTGAACGCAGATGTTACCCCAAGCACTAATATGTGACAAAGGGCTTAACATAGGTTAATCGATTCTTTAACAAAGGCTGGTGGAAAATGACTACTGAAACTTGATTTAAAAACTTATATATAAAGCCGTATTAACACTATAGTCAGGATAAAAATCAGCATCCAAATAATTTAAATAGGATACACGTAAGGCATAGCGTTTCGAGAAATTAAATTCGCCGAAAAAATCCAATGAGCTCAAGTCGTCAATATGTTCCGCCGAGCTTTGTTGAAATTGGTAACTCGCGCCGAATATCAGGGGTTTGTGTATCGGTGATGACAAAGAAAAAGAAGCAAAAGCATAATCATCGTAGAAGTCCTTATATTCACCACCTAATATAAAGTTGTAGCCAAGATTAAAACTTGAACTGATATAGCTGTGATCGCCTTGCAAGGTCCATTCGAAACTACCGTCTTGTGTGCCGCTACCTAAGCCTTTTTGAGTTTCCCCGTTGTCGCCTTGGTAGGTAAAACTGAATGATGAAAACCAAGCTGAACTTGGACCGTGACTTAAACCGTAACTGGCGACTACGCTGATATCACTCAATCCGGAACCGTCGCTTAGCGATTGAGTAGTACAATACTGTAAAATTGAATTCCGTAAATTCGATAGCCTAGGAGGTAATTGTCTTCCTGTATTTAGTAGCGAGCAAATTTCATCAAGGCGTGGTCGTTGATTCTGGCTGATATCCCCATCGACTTTTTGCCAAGGAATGTCAATTGCGAAATACCAATTTCCTGCGCTCATGTTCGGCGACAAGCTCAAAGTGGAAAGGTCGGCATAATCGTCACCTAAAGATTGGTAGTCATAGCTAGCACTAATAATAGTGCCGAAGCTCAGTTCAGCATTGGCGTTTTGTAGTCCGATTCCATATATAGATAGAAAAGAAAAAATTAAGTAGAACCTTCGTAAATGAATCACAACTTTTACCCTATAGTAAATTAACGGCGACGTGTTCTTTCTCGCAGTAAACGATTGCGAATAATTCTACGTTCAGCCTGATTAGCGCGGCGAATTTGATTTTGTAGTTCACGCCGTTCTGCTTGATTAAGATCGTTCCAGTTGTCCCTTAAGGCTTGTTGTTGCACTTCGCTGAGCGATTGAAAACGACGATAGTTGCGACGAATCTCCCGGCGCTGAGTTCTTGGTAGGCGTTGAAAGTTTTGAAAGCGTTGTTCTAAGTCTCGACGTTGAGTCGTGTCTAAATTCTGCCAACGTTGAAACCGCTTCATTAAGCTCTCCCGCTCATCGGCGCTGAGTTGTTGAAATTGTTGCGCGCGCTTTAACAATTGTTGCTTGCGGTCTGCATCGAAGCTATCCCATTGCTGAGCGAAAGGTTGCAACATTGCTTTATCGCTGTCACTAAGATCCTGCCATGATGCGTTTTGAGCGTGGGCATCGCTAATCCAAACTAAACTCGTAAGGACTAAGGCAAACAATAAATAATGCTTATTCTTCACTAGTAAATCCTGGTTAATCATGGCTGTAATAACTCCTGAGTCGCTACTTTCGTCTCTTTTTCGTCTTTCTCTTGTTTCAATTTATCTTGCTCACTCGTTGATTTTTGCGATTCATTTGATTTTTGCGTCTGCTCGCTGTCTTGCCTGGCGTTCTCGTTCTGTTTGTTTTGTGAATCTTCTTGCGAGCTAAGTGTTGCCGTCATTATGTCGAGCTCTTGTAGTGCCAAAGGATCAAAAACCTCGCCGTTCTCATCGGCATACTTCAAATACCATTGCCAAAATTCTGCAGAAATTTTCTCTTCGGCAGCATGACATAGCGAAACAACATTTATCCAGAGAATAGAAGCTAAGGCTAAATTTTTTCTAAATCGCATCCGGGTCTTCTTCAATTAAATCACCTAGTACCAGTAACATGTCCATCATCTCTAGCATTTCAGGGTCGACATCGTAGTAACTCGCAATGTCATGTTCTAGTTCATTTTGGGAAGACTGATTAAAATAAATTGGCAGCGCGATTGCTACGATAACCGCGGCGGCTATTCCCGACCAAACATAAGGCGAGTTAATTCGCGGCGACTTTTTTTGAGCTAAAGCGATGTCTCGTTTTTCTTTCAGCTCTTTTAGGGTGTCGCTGTCGATGGATAACAAGCTGTCATCCAGGCTATTTGCGATATTTCGGGCAAACTTATCCTGTTTTGTTAATGGCCTTGATGAAGATTTTTTGTCTGACACGTTCATGCTTCCTTCAAAGTATGCTTAATTAAAAACCTTAGTTAACCGACGTCTCTTAATTCTTGATCATCCAAGAGCGCGCGTAAATTTTGCAATGCTCTAAAATAATGGGTTTTCACGCTACCTTCACTGCACTCCATTATTTCTGCAGTGGTGCTTGTGTCGTAGCCCTCCCAACAGCGCAACAAAAAAGCTTGTTGTTGACGAATAGCTAATTGCTCGACCGCATTAACCACCGCGTCGACTTTTTCACTACGCTCCCAAATTGCATCGGGGATTTCCCATTCGGGACTTTCTACTTGTACTATAAATTCGCTATCTTCGTCATCGTTAGGTGGTGCTTGCCAAAACCAACGTTTTTTTCGCCGCTGCTGTCGATACCACTTGATAATATTGTTCTGCAAAATCTTGTGGAATAGCGGACCCCAATCACTTGCATCTCGATCGCTGTAATACTCGACAAGTTTCATCATTGAATCTTGAACGATATCTAACGATTCTGATTTGTCTTTCGTTGCTAATAACGCCATACGAAAAGCGCGTTTTTCAGTATTAGCTAGAAACGAATCGATAGTGCTTGGCGTCGTAACATCATGCATCCATTGGCGCTCTAAAAATATGTTCCGAAAGAATGTGTAGACTAAGTATAGCAGCGCCTAAAACGCTGCTATTTTTTTGCTGAATTAAAGGACTAAGGGCGTGTTTTAACGATAGTAAATTCCTTAGTTTCACCTTCTGGATTAATAAGCTCGACATTCTTGGTAATGGTTTGGTTTTCTTGATCGCGAATGGTTTCAACATTTCGTTCTCTAGTTTCACCGTCAAAGTTTGTTCTGCTTTGTGTGCGAATCGATCCGTCTTCGGTGCGTTGCACATTGTTGCTACGTGAGCGAGTTTCACCTTCGGGATTAGTGTGAGTCACTTCTTTAGTACGCAATTTATTTTCCCTGTCGCGAGTTGTTACCGCTGTGCGTTGACGAGTATCACCCTCTGGGTTAGTTCGTGTTTGGGAGTTTGTGCGAGTCAGAACACCATCGCTTCGCTCCCGAGATCGTTCGCGAGTCACACTAGAACCGTTAGGCCGTTCGCGACTAACTTCGCGTGAGCGTTGCACATGTGCTCGTCGATCCATTTGCGCGCGATGAGCACCATCAACTCTGGCGTGCTTACGCGCACCATCGGCACGATCAGCGGCCTGTACATTCAAGCTTACTAACAAGATCAGTGGTAATGTTAATAGGGTTTTCATTGTGTCTCTCCTGCAAAATCTTCTGCTGTTTTGTGTTTGTGTATTCCCTTTAAAGAACTCGGTGTAGATAGGTTGACCTACCTATAAAGTATTTGCGACTAGAATGCCAGAGTTGGTCATTGTTTGTCAGAGAGATGGCGAACAAAGAAGCTTGTTGACCAACAAGTTTGTTGCAGTGATAATCTCACCCAGCTTGTTGCTCATTGGCGCCCATTTATTGATTCAAGTGAGTTTTACCACTTGCTAAACGTTGTTCTCGGGATCACGATCTGCACGAGTATCTAATTCTAATAATTTGCCTAGATCTAATTTTATCGTTTGAAAATCAAATGTCCGATTAAACCATCGCGCAGCCTAGCGCCGAGGACTCTAAACCAGAGGACTCTTACCTTGAGGGAAGTATGAAAATAATAACGTTAAGTAGGATAAGTACACTTGGAATGTCTCTTGGCCTTGTCGCTTTAAGTCTTGCGTCATGTAGTCAACAAAATTCTGAAAGCGACGGGGTGGCGAGCGCGCCTGCCGAAAATACTGTTGCTGCCTCAAATACGAGTAGTGCACCAGCTACACCGGGTTTAGATGCAAGCACTGCGATGACTGGATTTTCTCAGCGTCTATCCGAACCCCGCATACAGCCAACGACAAAAGATGATCCCAATCTGAACGCGACACAAGTCGCTATGCTAGAAAGTCGCTCTGACATTAACTTGTACAAAACACTGGTTCACCACGTTGAACTTTATAATCGTTGGAGCCCTCTCGGCAGAGTGCTGTTGAATGCGTCGACCTTACCGGCGCGAGATCGCGAAATTGTCATGCTGCGGATGGGGTGGCTGTGCCAAGCGGAATACGAATGGGCGCAGCACGCACGCATCGCAAGCGCTGACAATATCGGTATGACAGCTGAAGAAATTCATCGTATTGCTGCCGATCCGGATTCAGAATCGTGGACTGATTTTGAAAGAACCTTGATGGACATGGTGGATGAGCTACGTTATGACACCATGATCAGTGATGCGACCTGGGAAAAACTGCGGGCAAAATACACAGTAGAAGAAACCATGGACGCATTATTTACGGCAGCACAATATCAATTGGTGTCAATGGTGTTAAATAGTATTGGCATTCAACTCGATCCCAATCTTGAATATCGTTTACCCAGCGATGTTCCGGCGCCCGCACTTGCTTCTACTCCTAGCTCTCCGCGCTTAAGCACTCCTCGCGTGCCGCCTCTTGCGGTTGCGGATCTTAGCGAAGAGCAACGAGAAATAGCGGCGGGACAAATTAATGAAGACGGCAGTTTTTTAAATCTTTATGCGACCTTAATTAATCATCCTCAGCTTTATGGTCCACGCTATTTGTTTGGTAGTTACCTGTTGCGCGACTCCGGCTTACCCGCAAAAACTCGCGAACTTATTATTATGCGCACAGGATATTTAATTCGCGCTAAATACGAATGGTCACACCATGTGCCCATTGCGAAAGAAGCAGGATTGACGGACGAAGAAATAGCACGGATTGCGGAAGGCCCAGAAGCTGAGGGCTGGAGTGAAGAATATGCAGCGGTGCTTATGGCTGTTGATCAGTTGCGGAGCGAAGCATTTATTACTGATGACGTTTGGCAGACATTGGAAAAATATTATGATGCCAAACAATTAGTCGAAATCATTTATACATCTGGCGGTTATACCATGACAGGTTTGGCAATTAATAGTTTTGGGATACAAGTAGAGCCTGGGTATCCGGCTTTCCCAGAATAGTTTTCCAGACAATATTTTTCGAAGACTAATAATTGAAAAACGTGAAATTAAAAAATTCGTATTAAAGAATTGGAAAATAATAATGAATAAAAATTTGTATGTAAGTGCTGTTTTTGCCGGCGCTTCGTTTTTTACAGCTGGCGCATTTGCACAGTATGGTGCACCTGAGGGTGAGTGGCATTATTGGGGTGGTGACGCAGGTTCTACCCGGTATTCGGCTCTTGATCAAATTAATAAAGATAATGTTAAAGACTTAAAAATTGCTTGGCGTTGGCAATCGTTGCCTCACGGTGATCGTCAAGATAGCAACTTAAAAGCGACGCCGCTAATGATTGATGGTGTGTTGTATACACCAACTGGTGTGCATCAAGCGGCGGCTATTAATCCAAAAACCGGCGAAACTATTTGGACTTTTTCACCGACTCCGGCCGATATTGGTGGACGTGCGCCAACTTCTAGTAGTCGTTCGCTTGCGTATTGGACTGATGGAAAAGAAAAACGTTTATTTCATAACACCCTCGATGGTCGTTTAATTTCCATTGATGCGAAAACCGGTAAAGCGGATTTGAAATTTGGCAAACAAGGCGCGGTTTGGTTAAAAGAAAATTTAGCAGATCGAGATGTACCTTTTGTCGGCTCTTCATCGCCCGCCATCGTTGTCGGTGACGTAGTGATCGCTCAAGTCGTGACTTACATTACTTCGCCAATGAAAACCGCACCGCCGGGACACATTCGTGGTTATGACGTTCATACTGGAAAATTATTGTGGACCTTCCACACCATTCCTCAAGCTGGCGAGTTCGGTAACGAAACCTGGGAAAACGATTCATGGAAATACATTGGTAACACCGGTGTCTGGACCATGATGAGTGCGGACCTAGAAACTGGTTACGTTTATCTTCCCGTAGAAGCACCCTCCCATGATTTTTATGGCGGCCAACGCTTGGGCGATAATTTATTTTCACAGAGTTTAGTTTGCCTTGATGCAAAAACCGGTAAGCGGGTTTGGCATTTTCAAATGGTTCATCACGGTGTTTGGGATTACGATCCACCGGCGGCGCCCATTCTTGGTGATCTAACTGTTGACGGCAAAAAAATTAAGACGGTAACGCAATTAACCAAGCAGGGAATGTCATTTGTTTTTAATCGCGTAACGGGTGAGCCGGTGTGGCCTATTGAAGAAAAAGCCGTACCGCAATCTGATGTACCTGGCGAGCGAACGTCACCAACGCAACCATTTCCTACAAAGCCAGCACCTTATGAATTGTTAGGTTATGACGAAGATCACTTAATTGATTTCACGCCAGAACTTCGAGCCGAAGCCGTCGAAATTGCGAGCCAATATGTTACCGGGCCAATGTATACACCGACGAGTCGTCGTATCGAAGGTGGTAAACAAGGGACTTGGGTAATGCCGGGTTATGGTGGCGGTTCAAATTGGAATGGCGGCGCCTTTGATCCCGAGACCGGCATGATGTACGTGCCGACGCGAAATAACCCAATGATTTCACGGCTTGAGATTGCTGATCCAAATCTTACGGATTGGGATTATATTCGTGCAACTACCGCTAGCGTTCAGGGCCCTCAGGGTTTACCTGTCAATCGCCCGCCTTGGAGCAAAGTGACGGGTACCGATATGAATAAAGGTGAGCACGTCTGGTGGCGTTCTATCGGTGGTGCAGACGACAACATAAAAAATCATCCAGCCTTACAGGGCTTGGATCTGGATTTCGACAATATGGGCTTTGTGGGTGTGCGACCAGTGCCGATGACGACGAAGACACTAATGTTTATGTCTGAAAGCGGCAACTTGAGCGGTGATCCAGGCGGTAAATTTTTCCGAGCATATGACAAGGCGACTGGAGCAACGATTGCAGAAATCGAAATGCCAGCGAAAGTATCCGGCGGACCGATGACTTATATGCATGAGGGTAAACAATATATTGTTGTCGCGGTGGCGACTCGAGAACATCCAGCGGAGTTGGTCGCTCTTGCTTTGCCTGAAAAAGGCGAAAGTAATAATGCCGCCATACTTAACAGAACGACGAGCGCTACTCAATCGGTGATAGCCATCAATGCAACGGCGATGGAGCTCGCAAATGGCAAACAAGTTTTTGCAAATACCTGCGCCGTTTGTCATGGTGCAGATGGCAAAGGTATTGCGGGCACTAGCGCGCCACCTTTGCAAGGTTTGACTAATTTTGATCAAGTTCAAAAAGCGATTGTTCAAGGTGGTGTAGAAATGCCACCGATGCAAACTATGCTGACCCAGCAACAAATTAATGACGTAAGTAAGTTTGTTGCTAACGGTATGAAGTAGAAAACGTTTGAAGCGAATTATTTATACTGTTTTTACGTTTCAAGCACTTACTAGAGAATAATTAATAAAGGAATCGAGCCCATGAAAATTTTTAACTATCGATACTTCGTATCACTCTTAATGCTTGTGAGTGTGTTCGCTTACAGCGCCAGCAGCACTGCTGAAGATGCGAAAAAACAAAAGCATATAATTGGCGCGGCTAAGTTGAATGTCGTTGATTTGGTAAAAACTCAAGCGTTTTACGAAAAAATGCTCGGCATGAAAGAAGTCCGCCGCTACGATTACGATTTAGAAACATTCGAAGAAACTATTATGGGCTTTGAAGATGGCGGTCCAACAATTGCCTTGTTTGCCGCGAACCCTAAAGCAGAACTGCCAATTATTAAAAGCCAATTTCCTGTTGTGCTTATTTATACCAACGAGTGGGAAACCATTACCTCTCGAATTGAAAAAGCAGGCTATGGTATTCGTCGCTTTATCGATACTGAGAAAATGAAGATATCGATTGCTACTGACCCAAGTGGAAATAGAGTTGAAATTTACGGTGCCCCCGGTAAAAATCGTGTTGGCGGATCCAAGTTGATTGTTACGGATCGTCATAAAGCAGAAGCATTTTACAAAAAAGTATTTGGTGCGAAATCTGGTCAGGTTTATCAGGCTGAAAATGTTTATGATGAAGTGCTCATGGAATTTGGTGAAGGGCCATTCTTGGCATTGTTTGAACCTTTGGCTGAACCACAACTTCCAAAAAGTCGTTTTGCGGTTACCGCAATTTACACCAACGATTTTGCTAATGTCATCAAACAGCTTGACGAAGAAAACTATGGTTACCGTAAAGTGAAAACGCAAACTCCAGGGTTAAATATTGTTATTGCGCGCGACCCAGCAGGAAATGCAATTGAAATCATTGAAAGAAACGAATAAGTGCTTAGAAAATTATAGAAGATTGTCAAATTAGACAGCAAAGCACTAGGAGAAACTAAGTTGTTTAGATCCCACTGACGAGGATCGTTCAGCTTAGCGATGAAATAGCGTGAGTGATTAAGAGCTCGCGCTTTTTTTTGCTAAAAAGCAGACTCTTAATTTTTGGTTATTGAGTTTTCTTTAATCGTACTAACTTGCATTAAATTAAATCGGAAGCGCGTATCTTTTCTCGCGCTTGTCTGCCAAAGCTTCGCATAAAAATTTCTTACGTTATCTAAAAATAAATAAATAATGGGTAGGCAAATTAAAGTCGCAATCGTGGAGTAGGCGAGGCCGCCGATGACTGCTCGCGCCATGGGATAGTAAGGCGGACCACTTGCACCAATAGCGGTGTCGCCCATGCTGAGAGGCAATAATCCTAAAATAGTGGTTAATACTGTCATTAAGATTGGCCGAATACGATCATTCGCCGCCTGTAAAATCGCATCAATCTGCGCTAAGCCTTGGTTTCTATACGTATTGATTCTGTCGATAAGCACAATGGCATTGTTAACGACGACGCCCATCAAGACCAATATCCCTATCATTCCCATGATTGTCATCGTTGTGCCGGTTATAAAATAAAACCAATACACGCCGACTACCCCGTAAAAAATCGAACTAATCGCGGCAAGAGGAAACAGTAAGGATTCAAACAGTGCCGCCATTACCACGAAAATCATTAAGATCGCTAGCAACATGTTGATGCCCATAACATTAACTTCTTGTTGCGCTTGCTGTAATTGTTGGCCAAATTGCCATCGATAACCGGCAGGGAAATCTATTTGGCCCATCACGTTTGTTACTGAGCGTCTGACTTGTTGCGAAGACACTTCTCCATCGCGATATTCCAACCTTAACGCGATACTAGTTTGTCTATCATTGCGACGTACTTGCGGGATGGAATCTTGAATGCTGAAAGTTGCCATTGAATCTAAGCGCGCTTGCCGGTTTCCTTCGAGGGCTATGGGTAACGCTTGCAACTGGTCGAGCGTTGCTCTGTCATTGCCCTCGAATAACGACAATGAAATATCAATCTCGTCGAAGTCGCCGCGAAAAGTTCGCAACTGTCGTTTCCGCAAAGCGGTGCCAATGGTTTGTGCAACAGATTCTGGTGTTAAACCGAGTTGATGAATACGCTGAGAATCCAGTGAAACCACAGCCTCTCGACCACCCAGCGCGATCAAGGCGCGTACTTGAACTACTCCGGTAATGTTCTCAAGGCGGGGTGTGATTTCTCGATAAAGATTCCAAAGCGTTGAGGAATCGTCGCCTTGTAACATAACGACAAAACCATTTTCTCCGCCGCCGATTCTCTCGAAACCTGGTTTGGCGATAGAAAATTTTGGTAATCCGTCTTCGACGAAGTTTCTTATTTCTTCAAGTGATTTTTGTCGGTCTTCCTTTTCTTTTAATAATAATTGTGAATTGGCGTAACCTTGATCGAAGTAAGAATAAACGTCGACTAAATCGAGTTCTTCTTTGTGAGCGAATAAAAAGTCTTCTACTCGCGTGACCATCCCTTCGACGCGCTCTAGCTCATGCGTACCCAATACGTTGTAAGAAATATTGAGCTCATTGTTCTGATCCGAATTTAACAGATCGACTTTAACAAACTGAATGGGTATGGCGATAACGAGACCTAAACAAATTGTTACTACGCCAGCGATGAGTGGACGATTTAACAGCCATGCTAGTAGTCGACTGTAACGCCCATGTTGATAGTGCTTGTGAGTAGAAGTTTTTTTATCGAAATCTAAAACTTGCTTGGGCTCGGCTTGAGTATTTTTTTCTTTCGCCGTTATGGGAATTCGGCTCAACAATAAAGGAATAATCGTCGTTGCAATAAACAGAGATGCGGCCAGGGCAACGACAATAGAAATTGCTACGTGCGCTAAAAATATTGTGAGTGAAACTTTCGCGCCGATAATATTGGGTAAAAAGACAATCGCCGTCGTCAGAGTACCTGCTATTACCGGTAGGCCAACATCCTTAACACCGAGAATTGCCGCCTGGTAAGATGTGGCCCCCACTTCACTGCGTCGGGTGAAAATGCTTTCACTGACAACCACCGCATTGTCGACGAGCATGCCGACGCCTAACATCAAACCCATCATCGATAGTAGATTCAAACTGTAACCCGTGAGATAAATCACTGCGAGGGTAATAGTTAGGGAAAAAGGGACGGCCAAGGAGACAATGAGTGTTAAGCGAATGTCGCGCAGAAAAAACAATAGAACTAAAAATGAAAGAAAGAAGCCGACCGAGCCAGAAAATGCAATGTCTTTTAGTGACGTTGTAACCTCGTCGCCAGAGTTATCAACGATAAGAACATCGATGTCTGCAAAATCAGGCAGCTCGCGGATTCTTTCCAGTTCGTCTTGAATCGCTTCAGCAGTCGCGACAAGATTCGCCCCAGCTTCTTTCGAGACATTTACGCCTACAGCGAACTCCCGGTTTAAATGGCGGCCACCAGTAAGTTCTTCATTAGCGAGTCGAATGTCCGCGATGTCGCCGAGTTTTATCCCCCGAGCATTGACAATAAAATCAGCCATTGCTTGCTGGTCTTTAAACTTATCGTTAATCGTGACGCGAATATTATTCTCGTCGCCCTTTAACTCGCCAGCGGCTATCAGTGCGTTGGCGGATTGCAAATCACTTAAAAGTTTATTCGTATCGATGTTGTAGGCAGCCAGGCTTTCTGGCTGCAAACGAATTTGATAAGTCTTCGGAGCAACGCCATAAATATCTACCTTGGAGACGCCGGCAATCCGCTCTAGCCCTTGTTTCAATTGACGGTTAAGTACCTGCCAAGAATCTGCGAGATCCTTGGGTGAAGATATTCGCAGTTGCATAACAGGTTCGTCTTGAGTGCCACCAGTAAATACAAAAATGCGCTGTACATCTTCTGGGAGTTGATCGCGAATGTTGTCGACTTTTTCTCGTGCTTCTACACCTTTTAATTTGGTATTCGCGGACCAATCGAACAGCATAAACACACTACTTTGATTTTCTGTACTGGTCGATTGCATTCGTGTAATGCCATCAATAGTTGCCAAAGCTTCCTCTAAGGGCCGAGTAATTTGTCGCTCGACTTCTTCAGGTGTAGAGCCTGGGTAGTTGACCTGCACAAAAATACCTGGGAACTGAATCTCCGGAAACATTTCTAGCGGGATTAATCGCACCGAGGCTAAACCAGTAACGATGGCGCACACAAATACCATGGCGATAGTTACTGGGCGTTTTAGCGCGAAGCGGGTAAACCACATTAGCTGAATTCCTCAGTGGTGGGGTCGGGTGTAGCGACAAATTTTTTGCGATCAAATAATTGATACATAACGGGAATGACGACAAGGGTTAACAAAGTTGCAGATAACAAACCGCCAATAACCGTTACTGCCATTGGCGCTCTTAATTCTGCGCCTTCGCCAAATCCTAAAGCCAAGGGCAACATGCCGAGCGTCGTGGTTAGCGTCGTCATTAAGATGGGGCGTAAACGAGATTGTGCTGCTTGCAATATGGCTTGCGTTCTCTCATTGCCAAGATCGCGCAGTTGGTTGATACGGTCCACTAATACGATCGCATTATTAACCACTATCCCCGCGAGCATGATCAAACCCAAAAACACCATTACGCTAATTGAAGTACCTGAAACAGCAAGACCAAAAATCGCGCCGATCAACGATAGCGGCACGCTAAATAAAATAATAAAAGGGTGTAATAAGGATTCAAATTGCGAAGCCATGACCAAGTAAACAAGGAACACGGCCAAACTCAGTGCTAAAAAAAGTGAATTAAAACTGCGTTGCATTTCTTCGCTCTGGCCACCGAATTGCACACTGGTACCGTAGGGGATTTCCAAGTCTTGTAATAATACTTGTGCTTCCGCAACGGCTTCAGTGATACCGGTTACCTGAATCTGACCGGCGACCACGACGACGCGTTGCTGATCAATTCGCATAATTTCACTTGGCCCATAGATTTGTGCAATTGTGGCAACAGATGTGAGTGGTATCGGGCGTGAAGATGTTGGGTTGATGATCAGTTGCGATAAATCATTCAATTCATCTCGAGCACTATTTTCTAAGCGCACGAGAATATCTATTTGTTGATCGCGAAGTCGATAACGTGTTGCGGTGTTACCTTTGATTGCATCAACGACCGCGGCTGATGCACTTTGCATTGGGATGTTTAGTTGCGCTAACTTCGCCTGATCAAAAATAACTTGTGCTTCGGGGTAGCCGCGTTTGGTATTGCTACTTAAGTCCGCAAATTTTTCGGAGCGCTGTAAGCGCTCAACGACGAGGTCGCCCACTTTTCGTAAGTCGTTAATCTCAAAACCAAAAATATTTATCTCCAGCGGCGTTGAGAAACTAAAGAGCTGTGGGCGCTCAGTTTCTACGCCAAGGGTATCTCGTTCAATAGCGAGCAATTCCCGGATCTCGACTAACAGCTTATCTTCATCATCGCGAGAAAGTCCCGGTGCGAGAAGCAATGTGAGTTCAGCTTGGTTTTCACCTTCCTGCTCGGGATTTGCGGTCAGCTTGTTGCCGGTGCCAGCGGTGGCAAATACTTCGTTCACTTGATCAAAGGCCAACAGTTTTTGCGATAAATTCGTCATACGTTGATCAGTGAGCTCGATCGCCGAGCCAGGTGCGTATTGCACTTTTACGATGAGTTGTCCTTGAGCGATTTCCGGCAATACAATCTGTGGAATTTGTCTCGCAAGAGCTAATGCGAAAAGCAGGGTGCCAAATGCGAATAAGACGGTGAGCCAAGAGTGGGATAGTGCAGTCGAGAGAAGTTTTTGATAGGCGGTCTCTAGCCATGCATAGGAACGATCAAAAAGTTTTCTCAGTGGTGAAAAGATTTTCATACCGACAAAACTAAGCGACCAAAGCAGAAGTTTTAATGCGCTCATGATCAGCCATGGTAAAGCAACAAACGCTATTTCTACCGGACTGCGGCCAATTTTTTTCCACTTCGATTGTGCTGGTCGATCTAAATGATTTTCCTCATTGTTCAAGCTGCCAACTTTCCGTGAAGCCATCATCGGGATTAAGGTTAGAGCAACGACAAGAGAGACCAATAAGGAATAGGTGATTGTTAATGCTTGATCGCGAAATAATTGTCCTGCCACACCTTCAACAAAAATAATTGGCAGAAAAACGGCAATAGTCGTTAGTGTTGATGCAGTAATCGCACCAGAAACTTCATTGGCACCTTGCTCGGCGGCGGTATTAAGATCAAGGCCTTCTTCTTTTTTTCGCGCGATATTTTCAAGTACGACGATAGCATTATCAACCAGCATCCCTATCGCTAAAGCTAGGCCACCTAAGGACATAATATTGATATCGATATCGGACATGTACATAAAATTAAATGTAATGATTACCGATAACGGGATAGTAGCGGAAATAATTAACGTGGGTCGTATATCACCTAAAAATAGATAGATAACAATCATTGCTAATATACCGCCAATGATCGCTGAGAAAATAAGTTCGCTAATAGATTCGTCGATGAAAATAGAGGCGTCTGTTAATGTTAACAAGGACATGCCATCGGGTAGTGATCTTTTTATGCCATTTAAACGCGCATTCACCGCTTCGGCGACTTGAATAATATTGGCGTCGCCTTCTTTGTAAATCGAAATTTCTACTGCTTGTTCACCGTTGTTACGAGTAATCGCCGTTGGGTCTTTGTGAGTAAATTTTATCTCTGCGATTTCTTTTAATCTGATGACTCTTTGATCGCGGGCGACGACGATACTTTCTTCGATATCTTCAATTGATTTGAATTCATTGAAAGTACGAACCAAGAGTTGTCGTTGTCCATCACGAATTTGTCCGCCGCTGGAGTTAACATTTTGTGCTTTTAGTCGCTGGGCAACTTCGTCAACACTAAGATTAAGTTGTGCTAGCTTAGCTTGGTTTAGCAGAATTTGAATTTCATCTTCGTAACCACCTGATGCTCTTGCGGCAGCTACGCCATCAATAGTTTGCAGTCGTCGCGTGAGCTGATTGTCTGCATAGCGACGCAACTCCGTCATTGCGAGGACGGGGTCGTCTCCGGGTTCGAGTTTATTGCTGAGGCTAAGGCGAATTATTGGATCATTGTTGGGATTAAAGCGAAGTAGGGTGGGTGCTTTGACCTCTAAAGGCAATTGGACCTGATCCATTTTCTCGCGTACGTCGAGGCTGGCGAGATCCATATTACTGCCCCAATAAAACTCTAAGTACACATCAGAACTACCAGCTTTTGAAACGGAGCGGACTTGGCGTAAACCTTTCACGGTGCCTAAGGTTTCTTCTAAAGGCCGAGAAATTAAATTTTCGACTTCTTCTGGAGCAGAGCCTGGAAAGTCGGTGCGAACAGTGAGAGTAGGATAAGCCAGTTCTGGTAATAAGTTAAAGCCGAGGCGCTCCAGTAAAACCATACCAAAAACTAGCATGGCCAATGTAAACATGGCGACGGTAACGGGGCGACGAATAGCGAGTGCAACTATATTCACGGTAAGCTCACAACTTTTTACAGAAACTTGAGTCAGTAAATATTTCTCGAAAAATTCGTTAGTCCTCTCGCGAAAAATAATCTACGTGAACCTAAGGTCCTTATTTATTATTGAGGGATTGTGGTAATGAGGTTAGGTCCTTTCCTTGGCCCGCAGAAAAGGCGCTTGCGGTAAAACTAGCCTTCGATAATTTCAACTTTAGCGCCGTTCTTTAGAATGGTTTGGCCGCTGATGATGACGTCATCGCCTTCTTCAAGTCCGTCGCTAACTTCAACGATGTCTTTATGCTTGATAGCCAGTTTTACAGGCGTTTGTACGGCAATTCCATCGCGTACCACGAATACATGACTTCTGTTGTCCTGTGTAATTAAGGCTCTATCAGTTAGGAGTAAGGTGTCTTGATGAACATCAAAAATAATTTCGACGCGACCGAACATGCCCGCTTTCAAACGACTATCGGAATTGTTGATTGCGACAATGACCTGAAATGTACCTGTGTCGGTTTCTATCTGTGGTCGAATTCGTTTTATTTTGCCTTCGATTATATTGTCGGGGAAAGCATCGACGCTAAGAAAAGCCGGTTGGTCAATAGCAACCTGAGCGAGCTCTTTTTGAGGTAAATGAATAATTGCCTGTAAAGAATTCGGGTCTACAACAGTAAAAAGCTTGTCGTTGGCCTGGATTAAATTACCGGTCTTCACTACACGCTCAGTGATAATTCCGGCAAACGGCGCGCGAATTGTTGCGTAGCGAAGATTTAGCATCGCCAACTCGAGCTGCGCTTTTTGTGACTCGTAATCTGATCGCGCTCTTTCTAGGTTTGTGCTTGTGCCAATCTGACGTTTGAATAAAGTTTCTTCGCGTTGCAAATCGGTTTCTAGGCGTTTAACGACAACTTCTAATTGCGCGACTTGCAGTAACAATTGTTCAGTATCGAGCTGGGCAAGTATTTGTCCCTCAGCGACAGCGTCACCTTCTTCAACCAGGATTTTTTCGAGGATGCCGCTGGTGCGAGCGACGATCTGGGCCTCTCGTTCTGCTTCAAGGGTGGTGATGGTGCCATACGTAAGCTGTATGTCGCCGCGTAATACCTTGGTTACCTCGACTGACACAGCTTGGGGAGCCTTATCTTCATCGGAGGCATCCGCGTTGTTGGGGTTACAAGCGCTGGTCATTAAGGCCGTCGCGACGAAAGCCAAGCTTAAAACCGCTCGGCTGAAATCTCGGCTTAAAAAGCTTTTACTGTTAGTTGTACTTACTTTCATTACCATTCCATTATCTTGCGAAGTGTCTGTACTTCCTTAAACTCTAGTGCCTATTTTTAGACAATCTACTTCTAGGCAATCTACGGACATTTTTAGGACATTGCTGCTGCTAATAACTAGAGCGAGCCCCGATAATTGAAACATCCTTTTTGAAACCTCAAAAGTAGATTTGGGTGCCACGCCGCCTTGGGTTTCTTTGAATCCCCTACCGGATAAAAGTTCGATTCATATCAGAGGTAAGACTATCTCTGTTTAGCTTATGAACAGATTATAGATTCATGGCTGTCTTGAGAGTGGTTAAGGAGTGTAAGTATTAATACTCTAAAAAGGCGTAAAACCATTGACTGTTGGAGCGTCTAAATTCATATAATCTCTGCGCAACAATCAGTTTGAAACTCCCTCGATGAAAATAATAATCCGTTTCATTGCAAATATTCTTGGTTCTAAAACTTGTTATCGGGAACAAAATATCAATTGATTTTTTTGATGCGGGTTTATTAATTTTTTTTAAAAATTATTTTTAGTAAATGTCTTCCTAGATAATAAAAAACATTCCTATCGTTGTTGAAAGAGGCAATGAAAAATATTTAACTTGAAAGTGTTTTTTATACCATCTTGGATGACGAACTATAAGTGCAGTGCAAGTAAAAATATGACCAAGTAGACAGCGTTCTTCTTAGAAAAAGTACGTTTTTCTAAGAAAAAATGCCGTGATATTCCTTTTTGGAGGGTGTAAGTACACTAAAAAAAATATAAACTCGACTCGCATAAAAACGCTTACCGCAACTATATCGATGTCTCAAGCAGCGAACCAAAATAATAATAAGCGAGCACTTGAATGAATATACACAGTAAGGTCATTCCCTTAGAGCTATTGCCCCAAGGTTTTATCGAGGCCTTCACTTTTTTTGGTGCGGATCTTTCGCGACTTCTTGAAAACACAGGTATTAGCAAAGAGATGCTTACTGGTCGTGGGTATAAGATTTCTTACGTCCAGCAAACCCAATTATTGAGTAACGGTATTCATTTATGTTCAAAACCCGGCTTGGGTTTGTTGGTAGGGCAATACATGGATTGGTCTTTCAATGGGACTGTTGGGGAAATCGTCCACTGTAGTCCGAGTTTGAAGGATGCCGGTGCCGCTTTTCTTCGCTACATATTGATCGCCCAGCCTAACTACGCGATGTTCGCAAATCTACCCAATAGTTATATTGACACTGAAGGTCTTGTCGTTAGCCCGATACGATTTTTTGTTCCCTACGATGCAAGCGCGGAACTTCGACTTTTTGAAATAGAATATCGTCTGGCGATTACTTTACGTTTATGTGATGAGTGCGGAAATAAGTCTGTTGCTCGGCCAGAAGTCTACGCTTGTTTGAATTACCCTGAGCCGAAACATGGTGAGCTGTACAAACACTTACCTTGTCATTCCGTTAAGTTCGATTGCCCCGAATCATATATTGCGTCTCACTTTTCTCATATCATCGAGCCTTTTCGCCCCTTACGTAAAAATGCATTTGAGAGAATCGTCGCACGATGTGAGCAAGAATTTGCAAATACGGCAATTGAAACCACCACAGCCGCTAAAGTTCGTTGGCATATCAGCGGTCAGTACTCTACCTCTCCCACCTTGGATGATATTGCCGAGGTATTGTCAATGTCTCCGCGAGCTTTGACACGGCGTTTAGCTGATGAGAAAACGTCATTTCGACAAATTGTCCACGAGAATAAAATGGAACAGGTTTCTCATCATTTGCGCTCATCGAAACTAAGTGTCGAGGAGATCGCAAGTTTGTTGGGTTTTTCAAACGCTAGTAGCTTGCGTCGCGCGGTAAAAAATTGGAGTGGAGATGCTGTCAGTGTAGTGCGATCCCAAAGCAAATGACTCATTTAGCGTACTGGTAAAATAATACCTACGGGAGCGTGACGGTTCGAAAGCTACCAGTTTTCAAATTATTTATTATTAATGACTTAAAAATTCAGAAGAAATTAGTTAAGAAAAGTATCATTGGCCTTATTGTCGAGACAGACCATGACCAAAACAACAAGAAAAAATATATTGGTTCGCCTGTTACTTATCGTCGGATTCGTGATTATTTTGGTGATTTTTCTCGCCTGGCAAAAAACCAGAACATCGCAAGCAATCGTAAATGGCTTACGAGAGGCCGCTAATAGTGAAAATATCTCTGGGACCGAAAATATTATTGCCAATGCTTGGAATTGGAACGGGTTTTCTGACGAGCAGATTATCAACGGCGCAAAACCTATCAGTCGAGATGAAAAAAACGAAAAAAATCTAGAAGCTGAAAGCGAATATGAATTTGATGTGGTTTTAATTTATGCTGCATTAGGTCTGGTTGAGATTGAAGACAATGGCGATGTGGTTATTGATAAAAAAGCTTTGCGGGCTTTGAAAGATACAGTTGCGGCTTTCACTACAGAATTGTCCATAGCTGACGTCGAACAACTAAAAAAACTGATTAAATTAGGCCTGCCAGGAAAGTCGGGTGAGCAAACTGCGCAGCTTGTCGCAGATTTTTATTTTTATAGTCAAGCTAAAATACGATATGAAAGTGCGCAAACAATCCCAGAGAATATTCAGGAGGCAAACTTACAATATAAGCAGCTAAAGACTCTTCGTGAGCATTATTTCGGTTTGGAGGTATCAGGGGCCTTGTTCGGTAACGGAGAAGAATTAGCTCGTTACACACTTAGCAACGTAGAGGTTCAGGAAGGCGAGAGTTCGCACGATAGTAAAGAAGCGAAGGCGGAAACTACTGAACAATAGCCTGCCAAAAGCATCGTTGAAAAATATTTAGATCATCTCGGATATGTTCTAAATTTTTTAGAATTTGATTGGGAAGATCAATACTCGAGATATGTAAAGAAAAAATTTTGGTGCTACATGTCAAGTATTGCGAAATGTGAGAGTGAGGTGGTTGGGATGTTGAATCAAAAAATTTCTTTGTGGCAGGAAAAATAATTTAAATAGATAATGTAAATCTTTTCCTTAAGTGCGATCTAATAATACTCTGAGCACTCAGCCTATTTTCTGAAAGGATCCAACAATTTAATTCGTTGGATCCTTCGGATTTATATTTAAAAATATGTTATTTATTCATCGGCGATTTTAACAATTTGCTTGCCGAAATTTTTACCTTTTAATAAACCTCGTAACAGTTCGGGTGTGTTTTCCAAGCCCTCATCCATTGTTTCGCGAAATTTTATCTTGCCTTCCTTAACCCATGTTGCCAACTGTTTGGTCGCTTCTTGCCAGCGAGCATCCCATTCGCTAACGACAAAAAAACGATGCTCTGGAACATTTTTGGCTTCACCAAAAATATGAAAAGGAGTGCGAGTGGTTTTAGGGTCTACCGCGTTGTAAGCAGAAACGTAGCCGCAAATGGGTACGCGCGATCCAGGATTGAGTAGATTGGCTACCGCCTCTGATACCGCGCCACCGACATTTTCAAAATAAATATCGATTCCCTTAGGGCAGGCGGCGGCAAGTTTCTCGGCGAAGCCATCGGCCTTATAGTCAATACAATCATCAAAGCCCAATTCTTCTTTTACGTAGCGGCATTTTTCTTCGCCACCGGCCACGCCAACTGCGCGTAAACCTAAAATTTTCGCCATTTGCCCTACCACAGAGCCTACTGCACCAGAGGCCGCCGCAACAACTAAGGTTTCTCCCGCGACCGGTTTGCCAATTTCAGTAAAACCCCAATAGGCTGTACGCCCCGGCATTCCGATAACGCCGAGATGTGCTGAGAGTGAGCCATCGTTGAGATCTACGGGGCGAAGACGGGGCTCGTCCGCATCAAATACGCAGTACGTTTGCCAGCCTGTATAGCCAGTGACATAGTCACCAACTTTAAATTTATCCGATGTTGACTCGACGATTACACCGACGGATTCGCCGGTCATAACGTCGCCGATTTCTAAAGGCGCGACATAGGATTTCCCATCGTTCATCCGACCACGCATATAGGGGTCGAGTGAAAGGTAAAGGACTTTTACCAGCACCTGATTGTTTTGTAACGCTGCTGTTTCCGCTTCATCAAATTTAAAACAAGAATCGTCGGGCTCGCCAGATGGACGTTTCGCCAGTAATACGCGTTGGGATTTCATTACCAATACTCCAAAAGTTATACACAAAAACGGTGCTTAAAAAGTGCGTCAAGCCTAGCATGGTTTATGTGTACCGAGAAAACTCTTAGCATTTCTTTCTTTTTGCGATTGACTATTAGACGCAACTATTTTTAAGCGTTATGCTTCGCGACCTTTGAGTCAAGAGCAGATGCTGAGTCAAGAGCAGATGAGAGTTAGTCGAGCGCAGATACAAGTTAGTCGAGCATAGAATAGAATCGAGTTGGTCAAGCGTGCAATCGAGACACCTGGAGAGTAATAATGAAGTTATTTAAAGTAGCGATTTTTTTAATTGGGGCCGCTAGTATTTTTTTATCTGCTGCTGCGAGCGCAGATTACGGTCATATTCATCTGGCAGCGCCAGAGCCGAATGTCGCGGCGCAATGGTATGCAAAACATTTTGGTGGTTCGGTGGCGGGGTTTGCTGGCGAGACAGGTCAAGATATTCCAGTTGATAGAGTGATGTACGGTTCCATACCGGTTATTTTCCAGAAACGAGAAAATAGCCCAGGTAGTGTTGGTTCAGGTGTTGATCATATTGGTTTTTCAATGGCGAATGTCGAAGACAAATTTGCCAGTTTAATTGCGGACGGCGCGAAAAGTTTAGGTGAGCTCAGAAGTTTTGGCAGCATGACGATTGGTTTCGTTGAAGATCCTTGGGGAACGAAAATCGAATTAATAGACGATGCTGAACTTCGAGGTTTACATCACATTCATCTTTCAAGTCCGCAGCCTACTGATACGCTGAATTGGTATGCGGTGCGATTTGGTGGTGAATTAGGAAAGTTTAAAGGTGCTCTAGACGGAATTAACTACGACAATAAGCTTTGGCTGTTGGTGAGTCAGGCAAAGACAGATGTCGCGGGCACACAAGGCCGTAGCTTAGACCATCTTGGTTATAATGTTGCTAATTTGGATGAGGCCGCGATTTCTTTGAAACAAAATAATGTCAAGTTTACGCTGGAGCCAAGAGATTACCGAGGCATACGTATTGCTTTTGTCGAGGGGCCAGATGGCGTAAGAATCGAGTTGGTTCAACCATAGTATTTATTTTTTATACTTTAACATTGAATCGACGGCTTGATGATCAATGCTGAGATTTTACTACCCTTGATGAAGATGATGTCTCCTTATCAAGGGATATTGAAGATGGGATAACATTACTCAAATCTATATCGTGGTGAACTTGACTGTCGATCTTGGTAACACTTCTTGGTGTGTCAAAATAAAATCCTTGCAAATAATTGACGCCCAGGCTGAGTAGTTCTTCATACTGTTCTCTGGTTTCAACGCCTTCGGCGATAACTTCGCAATTAAATGTACGCGCGATAGAGATCGTTGCGATGATAATACCTTTGCCTCCTTCATTTATTTTCTTAACGAAAGAGCGATCTATTTTGACGGTGTTTACCGGTAACGCTTGTAAGTAAGCAAGTGAAGAAAACCCAGTGCCAAAATCATCAATTGAAATCTTGATGCCGAGTTGACGTAGTTCTCCCAAGACTTTTGCTACAAGGTTTAGGTTGGTTGCAAAAAAACTTTCCGTGATTTCCAAGTGCAATCTTGCTGGCGATAATTTTGTTAAGGCCAGTGCCCTAGATACCGTTTCTACCAAGTTTCCTTCGAGAATCTGTTTAACTGAAATGTTAACGGCAATACTGGAGTCAGATCCTAGCACGCCAGAACTGATATCACTGCAAGCTTTAAATATTGCCCATTCTCCTAGCGCGTTAATCGCTCCAGAGCTTTCAGCAATGGGTATGAAAGATGTGGGCGGAATAATTTTGTCGCCGTATGTCCAGCGCATCAATGCTTCGTATATCACCGGATCTTTTTTGTTGGTCGGCAAGATCGCTTGATAATGTAATTCGATTTCGTTGTTTTCGATTGCGTTTCGAATACCTTCTCGTAGCCATTGCTCATTTCTTACTGCGTCGAGAAAAGCTTGCTGAAATATCAAGCAACCACTTTTTTTGCCGTTCTTTACTTGGTACATCGCGATGTCTGCGGCATTAAGTAGTTCAGATGCCGAACCACCGTGATCGGGATAAGTCGCGATGCCAATACTACTACTTATTTCGATAATACTGTCGTCAACTTCTATTGGGCGTTCTAAGTAAGACAGAATTTTTTTGCCAATGGAAAGTAGTTTCTGCTCAGCGATTTCTTCCGTGACTAAAACAAACTCATCCCCACCCCAGCGACACAACATATTAATATCGTCAACGCAGTTCATCAGGCGTTCGGTAGTGGATTGCAATACAGAGTCGCCAATTAAGTGGCCGTGGATATCGTTTATCTCTTTGAAGCCATCAAGATCAATAAATAAAATCGAAAATCTTCTACCTCGAGTATTTGCATTCTCGATTGCCTTGTCTAATGTTTCGACAAAAGTGTGCCGATTTTTTAAACCCGTTAATTCGTCGATAGTGGCCAATTGATTTAATCTTTCTGTGCGCTCTAGAACTTGAGATTCAAGATTTGCATTAACTTGATTGATTTCGAGGTAGGCTTGTTGAAGCTTCTCGTTTGATTTCTCAGCTTGATCTTTTTCAGAGTTGACTGCATCTAATAAGTCTTGGTTTAGGTGGTGCAGTCGCGCTGATTCACGGCAAAAGTCCGCTGCTTTTAACGCAGATGATAATAAAACGAGCCAGAAAAGTAGTCCGAGGATGCCGAGCGTTTGCGACAACTCGCTATCCATTGGGAGTAAATAGAGTGAAGGTGGAACAAGTAGTACGCTTACGTAAAAAATAACCGTAAATTTGCTCGCCGATAGCATTGTCGTTGCGCCACCCGCCAAGCCGGCAAAGAATATGACGCAAGTCGCGAGCTCGAGTAAGGACAATGAATGAAACAGCATAAAGGGAAGACTGCACCAGAGTGCTGCTGTTAAGCACACCCCAATCGAGTAATTTCTCAGATGTTGAGAGCCGTTAAATTCAGTAAATTGCCTTACCTTTTTCCAGTGTAGGATATCGATAAGACGAAAAAGCAAAAGTGACGACATGGCTAGCCACCACAAGAAGGTTAAATTATTGTTGCTATCGAGGATGAGGAAAAGCGTCGAACTGGTAACGACAGTCGTTAAAATACTGTTTACGCCACGTGAATAAAGCATTGTCGCGAGCGTCTGATCAATACGAGCATTGAGCATCTCCGAGTCTGGTGTGGACACGAAAGTCGGCTCGATATCGAGAGGGGTGATCTTGTTTGAAGCTGAGTTAGCCATCTTGAAGCATTTTCAACGAGTAATTCAGTGATTTGCACGTTATGCGAGCAGTGTCGGTGCCTACTCCCCCATCACGCATGTGAATCTAGCGCTATAATCGTACTATTGTACGGAATTTAAGCTGTAAGGGGGCCGAAAATGATCGTAATTGGCTACCGCCTGTCACTCAAATCAACTCTTGCTTAAATAGATATGAGTGTTTGATGACAAAAATAAAGCATACTCGAGCGAACTATATTTTTAAGTTCTAAGGCCTTTGTTATTGCATTATGGCTATTCAAGCCTGTTTCTATCGATATTCACTCAAATGGTCATTCATTCAAGTTGCCGAAAATGAATAACATTGCTCAGCATTGATAAGGTCGTCCGCTTTGGGTACCACTTTTATACAGTCGATTGTGGCCAAATTTATCCAGGGACATTAAGTAAAGTAGAGAACTGTTTTGTGTGCTTGTGAATATACGAAGACTTAGGCAGGATAAGCACTTTCATCACTGACGAATAAAAGATTCACTACAATAAAATATAAAAATTGGTGATCAAGATTATAGCTTCAGCGCTTCTGGCGTAGATTTTTTTCTGCGAATACAAGGTTTCGAAATCGTCTTTTTGAAAATGCTGTTTTTGAAATGATTGCCTTGAAACATTCGCTCGGTAGATAGGGTCGAACTCAACATCAACTCGGGTCGTCAACGAAAAGACCAAATGTTGAACTTGATAACCAGGACTTTTAGTCATCTTGCTTGTATTTAAGTGGAGGGATATGTCATTTGAAACATCTTCGTTACCTGCTTACTAGCATCATTATTTTTGTCGTGTCATTACCTAGCGTTGGGCAGGTGCTACGCAATGATTTGGCAACAAGTACCAACCCAGGTTTCAATGCTGTTGACGACAATGAGCTTGAGGGCGAATTCGTTTTCGTGCGTTTACAATACGACAGTCGTTTTGGTTCTCGCGGCGGCTTTGGCGGATTCGATTCTTGGGCTACAGATTTTCCCGCTTCCGATGAGAATTTTTTAAGGGGCGTCTCCCGTCTGACCAATATTAAAGTAGAACGAGAACCTATCGTATTACGTTTAGATGATGAGAGGGTCTTTAACTATCCTTTCATTTACACGCTTGAGATGGGTCGCGGTGGTTTTTTTCTTAGCGAACGGGAAATGGAAAATTTACGTGAGTATTTATTGCGCGGCGGTTTCTTATTTATTGACGATTTCTGGGGAACGCGGCAATGGGAAACGTTCTATGAAACTTTTAGTTTGATTTTTCCCGACCGAGAGCTGGTGACTCTAAGTAGTGATCATGAGATTTACCATTGCTTTTATGACATTGACGGCGCGCAGATGATACCTCGGGTGCGCAATCCAAATAATCTACCAGAAGAAGATGTTCCCAACGCATTTAATTACGCGATGTTCGATGATGATGGTCGAATGATGGTTTTGATTAACTGGAATTCGGATATTGGCGATGGCTGGGAGCATACTTATCACGAGGACTATCCAACCAAATACGCTAACCTAGCTTATCAACTGGGCATTAATTATTTGATTTATTCCTTAACTCATTGATTAGCATGTTCGATGACAGACCTGTGCAATCGAATAAAAAATAATAAAAAGAGGTGGTCCATGAATAAAAAATTTTCACTAACTTCATTTTCACTATTACTCGCTTTTACGGTCAGCATTTTTTCACACGCTAATGAAGATGAGCAAGGCTTTGTAATATTGCAAAAATCTGATCTTGGCCTTAGCGGAGATCGAATTAAGACGGTGGTGTTACATGGTGACCCGAATAAAGAAGGCTTGTATATTATTCGAATCTTATTTCCTGCGGGCATGTCCAGTCGTCCGCACTCACATGATCAAGATCGTTTTATTACCGTGATTGATGGCACTTGGTATGCCGGCACTCAATCAGAATATGATATGGAAAAAACTGTCGCCATTAAGGCGGGAGGCTTTATGAAGCATCCCGCGGGTGCGATACATTTCGATGGCGCAAAAGACGAAGATGTGGTTGTGGAAATTCGGGGAATGGGGCCAGTAAAAACGACATCGGCAAGCAGCAATTAAGAGAGGGTTTATAAAGCTGCGGCGCGGTTTTCGTTAAAAGCTTCTCGGTAGAATAATTACAATAATAAGAATTTATTTATGTTTCAAGAATATGCGAAAGCAATCGCGCAAAGTCCATTAAATGATTGGATGATTCATTGTTTGCGTGAGGTTTATGGCTTGCCGCCGATCATTCAAACGATTCACATCCTCAGCGTCGCTATTATTATGGCTACCAGTGTGATGATTTGTTTGCGCATGTTGGGTTTGGCGGTTCCTAGTCAACAGCTTGATGAAATGATGCGGCGATTATTGCCCTGGACATGGTGCGCACTGCTTGCCTTGTTTTTTAGCGGCATTGTTTTTGTGATAGCCCGTCCCATGCGCTATTTCTCAAATCCGGTCTTCGGAATAAAACTGGCGCTATTGATCCCCGTTGTTCTTATCACCTGGTATTTTTATTTTCAGAATAAGCGAGGTAATTTGTTGCGACCCAAAACCTTGACGGCTCAGAATGAGCAGATGAATTTTGCTGTGCCAGTGTCGTTTAGGCTGCTTGCGTTCGTGTCCTTATTATTGTGGATTGGTATTGTCTTGGCAGGACGGTGGATAGCTTACGCGGAGTATTTGTTTTGGTGAGTGCGACGAAAATAATAAAAAGCTCGGGCTTAAAATAGATTATGTTATTTGAAGAGTTTTGGTTGTGGCTTGAATCGCGTGAGATCTCGTATCGCATTGGTGAGACTTGGCTGTTCCCGTTTTTAGAATCGATTCATGTCTTGAGTGCCTGCATGGTTGTTGGTGCCATACTCATGTTGGACCTGCGCCTATTAGGTTTGACTGCGAATCGCTACGCGATTAATCGCTTTGCGAAGGAACTGGTGCCCTGGTCGATTGGGGCGTTTGTTGTCGCTTTCGTAACGGGATTAGGAATGTTTATTGTTCGCACTGTTGGGTATTTAGGAAATTCTGCTTTTCAATTTAAAATGCTGCTGTTGATCGCCGCGGGAATTAATATGTTGGCTTTTCATGTTGGCGTATTTCGCTCAGTGGATATCTGGGGAAATACTATGGCTATTCCTAAGGCGGCAAAAATTTCTGCGGTATTGTCGCTAATTTTTTGGGTGGGAGTAATGTTGGCAGGACGATGGATAGGGCACACGCTTTAGTATTTTTCAATTAACTTTCTTGCGCTTCAGCGCAAGCGATACAATTTTCAGCAGCGGGGTTGTATTGCAAACGTTTTATGTTGATTTCATCGCCGCAAGTTAGACAGTAACCGTATTCGTCTTCATTAATCCGCTTAAGCGCAGCTTGGATTTTTTTGAGTTGCTGTTGATTTCTTCGCGCAGTTTCTAAGGCCATTGCTTGTGATTGAAGTGCATCCATTCTAGAAAGGCGGCCGACGCTGGTTTGATCGAGCTTAACTATGTCAGTTGATTGTTGATCTGCGTTCTTGGTTTCTACTAGCTTCGTTCGAAGTTTTTCCAAAAGTATTTTAAGTTCATCAGTTTGATTTGAATTCATGAGTTATCCATAACGAGATAGACTCTGACTTGTAGTATTGATGAGATTAGAGATCTTCATGAATTAAATTAGTATTGTTTTTTAGGTTTTGAGTATCGCTAAGAAGCTTATCGATATCTTTTCGGTCCAGGGTTTCCTTCTCAAGGAGTGCATTGGTCAAGCTAGTGAGTAAGGTTTTATTTTTGCGTAAGGTCGTTTCCGTGAGGGTTTCTGCCGTAATTAGTATGCGATGAATTTCGTCGTCGATTTTTTTAGCCGTAGATTCACTAAAGTCTTTTTCTTGGGTGATTTCATAACCAAGAAAAGGGTGCTCATTGCCCACATGGTAGTGTACTGGGCCTATCACGTCACTCATTCCCCATTGAGTAATCATTAGCTTTGCTAAATGCGTGGCCTGCTCAAGATCGTTTGCCGCACCTGAACTCACATTGCCTAAAATTAATTTTTCCGCACAGCGACCACCCAACATTACTGCTAGTTTGGTCTCGATATAGGGTTGTGAATAATTGTGTCGGTCTTCTACTGGAAGTTGTTCTGTAGCTCCTAGAGATCTGCCGCGAGGAATAATTGAAACTTGTCGCAAAGGGTCGCTTTCGGGAAGTAAAAGCGCAATGATCGCGTGCCCGCTTTCATGAACGGCAGTACGTTTACGTTCGGAGGGGTTGAGCAAATCCTTGCGTTCTGAGCCCATGATTACCTTGTCGTGGGATTTGTTGAAGTCTTCCCGTGTAACTTCTGTTCGGCCATTTCGGACTGCTAATAGAGCCGCCTCGTTTACTAGGTTTGCTAAGTCCGCACCGGAGAATCCAACCGTCATACTCGCTATTTCCTGCAAATTTACGTCACTAGCGAGAGGTACTTTACGAGTGTGCACTGCAAGAATTTCTTTACGCGCATTTTGTTGTGGTAGTTCCAGCGTTACTTTTCTATCGAATCGACCCGGACGAAGTAATGCGGGGTCGAGTACGTCAGGTCGATTAGTCGCGGCTAAAACGACAACGGCTTCTTCATTGCTGAAGCCATCCATTTCGGCGAGAACTTGATTTAAGGTTTGTTCGCGTTCGTCATTGCCACCCCCGAGACCGGTACCTCTAACTCGCCCAACCGAATCAATTTCGTCAATAAAAATTAATGAAGGCGCTTTATTGCGGGCCTCTTTAAACATACTTCGAACTCTCGATGCACCGACGCCAACAAACATCTCAATAAATTCAGAACCGCTAATGCTAAAAAATGGTACGCCCGCTTCGTGAGCCGTTGCTTTTGCTAACAAAGTCTTTCCAGTTCCAGGAGGGCCCATTAATAAAATTCCGCGAGGCATTTTTGCGCCGATTTGTCGAAATTTACTGGGATTTTTTAGGAAATCGATGACTTCCTGTAAATCTTGTTTTGCTCCTTCCGCACCGGCTACATCGGCGTAGCCAACTTCGTTATCTTTGCTTTCAAATAGCCGCGCTTTTGATTTCGAAAAACCAAAAAAACCATCTTTTCCACCACCACCCATTCTTTGTTGCAACATGCGGCTGGAATAAATGAAGAAAGCTAAAATTAACAGCCATGGTATAAAAGACAAAAGTACTTGGAACCATTGAGGTTCCTGTTGAGATTTTGCTGTGATAACTACCTTGTTGTCTTCTAATAGGAGTAATAATTCGGGGTCCGGAATACTCGGGATAACCGTGACAAAGTTCTTCTGTTCGTTCTCTATTGGTGTTGAATAAATTCCATGTATCTGATCACCCTTGAAAGAAACCGATGCAATTTTGCTGTTGATAACGGCTTGTTTAAATTCCGTATAGGGCAATTGTTGAGGCCGTGATTGAGAAAGGTTTGCTAGTAGGTAGTAGAAAGCGAATAGCACGAATAGCCACATTACAACATGACCATCGAATGGGCGAGGTAAGGGCTCCTTCGGTGATTTATTGTGATCTGGGGGAGCTGAATTGTCGCTTGGCATGGCGGGATCCTTTCTCTATGTAAATCACTTTTCAATCAAATGTTCAAGAGATTAACCAAGCGCCGATAAAATAGAGTTTACGGCGCCGGCTGATATAGTTGGAAATCGTGTTTTTATTTTCCTAAAAACTTAATTTAGTACCTGACGTTTAATTTCTTGGTGTTGTTCGGCGGGCAATCGAGGACCAAATTGAGTAACCAGCTGACTTGAGGCAAGGCTCGCTAAATTTCCGGCTTCCTCGAAGCTATATCCGTTGGTAATCGCGAACAGAAATGCCCCAGCAAACATATCGCCGGCGCCATTAGTATCGATGGCTTTCACTGGGTGGGGTGCGATTGTCACTGTTGTTGTACCGTCATATACCAAGGCGCCATTTGCACCTAAGGTGATTGCGAATGTATTGCAAAAATTTTTAATTTCTGCGACGGCGGATTCAATTGAGCTAGTTTTTGTAAATGACATGGCTTCATCGCCGTTACAAAATAATAAATCAACTTTGTTACCAATCATTTCTTTCAATCCGTCGCCAAAGAATTGCACCATGGCAGGATCAGACAAACTCAAAGAAGTTTTGACATTGTTTTGCTCTGCGAATTCGCGCAGTTTAATCGCAGCTGCTTTTCCTGTCGGCGATGAAACAAGATAACCTTCGATGTAGACATACTGCGCATCTTTTGCAGCATCGAGATGTAATTCTTGTTCTGACAGCGTTTCACTGATACCGAGAAAAGTATTCATGGTTCGCTCCGCATCGGGCGTGATCATTACCAGACACTTGCCAGTGATGCCTTGAGGAACTTCGCCATTATGATGATGGTCGACACCAGCTGAGCGTAGGTCGTCGACATAAAAGTTGCCGTTATCATCATCTGCGACTTTGCAAGAATAAAAATTTTTAGCGCCAAAGTAGCTGGCGGCGATAATAGTGTTTGCCGCCGAGCCACCTGAGGCACGTTTGCTGGCAACTAAGTGATCCGAGAGTAAATCCATTAATTGATGTTGTCGGTCTTCGTCAACTAAGGTCATGACACCTTTGTCGATATTGAATTTGTTGAGATCGTTATCGCTAACTTCGATTTCAGTGTCGACCAAGGCTGCGCCTATGCCGTAGATATGGTATTTACTCATTAAGACTAGTCCTTATAAATTTATGCCGGAATTAAACTAAGTCGGGCTGGTGTAGATCGTTTCGCATTATCCTGGTTTCTTGATGATCAATAAAGTCAAATGGTGAGGCATTTCTCGATTCCTTTTTGCAAGATCGGTAGACTACGCAATCCCCCGACTAGTGACATATTGTATGAGTAAACGCCGTAAATCAAAAAGCCGCATAAGCGGCGGTATGTTCAGTTTTCTTTCTCGTAATAAAAAGCCCAAGCGCAAGGCGCTTTCGAGACGCGCCGCGAAGAAATCGCGTTTTCACTATTCAAAGTGGTGGAAGTGGGCGTTAGTTCCGCTAGCGTTAATGATTGTTGGCGTGGTTTATTTGGATTTCGTGGTTCGCGATAAATTTGAAGGGAAGAAATGGTCGCTTGCTGCGCGCGTCTATGCGCGGCCCTTGGAGTTATATGCGGGCTTGACGCTTAGTAAAAGCGAACTGGAGCAGGAGTTGCGGGAACTCGGCTATCAGTTTACCGCAGGTGCAAATCAGCCGGGGCAGGCGAGTTTGTCGGCTTTCCCTGCGCTCGGGAGTTCCGCGGGTAATTCTCAAGGAAATATCATCAGCTTATATAGTCGAGGTTTTTCTTTCTGGGATAAAGATGAGCCAGCGTTGCAGCTAAGTGTCATTTTTAACGGCGATGTGATTACTGAGTTAAACGATGCCAGCGGCCAGCCGCTCGCGATTGTTCGCTTGGAGCCGCAGGAGATTGCGGGGATTTACCCCAATCAACAAGAAGATCGCTTGCTAGTAAGATTGCAGGATATACCTCGTATTCTCGGTGAGACTTTGATCGCGGTCGAAGATAAACATTTTCGTGAGCACCACGGAGTGTCGCCACGAGGGATCGCCCGGGCGTTTTTAGCGAATGTTCGCTCTGGTGGCGTTGTTCAAGGTGGCAGTACTTTAACGCAGCAATTGGTTAAGAATTTCTATTTGAACCAGGATCGCAGCATCTCTCGTAAAGTCGTCGAAGCCATCATGGCAATTTCCCTTGATGCCCATTACAGCAAGGGTGAGATTCTCGAAACCTATATTAACGAAGTGTACTTGGGGCAAAGCGGCTCGCGAGGAATCCATGGTTTTTCTCTGGCCTCGCAACATTACTTTCGACAACCACTGGGTGAATTAAAACTGCACCAAATTGCGCTGCTTGTTGGCTTGGTGAAAGGAGCATCGTTTTATAATCCTTGGAATAATCCAGAGCGTGCAACGGAGCGGCGAAATCTAGTGCTATCGCTAATGCGTGAATCTGACTTAATTAGCGAAGAAGAATTTAATATTGCGCGACAACGAAAGTTAGATGTCGTGTCTAGCCCGAATTCGAGTGTGTATAGCTATCCCAGTTTTATCGAACTCGTAAAACATCAGTTGCGTGCAGACTATGATGAAGATGATTTGCGAAATGAAGGGCTAAGAATTTTTACTACCTTGTCACCAATGGTGCAAAATGCTGCGGAAAAATCTTTAACCGGTACTTTAGTTGAACTGGAAATAAATTCGTCTGAAAGTAAAGGGTCTTTACAAGGCGCCATGGTAGTAACCAGTGTGGGCAATGGCGAAGTGTTAGCGGTGGTGGGTGACCGAGAACCAAAGTACTCAGGATTTAATCGCGCGCTAGATGCTCGCCGAGCGATTGGATCACTCGTTAAGCCAGCGGTGTATTTGACAGCGTTAATGCAGCCAGAAAAATTCACCTTAATTTCCCATGTTGATGATTCTGAATTTAGCGTGCTGTTGGATGGCGGCGATACTTGGCGACCGCGGAATTTTTCTCGCCAAGCACACGGTGAGGTTCCGCTCTATGAAGCATTAGCGTCATCGTACAATCAGGCAACGGCGCGACTTGGTGTCGATGTCGGTGTTGATAAGGTTGCGCAAACAATTCAACGTCTAGGGGTTGAGTCGGATTTTGCAGTGTTGCCATCGGTGTTGCTCGGAGCGGTTGAGCTATCACCTTATGAGGTAAGCAGCATGTATCAAACCATTGCTTCCGATGGCGTGTACACACCGCAAAGAGCGATTTTATCCGTGTTGGATGCCAATGGGCGCCCCCTTAATCGTTACCCTTTGACTCCTGAAAATCGTTTTGATCCCGAGTTTATGCACCTAGTTCAATATGCTTTGCAAGCGACGATGCAAACTGGGACTGGGCGCACGGCATACCAGTATTTAGATAAAGAGTGGTTGGTGGCGGGAAAAACCGGCACGACAAACGAGCAGAGGGATTCCTGGTTTGCAGGCTACAATGGCGATCATTTAGCTGTAGTTTGGGTGGGGCGAGATGATAATGCTCCAACAAGTTTGACCGGGGCAACCGGTGCGATGAGAATATGGGCGAAGCTATTTTCATCGGTGTCTTCGCGGCCAATCTATCCCCTAAAACCTACCAACATTAATTATTTTTGGGTTGACCCTATTGACGGCGGTTTGAGTGATGAAGGCTGTGAAGGTGCGCACTACATTCCTTTCGTTCGAGGCAGCGAACCGCGCTTCAAAAGTAAATGTCGATCTCGACAAAATTCAGTTTTACAATGGTTGAAAAATTTGTAGTGAGTTTATGTGGGTTGAAAATAGTAATGAACAACGGCGTCTCTGGTTTTGAATCTCAGACTTACCATTTTCAAAGAGTAGGTGTTAGGAGCTTAATTTCATTAGGCGCACGATTATTCTTGGTGGTTTTAATAATTTTTACCGTAGCTTGCGTAAACCAGCCACCGTCTACTGTCCCAGAAGTCCCAATTGAAGAGCGGGGCTCAGTCAGCCAGCCGGCGTCAAAAGAAGGGTCGCTAAATCGAGCTACGGCATTACTCATTGTTGAAGCGCAGCGACAGTTTGAGAACAACGATTGGCGAGCCGCGATCGCTACGGCAGAAAGAGGATTGCGAGTTGATAGGCGAGAAGTGCGACTGTATTTGGTCATTGCGAAAAGTTATCGCGCATTAGGAAATCTTGACTTATCTAAACAGTTCGCCGAGCAAGGTTTGCGTTACGTTGTAGAGCCCACCAGTGATATTGCCTTGGAGTTTAATCGCCTGCTTAAAGTGTCATTTTGAGGGTGTTTTAAGTAACCTGCCTCATAAAGGGCAATTATTTGCCCAGTTGTCAGCTATAGCTACAGCTAATCTTCGTGTTATTGCTTCAATTGTCCTCGTGAGCCCATCGGTGCTAGTATTAAACCATTTGCACCCCTAACTCTTGGGCGCCATTCCAGGCTGATTCAGCAAAAAATGACATTTTAAGATGGCCCTCCTCCTTGATCCGGCTCTGAGATTACGTGTGCTATCCAGAGCAAGAATTATCGAGTAGGCAAACAATTCGAATTGGAACAACTAACTGTAAATTCTCAGCTAAACTGTTAGATAGTCTGGTCTGGGCTTTAGGCCTTGGCTCGCCGTCGTAATCCGACCGGTAGTGGGAAGAACATACTTGGAATATTATGAGCGATTTTTACAAAGACTCAGAGAATAACTCTATAGGCCATTATCCTGATGCCTTTATAGTTGAGAGCTTGAAAGCGTGTCAAAAAATATGTATCGCACGTAGCGAAGAGCTTTTTAAAAGTTATTCGAAAATTCTCGATGAAAAATTATTGGAATTTATTGATTCTGCGAAAACCGATAAAGAAGCGACGCAAATTCAAGAAACTGTTCGTGAATTTCGCACTAAAAATAAAGAATTAACTAAACATTTCTGCGGCCACCTGGGCGAAGGATTTATTAAGTTTAAAAAGCGCCAATTAAATACGCGAACTGGCGAAGAAAAATACCGTGGAGATATGTTGTCTTTGGTAGACAACGAAGATTTGGAAGAAACTATTGCTTTATCCTCTGTCGCCCACCGGGCGGAAGAGCATTATGGTGAAGAGCTATGGTTTTTGAACCAACGCTTTGCTGTCTTAAACGATGGCGATAAAGTTTCTGAAAGTAATAACCCAGTAAGTCCTGTTCAATTTTGTGAAGCCCTGCGAAAAGCCTTAAAAGTTTTATCGATTAATACAAAGTCAAAAATTATTGCCTACAAGATTTTTGATAAAGAGTTCATTACTAAAATTGATGACATCTTAAGAGAAATAAACCTCTACTTATCAAACAAAAATATCTTGCCTAATTTGCGATATACGATGGGGCAACAAAATAAACAGCCAGAAATTAATGATCTCCCTTTGCCTGGCTATGAAGACCCTTCTCAGCAGCAACCGCCAGCACATCAACAGCCCGCAGGATATCAACATCCACCGCAAGCTGCCGGCGTTCCGCCATCGTATTTGGGGCAGCAACCCTTGCCGCCATCCCGTTTTGTGGCGACACCGGATCCCAATCGTTCCGCTGAAGAATACCAAGGGCGGTTGGTCGATGCGATACGAACTTTGCAAAACCATATTGGTTATGGTCAAGGGCAGGCGCAAGCCATTCCTACTGCGGCACCGGCAAACGCGGCGAATTACGCACCGAATTCTCCACAAGTTGCTAGTGCGGGTGGTGCAGCGGCCCCCGGTGGTTATGCACAAGCGCCAATTTATTCAAATCAGCAAATGGTTACTGCATTGCATGGTTTGCAAACTCAAGCCTCGTCATTTACAGCAGGATTGGCGGATACTCCGACGGGTGAGTTTGAGCCCGTAACGCCGCAAGCGATAGCGGCGGTTAATTTACAGTTAGCTGATGAGCTTAAGAAAGAAACTGAAGATGGTTTGGTCGATCCACTCGATATGCACACCATCGAGTTGGTAGGTATGTTGTTCGAATATATGCTTTCTGACGATAACCTTCCTGATTCAATAAAAGCGATATTGAGTTATTTGCATACACCATTTTTAAAAGTAGCTTTTGTAGACCCAAGTTTTTTTGAAAAAACCGAGCATCCCGCACGTTTGTTATTAAATAGTTTGGCGGAAGCTGGGGTTAAGTGGGTGAGTAATGATGGCTCATCTCAATATGAAATTTATACCAAGATAAAACATACCGTTTCGCGTGTCCTCGAAGAATTCGAGAAAGACGTTAAGCTCTTCGCAGAGTTACTACTTGAATTTAGCTCCTACTCGAAAAAAATAGCTCGTCGCCAAGAGTTAATGGAAAAGCGGGCGATGGAGAAAGTCCAGGGTGAGGAAAAGCTCCGCGAAGTTAAAATTCAAGTCAATAAAGAAGTTAGATCCCGTACTGATGGGAAAGAGCTTCCTTCCGCAGTATTACTTTTGTTGTTGCAACCTTGGTCTGATTACTTAGCCTTTGTGTTGTTGCGCTACGGTGATGAGTCCGAAACTTGGAAAAAGGCTATTGCCGCTGTTGATGATGTGCTGTGGAGTATCGAGCCAAAAGTTGATGTTAAAGATAAATCTCGTCAGTCAGAACTGATGGATGATTTGTTGGATGTCATAGAGGCAGGATTTGAAACCATAGGCTATGATCAAAATAAGGGCAGGAAACTCATTGAGGCGGTCGTGTCTTTGCAGAAAATAGCTATGCAAAGTCAACAAGTCGAAGCCGCACCGGCCGAAATGCGAGCTGACCTTGAAACGAAAGCGGCCGAGAAAGCCGGAGATTCCGACCAAGAAGATGATCAAGCAACACCAGAGGAAGAAAAGCTGGTTGAGCATTTGAAGATGATTGAGTTTGGTACTTGGTTTGAGTTCGAAGGCGGAAAACGCCTAAAAGTTGCGTGGTATAACTCGAAAACATTGCACTACATGCTCGTTGACCAAATGGGTAAAAAAGTTGCGATGAAATCGGGACTAGAATTGGCGCGTTCGATGTTGAGTGGCGCTGCTAGAGTTATTGCAGGAAGCACGAAGCCCTTCTTTGAGCGGGCTTTAGAAAATATTTACCAGAATCTAAATGCAAAAGCTGAATCATCAGAATCGGATTCGGTGGCACCGGAGGCTGATAATGGCGGAAGCCCAGAACCGACATAATAAGCGAATTTTACCGCGCCACAATTTGAAGGCGGCGGTAGATGTTTATGATAGTGTTAGTCAGGCCTTGCTCGGCAGAGTTGTCAATGTCAGCTCTGAGGGCGTGATGATTATGGGTAATCACCCTTTTTCTGAAAGTAAAATATACCAATTAGATTTGCATTTGCCGACGCCGATTAATGAGCATAATAGTATTAGTGTGGGGGTCGACTGTTTGTGGACTCGCACCGAAGAAGAGAATATGTTTTGGGCGGGCTGCAAAATTATTGATATCGCAGACTCTGCTAGAATTGATTTAGAAAATTTAATTCAAATACTACAAGAATAACTAATAACTTTAGATAGTTTTTGAATCTTCCTTTGCCGGCAGTATAAAACTTTCCTCCGTTCTGTTTTTACGCGAGCACTTCCATTCTATTCTCTATAGTTTTTCAAAAGCTCTGCTCGCTGCGTCAAGTGTGTGTTCGATATCTTCATCACTATGCGCCGCGGACATAAACCCAGCTTCAAACGATGCAGGTGCTAAATAAACTCCGCCCTCTAGCATTAAGTGAAAGAACTGGTTAAAACGCTCGTTGTTACAATTCATTACTTGTTGATAATTAGTAACTTGTTTTTCCTGAGTAAAAAATCCGCCAAACATGGTGCCTACATGATTAGTGGTGAAGGGAATATTTGCCTTCATAGCGCGCTCTCTTAATCCAGACATTAAAGTATCGGTGCGCTTAAATATTTCGTCGTAAAAGCCGGGCTTCGAAATGAGTTCAAGGTTTTTTAATCCTGCTGCCATTGCGATTGGGTTGCCTGATAAAGTCCCCGCCTGATAAACCGGTCCTAGCGGGGAGATCATTTCCATTATTTTTCGCTTGCCTCCAAACGCTCCAACAGGCATGCCACCGCCGATGACTTTGCCAAGCGTGGTTAAATCAGGTTTTATATTGTAGTGGTCTTGAGCGCCTTTTAGTCCAACTCTAAAACCCGTCATAACCTCATCAAAAATCAACACGCTTTGATATTGATCACACTGTTTACGCAGCGTTTCCAAGAAGCCTGGCACAGGGGGGATACAATTCATGTTGCCAGCGACTGGCTCAACGATAATGCAGGCAATTTCTTCTCCATGTTTTTGAAACACTTCTTTTACTTGTTCGATATCGTTGTAGTTCAGGGTTAAGGTGTGTTGCGTCAGTGATTTTGGTACACCAGGTGAGCTGGGAACGCCAAGTGTGAGTGCGCCGGAGCCAGCTTTTACTAATAATGAATCGGAATGGCCGTGATAACATCCTTCGAATTTTATAATTTTATCTCTGCCAGTAAAGCCGCGCGCGAGTCGTATCGCGCTCATTGTTGCTTCCGTACCTGAGTTAACAAAGCGTATTAAATCAATGTTGTCGTAAAGCTCACAAATTTGTTTGGCGAGATCAGTTTCGATTTCTGTTGGTGCGCCAAAACTCAATCCGCTATCAATTTTTTGTTTCACTGCGGCGATAACTTCTGGGTGTGCGTGTCCCAGTATCATAGGGCCCCATGACTGCACATAATCAATATATTTTTTATCGTCGGCATCAAAAATATAGGCACCCTTTGCAGACTTTAAGAATACAGGATTGCCACCAACAGCTTTAAATGCGCGCACCGGTGAATTTACACCACCAGGAATGTATTGCTGGGCTTGTTGAAAAAGCTGTTCGGAATGGCTCATGGTTGATCCTGGTTTTTAGAGGGTGAAAATTCAAAAAGTGAAAGATAGCGCCGTACTTGTTTTTCTGTGTCTTTGATGTCATCAAAGTCAAAAATATTGTTGCAAATTGCCAGGCAATCCGCCCCAGCATCAATAAGTAATTTTGCATTATCTATATGAATTCCGCCGATTGCAACGATAGGTAATGGTATTAACTTTTTGGCGGTTTTTAGAATATCTGTTGTTGCGGCCTTCGCAGTGGGCTTGGTTTGCGAAGGAAAAAAACGACCGAAGGCAAGATAGTTTGCGCCGTTTTGAAAAGCAGATACTGCGAGCTGTATCGAGTCATGACAAGTCGCACCGATAATTGCATGTTCGCCAAGGGAGTTGCGTGCAACCGATAGAGATGTGTCGTTTTGGCCGAGATGAACACCGTGCGCTGAAACGGTTTCAGCAATTTCAATATCATCGTTAATAATTAATGTCGCGTGGTAACTTTCACAAATCTTTTTTAAGCGTGCGGCGTTCTTAATTTTTTGTGCAACTGAATCATGTTTGCTGCGGTATTGGATTAAGCGGCAGCCACCATCTAACGCTGCGGTAGCTTTCGAAAACAACCGATCGCCGGGCATGAGTCGATCATCCGTAATGGCGTAAAGTTTGGAAATCACAAGAGATTCTTCGCGAAAAAATAGGCGGTAATTCTACCCAATGCTGGTCAAAAAGTCAGTCGCGAGAGATGCTATTAAAGGAAAGAAAATAATTAGTTTTGCAGGTGACCTTAATTATAGTTTTGTTTTTTCGTTGTGGAAGAGTCACCCAGTGCCCAGTGCATTCGATTGGGTACGCAATGCCCCATGCCGAGACGGCGGCTCGCATTCAGCGCGTGCCAGGTAAAATTCTGCGCTTGTTCAACGGCTTCTTCTAAGCGAATGCCGTGAGCTAAATAGGATGACAATGCTGCCGCTAATGTTGCACCCGCACCGTGACTAATCATGCGAATGCGAGGACGTTCATAATTACGCATTAAGCGGCGATCGCCATAGAGAGAGTTACCATAGACTTCGCCATTACGAATTGAGCCGGTGATTAGTACATAACTGCAACCGGTCTCAAGAATTTCATGAGCACAAGCGTCGACGGTGTCTGCTTGCTTGGCGAATTCGTGGGCTTCAACAAGGTCGGGTGTGGCAATGGTGGTGCGTGGTAATAACAAGGCTTTTATTGCGCGAATGATTCCTTGTGAATTAAATAGTTCGTGATTGTATTCGGCGGTGACGGGATCAAGAATGACAGGAATGTCTGGGTAATCGCACAAGATAGTGTAAATCGCTTCAGCATTTTCGATACTGCCGAGCATGCCAATTTTGATCGCGTTTACAGGCATATCTTCGAGGATTGCTCGGGCCTGCTCGATCACTAGTCCAGTTTCGACGGGCGTAATATCTTTAATTGATTGGGTATCTTTCGCACAAAGGGCAGTGATAACGGGAGTGCAGTGGCAGCCAAGACTGGCGGTGGTTTCAATGTCGGCCTGAATCCCAGCGCACCCAGAAGGGTCGAGACTGGATAAGCTTAAAACAATAGGTGTTTCGCTATCAAACTGCGTCATTGCGGGCTCCAATTAATAAAGTTGGAAGAGCGGTAATATCGATCATCCTAAAAATGATTTGTTGTGTAGTCTAGGTAGAGATCAGTGAGGGAAACAGCTTCCAACAAAAAAATTGCTATTAGCGATGCTTCGCACTGCCTTTATCGTTTTTTGTCTTACCACTCTTGTATCAGCCGGTTCTTATATCGGCCAGTAGTTTGTTGCCCAAGCTGTCGTTTTTGGCGACAGTTAATTTTTAGAGCGAAGTACTCTTGAGTCTAACACAAGTTTGAAAATTTGCTTGGAGAAGCAAATAAATTCTCGTAACTAACGGTTTAGAAAGGTTTGACCACTACCAATATTATGATTCCAAATAACAGAAAGACTGGAAATTCATTAAACCAACGAAAGTAGACATGAGAGTGGCGGTTGTTTTCAGTGCTAAATTGTCGAACGATGTGCCCACAGATCAGGTGGTAAACAATAAGAAGGAGTACCAAGAATAGCTTGGTATGAAACCAGCCAGAACTAAAATAGTAAGCGGGGTTTAAATTTATCAGCCAGGTTCCGAAGATGATAGTTAGGATGGGAAACGGGATCGAAAATTTGAAAAGCTTGCGCTGCATAAGAATAAGCTGTTGTTTGGTTTCTTCATTGGTCGTTGCCGCGCAATTGACGAATAAGCGGGGTAAATAAAACAGGCAGGCAAACCAGCAAACCATAAATATGATGTGAAAAGCTTTAATCCAAAGCATGGGTAATCCTGTTATAAAGAGTAAAAAATTAAAATGTTTATTAATGGTTGTAGAGAAAACGACTTAATTTTCCCGAAGAAAATTACACTGGTGATATAAATTTAAATTATTTAATTAAATGCTAAGTCGAATAGTAACTCTCAATATGCTCCGGTGTGACAATACCAACTGCCACTCCTTTTTTGTATGGATCCGGTCTTTCAACGCAGATCACCTCGCAATTACTTTGTAATAATTGTCGTCTCGCCTCAAAGAGATTTGTGCGTTGATGAATACCCAGCATCTTGAAACGTTTGCCAGGAATCTTTCGCAGATCAATCATCGGCGTTTCCAAACTTTGCTGGTCTTTGGTGTCACCTTGCTCTTCTTGTAACGCTTCCAAATGCTGAGCTAAATCGCTCGCGCGTAACAAATAGTTTTCTTCGCTATCACTTTGAATAATTATCCAGGGCGGTTGATTCAGAAGTAACTGCTTTGCTTTTTCTAAGCTAATATCTTTTTCGCTGGTAACAAAGTTATTTGTCATCACACCCCGAACCCCAACTCGGCTCAATACCTGCCTTGCGGGTTCTGAATGAATGGGGGTGCCCGCCGCCTTTAACTGTGTAATAAATAACCCTTGGCAGCCAAAAAATTGCTGTACAACGATGCAAGCAACAACGATCACGACCATGCTTGGGAAAATAACGTTTGGATTGTAAGTGAGTTCTAGGACCGCCATCAGCGCTGCAAGAGGGGCATTTAACGTTGCGCCCATCATCGCTGCCATTCCCAAGGTGACATAAAAGCCAGGGCTCGATGCTTGCTCTGGTCCGTAAATATTCCCGACGATCCCCATTAGGCCACCGATACAGCCGCCTATAAGTAGAATCGGACCAATTGCTCCGCCGGGCATTCCGAGTCCAGTGCTAATTCCTGTGACAACTAATTTTGCGATGATTAATACTAATAGAACTCTTATCGAAAGGTCTCCAATCATCGCAGCGTCGAGAGTGTCATAGCCAAGCCCCATAATGCTCGGAACAAATACCGCAGTGCCTCCGGTTATTACGCCAATAAGCGCGAAACGAGCGATGATAGGATATTTTTGAAAGCGACCAACATAAAGTTGTAGATGAATAAAAGATGCTGCTACGCAGCCGATAACGAAACCCGCACAAACCATGAAAGGAATTTCTAACAAGCTGTTCATCTGGACGGATTTTATCGAAAAGGCGAGTGCGTCGGGGAATACAACTTGGCTGATAATTGCGCCGGACACGGAGGCTAATATCACTGGAATAAACCCGGCAATGGTGTATTCCATTAAGACAACTTCCATGGCAAAAATAACGCCCGCAATAGGCGTGTTAAAAGAAGCAGAAATTGCAGCGGCGACACCACAGCCGACTAATGTACGCAGGCTGTTATTCGGTAATTTTAACCATTGCCCTAATAAGCTCGCGGCACCGGCGCCCAAATGAACCGCTGGCCCTTCTCTACCAACGGATTGGCCAGTGATAAGACTTGCTGCTCCACCAAAAAATTGAACGATAAAATTCTTGAAAGGTAATTGCCCTTGATGGTTATGCAAACGATCGAGCACATGGCTTACGCTTATATTGCGATCATCTTTATTAAGAAAGTGAAAACAAATACCAATCACAATTGCGCCGATTGCCGGTAATCCAAATCGCCAAGCGGCGTCGAGTTGCTCAAAATTGTCTTGGTCAATGGAGAGAAAAAAACGCTGGCCGAAATCGATTAAAAGGCGGAACAGTACAATAATGCAGGCTGCGATAATTCCACTCACCAACCCCAAGGCGGTTAATTGAGGTAGGGCATCGATATACGCCAGGCGATCTCGAAAGTTTTCGAATTTGCTGGATGCCTTGTTCCGAATCCCGTTCTTTAAATTGTTTAGCGATTTAAGCATTGACGACTCGGAGGTAATTAATTCGGCATGTATGGAAGTGATCTGTTTGTTCTTTTGGGCTATAACGTGACCATAAATCTTAAAGTAGAGCGCTAAATATTGAGCGCTAACGTTTTCATCGTATAGTCTGTTTAAAATTCGGCGTGAGAATTATACCCCGCTTCGGCTTTCGAATTCTTTGCAGTGCCCGTATTATACGCTGCTCTGCGCGAGTGAAGTGTCGCTGACCACAAAGGTTGCCGAGTTTGAAGGGTTGCTTTTTGAAGGATGGAGAACGCGTGTTTGTCATTGTGAATTTGAGGTGAGTAAGTGATTAAAGTAGGGATTGTTGGTGGTACAGGTTATACCGGAGTCGAGTTGTTGCGTTTATTGGCGCAGCACCCGCAGGTTGAGGTGATCTGTATAACTTCTCGTGGTGAATCGGGTAAAGGTGTTGCCGAGCTATATCCAAGTCTGCGAGGTCACTACGATTTACGTTTTGTCGAGCCAGAATCCGCCCCTCTCAATGACTGTGATGTGGTATTTTTCGCGACGCCACACGGGGTTGCTCAAGGAATGTTGCCAGAATTATTGGGGCGAGACCTGAGTTCTGGCCCTAAAGTGATCGATATTTCGGCGGATTTTCGCATTAAAGATCAAGCTTTATGGGAATCCTGGTACGGGCAAAGCCATTCATGCCCAGAGTTAATACCCGCCGCCGTTTATGGTTTGCCCGAATTGAATCGAGAGCAAATAAAAAACGCTCGATTAATTGCCTGTCCAGGTTGCTACCCCACTGCCATTATTCTTGGGCTGTTGCCGCTGATTTCTGCGGGAATCGTTGATGCCCAACACCTAATCGCTAGCGCCGCTTCGGGTGTCAGTGGAGCTGGTAGAAGTGCGAAAGTCGATAATTTGTTTCCTGAGCTAAGTGACAGCTTCAAAGCATACGGGGTTGCTGGTCATCGTCATCAGCCTGAAATTGAGCAAATATTGGCTGGCGTCGACCCAGCAGGAAAAGCACCTCAACTAACTTTCGTTCCTCACCTAGTGCCAATGATTCGTGGCGAACAAGCGAGTCTATTCGCGACTTTGCTCGATGGTGATGTAGATTTACAGGCGCTTTACGAACAGTACTACAAAGACGAGTATTTTGTTGATGTTCTTGATGCGGGTGAAATACCTCAAACGCGTACGGTGAAATCTTCCAACATGTGCCGTTTATCCGTGTTTAGGCCCCAGCAACGCGATACCGTTGTTGTATTGTCGGTGATTGATAATCTAACCAAAGGAGCCTCAGGTCAGGCAATTCAATGTATGAATATTATGTTTGGTTTTGATGAAAAAACCGGTATTGATCAAATCGCGATCTTACCCTAGTTTTAATGGTGAAATAGAAGTTAGTGGGTCATGCATCACGCCCTTTACATTCAATCCCTCGCCGTCAAATTAGGTGATGAGTGAGAATTGGTCCACAGTCTCGCTAGGCTGTGTCGATCCGGCGAACGAATTGAGCTAAAACTGTTTAGAGTTTTGAAGTAGGGCAGTTATGCGGTGAAACTCCGCTGCTTTTGAGGTAAGAAGCCAGAATCCAACAAGAGTCATTGAGAGAGTGTCTAGAGAGAGAAGATGAGTGTTGTAAAAGGCAGTAAACAACATCGACTGATAGTGGTTCCATATCGGCCGCAATTTCGAATTTTGCTCATTGCGAGCATAGTTCTAGCACTCTGTGTTGTGGCGGCCGTTAGCTATTTGTTGGGTGAGCATCGTGGTTCGAGTTTGCAGATTCAGGCGGTTGCGGAACGGGATTCGTTGCGGCTTAAGCTCGAAAGCAAAACAAAGGAAGCCGAGCAGCTATCCCAGCAGGTGGCAAATTTAACTCTGGCCACTGAAGTAGATAAAGTCGCTGGTGAAGATGTTCGCAATGAGGTGATTCAGTTAAAAGATGAGATATCAGCCCTACAGGAAGATATTTCGTTTTATCGCGGATTGATGGAGCCCACGGACAATAAGCGCGGCTTAACTATAGGTTCCGTTGATGTCATTTCCACTTCGGTACCGAGGCAGTACGATTTCAAAGTAGTGGTCCAGCAATTAACAACCAATCACCAGTTGCTGCAGGGTTCTCTTGAGTTCAACGTCATTGGTCGTGAAGGGCCGATTTATCGTAATATTGCGCTTAAAGATTTAACCTCGCAGGTCGACTCAGACGAGATTCGCTTAGGGTTCAAGTATTTTCAGAATATTGAGGGACGCTTAGAGATTCCAATTGGCTTTGAGCCGGAGCGAATCGAAATTATAGCCCGCTCTACAGGGCGAGACGCAGTTCAGGTAGAAAAGAAGTTCGGGTGGCTTGTCCAAGAAAAGCTGAGTACTTCGGCTTTATAGGGCCATAAAATAATTTATTGAGGTGTTTCCCATGGGTTTACCAGGCAGTACGAGTACAACTCTAATTGCAAAAAATACTGAAGTCGTCGGTGATATTTATTTTTCCGGCACTTTGCATATTGAAGGCACCTTACGGGGCAATGTACACATTAAAGATGGTAAGGAAGCGCATCTAGATATCGCCGAAAATGGCATTGTAGAGGGCCAGATTATTGTTTCTACGGTGAGAATTAATGGCAAAGTGATTGGCGATGTTCACTCAAGCAAACACGTTGAATTAGCAGCAAAAGCCGTAGTCGAAGGCAATGTGAACTACCATTTAATCGAAATGGTCAGAGGTGCCCAGGTAAACGGTAAGCTGGTTTATGGTGGGGATTCCAAGCCCGAAAAAATCAGCCCTGTCGTATCATTGCAGGAATCAAGTTCGGAACATCACTCCGAGCAACAAGTCTCTTCAAGTGGCCACTAGGGCCCATTTCCAACGCAAAGTTTTAAGTCGCTGTAAATACTTGATTGTTTTACTAGGTTAAAGCGATAATGCGGCACTAGTTTTTCTTCGATACTGCTTCATTGTTGAGTTCAAACTGTTTATGACTGCACAAACATTCACTCCAGAACCTTTATTGCTTACTTCGAGCGCAATCGACAAGGTTCGCACTCTGATTGAAGAAGAGGGTAATGATGAGCTGAAGTTACGAGTATTCGTCACTGGCGGCGGATGTTCTGGGTTTCAGTACGGCTTTGCGTTCGAGGATGTCACGGCAGAAGATGATTTCGTTATTGAAAAGGGCGGGATTAAAGCGGTAGTTGATTCGATGAGTTACCCCTATTTAGTCGGCGCAGAAGTTGACTATGAAGAAGGGCTGCAAGGATCTAAATTCGTGGTGCGCAACCCCAATGCTTCTACGACTTGTGGTTGTGGCGAATCTTTTTCTGTCTAAAGACGATTTACGCTCACCATCTCTCACCAATAGATGCCACCTAAAATTAAATCCCGTTTCGCTCCAGTTACGGTGGCGAGGTTGCCGGGTTTCTTTTCCAGTGTCTGTTTTGCCAGCCAAGCGAAAGCCATCGCCTCTACCCATTCTGGATCGATACCGAGTGTCGATGTGGTTTGTACGTCGTAGGGTGCAAGCAATTCGCTCAAGCGGTTTAACAATGCTTGGTTTAATGCGCCACCTCCACAAATAAAAACTTCTATGCCTTGGTCCAATTTGTTTTCTTTAGTGTGTAGTTTAATGTCGTTGCAAATCGTTACGGCAGTCAACTCCAAAAGTGTAGCTTGAACATCTTGTGCTTCTATATTTTCAAATTCACAGAGAGATTCTTCTAGCCATGGCAGAGTAAACATTTCTCTGCCTGTACTTTTCGGTGTAGCTTGAAAAAAATAAGGGTGGCTCAATAAATTTTTGAGCAAGCTCTTGTCGATAGAGCCCGTACTTGCCCAATCACCATTCTCGTCGAAATTTCTATTCTTATGTTTTGCAATCCATTCATCCATTAACGCGTTGCCGGGGCCGGTATCGAAACCGATGACTTCACCGCAGGTCGGAATGGATGTGATGTTGCCGATTCCCCCGATGTTAACAATCACCCGAGCGACGTTTTCAGAATGAAAAACAGCATGATGAAACGCGGGAACTAAAGGCGCCCCTTGTCCGCCAGCCGCCATATCTCTGCGCCGAAAATCCGCCACTGTTGTTATGCTTGTTTGTTCAGCAATAATATTTGGATCGCCAATTTGTACGGTGAACGCCTCACTCAATTCGCCTTTGGGTCTATGACGAATTGTTTGGCCGTGACTACCGATCGCGGCAATATCAGAATTTTTATATTTTGTTTTCGCAAGAACGTGTAAGGCAGCATCCGCGAATAGCCGACCGGTAAGTTGGTCAGCCACGCCCATGCGATCAATTTCGTTGTCGCCGGGAAGCATTAAGCTTTGAATGTTCTGTTTTAATTCTTCGGGAAAAGGATAACCAATGCATTCAACTAATTGTGGCGCTGGTTTGGAGAAATCTACCAATACTGCATCGACACAATCCACACTGGTTCCGGAAATTAATCCAATGTATAAGTCTTCACTTTCTTGCATTGGATTATCCGAATAAAACTATTTGAAGGGATTGAAATTAGTTTAATGAGGTTGAAGATGAAGAAAGGGCTAGCTGAGTCGCTTGATGACGCTGATTTAATTGCGCAACCACGGGAGCAATTTGCTGCTTGAATCTTTCTAATTCATTTTTATTAATCGCTTTAGCTTTTGGTAGCTTTTTAGCAATGGTTGCTGGATTGCGATGCACGCCGTTCCACAAAAACTCATAGTGCAGGTGATTTCCGGTTGCGGATCCTGTAGAGCCAACGGTGCCAATGGTTTGTTTCTGCTTGACGCGGTCACCGCGTTTTACTTTCTTTTTATCCAAGTGAAGATATTTTGTGGTGACACCATTGGGGTGTTCAATAAAAACGTAATTCCCGTTTGCGGAATTGTATCCTGCTTTGACGACGCGACCGTCACCTGCGGCCCAAACCGGCGTGCCTCTGTCTGCGGCATAATCGGTTCCATTATGTGCGCGTACAGTTTTATGAATAGGGTGTAAACGGCGAGGGTTGAAGCTGGAGCTTATACGGCGAAAATCCAGTGGTGCACGTAAAAATTCTTTGCGCATGCTGTGACCTTCGGGGGTGAAATAATTACTGTCGCCGTTCTCATCGGTATATCTAACGGCACTGTAAGTTGTCCCGCGATTGGTGAATTCAGCCGCAAGAATCTCACCATGACCTAGTTTTTCGCCGTCAAGAAATTTTTCTTCGAATAATATTTTGAAATGATCGCCCTTACGAATATCCAATGCGAAATCGATATCCCAACCAAACATATTGGCGAGTTCTATCGTTAAGCTGTCTTTCATCGCAACACCTTGTGCGGCGAGAATGAGTGAATTGTTAATCGTTGCTTCGCGATAAGCTAGCTTTATATCGGGTTCTTTAGACGCATCTTGAAATACAAAACCCGCTTCAGTTCTTTTGTATAACTGTGAATTTAATTTGCTTTTAATGTGATGCAGCTGCTGAAGCTTTCCCGAGTCATCTATTTGGAAAGCGAGCTTATGGCCAGGAAATATTTTTCTCAGCGACTTTGCTTCTTTGTTACTGTTGGTAAATTCGTAAACATCACGATCATTTAAGCCTGCTTTATTGAATAGAACCGACAAACTGTCGCCGTTAGCAACGGTTAAGGTCTTCCACTCAATCTCTTCTACCAGTGGTTCAAAGATTTCTTCGTCAGGAAATAGGGGTTCGGAGGGCATTACCGATAGGGCGACAGGGATAGCTTGCCGTTTTGCAGAAACATCTTCCGAAGGAAACATCGCGAATAGCAGGCCGAGACAGGCTGTTAATGAACCAGCCGCCACCATGTGAGTTTTTGGGAAGTGAGCTAGCTTGTTTGCAAGGCTTCTTTTCTGTTGTTTTTCAGTGGGTTCCATGGCTCTGCTAAATGTTTGGGTTAACAGTTTAATGTTATATCAGAAAATTATTCGGATATCATCCCAGCGAGCGCACAATATTGCCATTGGTCTCGCATTTGTGACTGCTTTATCTTGAGTCGGGCCTTGTTTTTGGGCGTGTTTCCGGTAAGGTTGGCGCCTCTTAAAATGGCCCGAATCCCATGGGTTCTCGGAACAGAATCATTAACGACGCATTAATTAGGATTGAAAAAATGTCTGCTGCTACTCCCTCTTTGCTTGATGACTTGCAAGCACGTAATTTGGTTTCTCAAATGACGGGTGTAGGTGAGCTGGACGAGTATTTTAAGAGCGCTTCAAGAACGGTTTATTGTGGTTTTGACCCCACTGCTAGCAGTTTGCACATTGGAAGCTTGGTGCCTTTGCTGACTCTACGTCGGTTTCAGTTGGCGGGTCATAAGCCTATTGCTTTGGTGGGCGGTGCTACGGGTCTGATTGGTGATCCCAGCGGGAAAACCGAAGAGCGCTCATTGAATTCATCAGATATCGTGGCGAATTGGGTTGAGTGCCTCAAGAAGCAGGTCTCAGTTTTTCTCGATTTTGATGCAGGTAATTGTTCCGCTGAGGTGGCCAATAATCTTGATTGGATGCAGGACTTAAATACGTTGGATTTTTTGCGGGATGTGGGTAAGCACTTTTCCGTCAATAATATGATTCAGAAAGAGTCGGTTAAACAGCGGATTAATCGTGAAGGTGAGGGTATTTCTTTTACTGAATTCACGTATATGATTTTGCAATCATACGATTTTGCTGAACTCTATAAGCGAAATAATTGTACCGTTCAAATTGGTGGCTCCGATCAGTGGGGCAATATTACGGGTGGTGTTGATTTGGTTCGGCGCATGCATGGAGGTGTGGCGCACGGACTGACTCTGCCTTTAGTGACGAAGTCGGATGGGACCAAATTTGGCAAAACAGAAAGTGGCACCATTTGGCTAGACCCCGCTAAAACCTCTCCTTATGCGTTCTACCAGTTTTGGTTAAGCACTCCCGATGCTGATGTGTATCGTTTTTTGAAGTTTTTTACTTTTTTGTCTCCCGCTGAAATAGATGAGGTGGAGCGTTCTGATCGCGAATCGGGCGTTAAACCAATGGCTCAACATATCCTGGCAACAGAGGTCACCAAGCTTGTCCATGGCGAGGCGGGCCTTTTAGCTGCGCAGAGAATCACAGAGGCCTTGTTTAGTAGCACCTTAGATTCTTTGACGGAAAATGATTTTGAGCAGCTTCAATTAGATGGTCTACCCGCTTCGAAACTCGGTAGGGCGGACTTAAGCGGTAAGATGCTAACGCAGCTTTTGGTTGAGTTGGGGGTGGCGAAGTCTGGGAAACAAGTAAAAGACGCTTTGGCTGCGAGTTCGGTATTGGTTAATGGTGATGCCAAGAGTACTCAAGATAATGCTGATCTTGAAAGCTGTTTTGATCTTCAAAAGGCCTTCTTTAACAGGTTTTTTGTGATTAAGTTAGGCAAGAAAAGCTATCACTTGCTGGACATGATTTAGGCGACATTACCTAGCCGTTGTGCCCCAAGATTCGATTATTCAAAATACCCAAATAAAAACTATTTTTTCC